>JALORC010000094.1 GCA_025459175.1 Planctomycetota bacterium | reverse complement strand
GGTGCTGATCGGCGCCGTCGACCCGGATCCGCGCCATCGGCGGCAGGGCATCGCGGTGCTCGAGCAGGCCGGCATCGAGGTGCTCGACGGGGTCGCGGCGACCGCGTGCGAACGGCTCTACGCGCCGTTCCGTCGCGCGCTGCAGCTCGAGCGGCCGTGGATGTTGTGCAAGTGGGCGATGACCCTCGACGGCAAGACCGCGGCGCCGACCGGTGAGGCGCGCTGGATCAGCGGGCCAGAAGCGCGCAGGAAGACGCACGAACTGCGCGCCCGCTGCGACGGGGTGATGGTCGGCTTCAAGACCGCGCAGATCGACGATCCGGAGCTGACCGTGCGCCACGTCGAGGGCAAGCAGCCGGTGCGCATCGTCGTCGACCCGCTCGGCGAGATCGACGACGACAGCAACCTGGTGCGCACCGCGGGTGCGGCCCCGACCTGGCTGCTCGCCAGCGAGGACGTCGAGCCGCGCCGCAGCGGTCACCTGCAGGACCTCGGCGTCACCGTGATCCATGTGCCGGCGGTCGAGTCACCGCGGCGACTGCACCTCGGCCAGGCGTTCCGCGAACTGCAGCGGCGCGGCCTGCGGCGGGTCCTGGTCGAGGGCGGTGGTGGGCTGGTGGCGCAGATGCTGGCGTGGAACGCGGTCGATCAGGTGCTCGCGTTCGTGGCGCCGAAGATCATCGGCGGCAAGCAGGCCCCGACGCCGGTCGGCGGTGAAGGGCGCTCGTTCATGGCCGAGGCGTGGCGGCTCGCCGAGGTCAAGTACGAGGTCTACGGCGACGACCTCGCGGTGGCCGGTTTCGTCGCGTAGGCGCGACCGCCCCGGCGGAGTGCCGGTGCGTCACCGGCACTTCACGACCGCCGAACGCCCGAGCGCGCCGGCGCCGTTCATCGCCGTGACGACCGCATCGGTCGCGTCGTCCGGCAGCGCGCAGGAACGACTCTCACCGCCGAGCAGCGGCAGCGTGCGCCACCCCCCGGCCGTGCGCACCTGCACCGCGAACAGCCGGCTGTTGCCGTCGGCGGTCCACTCGAGCTGGCCGTCGCGCGCGCGCAGCTCGGGCGGCTTCGGGGCCGCGACCCGGAGCCAGCCCATCGCCGGCGGCAGCGCCACCTCGCGATAGAGCGTGCCGCGCAAGGCGCCGCCGACGTGCGCCGCATCGCTGCGCAGCGACGCGAAGCTGTAGTGGATGTGGCCGGAGTTGCGATCGGCGGCGCGCACCAGCCCGATCTGGTCGGTGAGTTCCTGGGCTCGCCAGCCCTTGCCGATCGGCAGCATCTTGTAGGTCGCGAGGCCGGGCCAGATCGCGCGCTGCTTCGGATTCTGGCCGTGCCACCACGACAGCAGCACCGGGAAGCTCTGCGCGGTCTGGTCGATCGGCCAGTACAGCTGCGGCGCCAGGTAGTCGAGCCAGCCCTCGCGCAGCCACTTCGGCACGTCGGCGTACAGCTGCGCGTACTGGTCGACGCCGGCCTTGATGCCGGCCGGCACACCGGGCCGCGCGATGCCGAACGGACTGATGCCGACCGCCACGTGCGGCTTCGCCTCGTGCACGACCGCGTACATGCGCCGCACGAACGTGTCGATGTTCTGCCGCCGCCAGTCGGCCTTGCCGAGCTTGCCCCCGCCGTTGCGATAGCGCGCGTAGCTGGCGTCGTCCGGGAACTCCTGCTTGGGCTCCGGATACGGATAGAAGTAGTCGTCGATGTGCACGCCGTCGACGTCGTAGCGCTTGACGACGTCCTGGATCACCGCCAGCGACCAGTCGGCCGCGAGTGGTTCGCCGGGGTCCATCCAGTGATAGCCGCCGTACTGCACGACCAGCTGCGGCGCCTGCTGCGACACGTGCGACTTCGCCTCGGCCGACTTGCTCGCCGACTTGTGCCGGGCCCGGTACGGATTGAACCACGCGTGCAGCTGCAGGCCCTGCCGGTGGCAGCGGTCGATGACGTAGGCGAGCGGGTCGAAGTCGCCTTCGGGCGCCTTGCCCTGGGTGCCGCTGAGCCACTCCGACCACGGCTCGAGCGGCGAGCGATAGAACGCATCGGCGCACGGTCGCACCTGGAACACCAGCGCGTTGAGCCGCAGCTCGGCGGCGCGGGCGACGATCGCATCGAGCTCCGCCTGCAGTTGCGCCTTGCCGAGTCCGCGCCGCGACGGGAAGTCGATGTTGTTGACGGTCGCCACCCAGGCGCCGCGGAACTCGCGCGGCAGCGGCGGTGGGGCGGTCGGGGCCGACCCGGCACCGTTCTGCGCCGGCGCGCGCAGGGAGCAGGCGGCCAGGGTCGACAAGAGACAGAGCAGCGACAGCAGCGGAATCGGCATCGGCATGGCGGGCGGAAGCAAGCGGTATCATGCCGGGTTCCGGCGCGTCGACCAGCATGCGGTGCTGGCGCGGCCGCGACGGCCGCCGGCGCACCGATCCGTGCCCGCGCGCGGAGGGAGATGCAGTGGGACCCCGGTCGGGCTACGTTCCTCGGTTGGCCGCCGAATAGTCCGACCCCTCTGCCGCACCGCCCAAGATGCCCTCGCTCCGCGCCCTCAGTCTGTCGCTGCTCACCGCCGCGCTTTGCGCCCAGGGCGAACGAACCCAGAGCGAACGACCGCCCGAAGAATTCCAACTGGCGATCGGCCTCTTGCAGCGCGGCCTGTTCGACGAGGCGGCGGTCAAGTTCACCGCGTTCCTCGAGCAGCAACCCAAGCACGCGCTGGTGCCGGAGGCCTTCTACCGGCGCGGTCTGTGCCAGATCGAGTCGAAGCGGCCGAAGGAAGCGATCGCCGACCTGCAGCAGGCGCTGGCGCGCGGCGGCACCTCGTTCCGACTGCTGGCCGAGTGCCGCTACCGGCTGGCGGGTCTGTTCGAGCAGGCCGGTCAGCACGGCCCGGCGGCGGAGCAGTTCGGGCTGCTGGCGACCTCGGTGCCGGCCGACCACTACCTGCTGGCGGCGGCGCGGTTCGGCGAGGGCGAGGCGTGGCGCGAGGCCAAGGACGACGGCAAGGCCGCGGCAGCGTTCGCGGCCGCCGTGACGGCCGCCACCGGGGAGCGCGCCAACTACAAGTTCCCGGCGCTCTACCAGCTCGGGTTCGCGCAGCTGCGGCAGCAGGATCTGGCGGCGGCGGTGACGACGTTCGCGGCCGCGGCGGAAGCGGCCGCGGACGACGCCGGCCGCGGCGAGTGCTGGTACCTGAGCGGCGACGCGCGGCTGCGGCAGCGGGACTTCGACGGCGCCGAGGCCGCGTTCCGCCGCGCCCTGGCCGTGCGCGGTGAGTTCGCCGACGACGCCGCCTACGGGCTCGGGTTCGTGCAGAGTGGCCGCGGTGATGCGAAGGCGGCGGCGGCGGCGTTCGCGGCGGTGGTGAGCGAGCATGCGCAATCGCCGCTGGCCGCTTCGGCGCGGCTCGAATGGGCGCGGGCGCTGTACCAGGACCAGCGCGCCGCGGACGCCCAGCGCGAACTGCAGCCGCTGCTGACCGCCGGCGGACCCGAAGCGCTGCAGCAGCAGGCGCGTGAATTGGCCGGCCTGTGTGCGCTGGCGACCGGCGCCGGGGCGGGCGCGGTGGCGGCGCTGCGAGAGGCGCTGCAGGGCGCCGCACCGGCGGAACGGCCGCGGCTGTCGTTCGCGCTCGGCGAGGCGCTGGCGAACCTGCAGCGCTACGACGAAGCGCTCGCGGCCTACGACTCGGTGCCCGACGAGGCCCCGGCCGAGCTGCGTGGCGACGCGCGCTACGGGGCCAGCTTCGTGTTGCACGCGCTGGGCCGCCATGCCGAGTCGCAGCAGCGCGCCGAGGCCGTGCTGCAGCTCGCACCGCCGCACCGACTGGCGGCCGAGGCGCGCCTCGCGGTCGCGGAGAACCAGTTCGCCCAGCAGCAGTACGAAGCCGCCGAAGCCGGCTATGCGGTGTTGGTCGAGGGCCCACACGCGGCGGTGGCGGCGTGGAAGCTGGCCTGGTGCCGCTATCTGCGCGGCGACCATCGCGAGGCCGCCAAGCGCTTCGCGGCGATCGCCGCCGGCAAGTCGGCCGAGGCCGAGGAAGCGCTGGCGATGGCGGCGCTGGCGGCCCTCGAGGCCGGGGCCGCCGACGAGGCGCTGCAGACCGCGGATCGCTATCGGGCGCGCTATCGCGACGGCGCTTTCGTCGATCGCACCGAACGGGTGGCGGCCAAGGTGCTGCAGCAGCGCGGCGAGCTGGCGGCGGCCCAGCAGCGGCTCGCCAATGCGGCCCGCATCAGCAAGCAGCGCGGCGCCGAGGCCGAGGCACTGACCGACACCGTCGAACAGGCCGAACTCAGCTACCGCAGCGGCGACTACCAGGCGGCGGCGGCGCTGTTCACCGGCCTCGCCGAGCGCGAGGACGCGATCGGCGCGCGCGCCCGCATGGGGCTGTGCTGGTGCGCGTTCGAACTCGGCGACGAAGCCGTGTGCGCCGAGCGCCTGACGGCGGCCAAGGCCCATCCGGCGTTCGCCGCCGAACGCGCCGGCTGGCTCGAACTGAGCTCGGCGCTGCACCACCGCACCAAGGACTGGCCGGCGGCGATCGCCGATGCGCAGCAGTTCCTGGCCGACTTCGCGACCTCGCCGAAGGCGCTGGCGATGCGCTACGCGCTCGGCGTCGCGCAGGCGCGCAGCGGCGATGCCACGGCGGCGCGCACGACGCTGGCGGCGCTGGCGCAGGTGGCGGACGCACCGCGGCCCGATCGGGTGCAGTACGAGCTGGCCTGGGCGTGCCGCCACGGCGGCGCCGAGGCCGAGGCGCTGGCGGCGTTCGCGGCCTGTGCGGCAGCGACCGAGGACGCCGAGCTGCGCGGCGAGTGCCAGCTGCACCTCGGCACCGCGGCGCTGTCGCGGCAGGACCTCGCCGCCGCGCGGCCGCTGCTCGAAGCGGTCACCGGCGGGCACCAGCCGGCGGCGCGCTATCGGCTCGCGTTCGCCGAGTTCGAGGCTGCGGGTGCCGATCCGAAGCTGCTGGCGGTGGCGCGCGATCGCTTCCTGCAGGTGGCGGCGGTGCCGGGCGAACTGAGCGGCGAAGCGCGCTACCTCGCCGGCGAATGCTGCCATCGCCTCGGTGACGATCGCGCCGCCGTCGCGCACCTGCAGCAGCTGCTGCAGCAGGAGCCGACGCACGCGCGCGCGGTGCTGGCGCGGCTGCGGCTCGGCGAGAGTGCGCTGCGCCTCGGCGATGCCGCCGCGGTGGTGGCAGCGCTCGAGCCGCTGCGCAGTGCCGAGCGTGGCGCCAACGCCCTCGAGCGCGCCGACCAGGCGCGGGTGCATCTGTGGCTCGGCCGCGCGCGCCTGCTGCAGCAGGACCACGCCGCCGCCGAGGCGCTGCTCGCCAAGGTGCTCGAACTCAGCGATGGCGCGCTGGCCGCCGAGGCACAGTTCCGCATCGGCGAGTCGCGGCTCGCGCGCGGGGCCCTGAACGCCGCCGCCGAGGCGTTCGTCGCGCTGCCGATCCTGTATGCCGAGCCCGAATGGGTGCGCCGCGGCCTGCTCGAAGCCGGTCGCACCTACCAACTGCTGCAACAGCCCGACAAGGCGCAGCGATTCTGGCGCGAGCTGATCGAGCGCCATCCGGACACCGCCGAGGCCAAGGCCGCGGCCGAACTGCTGCCCAAGAACTGACCCCGTGACCATGGCGATGGCGATGACGAGCTTCCAGGAGTCCGCGTCCACGACGGTCGGCGAGTTCTTCGCCGCCGGTGGCATGTTGATGTGGCCGATCCTCGGCTGCTCGGTGGTGGTGATCGGGCTCGGGCTCGAGCGCTGGCTCAGCCTGCGGCGCGCGCGGGTGCTGCCGCAGGTGGTCGAGGACGCGGTCGAACAGGTCGTGCAGGGCCGCGCCTCGGTGATCGCCGCCGGCATCGCCGAAGCGAAGGCGCCGGCGGCGCGGGTGCTGGCGGCCGGCTTGCGCCGGCGCGGCCATCTGCTGGCCGACGTCGAGAAGGCGATGGAGGACACCCTGCGCGAGGAGTCGGCGAAGCTGCGCGGCGGCGTGCGCGGCATCCTGCTGATGGCCTCGGTGGCGCCGCTGCTGGGCCTGCTCGGCACCGTGCTCGGCATCGCCGACGCATTCGCCGCGGTCGAACAGACGGGGCTCGGCAAGGCCGAGAGCAGCGAGGCGCTGGCGAAGGGCATCAAGGTCGCGCTCTACACGACGATCTTCGGCCTGTTCGTCGCGATCCCGGCGACGCTGCTGGCGGCCTGGCTGCAGGCGCGTGCGCGCAAACTCGCCGCGACTGTCGCGGCGGCGCTGGCCCCCGCGGTCGAGGCGCTGGCCCAGCCGCCGGCAGCGGCAACCGAACGCGCCGGGGGCACCCATGCGGCATGACGACGGCGACGACGACGGCGACCAGGACGGCGGGCTCAACCTGACGCCGATGATCGACGTCGTGTTCCTGCTGCTGATCTTCTTCCTGGCCGCGACCACGTTCGCGCGCCAGGAGGTCGAACTCGACCTGCGGCTGCCGAGCGCGAAGTCCGGCACCCAGGGCAAGGGTGAGGAGCAGCTGATCATCAACGTGTTCGCCGACGGGCGGCTCAGCGTCGGTGGTCGCGAGGTGCCGCTCGAGGCGTTGCGGCAGAAGCTGCAGGCCGCGGTCGCGCGGTCGGCCGAGCAGTCGGTGTTGGTGCGCGGCGACCAGGACGCGCGCTTCGGGGTCGGCATGCAGGTGCTCGACGCGTGCCGGCTGGCCAAGGTCAAGAAGGTCGACTTCGCGGCGCTGCCGGCGAAGTGAAGCCAACCTCCGGTTCCACGATGGCCCTGCGCGAGACTTCCCGACGCTGGCTGATGCGACTCGCGGCAGCACTGCTGCTGGTCGCCGGGTCGTTGTACGTCGGTCTGTGCCTGGGCCGCCCGCTCTACTACACCGACGGCGCGCGCGAGATCGCCGGGCACACGCTGGCCGGCAGCGGCATGTTGGAGTGGCGCGCGCCGGAGGCGATCGCCGAGGTCCCCGGGCCGGTCGCCGGCCGGATGGCGCGGCTGCCGGACGGGCGCTGGTGCTACGGTCGGCTGCAGGCGGACGGCACCGCCGATCTGGTGCTGTGGGACCCGGCGCGACCGCAGGTGCCGCCGGAGCCGCTGGCGGCGCTGAACACCGAACACAACGAACTGGCACCGGCGCTGCTGGCCGACGGCAGCCTGTGGTTCGCGTCGGATCGCCCGGGTGGTGCCGGTGGCTACGACCTGTATGCGGCGCCGAGCCTGCGCGCCGGCACCAGCGCCGTGCGGCCGGTGGCGGCCTGCAACACCGCCCTCGACGAGACCGACCCGACGCTGCCGGCGAGCGGCGAGCAGGTCGTGTTCGTGCGCATCGATCGCAGCCTCGATCGTGGCAACGACGGCACCCTGTGGCACTGGCAGACCGGCCAGGAACTGGATCCACAACCGGTGTTCCCGCTCGGGCGGCCCGGCCGGCGGCCGATCCGGCGCGACCCGGCGTTCGCGCCGGACGGTGGGGCGCTGTGGTTCGTCGAGCAGCCGCTCGACGGTCGCCTCCGGTTGCTGCGGGCCAGCCGCCGCGGCGAGGCCTTTGCGCCACCGCTGCCGATCGGCGGCGAGTGGGGCCGCGATGCGCTGCGCGCGCCGTGGCCGAGTGCCGACGGTCGCGAGCTCGCGCTGTTGTCGCCGCGCGTGGCCGAGGACGGCCGGCAACTGCTCTACAGCAGCACCGCCCACGAGGTCTATCCTTGGTGGCCGGGGCAACGTTGGCTCGAGTGGTTGCTGCTCGGAGTCATCGCCACCAGCCTGCTGCTGCTGTTGCTGTTGCACTTCGGGCGGCGCTGGTCGGCGCTGGACCTGCTGGCGCAGTGCCTGTTGCTGTCGCTGCTGCTGCACGCGCTGTTGTTCCTGTGGCTGATGGGCGTCGAGATCCCCCGCAGCGACCTGCCGGGCGACGACGACGGCGGCATGCAGGTCAGCGTGCAGCTCGCGGCGGCGACAGCGTCGGCGACCGGTGCCGGCAGCGATGTCGGTGCGATCGTCGCGTTCTCGCCGCGCGAACGCGACCTCGCTGCCGCCGCCCCGGCCGCCGCCGCGCTGCCCGCGGCAGCGCTGCCCGAAGGGGTCGCCGCTCCCGCCGCCGAGTGGACGGCCGAGGCGTCACCGAACCCACACACCGCCCAGCCGGAGCTCGCCGATGCCGCCGCCACGGCGGCGCTGCGGGCGGCGCCCGATGCGCCCGCAGCGGCACCCGCAGCTGCGCCGGAACTGGCGGCGGTCGCGAACGCTTCGGCCGCGGCCATCGCGGCGGCGCGCGCGACCGCGGCGGCATCCAAACTGACGGTGGTGGCGCCGGGCAGCGGCGTGGCGCGACCGGTGGCCAAGGCGACGACGCTCGCCGGCGTGCCGCAGCGCGAGATTGCGGATGCGGCGAGCGAAGCGCGCGCGTCGACGCCTCGGCCCGAGGTCAACCTGCACGATCCAGTGGCCGCCGCGGTGGCCGAGCCGGTGGCGGTCACCGAAACCCCTTCGGCGGCGCCGCAGGCGGCGGCGACCGGACCAGCCGCGCCGGCGGCCACCGCCGCGGCGACCGTGGCCCGCCCGGAGCGAGTCACCGGCGGCAGTGTCGCGCCCGCCGAACCCAACGTCGCGGCGCCGAGTTCGGCGCTGGCGCGCTCGGCTGGATCCGCAGCGTTGGTCATCGCCACGCCCGTGCTGCCAGCCAGCCAAGGCCGCCCGATGCCGACCCCGATGCCGATCATGCTGCGCGACGCCGATGCCCCGGTGCCGATGCGCGCGGCTGCCGCACCGGGGCCCGCCGCGGCCACGCCGAAGCCGCTGGCGGCGCAGCCGAGTGTCGTGGCGCCTGCTTCGGCTGCGCCTCCGGCCGTCGTCCGCAACGATCGCGCAACCGCCGGCGCGCCGCAGCCGCCGAAGGTTGCCGCACCGGGCTCGGCGTTGGTGCGCGCGGCGGCCGCGCGTTCGGCCACGCAGGGCTCGGTCACCGGGCCCGCGCCGACCGCCGCGCGCCAGCCGGTTCGGCCACCGGTCGCGATCGCCGACGCACCCGAACGCGGTGCGGCGAGCGCGGCGCCGGTGGCACGAACGGGAGCGGCGGCCGCGCCGACGCCGATCGCCGCGGCCATCGGGCTGCCGCAGCAACTGCGCCACGACGCTCCGGAGCGACCGCAGCGCGGCGGCTGGAACGGCGCACTGGCCGCGGCCCCGAACCCCGTGCGCGCGCCGGCGACGCGGCTGCCGCGGCCGGCCGCGGCTCCGCTCCCGTTGGTGGCGGTGGCCCCACCGGCGCCGGCCGCCAATGCGTACAGCAACCGGTTCGGCCCGGCCAAGGTGAAGGCGCTCGAGCAGTTCGGGGGCACCGCCGCGACCGAACGCGCGGTGCAGAGCGGCCTGCGTTATCTCGCCAGCAAGCAGCACCGCGACGGCGCGTTCGGCGATCGCGAGGACTACGACGACAAGTACGGCTTCGTCTACGTCGGCAAGACCGGCCTGTGCCTGCTGGCGTTCCTCGGCGCCGGGCACTCGCCGAGTTCGCAGACCGAGTTCTCGGACCACGTGCGGCGCGGGCTCGCGCACCTGCTGGCGCTGCAGGACGAGAACGGCGCGTTCGGGCCGAGTTCGTGCTACGGCCACGGCATCGCCACCTACGCGCTGGCCGAGTGCTATGGCCTCACCAAGGCGCCCGAACTGGTGCGCCCGCTCGAACGCGCGCTGACCTGGATCCTCGATCACCAGGGCCCGCGCCGCGATGCCCGCAACCGCGGCGGCTGGGGTTACTTCTCGCCCGGCCTGCAGGCCGAGGACAGCTACGCGCGGGTGTCGGTTTCGGCGTGGATGATCATGGCGCTCGAATCGGCGCGGCTGTCCGGCGTCGAGCTGCCCGAGGACGTGTTGCCGCGGGCGCGCGAGTTCCTCGAGCTGGCGTACGACAAGCCCAACGGCTGGTTCCGCTACAACCACAAGCCGAGCCGGTTGAACTCGGCGTGGCCGACGCTGCCGGCCAGCACGCCCGCGGCCGGGTTCTGCCTGCAGCTGCTCGGCGTCGACAGCGGCGCGCCGATGGTCCAGGCGGCGGTCGACTACACCGTCGAGCGGCGGCCGCAGCGCTACCGCCGCTACCAGGACGACGACTTCGTGCTGCGCGGGCAGGGCAACGTCTACTTCTGGTACTACGGCACGCTGTGCTGCTTCCTGCGCGGCGGCGACGCCTGGCAGCAGTGGAACGAGCGGCTGTCGACGGTGCTGCCGCGGGCCCAGGCCGCGGACGGTTCGTTCCCGCCGATCGACGTCTATGCCGAGGAGGCCGGCGACACCGACACCGATCGCACCTACACGACGGCGATGTGCGTGCTGTGCCTCGAGGTCTACTACCGCTACTTCACGCCGCTGCTGCTGGGCCGCTGAGCCGCTGAGCCGGGCCACCGGCCTCGGGCGTGGGAAAGAACGTCGCCGGCGCTACGTTGTCCGGTCGCATGACGAACGCGAGCATGTTCTTCAAGGTGATGGTGTTGACCCTCGCCGCGACCATCCTGGTCTATCTGGGGGTCGGTCAGATGCTGGCCTCGTCGTGGACGGTCGAGACGTCCCGCACGCTGCGGGCGGCGCCGGCGGCGGTCGCGGCGCTGGTGCAGGACCTCGACAGCTGGAAGGGCTGGTGCGCCGCCGACGCCAACCTCGGCGAGCCGACCGTGCGCACGGTCACCGGCACCAAGGGCCAGCCGGGCCAGCGCATCGTCTGGTCGGGGCCGAAGGGGGAGGCGTCGTTGACGATCACCGCGCTCGGCGACGGGTCGCTCGAATACAGCTACAGCCATCGCCAGCCCGGGCCGCAGCCGGCCGAACGGGTGCTCGGCACCGGCGCGGTGCGCTGGGCGGCGGAAGGTGCGTTCACGCGGCTGCAGTGGCGCGACGGTGGCACCTGGGACAGCCTGCCCGGCAAGTGGGTCGGTTGGTTCGGCGCGCTGCAGCAGCGCTACCAGCAGGTGCAGGGTTCGAGCCTGGTGGCGTTGGAGCAGCTGCTGACCACGCCGCCGGTGCCGGCGGCCGACGACGCGCCGACCGGCAAGTGATTTCGGCTGCGCCGCTCAGCGAACGGTGACGGTCGCCGAGATCGTCTCGGTCTCGGCGGCGACCGCAGCGCCGTCGCGGCTCGCCGCCAACACCTGGCGCAACCGCACCGTGTAGGTGCCGGGCTGGCGCGGCAGACTCGGCTGCAGCCGCAGCCGGAACAGGTCGCCGACCGCGAGCGGCACCGCGTTGGCGTTGCGCGCATCGCCGCACATCACGACGAAGCGGCCATCGACGAAGTCGCCATCCAGATCGACCAGCGGGGCCGCCGCCAGCAGGCGTTCGCCGCCGGCCGGCAGCGACAGCTGCGGTGGGATCTCGATCGCGACCTGCAGCAGCACCGGCGCCGGGTCGGGCACCGACGACAGTCGCACCACGACATCGCCCTGATTCACGGTCGGGCCGAGTTCGAGATCGGTGGCCAACAGCCGGGTCGGCGCGCTCGGCAGCACCGCGCCACCGCCACCGCCGCCACCACAGGCGGCGACGCAGAGCCAGATCGACACCACAGCGCGCTTCATGCCGGAAGGTTAGCCGCTGCGGCGGCGCGGGGAAGGGCTCGCGTCGGTGCCGTTCGTGCGCGAGGATGCGCCGATGCCAGCTCTGCGTTCGTCGGGCTCGTCCGCGCCCTGGTTCGGGATCGGCATCGTCCTCGGCGCCGCGGCCCTGGCCCAGGAACCGCCAGTGCCAACGCCACCAGCCACGGATCCTCGGCCAGCGGCCGTTCCGAACCGCCTCGCCGGCTCGGCCTCGCCGTACCTGCGCCAGCACCAGCACAATCCGGTCGACTGGTATCCGTGGGGCGAGGAAGCCCTGCAGCGGGCGAAGCAACTCGGCAAGCCGATCTTCCTCAGCATCGGCTACTCGGCGTGCCACTGGTGCCATGTGATGTCGGCCGAGAGCTTCGCCGACGCCGAGATCGCGGCGGTGATGAACGAACTGTTCGTCTGCATCAAGGTCGATCGCGAGGAACGGCCCGACGTCGACGAGATCTACCTGACCGCGGTGCAGGCGATGGGGCAGCAGGGTGGCTGGCCGCTGTCGGTGTGGCTGACGCCGGACGGCAAGCCGTTCTACGGCGGCACCTACTTCCCGCCGGTCGACAGCCGCGGCCGCCCCGGGTTCCTGCGCGTGTGCAAGCAGCTCGGGGAGGCGTGGCGCGACCGCCGCGATGAGGTGCTGCAGGGTGCGCGTGAGCTCACCGAGCATCTGCAGCAGGTGCTGTCGCCGACGTCGCAGCCCGGCGAACCGGTGGCGGCGTTGCTGAGCAAGCTGCGGCCGCAGGCCGAGGAACGCTTCGACCGCGAGTACTTCGGTCTGGCCCAGCCGCCGCTGTTCGCGCCGAAGTTCCCGTCGGCGCTCGAACTGCAGGCGCTGCTCGGACTGCACGACGACGCGGCGCTGGCGCTGGTGGTGCCGACCTTGCGGGCGATGCAGAACGGTGGCATCCACGACCAGCTCGCCGGTGGCTTCCATCGCTACAGCACCGACCGCCAGTGGCTGGTGCCGCACTTCGAGAAGATGCTCTACGACAACGTGCTGCTGGCGCAGGTCTACCTGACTGCGCACCGCCGCACCGGCGAGGCCGGCTTCGCGGCCACCGCGACCCGCACCCTCGACTACGTGCTGCGCGAACTGCGCGACCCGCGCGGCGGGTTCTGGTCGAGCCAGGACGCGCAGAGCGAGGGCCAGGAGGGCAAGTTCTTCGTCTGGAGCGAAGCCGAGGTGAACGCCGTGCTCGGCGCCGACGCGCCGCTGCTGCGGCGCCACTTCGGCATCACCGCCGACGGCAACTGGGAACACACCAACGTGTTGTCGATCGTGGTGCCGGTGGCGAAGCTGGCGGCGGAGCTCGAGCGGCCGGTGGCCGCGGTGCAGGCGCAGGTCGACGCGGCGGTCGCGAAGCTGCTCGCGGTGCGCGCACAGCGCGTGCGGCCGGGCACCGACGACAAGGTGCTGGCGGCGTGGAACGGCATGGCGCTCGGCGCGTTCGCCCAGGCCGCGCGCGAACTCGGCGAGCCGCGCTACCGCGCTGCCGCGGTGGGAGCCGCGGGCTTCCTGCTCGACACGATGCAGAAGGACGGTCGCCTGTCGCGCGCCTTTCACGGTGGCACGGCCCGGCACCAAGGCTGCGTCGAGGACTACGGCGCGCTCGCCGACGGTCTGCTGGCGGTGTTCGAGCTCGACCCGGATCCGCGCTGGCTCGCCGGTGCGCGCACGCTGCTGCAGGCGGCGGTGCGCCACTTCGGCGCCGACGACGGCGGGTTCTGGTTCACCGCCGACGACCACGAGACGCTGGTGGCACGGACCAAGACCGCGGTCTGCGGCGCCACCGCGTCGGGCACCGCGCTGATCACCCGCGCGCTGCTGCGCGGCGGCCTGCTGCTCGGCGACGAAGCGCTCTACGAACGCGGTGTGCAGGCGCTGCGCGCCAACCACGCGCTGCTGGCGAGCGCGCCGGCCGCGGCGCCGGGCCTGTGCGCGGCGCTGCAGTTCCATGTCGGCGAACCGCGCGAGATCGTCGTCGCCGGCCCGCCCGCCGATCCGCGCACGCAGGCCCTGCTGCTGGCGGCGTGGGCGATGCGTGGTCCGACCGTGGTCGGCTGGGTGCACGACGGCAACCGCGCGGCGCTCGAGCAGTTGTCGCCGGTGTTCGTCGGCAAGCTGCCGGTGGACGGGGTGCCGGTCGCCTATGTGTGCCGGCGCGGTGCGTGCGAGGCGCCGATCGCGGATCCGGCGCGACTCGAGGCCGGGCGATGACCGCCGACTTCGCCGACGTCATCGCGGGACGCACGCCGGTGCACGTGGTGCGCAGCGACGCCAGGCACCTGGCGTGGTTGGCGCCGCGGCCGGCGCGACCGGGCCACGTGATCGTCGCCACCCGGGACGTCGTCGATGCGGTCTGGGACCTCGATGCCGAGGCGCATGCGGCGCTGTGGGCGTTCGTGCACGAGGTCGCGCGGACGATGCGGGCGCGGCTCGGCGCTGCGCGCGTCTGCGTCAGCGTGATCGGCTGGGTGGTGCGGCATGCGCACGTGCACCTGGTGCCGACCGATGCCGCGGGTCAGGTGCCGGGGCTCGACGGCGAGCCGTTGCCGACCGCCGAGATGCTGCGGCTGCAGGCGCTGCTCAGCGCCACGGAGACGCCGCGTGCGCCCCGCTGAACACGTCCTCGCCGTCGCAGGTGCGCAGGTAGTCGCGGAACGCGGCGACGAACCAGTCGAGTTCGTCGGCGGTCGCCGGGGCGAGCTGGGCGCGGCGGGTCGCGGTGCCGAGCCGTCGCGCCAGCTCGGCGAACGGCGGCGTCGCCAGCAGGAACGCCGGGAAGTCGTCCGCCGGCAGCGGCGCTTCGGCCAGGGCGCGCAGGCGATCGAGCCAGCGGCTCTGTTCGGATTGCATGCTGGCGCGGGTGGCGCGACGCTGTTGCAGCGTGATGGCGCGCGGGTCGGCGAGAAAGTCGAACGTGTCCACGGCGGTCTCCTGATTGCGGTCGCTGGTGCTGATCGGTCGTCGCCATCGGATTCTTGAGCGCATGCGCGTCACCACCCTGCCGCTGGACCTCGACGACCCCGATGCCCTCGCGCTGGTGCGCGGGGCCGGCGCACACGGGGTCTACGTGCACAACGCGATGGCCGGCGGCGAGGGCAGCGGCCTGTTGTTCCGGCTGCCGGCGGCGGCGCCGAGGTTCCGGACCAGCCGCGCCGATGCGCCCGACGCGCTCCGGGTGCCGACCGATCGTGGGCTCGTGTGGTCCGGGCCGCGCGGCAACGTGGTGGTGCTGGGGCCCGAGGCGATGGAGCCGCTGCTGGCGATGCAGCTGGCCGACGCGATCACGGCGCTGCGGCTGCCATGGCGGATTGCGATGGGCCCGCGCGACGTGATCGAGGCGCTGCGCGAGCGCTGCCCCGGCACGCCGCTCGTGCACCGCGAACAGGTCTACTACCAGGGCTCGGCCGCCACCGCTGCCACCGAGCTGCGGCGCACCGACGTGCGGCCGGCGCAGCGCGCCGATCGCGATCGTCTGATCCAGGCCACGCTGCAGCTGAACCACAGCGATCTCAATCTCGATCCGGCCCGCGTCGATCGGCGCTGGTTGCGCGACACCATCGACGAACGCATCGCCAGTGGCACCACGCACGTGCTCGGGCCGGTCGGCGGACCGTGGTGCAAGCTCGACATCGGCAGCGACGGGCCCGGTGGCGCCGTCATCGAGGGCGTGTTCACGTTCGCCGAGCACCGCGGCAAGGGACTGGCGGCGGCGCTGGTCGCCAGCTGCCTCGCCGCGGCACCGGCGACCACGATCCTGCACGTCGGCCACCACAATCGGCCGGCGCGGGCCGCCTACGCGCGCGCCGGCATGGTGCCGGCGGGCAGCTGCCGCCTGCTGCTGCTCGGCTGACGTCCGCGCAGCGCAGGAACGGCGCGGTCAGCGGGACCGCACCGCGAACGCGAGCTCCGGGCCGCACAGCGGATGCTGGCAGCGCCGCCGCAGCGCGATCTGGCGCAGCTCACGGCCGAGCGCAGCCTGCAGTGCCGCGGCCTCGTCGGTGCGACCGGCGCCGTGCAGGCAGCGCGCCAGCAGCGCCTTGGTCATCGGCGTGTCGGACAGGCGGGCCGCGCGCGCCAGCGCCGCCTGCTGGTCGGCCAGCTCGCCGCGCAGTTCGTGCGCGTAGGCGGCCAGCAGCGCCTCGAACACGCTGTCGCCGCCGCGGGCCAGCTGCACCTCGAGCGCGCTCGCGCGTTCGCGACTGCGCGCCACCTGCAGCATGCCGCCGACGAACGCACACGCATCGGCCACCGCGCTGCCGGCCTGCTGTTGCTGGATCGCCGCCAGCAGCCCGGGCAACCGTTCGTCGCCGCCGAGCCGCACCAGCAGCGCGCCCTGCTCGGCGAACTCGCCGATCCGCTGGGCAAGCTGCTGCGGGTGCTCGAACAGCCACAGCAGGTCGGCAATCAGCAAGGCCCGCGCGGCTTGGTCGTCGCCTTCCAACAGCGCCAGGGCGGCGAGCATGCGGGTCACCTCGTGCTGCAGGCCGCGGCCGAGCCCGTCGTCGTCGTCCCGCAGCCGCTGCAGCAGCGTGCGTAGATCGGCACCGCGGCCGGCCTCGTACATCGCGATCGCCCGCGGCAGCAACAGCCACGGGATCGGCAACCGCGCCGCCGCGAACTCGAACGGATCGACCGCCGCCGCCGCGTCGCCGCCACCGAGGCACGCCCAGCCGAGGTGGTAGGCGACCATCGGCTGGTCCGGCAGCCGGACCCGCAGCGACTGCAGCCGCGGCCGCGCCGCCGCGAAGTCGCCGCGGAAGTTGTGCGCGAGTGCGATCGTGAACTCGGGCTGCGGATCGTGCGGGCGTTCGCGCTGGCCGGTCTCGCCGAGCCGCAGCAGCTCGCGATCGAAGTCCGCCGCGGCATCGGGCTGGCGCGAGGCGCGGGTCAGCAGCAGCGTGCGAGCGAGGCGATGGCGGGTGGTCGGCAGCAGCCGCTGCTCGTAGCGCAGTGCTTCGATGGCGGCCCGTTCGGCGGCCGCGAGTTCGCCGCGCAGCAGTTCGACGGCGGCGATGCCGTCGAGCACGAACGGCGAGCCACCGTCGCGGCTGCGCGCCTGTTGCAGCAGGCCGCGCGCCGACTCGATGCCACCGTCGCGCAGCAGCGCCTGCGCGTCCTCGACGGCGAGCACCACGGCCGGCAGCCGCGAGGTGCCGAGCGTCACCGGCAGCGGGCGCGCCACCGTTTCGCCGAGCGAGAGGCGCACGGCCCACGCCAACTCGTCGATCGCCGCCGGCAGCTCGCGGGTCGCGAACGAGGCGCCGGCCAGCGCCCGGGCCCCGCTGCCGTCGACGAGCGTCGCCGCCAGCGCGCGCGCGTCGACGTCGAGCCCGAGCCGCAGCACCGGCAGCGCGCGGTCGTCGTCGTCGCGCAGTTCGAACGCGACCGTCTGCCGCAGCGCCTCGCGCCACCAGAGGCGCGCGGCGCGGCCGACTTCACTGTCGAGCACCGCGACCGGGGCCTGCAGTTCGATGCGGAACGCGGTGCCGGCGGGCCACGTGGTGACCACGGCCACGTCGGGCGGCGGCAGCGGCGCGGACGGCGCCTCGGCGACGGTGCCACAGGCCGACAGCAGGAACAGCACGGCAAGGGCGGAGCGAGGCACGCGGCCAGCATCGCGGCGGAGGCGGTCGGGCTCAACGAAGCGACCGCGGAATGCCGATGCCATCGGCATGACGTGGATGGTCACCAGCCTGGTTGCGTTCGTGCTGGCGTTGCCGCAGCAGCCGTCGGGAGCGGGCCCGGTGGCGCCGCCGCCGGCGAATGCCCCGGCCAGGCCCGCGCCGGCCGCTGGCAGCAGCATCAGCAACGTGCGCTTCGAAGCCGGCAGCGGTTGGCCGGTGGTGGTCGAGGATCGCGCCGGCACGGCGCCACCGCCGGCGGCCCCGCGCGCAGAGACGCGCCCGCCCGCGCGGCGCGACCCGATCGATGTTCCGACCTCCAAGTCGACCGTCGACGCGGGCGCGACCGAGGTGCCGGCGCTCGCGTCCGGGGTGCAACTCGGCTCGCCGTTGCTCGACGTGTTCCAGGCGGTGCGTTCGCCGGGGGCCTTCAAGGCGCTCGGGGGGCGCGTGGTCTGGTGGCGGCTCACCACCTATGGACCGCAGGGCGAGCAGATCGGCGTGCGCGAGCTGACGCACACCGTCGACTGCGCGTTCGCCGAACGCGACCGACTCGAGTACCAGGACGGCCGGGTGCTCGGTCGGGTCGGCGCGCTGGTGTTCGCCGAACGCAGCGGCATGCCGCTGCCGACCCAGACCGAGGCGGCCGGCCACGAGCTGGCGCTGTTCGGGCTGCAGTTCCGGATGCCGTGGGCGTTCGCCGATGCCAATGCCTACGCCGTCATCCGTCGCGACGTCGTCGAACAGGGCGGGGAACGGTTGGTGCGGGTCGGCATCGAGCGTCGACCGCCGCCGGAACTCGACGTGCTCGGGCCCGAACTGGATCCGAAGCCGCGCGATCGCTTCGAGCTCTGGTTCGACCCGGCGCAGGGTGGGCAGCCGAAGGAGTTCGTGCACCGCTTCGCGAGCAGCCGCCAGTCCCGGCGCGTGCTGCTCGAGGACTGGCGCGAGATCGACGGCGTGCAGATCCCGCACCGGCGCGTCTACGTCGACGAGTCGCTGCGGCCGACCACGGTGCTCGAGATCCTGCGCATCGAGGCGCAGCGGGTCGGCGAGCGCGACTTCCGGTTGCAGTGACCGCGACCGTGGAGTGACCGGCCGACGCCACCAGCCTGCAGCGTCGACGCCGTTCGGCCGCTAGCCTGTGCGCGCCAGTCTTCGACCCCCGCGTCCCACGCTCGACCCGCCATGGCCGGAACCAGCCTGCTCGCCCTGCTCGACGACCTCGCGTCGCTGCTCGATGACATCGCCGCGATGACCAAGCTCGCCACCAAGAAGACGGCGGGCGTGCTCGGCGACGATCTGGCACTCAATGCCGAACAGGTGGCAGGAGTCAGCGCCGCGCGGGAGCTGCCGGTGGTGTGGGCCGTGGCCAAGGGCTCGCTGGGCAACAAGGCGATCCTGGTGCCCGTCGCCCTGCTGCTCAGTGCCATCGCGCCGTGGTCGATCCAGCCGCTGTTGATGGCCGGCGGTGTGTTCCTGTGTTACGAGGGCTTCGAGAAGGTCGTGCACAAGCTGCTGCACGGGCGCGAAGAGGTCGCGGCCGAACGGAAGGCCCTCGCCGACGCCGCCGCCGATCCCGCGGTCGACCTGGTCGCGTTCGAGCGCGACAAGATCCGGGGTGCGGTGCGCACCGACTTCATCCTGTCCGCCGAGATCCTGGTGATCTCGCTGGGCGCCGTCGGCGAGACCGACTTCTGGCGCCGCGCCGGCCTGCTGATCGCGATGAGCCTGTTGATGACGGTCGGGGTCTATGGCCTCGTCGCGTTGATCGTGAAGCTGGACGACTTCGGCTCGTGGTTGCTCCGGCGCCCGGGTCGCGGCCTCGGGCGGGTGCAGCACGCGCTCGGTCGCGGCATCCTGGCCGCGGCGCCGCGGCTGCTGCAGCTGCTGGGCGTGCTGGGCACGTTGGCGATGTTCCTGGTCGGCGGCGGCATCGTCGTGCACGGGATCCCCGGCTTCGAGGGCTTCGTGCACGGCGCGTTCGCGGGCTTCGGCAGCTGGGGGGCGGCGCTGGCTGCGGCGGCCACGAGCGGCCTGGTCGGTCTGGTCGCCGGGGCGTTGGCGCTCGCGGCGGTCACCCTGGTCCGGCGCCGCGCGCGGCGCTGAGGCGCGCGGTCGCCGCTGGCGACGTCAGCGCGCGCCCGCGGCGATCCACTGCCGCAGCGTCTGCAGCTCCTCGGCAGTCGGCTGCTTCTTGCCGTCGGGCGGCATGTGGTCGTCGTGGTCCGCCGGCAGCAGGCAGCGGGTCAGCAGCGGGCTGTCGTCAGGCTTGCCCGGCACGACCACGGCGCCGTTCTCGCCGCCGCGATCGAGGCCTTCGCGCGTCGTCAGCAGCAGCTCGCCCTTCACCTTGTCGGGGTTGTGGCAGCTGGTGCACACGCGTTCGAGGATCGGCAGCACGTCGGTCACGAACGTCGGCGCGGCGGTACCGACCGCCGCCGGGGGCAGCGCGTTCGGCTGAGCGGGCGCCGCCGCCGCGGCGGTGGTCGACTTCGTGTGCAGCGGTTCGAACAGGAAGTCGCGGCCATGTGTGATCGAACCGCCGAGGTGGCCGGCCGGCACCATGACACCGAGCGCCAGCAGCAGCAGCACGCGGAACGGCCCGCGGCCGTGCCGCAGCGCCAGCAGCGGCAGCAGCAGGCACAGTCCACCGAGCACCAGACCGGTGGTCTTGTGCTGCGTCAGCAACTCGGAACCGTCCTGTTCGCCGCCGAGCACGAAGCCCGACGCCGCCGCGGCCGCGCCGGTCAACGCGGTCAGCACCGACAGCGTCAGCACCGAGCCGCGCGCGACCTCGCGCCGCAGCAGCACCGGGCCGAACTCGAACACGAACAGCGCCGGCAACAGCCCGAGCGGGGCGTGCAGCAGCACGGGATGGGCGCGGCCGAACACGGCGAGCCACGGCGAAGGGTCGGCGATCATGCAGCGCTCAGGCTAGCAGTTCGCGCACCACGCGTCCGTAGACGTCCGTCAGCCGGAAGTCGCGGCCCTGGTGGCGGAACGACAGCCGCTCGTGGTCGAAGCCGAGCAGGTGCAGCAGCGTCGCGTGCAGGTCGTGCACCGAGACCGGGTCGCGCACGACGTTGTAGCCGTGGTCGCAGGTCTCGCCGTGCACGTGACCCTTGCGCACGCCGCCGCCGGCCAGCCACATCGTGAAGCAGCGCGGGTGATGGTCGCGGCCGTAGTTGGTGCGGCTGAGCCCGCCCTGGCTGTAGACCGTGCGGCCGAACTCGCCGCCCCAGACCACCAGCGTGTCGTCGAGCAGGCCGCGCCGCCGCAGGTCGGTCAGCAGACCGGCGATCGGCCGGTCGACCGCCTTGCACTGCGCGCGCATCTCGCTCGGCAGGTTGCCGTGCTGGTCCCAGCCGCGCATGTAGAGCTGCACAAAGCGCACGCCGCGTTCGCACAGCCGCCGCGCCAGCAGGCAGCTGCTCGCGAACGTGCCGGGCTGCTTCGCCTCGTCGCCGTAGAGCTGCCAGGTGGCGTCCGGTTCGCTCTGCAGATCGACCAGATCCGGCACCGACATCTGCATGCGGAACGCCATCTCCTGCTGCGCGATGCGGGCGGTGATCTCCGGATCGAGCGTCGCGCGGTGTTCCTGTTCGCCGAGCTGGCGCACCAGGTCCAGCATCGCGCGGCGGTCGTCGCGCTGCAGGCCCTTCGGGTCGCGCAGGAACAACACCGGATCGCCGCTGCTGCGCAGCTTGCAGCCCTGGTGCTCGCTCGGCAGGAAGCCGTTGCCCCAGAACCGCGCCGCCAGCGCCTGCATGTTGCCGAAGCCTTGTGTGATCAGCACCACGAACGTCGGCAGGTCCTGGTTGTCGCTGCCGAGGCCGTAGCTGGCCCAGCTGCCGAAGCTCGGCCGGCCCGGTTGCTGGGTGCCGGTCTGCACGAACGTGATCGCCGGCTCGTGGTTGATCGCCTCGGTGTGCATCGAGCGCACCAGGCACAGCTCGTGCGCGACGCTGCCGAGGTGCGGCATCAGTTCACTGATGAAGGCGCCGTCGTTGCCGTTGTCCCAGCGGGTGAAGCGGAACATCGACGGCGCGATCGGGAACCGGGTCTGCCCCGAGGTCATGCCGGTGAGCCGCTGGCCGTTGCGCACCGACTCCGGCAGGTCCTGGTCGTACCAGCGCTCGAGCTGCGGCTTGTGGTCGAACAGGTCGAGGTGGCTCGGGCCGCCCTCCATGTGCAGGTAGATCACGCGCTTGGCGCGCGGCGCGAAGTGCGGGCCCAGCGGGCGGTCGCCGCCGCCGTGCGGCGCGGCGGGTCGGGCGGCGGCGGGCAGCGCGTTCGCCAGCGCGGTGGTGCCGAGCAGCGCCGACAGATTGCCGGCCGAGCGGGTGAAGAACCGGCGCCGGGTGAGCTCGAGCCGCGGATCGTGAATGGGGTCCATGGTCAATCGATGCACAAGCAGGGGTCGAGGTTCAGGAACGCGTTGGCGAGCACGACGAACGGCGCCAGTTGGACGGGCGGCAGCTCGGCGCGCGGCGACTGCCCTTGCTGCAGCAGCGCCGCGGCATCCTCGGGCGCCTCGCGATAGCGGTTGCGCATGCGCTGCAGCAGCGACCGCGCCGCCTCGAGTCCGTCGCCGGCCAGCATGCGACCGGTGCAGCGACGATACATCGACTGGAGGTACACATCGTCGAGCGCCGCGTCCTCGCCAGGCCGATGGTGCGATTGCGCCCGCGCTGCGAGCGCCGCGGGATCCGGCTCGAGCAGCGTGCGCTGTGCCAGCGCCCGCGCCGCCTCGAGGAACTGCTCGTCGTTCCACAGCACCAGCGCCTGCAGCGGCGTGTTGGTGACCTGGCGTCGCGTGGTGCAGAACTCGCGCGTCGGCGCATCGAGCATCAGCAGGCTCGGCGGGGGACAGGCGCGCTTCCAGTAGGTGTAGAGGCTGCGCCGCCACAGGGCCTCGCCGCTCTGCTGCTGGTAGATGCGCGTGTTCGATTGCGTCATCGCCACTTCCTGCCACAGGCCCGGCGGTTGGTAGGGCTTCACGCTCGGGCCGCCGAGGCGCTCGACCAACAGGCCGCTGGTGTAGAGCGCCTGGTCGCGGATCGCCTCCGCCGACAGGCGCCGGCGCGGGAACCAGCACAGCAGCCGGTTGTCGCGATCGACCGCCGCGGCTGCCTCCTGCACGCGCGCCTGCTGCCGGAACGCGGCGCTGGTGACCAGCAGCTTCAGCATGGTGTGGGTGCTGTGGCCGCGGGCGCGGAACTCGGTCGCGAGCCAGTCGAGCAGTTCGGGGTGGCTCGGCCACTCGCCCTGCAGGCCGAAGTCCTCGCTGGTGCGCACGATGCCGGTGCCGAACACGAACTCCCACAGCCGGTTCACGGTGACCCGCAGCAGCAGCGGGTTCTGGTCGGAGACCAGCCAGCGCGCCAGACCGAGCCGGTTGCGCGGCGCGTCGGCGGGCAACGCGCCGAACATCGCCGGCAGTTCGCGCGCGACCGGGCGTTCGCGATCGGGCTTGTCGTACTCGCCGCGCAGCAGCACGAAGGTCGGCCGCGGCTCGGCTTCCTGCATCACCATCGCCCGCGGCACCGCCGCCTCGTGCTGCTGCAGTTCCTGCTCGAGCCGCGCCAGCTCGGCGAGCTTCTCGCGATGGTGGGGCGAGTGCTGCACGCGGTAGGCCTGCTGCAGGCGCTGTTCGGTCGCCGCATCGCGCGGCAGCGACGGCAGCGCCAGCAACCGCAGGTCGCCGGCGAGTTCTTCGCCGGCCCCGTCGCTGCCCGGCCGCAGGCGCAGCGCGAAGCCGCCCTGGCCGCCGGTGTTGATGACCTTCAGCACCAGCAGGCTCGGCCCGGCCGGCAGCGCCACGGTGACCTCGTCGCTGTCGAGCGCCGCGCCGCGATCGATGCGCCGTTCGCCGACCAGCGTGCCGTCGAGGTAGAGCTGGAAGCCGTCGTCGCTGCCGAGCGCGATGCGCACGGTGCGCGCGGTCGGACTCCACAGCTCCTGCGCCACGTAGTGCACGTGCTGGCCGTCGGGCAGGTCGTTGACCACGCCGTCCCGCATGCCGGCCTGGTAGCGCCAGGCCTGCTTGCCGAAGCGCTGCGCCGGATCGACCGCGCGCACGCGTTCGGGGCCGAACGCCTTGTCGTACAGTTCGGCGACCGGGCCGTCGGCGAACGGGCCGCACAGCGAGAAGCCGCTGGCGAGCACCGGCAGCCGCGCGAGCGGCACCGCATCGCGGTGGCCGAGGCCGAGCCGCACGGCGCCGAAGGTGTGCTGGCTGTGCACCGAGTCGTAGTGCAGCGACACCCGGTACTCGGCGCCACTGGCAGCGCCGATCGGCACCGCGGTGCGCAGCATCGCCGTGGCGCGGCGCGGGGCCGCCAGGTGGGCGCCGACCGCCCAGCCACGGCGATCGTCGGCGAACACGTTGGCGACGCCGAAGTCGCTGTCGTCCTGGTGATGGTCGGCGACCGCGTAGACGAACGGCACCGTCTGCCACGGCCCGTCGCCGCCGCTCGGCCGCCACTGCAGGCGCACGTGCTGCAGCACGGCGTTGCCGTTGCTGGCGCGGCCGAGCCGCCCGTGCGGCAACGATGGATCGGGCAGGGCCTCGACCAGCAGCCACTGCACGTCAGTCGCGGTCGAGTGCAGCGTCACGTCGTGCACATCGCGATCCGGGTTCGGGCCGCCGGCGTGCACGATGCCGGCCTGGTCGATCGTCAGTTCGGCGCCGTGCCGCGACACCGCGCTCCGCACCGCGGGCGTGCTCCAGCCGCGTTCGCCGGCGGCCTGCAGCGGCGCGCAGAACGCCGCGAACGCCGCCGCTTCGGCCGGGCTCGGTTCGTCGACCGCGGCCCGGGCGGCGGCCAGCTGCCGTTCGAGGTCGAGCTGGCGCTGCTGCTGCTCGGCGCTCGGCACGGCGAGGAACGGTTCGAGCGCGCGGTTGGCGTCGGGCACCTGCGAGTAGAGGCCCGGCTCCTGGTTGCTGTTGAAGAACGCGAACAGCCGGAAGTAGTCCTCCTGGCGGATCGGGTCGTACTTGTGGTCGTGGCAGCGCGCGCAGCCCGTCGTCAGGCCGAGGAACACGCTGCCGACCACCGCGGTGCGTTCGGCGGCGTACTCGACGCGGTACTCCTCGTCGATCGCCCCGCCCTCGTCGGTGGTGACGTGGTTGCGCAAGAAACCGGTGGCGACCTTCTGCGCCGTGGTCGCGTCCGGCAGCAGATCGCCGGCCAACTGCTCGAGCACGAACTGGTCGAACGGCTGGTCATCGCGCAGCGCGTGCAACAGCCAGTCGCGCCACGCCCAGGCCTGGCGGCCGGCATCCATGTGGATGCCCGAGGTGTCGGCGTAACGGCCGGCATCGAGCCACGGCTGCGCCAGGTGTTCGGCACAGCGCGAGCGATAGGGCTCCTCGCCGAGCAGTCGATCGACCAGTCGTTCGTAGGCGTCGGGGGCCGGGTCGTCGACGAACGCCTGCTGCTCGGCCGGCGTCGGCGGCAGCCCGGTCAGGGTCAGGAACAAGCGCCGCGCCAGCGTCGCCCGATCGGCCGGCGGGCTCGCCGCGAGGCCGCGCTGCGCGCGGGCCTGATCGAGGAAGCGGTCGATCGGGTGCGCGGCCGCGCCCGCCGGCACCGGCGGCGGCACCGGCGGCACGAATGCCCAGTGGGGTTCGTATTCGGCGCCCGCGGCGATCCAGGCCCGCAGCGTCGCGATCTCGGTGGGGCCGAGCGCCGGCTTGCCGCTGTCGGCCGGCGGCATGCGTTCGTCGGCGTCGTGGTGCTGCACGCGGGCCAGCAGTTCGCTGCCGTCCGGGTCGCCGGGCACGATCGCGGGGCGACCGTCGCGGGCGGCGAGCGCGGCCTCGCGCAGGTCGAGCCGTAAATCGGCGCTGCGGGTGTTGGCATCCGGACCGTGGCAGCGGAAGCACCGGTCGGCCAGGATCGGCCGCACGTCGCGGCCGTACGAGACCGCCGTCGGCGCTTGCGACTGCAGCCCGGGGGAGAGCAGGAACGAGCCGAGAACGCCGGCTACGAGGAGGGACCGCGACGGCATGAGGGATGGCCGCCCCGGGCAGACGGCGCGGCACTGCGATCTTCCCTCGCCGCCGCGATCATGCAACCGGGGCCCTTCGTTATGTGGCGCGCGCCTTCGACCCTGCTGCCGAGGCCGCGACGCCGGCTCGTGCTGGCGCAGCTCGGCAGCGGTGGCACCGGTCCGCACCATGAGCCTGCGGGACGCGATTCGGCTGCGGGCGTGGCTCGCGGGGATCGTGCGCAAGCTGGGCGCCAATCACCGGTAACCGCCGGGTGCGAACTCGCAACGATGTGAAGTTGCCGCTGGACAGCATCGAAACACCGGTAGCTGATGGTGGGTCACCACGCGAAGAGCTGATCGACCGGGAACAGAATCAGCGGACCTGGAGCACATTCGGCATGGCGCTGGTGGGGCACGCTGCGGGTGGCTGCCTTGCGATCGCCGTGGACCATGCGGTCGGATCTGGCCGCTTCTCTCGATCAGGCGCAGTCGTGGTCGCCGTGCCGGTCCAAGCGCCGACGCCAGCCGGGACCTGCGAAGCCGCTGCGACAGCCGATCCGCCGTAACCGATGCAGCGGGGCGCAGATCCGCCATGCGCGCCCGCAAGTCGCGGCTCACCCACACGAAAAAATCTCTAACA
>JALORC010000093.1 GCA_025459175.1 Planctomycetota bacterium | reverse complement strand
TCGACCATGTTGACGACGATGTCGTCGAACATGCCGCTCTCGCCCATCGGCACCGCGAAGCCGGCACCCTCGCGGATCGAGCCCTGCACCATGCCCACCGCCGACCGCATGTGCACGTTGTTGGTCGACGCCTGCAGGATGTCGAGCGCGTCGAGGTGCGGCACGCCGCTCTGGATCAGCGTGCCGAACGTGCGCGCGAACCGCGCCACCAGGCTCTTGTGCACCAGCTTGCCGAACAGCGGCATGCGCAGCGCGAGGCGGTGCATCACCGACCGGTAGCCGGCCACCTTGGCCAGCAGCAGTCGGTGCAGCAGCAGCACCAACAGCGCCCCGACCAGATAGGCCCACCACCACACCTTCAGGTGCTCGCCGAGGTCGATGACGACCTGCGTGGTCCAGTGCATGGTGCCCTTGCCGGTCGACTCGAACACCTGCTTGAACTTCGGGATCACGAAGGCGAACACCAGCAGCAGCACCAGGATCGCCACCACGAGAATCGCGACCGGATAGGCCAGCGCCCCCTTCACGCGGGACTTGATCGACTCGCTCTGGGTCAGGAAGCCGCTGAGCCGGTTGAGGATCTCCTCCTGCACACCACCGGCCTCGCCGGCCCGCACCATGTTGGTGTAGAGCGGGTCGAACACCAGGTCGTGCTTCTGCATCGCCTCCGACAACGCGGTGCCGCCCTCGACGTCCTCGACCAACGAAGCGGCGACCCGCTTCATCGGGCCGGGCGGCAGCTGGCCCTGGAGGATGCGCAGGCTCTTGGTGATCGGGATGCCGGCATTCAGCAGTACCGCGAGCTGGCTGGTGAACTCGGCCAGCACCCGCGGGGTGACGCGGTTGCGGCCGAAGGCGAACGTGCCCCCGCCACCGCCCGCGGCATTGGCCTCGACTGGCGACGCGGCGGCCTTGGGTGCGGGGATCTTGCGCTGCAGCTTCTTGGGCATCGGGACTCGGCAGAGGGGCGCCCGCATCGTTGCGCATCAGCCCGTGTCGGGCAACGCCCTTGGCGTGGTCGCGGCGCGACGCCGCGCGCCGCGGACCGGGACATCAGCCTCGACCCCACGGCAGCCAGCCCTCGAACCGGCCGGCGAGTCCATCGGCACCGAACCAGCGCGCGATCACCGGCAGCAGCAGCCACAGCGCCGCCACCAGCAGCAGCCATGGCCAGACCGGGGCTCGCAGCGACACCGGCGGCGGCCAGTTCTCGACGAAGTCGCGCTCGTCGCGCGGCAACTCGACGTCGCCGCCGCCCCCGGCAGCAGCCGCCGGCCACAGGTCCACCACCACGGCCGAGGCGTTGTCGGGCCCACCTGCCTGCAGCGCCAACGCCACCAGGCCGTCCGCCGCCTGCTGCGCGCTGCCGCTGGCGGCGGCGCGCAGCAGCGCCTGGTCGTCGATCACGCCCCAGACGCCGTCGCTGAGCAGCAGGTAGCGGTCCCCGGGCCTGGTCGCGAACTCGGCCAGGTCGGCTGTGCTGGTGGCGTGCCCCGCGCCGATGCAGCGGGTCAGCAGGTTGTCGGGTCGACGCACCGCGTGGTCGGTGGTCAGCTGCTTGCAGTTCCCGGCCCGCAGCCGGTAGGCGCGGGTGTCGCCGACGTGACCGAGACCGGCGCGGTCGCCGGCGAAACACAGCGCGGTCATCGTCGTGCCCATGTCGCGCAGCGCCGGCACCGCACTGGCGGCTTCGTGCACCCGCGTGCTCGCCGCCGCGAATCCCGCCCGCAACCGATCGGCGAGCCCGGCCTGGTTGCCGCCGTCGAGCACCGCGGCGCCCAGCGCCCGGAGCGCCGTGCGACTGGCCTCGGCCCCGCCGGTGAGCCCGCCCATGCCGTCGGCGATCGCCACCAGGAACGGCCCGTGCCCCGGCGGCGCGGCCAGCAGGTAGTCGTCCTCGTTGCTGCCGCGCACCCGCCCGGTGTGCGAACAGACGCCGACCACGAACCCCGGCGGCACCTTCACCGCGGCACCTCGACCACGGCCGTCACCGACGCCACCGCACCGCTGACGGTCGAGACGAGCACCTGCACCTCGCTGCCGACCGCGAGCGCCGGCAGCGGTGCCTGGTAGTGGAACCGCCGCACGCCCAACCGCTCGACCAGTACCACCGAGCTCATCAGTTCCCGCGTGAACGCCGCCGCCGCCGCCGCCGGGAGCGGCGCCCGCAGCCTCACGTCGGCGACCCCTTCGCCGCACCAGATGCGCACCTGCCCGTCCTGCAGCTCGATCTCGGCCGGCGCCGCCTCGCGCAGGCGGCGCCGCGAGGACTCGCCCTTCAGTTCGCGCACCAGCGACAGCAGCAGGCGGCTCTCGGTGGTCGCCCGCACCGCGGCGCCCATCACCGCCTCGTCGTCACCGACCCAGAACGGCGGCACCACGATCGACTGGCACAGGCCCAGGAAATCGGTCCGCTCGACCAGCGACAGATCGATCGGGCCGGCGAACAACAGCGGCGGATCGAGCAGCGCACGCCCCGACTGCAGATCGCGCATCGTGCAGCGCAGGGTGGCGCGCGACTCGAACGTGCGATCCGGGATCAGCAGGCCGACCCCCAGCAGCAGCCAGGTCGCGAGCGTCACCGGCCAGCGGCCGTTGGTGCCTTGCGCCTCGATCGGACCGTCCTGCAGCTGCTCGATCACCAGCAGCAGGTCGAATCCCTGGGCGCGCGCCTCGCGCAGGAACGCATGCACGTCGTCGTCGCGGCGCTGCGTGGCCAGCCGGCCGCTGATGGTGCGCCGGCGTTCCAGGTCCGGGTCGATCTCGACGCGCCGGAACACCCGACCGCGCCGCAGCGCCTCGACCAGCGTCGCGGCCGGGATCGCCTCGTCGGCGAGCGGCGCGGCCGAGAACGTGCCGCCGTCGCCACTCGGTCCGCGGAATGCGCCGCCGGTCACCAGCACCGCGAGATCGAGCGGTGGCTGGTCGGCGAGGCCACGCAGGTTCTCGCCCGGCGCGACGCAACCGCCCGCGAGCAGCAGCAAGCACAGCAGCAGCAACCACCGACCCGACCCGAGGTGCCGCATCATCGCCGCCCCCGCAACCGCGCCACCGTCGAGGCGCTGCCGACCACGCGGAAGCCGACCTGCTGCAACCGCGGTTCGCGGCCACCGGACAGCAGATCGCGACCGTCGCGCTGCAGCTGTTCGCTGCGCAACACGCCGGGCACGGCCGCCGGCACGAACTGGAACCGGTCCGGGTCCAACAGCTCGCCGGCGCGGTCGATCAGGCCCTGCCGTTCGCCGAACGCGAGTCCGCGCACGACCCCCAGCTTGCGCATCGGCCCGACGGCATGCGGCTCCGGCTCGGCGGTGCCATCGGCGATCGCCTGCACGAGTTCGAGATGCGTCTGGTGATCGCCGATCCACTGCTTCAGCAGCAGTTCCCCACCGTGCACGTGCGGCAGGTCGAACACCCACTCCCGCACCGAGAAGTCGAGGCCGAGGAAGCGACCGCCGGCGGGGTTGTCGATGACGTCACCGGCCGCCAGCGCGGCCTCGGCACTCGGTGGGTTCGTCACCTGGCCGCGGAACACCCGCATCGCCACCCTGCCACCGCGGGCCGCGGTGCCGTGGCTGGCCGCAGGTGCGAGGGCGCCGAACGCGGCCAACTCCAGTTCGCAGCCGAGCGGCAGGCGGAACGCGTCGGCCGCCCCGAGCACCGCGATGCCGAGCAAACGGGTCAGCGTGTAGGCCTGGAAGAAGTCGACGCCGACCAGCACCGAGTTCGCCGGTGCCGTGTGCGCCGCGGCGGGCAGCAGGTGTTCGGGCAGCAGCCGGCCGGCGCCGAGCGGGTCGGCGTCGTGCACACACGCCAGCTGCTCCGCCGCGGTCAGGGTCGGCACCGTGCCCTGCACCAGCTGGCGCGCGGCGCCGACCTCGAATTCCCGGTCCTGCAGCAGGAAGTCGTTCATCCGCCGCACCGCCGTCGGCACCTGCGGCCGGAACGCGAACCGCGGTGGCGACAGCCCCGCCGGCACCGGCTCGGCGAACGGCGCCGACGGCGCCAGCACCGGCAGCAGCCGCAGCGCGGCCAGCGCTGGCGGCAGCGGCGCCGTGGCCAGCTGCGCGAGCTCGATCGGCAACAGCGTGGTGCGCTCGGTGCGCAGCACGAGGTCGAGACGCTGCCCGCCGGCCGGGGTCAGCAGCCGGGCAGCGACCGCATGCGTCGAACGGCGGCCGTAGTCGTCGCGCGACAGTTCGGCCAGTCCGGCCGCCGCGCTCCAGATCGCGAACGGCAACTGGAACTCGATCGTCGCGCTGTCGTCCGCGTGCCGCTCGACCCGCGCCGCCGGGATCTCGACCTGCGGCAGACCGAGCCGCAGCTCGGCGCGCTCGTCCTCGCGGAACGGCAGCGGACAGCGCAGCCGCACCAACGCCTGCTGGTCGTACTCGACCACGATCTCCTCGCCGATCGGCACCGCCGGCCCGGGATGCCACCAGAACTCGGCGATCGTCTGCAGACCCGCAGCCGGCGGCTCGGCGGCCGCGGCGTCGCCGCGCAGCAACGCGACCGGTCGGCCGAGCAGGTCGACCAGCTCCAGGCGCAGCACGTTGTGACCGATGGCCGGCACCACCGTGGGCAGCAGCGGGCCCTGCATCGACAACTGCACATCGACGCCGCCGACCTCGAGCCGACCGCGCAGATACGGACGCAGCGCCGGATCGAACCGCCAGCCGGGCCCGGCGACGAGCGCCTGTTCCGGCCCACTGCCGTCCGCCGCCGCCGCGAACAGTCCAGCCTCGCGCAGCGGTGGCAGAAAACGAGCCCGCGCGTCCGGCAACCGCACCTCGACCCGTTCGGGCAGCACCTGCACCGCGACGTCGTGCTGCAGCTGCAGGCCGTTCTCGCCGACCCCTTCCTGCAGCGACAACCGCAACCGGTGACGCCCTGGCGACAGCCGCGGGAACGGCAATCGCCAGCCCGCTGCCTGCCGCTCGAGCGGGACCGGGAGCTCGTTGCTGCCGCCGGCTTCCTTCGGGTCGAGCCGCGCCGCGACCAGCGTCCAGGCCGGACCGAAGGACACCGCGATGCCGGCGCGCTCCGGTGCGAGCACCAACTCGTCGCCGGTCCAGTGCGCCTCGCTGCCGTGTTCCCAACCCGGCGCCACCGTGCGATCGCGGCGCTCGAACGGCAGATCGACGGCCGTGCGGTTGCCGGCCGGATCGGTGACGACGAAGCGCGGCGGGCCAGCCGCGGCGCCGTTGGCGCCCAGCGTCACGTCGCACGCATGCACCGGCCCCTGGCCATCGAGCCGGAGCACCGTGGTCTCGCTGCCGTCGACGATCCGCAGCTCGCAACCCGGCTCGGCAGCCGACAGCCGCACCAGCAGGCGCGCGCGCACCCGCCCGCCCTGATCGAGCGTCGGCACGAACGCTTCGCCGTCGGGGCCGGTGACCCCGACCACGCTCGGCACGCCGACATCGGCGCCGACGAACTCGAGCGGCTCCGACTCGGCGCGATTGCCGGCGAGGTCGACGGCACGGATCCGCAGGCGACCGGGCCCCAACGGGGCGGTGGTGCCGAGTTCCTGCAGCAGCACCGCGCCGAGTTCGAAGCCGCGCGCGGCGACGTCCGGCAGTGGCAGTTCGAGGGCGCGACCGCGATCGAACTCGACCATCACGGTCGCCGCGGCGATGCCGACGTCGTCCTGCAGCGACAGATCGAGCGTCGTCCCGGCGCGGATCGACGGCTCGCGGTCCCGCAGCGCCAGTTCGATGGATGGCTTCGCGCCGTCGAGCCGCAGCCGCGCGGTGCCGAGCGGCGCCGCTCCGGGCACCACGAACGACAGGTCGACCGCGCCGGCCTCGCTGGCGCGCAGCAACCCCGTCACCACCGCATCCCACTGTTGCTGCGCCGTCGACAGCAGCAGCGAATCGGTCGCCGCATCGAACTCGGGCGCGAGCTGCTGCCGCAGCACCACCTTGCCCTGGGTCGACAACACCGCGTGCAGCCGGTGCCGCGCGAAGCCACCGTGCACGAACACCAGTGTGCCGAGCTGGGCGGGCCGCAGGTGTTGTGGCGGCTGCAGCGCATCGAGCTGGCCCTCGCGCAGCACCAGTTCCGAGCCGGCGAGCGGCCGCAGGAACGGCGGCACCGGGGCCCCGGTCGACAGCGACACGGTGACCGCCAGGGCCAGGGCCGCCACCGCCATGCGCACCAGCGGCCCGCGCCGTCGTCCGCGCACGATCTGCAGCTCGCGTTCCACCGCGGCCGCGCTCGCGGGGCGCAGCGCCGGCTGGCGGCGCAGGCAGGCAGCGACCAGGCGCACCAGGCGCCGCGGCACCCCCTTCGTCGGCGGCCACGGGCGCAGCTCCCCGGCCTGCACCGCCGCTGCGGCGCGCCGCGGCTCGGTGTCGTCGACCGGCATCGAGCCGGTCAGCAGCAGCCACGCCAGGGTGCCGAACGAGTAGAGGTCCGCACTCGGGCCGACCTCACCGCCGGCCAGCAGCTCGGGCGCGGCGAAGGCCGGGTTGACGAAGCCGCGGAACTCCTCGCCGAGGCCACCGCCGGCCGCCGCCGGCTCCGCCAACGTGACGCTGCGGGCGATGCCGAAGTCGAGCACCTTGACCTGCAGCGCCCCGTCGCGCACGCCGACCATCACGTTGCGCGGCGACAGGTCGCAGTGCACGAGTCCCTGCGCATGGATGGCCACCAGCGCGTCGGCGACCTGGATCAGCACGTCGACCGCCGTCGACGGCGGCAGCGGCCCGTTCCGCACCAGCACGTCGAGCGTGCGGCCCTCGACCAGTTCCATCGCCAGATAGGTGTTGGCGGCTTCGCCCTCGCCGACGTCGAGCAACCGGGCGCAGTGGTCGTTGGTCACCAGCGCGGCGCGGCGCGCCTCCGGCACCAGCGCGCGGCGATACTCCGGTCGTTCGGCGAAGCGCGGGTGCAGCAGCTTCAGCGCCACCGTCGCCAACGAGCCGATGTGCTGGGCGCAGAACACGGTGCCGAGACCGCCGCGGCCGAGCACGCTCTGCAGCCGGTACTTGCCGTCGACGATGGTGCCGAGCAGCGGATTGCCGGCGTCGTTCTCACCGCGCCGCGCCGGATAGTGCACCGCATCGGTCGGCAGCAGCCAGGCGCCGCAGTGACCGCAGCGCTGGGCTGGCGTGTTGGTCACGCCCTCGCACGAGAGACAGATTTTCACCGATGGGAGTGGGTCGACGACGCGCGGGCCGGGGCGCGCATGATAGTGCGCTGCGCGGCCCGGCGCTGCCCGCCGACCGGGGATGTAGCGCGCCCGGACGCCACGGTGACACCGAGGGTTCAGGTGGCGAGCAGCGCGCGCCAGATCTCGAACACGGCCCGATCGCGGACGAAGGTGCGGCCGAGGTTCGCGATGCGCACGGTCCAGGCGCGCTGCTCGGCCGGCGTCGCGATGGCGAAGCAGACGGTGCCGACCGGCTTCTCGGGGCTGCCGCCGTCGGGCCCGGCGATGCCGGTGGTGGCGATGGCGACGTCGGCGGCGAAGCGCGCGCGGGCGCCCGCGGCCATCGCCGCGGCGACCGGTTCGCTGACCGCGCCGTGCAGCTGCAGCAACTCGGCCGGCACCGCGAGCAACGCCTGCTTGCTGTCGTTGCTGTAGGCGACCACGCCGCCGCGCAGCACCGCCGACACGCCGGGCACGTCGGTCAGGCGCGCGGCGATCAGCCCGCCGGTGCACGACTCGGCCAGCGCCAGCGTGTGGCCCCGTTGCTGCAGACGCTGCACGACCAGTTCCGGCAGGTCGAGCGTGCCCTCGGCGAACAACCACTGCTGCACCAGCGGTCGCAGTTCGGCGGCGGTCGCGGCACACGCGGCCTCGGCGGCGGCGCGGCTTTCGGCGGTGCCGACGATCCGGATCGTCAGCAGGCCGCCGGTCGCGGTGATGCCGACCGCGGGGTTGCGCCCCGGCACCATGAACGGCTCGATGCGGTCGCCGAGGGCCGCCTCGGACGGGCCGAGGATTCGCAGCCAGTGCTGCGCGGTCGGCGTCAGCCCCGGCATCGCGGCGACCGCCGGCAGCACGCTCTGTTCGAGCAGCACCTGCATCTCGCGCGGCACGCCGGGCAGCGCGAACAGCCGCGCGCGGCCGATCGTCACGGCGAAGCCCGGCGCGGTGCCGACCGGGTTCGCGATCGGCGTGGCCCCCGGTGGGAACATCGCCTGGCGACGATTGCTGTCCGGCACCGAACGGCCGCGCTTCGTCATCCAATCCATGATCTGCTGCCAGCTCGCCGGATCGAACCACTGCGGCCCGCCGAGCACTTCGGCGCACAGGTCGCGGGTGCGATCGTCGAGCGTCGGGCCGAGCCCGCCGGTGGCGACCACGACGTCGGCGCGAGAGCACGCATCGACGATCGCGGCGCGCAGCTGGGCCGGGTCGTCGCTGGTGACGACGAAGCGGTGCACGACGACGCCGATCCGTTCGAGTTCGCCGGCGATGTACTTGCTGTTGGTGTCGAGCAGCGCGCCGTGGATCAGCTCGTCGCCGATCGCGAGGATCTCGGCGATCAGCGTCATGCCGGCACCACCTTCGCCTCGTGGCGACGACCGAAACGGGTCAGCACCAGGCCGAGGCAGAAGAGCAGCAGCATCGGCGTCGCCATCAGGATCATCGACACCGGCTCCGGCGGGGTCACGATGGCCGCGACCAGGAAGATGATCATGATCGTCATTCGCCAGTTCCTGACGAACGCCGCGTGGCTGACGAGGCCGATGCGCTGCAGGGCCACCATCACCAGCGGCAGCTGGAACACCAGGCCCATGGCGCCGGTCAGAGCCAGCTCGAGGGTCAAGAACTGGCCGACGCTGAAGATCGCGTTGACCATGGTCGGGTCCATCAGCTTCACGAGGAAGCTGAGGCTGTACGGCAACACCACGCCGTAGCCGAACAGGACGCCGGTCGCCATCAGCAGCACCATGAACGGGAAGTAGCGGTAGAAGATCTTGCGCTCGTGCGGGTAGAGGCCGGCGGCGAGGAATGCCCAGGCCTGCCAGATCACGACCGGGCTCGCGAGCACCACGGCGAACACCAGTGCCGCCCACATGAACGCCAGCATGTCGTCGAGCCCGCCGGTCGCGAACAGGCTGTAGGGCATGTGGTAGCCGGTGTTCCACGGGAACAGGTGCGAGAGCTTCTTCTCGCCGGCCAGGATGGCGTCCTGGTGCTTGTGGATGAACACGAGGCAACGCTCGATGTCCTCGTCGAGCGGCACGCCGGCCACCTTGGCCGCGGCCGCCTGGGCCTCGAAGTTCGCCACGTGCTCGAGGAAACCGATCCGCCACTGCACGCGGTACGGCTCGATGATGATCGACTGCACGCCTTCCTTGAACGGCATCATCGCCAGCACCGCGACGACGATCGCCACCAGCGACTTGACCAGCCGCGAGCGCAGCTCGTCGAGGTGATCGCCGAACGACATGCGCGGCAGCTCCGGCTCGTCGAGGGCGCGCCGGAAGTTCGGATCGTCGAGTTGGACCATGCGGCGGGGCGAGGACTCTACCGCGACGGCAACGTCCCGACAGCCACCCGAAATGCATCGAGCCCGGCGGCACCATGTGCCGCCGGGCTCGGTGTGCTCCGACCGCCAGCAGGCGGCCGGGTCAGACGGTCCCGATCACAGCTTGATCAGGTCGCGGATCGTCGCCAGGTAGGCGAACTCGACGCGCAGCTCGCTGGCGAGCTTGAACTCGGCCGACTCCTGCACCGAGGTGAAGCCGTCGCCGGCCTCGTTGACCGGGTCGTTGCCGAGGATCACGGTGTCGACGCCCGGCGCCATCTTGTCGACGACGCGGTTGCCGAGGCGCTTCAACAGGTTGGTCAGCTCCGGCTTGTGGTACGGCGCCGAGAAGCGGCCCATCAGGAAGATGGTGCGGGTCGCGCGCGGGGTGTACAGGTCGTTGTAGAGCAGGTCGCCTTCGCGGGCGTAGTCACCGACCGGGTCGGTGAAGTTGGCCAGCGCGACTTCGGCGCGCTCTTCCTCGACGCGGGTCACGGTGGCGTAGCCCTTGACCTTGTCGCTGTTCGGCGTGCGGACGCGGAACACCGTGCCGGCCTGCAGCATGTCCTTGCGGCCGAGGTTGATGAACGCGGTCGGGATGCCGTTCTTGGCGACCAGCACCTTGCCGTCGGCGACGTCGGGCGCGGTGCGCATCGCGTCGCGGGCGACCAGCGCCGAGTTGTGGAACTTGACCTTCTGCAGGTCGTGGTTCAGTTCCTTCTCCTTCAGCGCCGCCTTCTCCTTCTCGGCGACCAGCTCCTCGGCCTTCGCGCGCAGACCTTCCTGGGTCTGGGTGATGCGGTTCTCCTTCTCCTGCTTCGCCGACTCGTACTCGGCGCGGGCCGTCTCGAGGTTCTGGCTCCACTCGCGGGCGCTCTTCTGCACGCCGGCCGAAGCCTCCTGGAACTTGCGATCGACCTCGCTCTTCTCGGCCAGCGCCTTGTCGCGCTCGGACTCGATGTCCTTCACGCGCTGCTTCATCTGGCCGACCTTCGACACCAGCGAGCCGAGCACGTTCTCGAGGCTGCTGGCCACCGACACCTCGGCGGCGCCGCAGGCATCGTCCATGACCTTGCGCAGCTCGCCCGGGTTCATCACGCCGTCGTAGCCGAGCTCGGCGCCGTTGTAGAGCGACTCCTGGCCCGGACGCCCGACGTACTTGCCGGGTTTGCCGATGACGCGACCGAGGTCCGCGAAGTAGTGCTCGACCAGCAGCTCCTTGTTCTTCAGCGTCGAGGCTTCCTGCCGCGCCTTGTCGCGCTGCTCGATGAGCTCGCCGTTCTTCGCGTGCGTCGTGTAGGCGAACACCACCGCCCCCAGGAACATCACCAGGAGGATGAGGAAGAACATGATCGGGACGTGGGCAGCGCCACTCTGACGATTGTGCATTGGAACCAACTCCAAGGGGTCTGTTCGGTGCGGCTGCGCGGCGTGAGGTCCGCACAGCGGGGGAGACATGGGGCTCTTCGTGAGTGCGACTCGGGAAGGCAGCTGGGTGGTTCGCGCGCCCCGCTCGAGGGCACGAGCGGAGCGAAGCTCGGGCGGCGGACCGACCGAACTTCAGGACGCGAGGGGTAGAGGGATCTTAGGAAGACGGGCGAGCTGCGGTCAAGGCGGCGCCTGGGCGAGCTTGCCTGTGCCAGCAATCTACCTCACGATGAGACAGATGCCGGCAGATCCCGCCACGAGGCCCCCGGCCGCCGACCGGTTCCGGCCGCCAACGCCCCTCGTCATCGGCCTCGTCGGCGGTATCGCCGCCGGCAAGTCGGCGGTGGCGACGGCGTTCGCGGCGCGCGGACTGCACCGGATCGATGCCGACGAACAGGCCCGGGCCGCCGCCCTCGAACCGGCCGTCTGCGCCGAACTGGCCGCAACTTTTGGCGAAGGCGTGCTCCGCGATGGCCGTCCGGACCGGGCCGCGCTGGCCAAGTTGGTGTTCGCCGACACCGGCGCCCGCCAGCGGCTCGAGGCGATCCTGCACCCGCGGATCCGGGCCCGGATCCTGGCCGAGCTCGACGCCGCCCGCGCCGCCGGCCACTCGGTGCTGCTCGACGCACCGCTGCTGCTCGAAGGTGGCTTGGTCGCCTGCTGCGATCGCGTCGTGTTCGTCGACGCCCCACTCGCGCTGCGGCAGGCGCGGGCCCAGGACCGCGGCTGGGACGACGGCGAACTGGCGCGGCGCGAAGCGGCGCAGCTGCCCCTGGACCAGAAGCGGGCCCGCGCGTCTGCTGTGATCGACAACGGGCGCGACCTCGCGCACGTGACCGCCCAGGTCGATGCGCTGCTGCAGCGCTGGTCCACCCCTTCGCCATGACGCCCGACGCCACCGCCACCCTCGGCACCGATCTGCTGCGCTGCGACGCCGCCGAGCTGCTGCAGCGAGCCACCGAGTGCGGCCTCGAACCGGCGCCCAACCTCGACCGCAGCGAACTGCTCGCCGAGCTGTTGCGCCACCACCTCGAGCAAGGCCGGCGCGTCGAGCTCACCGGGGTGCTCGAGCTGCTGCCCGAGGGCTTCGGCTTCCTGCGCTTCCCGAGCCACGATTTCGACGCCGGCGCCGCCGACGTCTACATCAGTCCGAGCCAGGTGCGGGCGCTGAACCTGAAGGCGGGCCACACGCTGCGCGGTCCGATCCGGGCCCCGAAGGGCAACGAGCGCTTCTTCGCGCTGCTGCACACCGACACGATCGGCGGGCGCGCGGTCGAGGAGCTGCGGCGGCAGATCGCGTTCGCGGCCCGCACGCCGGTGGTGCCGACGCGCCCGCTCGCGCTGCCGGCCGATCGTCCCGAATGGCGGTTGCTGGGCCAGCTGGCGCCGTGGCAGTTCGGGCAGCGCGTGCTGCTGGTGACGCCGCCGGACTGGCCGCGGGCGCGGTTCCTGGCCCGGCTGGCGGCAGCGATCGCCACCGGCCAGCCGACGGCGACGACGCAACTGTGCCTGCTCGACCAGGGGCCGGACGCCATCGCCGCCGCGCGCGCACTGGCCGGCCCGTCGGTGGCCGTGATCGCGACCACGTTCGACCGCGCCGCCGACCGCCACCTCGCCACCCTCGAACTGGCGCTGCTGCAGGCCTGCCGCGAGGTCGAGACCGGCGCCTGTGTGGTGCTGCTGGTCGATTCGCTGACCGCGCTCGCACGCGTGGCGCAGGCGGCGCTGACGCCGGCGGGGCGTTGGTTGTGTCCGGGACTCGAAGTGCAGGCGCTCGGGCCCGGCAAACGGCTGTTCGCCGCCGCGCGCGCGTGCGCCGAAGGTGGCTCGTTGACCGTGATCGCGACGCTCGGCCACGACCCCGGCTCGGCGTTCGATGCGGCGCTGTGGACCGAGTTCGGGCCGCGCAGCAACAGCGAAGTCGTCGTCGATGCGAAGCTGGCCGCGGCCGGCATCGAGCTGCCGTTCGACCTCGCCCGCACCCGCACCCGGCCCGAGGACGAGACTCGCTCCACGGCGGAACGGCGGTTGGCGCACGAACTGCGGCAGCGGCTGGCCGCGGCCGAGCCGGCGGCGCGCGCCGCGTTGCTGTAGCCGTTCGCGAGCTCAGCGACTCAGCCAGCGCTGCACGTCGGCGGCGCCGGCCCGGTGACCGCGCAGCCCGGCCCACGTGCCGCACCATTTCGCCCACGCCGCGCGCGGCCCGCTGGCCAGCACCAGCGGCCAGCCGAGCACGTCCCAGCACAACCACGCGCACCAGGCGCCGACGCTGCCGCGCGCCTTCAGGTGCCGCACCGCGTTGCACGCCATCAGGAACTTGCGCAGCGGCGACCGCCCGCCGCCCGACGACTGCCCGGCCGCGTGCTCGACCCGCACCCACGGCAGCCAGACGATCTTGCCGCCGCGCGCGCGCAGCCGCACGCACAGGTCGACGTCCTCCCAGTACATGAAGTAGCGGTCGTCGAAGCCACCTTCGGCGAGCACCGGCGCCAGCCGGAACAACACGCACGCGCACGGCAGGAAGTCGGTCGCCTCGGGCCCGCGCTCGCGCGGTTGCGGCGCGCGGCCGTGGCCGAGCAGCTGCAGGCCGTTGGGCACGAAGGCGCGCCGGCCGCCCTCGGCCCACACGGTGCCGTCGGGGTGCAGCACCGTGGGCCCGACCGCGGCGACCTGCGGGTCGTGGTCGAGCACCTCGACCAGCGGCGACAGGAAGCCGGCCGGCAGGCGCAGGTCGTTGTTGAGCACCAGCGCGTAGTTCACGCCGGCGGCACCGGCGCGGCGGAAGCCCTCGTTCATGCCGCCGGTGAAGCCGAGGTTGTGTTCCAGCACCACCAGCTCGACGCGGTGCGGGCCGCACGGCAACGCAGCGATGCCGCGCTGCAGCGCCGCCACGGTGTCGGCGCCGGAGCCGTTGTCGAGCACGAACACGACCATCGCCGGGTTGGTCGGGGCGAGCAGATCGGCGAGGCAACGTAGCGTCAGGTCGGCGCGCCGCCAGTTCAGCAGCAGCGCCGCGACCGCGAACTCAGCCACAGAGCCCCCGCACGCAGCGCCAGTAGGCCGCGAACACCCGATCGAGCCCGCGCCGCATCGACGCGGCGGCGCCGCGTTCGGCGAGCCCCGGGTTCAGCGTCATCGGCAGAGCGATCAGCAGCTCGCGGTCGGGCACCGAACGCCCGCGCTGGGCCAGGCCGCGCGCTCGCACCGCGGTCGGCAGCAGCTTCAGCAGTTCCCACTTGCCGCGCAGCCAGTCGCCGAGGTGGCCGCGCCGCACCCCGAACGCTGCGTAGACGACGCCGTACAGCAGCTGGGCCGGGACCAGCAGCCAGAACGTGCGCCAGCGCATGCAGGTGATCAGCACGTACCAGCGGTTGCGGCTGTGCAGGAACGTGCGCCGCCCCGGGTACTTGCCCTCGCCGCGCACCGACAGCCCGGCGGTGCCCGCGAGGTGCGTGCACAGCGCCTGCGGGCACAGCCGGATCCGGTGCCCGCGCATGCGCAGCTTGTACGAGAACTGGTTGTCCTCGTAGAGGATGAACAGCTGCTCGTCGAAGCCACCGACCTCGAGGTAGACGCTGCGGCGGCACAGGAAGCACAGCGCGATCGCGGCGCCGATCGGGCCGGTCGGGTCGATGGCCTCCGACCGCGGGCGATACCAGTTGTGCAGCACCAGCGTGCCGAGGAAGTGCAGGTCGCCGCCGTCGTAGTGCACGATGTTCGGGTCGTCGCCGCACAGCGACCTCGCCTGCACCATCGCGGTGTGCGGGTCGGCGTCGAGGCAGGCCCGCAGCGCCGCGATCGCGCCGGGCTGCAGCACGACATCGTTGTCGACGAACAGGCACATCTCGTGACGAGCGGCGGCCGCGCCGACGTTGCGGGCGTGGCACGGGCCGCCGTTGCGACCGGTGTCGATCAGCCGCACCTGCGGGTAGCGAGCGGCGACCAGTTCGCGCGAGCCGTCGTCGGAGTGGTTGTCGACGACGATGACCTCGGTCGGTGCGGGCACCTGCGCCAGCAGCGCGTCGAGACATGCCGGCAAGTAGGCCTTGCCGTTCCAATTGACGACGATCGCACTGAGCACGAGGGGCGCGGATGCTAGCGGCGGTCCGCGGGCGCGTCGCGCCACGGCGGAAGAAACCGGCGCAACGACCCGATCGGGCCGTGGGAGAGCCGCTGCCCGGGGCAGAAAAACGGGTGGCCGCCTCCCGTCAGGCAGCCACCCTCCCTTGCACATCTCTCGATCACCGACGAACGGCCCCCTCGCAGAGGGACCACCCGCCGGGAATGCGCCCGCCCGGTGTGACCCGTCGATCGCACCCGCTAGGCGACAGCCGCGGCCGCCGGAGCCGGGACATCTTCAACTTTTTTCGCGGGTCCCCCTGGCTGCCCCGGCGCCCCCCCCACCGTCACTGCAGCGGCGGCTCGAAGTCCGGGTGCTTGCACACCTGCCGGTGCTTCAGGCAGTAGCGCAGCGAGCCCAATGCCGCCAGGGTCGCCTTGAGGCAGACCCACCAGCCCCACTTCACGCTCTTGATGTTGTCGAACAGGCCGATCGTGCCGACCGCGTCGGCGACCTCGCCGCCCCCGCCCTTCTGCTTGCCGCCGAGCCCCTTCTTCAGGAACCGGAACGGGAACCCGATCACCTGGCTCCACGGCAGGTACTTGAACGCGTAGAGCCAGAAGTTGCGGACGTGGTAGTAGAGGCTGCGCTTGCCGTGCCGCATGCCGAACGGCGCTTTGTGGAACACCTCGATCGACGGCACCATCTTGACCCGGTAGCCGAGGTTCAACAGCCGCGTGGTCAGGTCGCGCTCGTTGCCGAAGATGAAGAAGCGGATGTCGTACCAGTTCGCCTGCTTGATCGCCGCCGTGCGCGCCATCGAGCCGCAGCCGCGGAACGTCGGCAGGTAGCGCTCGGCGTTGATCTTCGGCGAGTTCTTGTACCAGTCCGGCATCTCCGGCTCGATCACCTTGGGCGACAGGATCGCGGTGGTCGCGGGCTCGGTGGCGAACTTCGCCAGCATGTGTTCGACGAACGTCGGCGGCAGCACCACGTCGTCGTCGAGGATGCCGGTGAACTCGCCGCGCGCCGAGGCGAAGCCGACGTTGAACGTCTCGCAGGCGCCGTACTGCGAGTGCGGCATCCGGATCAGGTGCACCCACGGGAACTCGGCGAGCACCATGTCCGGCGTGCCGTCGTGGCTGGCGTTGTCGACGACGATCACCTGGTCGGCCGGCACGGTCTGCGCGGCGATCGCGCGCAGGTTGTCGCGCAGGTCGTCCTTGCGGTTCCACACCGAGATGACGAGGCTGACGGTCGGCTTGCTCGCGGTCATGGGGTCTCCCGTTGGATCAGCCGGAAGAAGCGGTCCTCGGCGGCGTGCACGGTGGCGAGTTCGTGCGGCAGCAGGTCGAGGAACATCTCGCCGTACAACACGCCCGGGATGTCGAGGTTGACGGTCGCGGCGCGACCGCGGTGCTCGCTCATGCCGGGCAGGTCGATGTAGGCGTTCTGGCTCGCATAGGCCTGCAGCGCCCGGTAGCAGCGCGGATACAGGTCGGTGACGTCGAACAGCGTGCCGCCGGCCGGCACGAAGTTGACCCCGTAGAGCAGACAGCGGCAGTCGGGGGGCAACGCCGCGGCGGCGGCGGCAGTGGCGGCGGCGATCGCCCGGTGGTCGCGGTGCGCCTCGCCGGCGTGGAACGAGTACAGCGTGCGCGGCTGCACCTCGCGCATCACCGCGGCGATGCGTTCGGTCAGCGCCGCGAGGTGCTCCGGCAGTTCGCCGTCGGGCAGGTCCCAGTGCCGCGCCGGCCCGAGCCCGAGCCGGGCCAACGCCTCCTGGCCCTCGCGGCGGCGCACCGCGGTGATGTCGTGTTCGCGGTTGGCAGGATCGCCCTTGGCGCCATCGGTGGCGTGCACCACGGTGACCGCCTGGCCGCGTGTGGCATGCCAGGCCAGCATCGATCCGGCGCCGATCACCTCGTCGTCGGGATGGGCGGCGAGCACCAGCACCGGCCCCTGCAACGGGTCGCGCGGCAGCAACGGCGAGAACAGATGCTTCATCGCAGACTTCGGTAGAGCTCGAGATGGCGCGCGGCCGAACGGGCGATCGTCGGCAACGAGGTGGGGATCGCCGCCCGCAGCGCGGCGAGGCGGTCCGGAGAAGCTACCAGTTCGTGCAACACGGTTGCCAACCGTGACAACGGCGTCACCACGACCCCGCCGGTGGAGGCGCGTTCCCGCAGCGCGCCGAAGTCCGATACCACCGCCGGTACGCCGTGCGCGAGCGCTTCGTCGACGACCAGCCCGTAGGTCTCCTGGCATTTGCTCGGGAACACCGCGAGGTCCAGATCCGCGGCCGGGTGGCGATCGCCGGGGCCGTAGCGACCGCGCTGCACCAGGATGGTGCCGTGTTGGCGGGCCAACGCCTCGATCTCTGCGGCGAACGCCGGCGCATAGAACGGGCCGACCAGGTGCAGTTCGCACGGCAGCCCGCGCACCGCGGCGACCAGTTCGCGCACACCCTTCTCGGCCACCATGCCGCCGAACGTGCCGATCCGCAGCCGCTCGCCGGGCCGCGGCCCCGACGACCGTCGGGCGGCAGCGATCGGCTGCAGCAGACCGTGCGGAATCACCTCGATCGGACCCGCGTATGGCAGGCAATCGCGCACGAACGCCGCCGCGGTGGCACTCGGCGCCGTGCACATCGCGGCCGCGGCGACGTCGGCCCGCACCAGGCGGTCGCGCGCCGCCAACGCGCCGGCCACGGCGGCCGGATCGGTCTGCAGCGCGTCGTTGACGCAGGTGACGCAGGCGCGCCGGTCGGTGCCGGTGGGACACTGCACCCCGCCGACCGGCAGCCGGAAGAAGCGGGCGCAGGTCACCCACAGATCGTGGAACGTGACCACGCTGGGCAGGCCGAGTTCGTGCGCCAACGGCACGATGCCGGTGCCGAGGCCGGCGAAGCTGTGCACGTGCACGAGGTCCGGCGCGTGCTGGCGCAGCAGCATGCGCAGCAGGCCGAGCAGGCGCGGGCGTTCGAAGCCGTGGCGGTCGTACTCACCGGGCAACCGCCGCAGCCGGTGCACCAGCACGCCGTCCGGCCGCGTGATGTCGACGTCGATGCCGGCGTGTGGTTCGTCGCTGCCGCTGATCGCGGTGACCTCGACGTCCGCTGCGCGCAGTTCACGCGCCAGCGCGGTGACGACCTGCTCGGTGCCACCGCGCGCCTCCGGCGGCCAGTTGGCGGTCACGAAGCAGACCTTCACGACGCGCGCAGCTCCTTGACCGCAGCGGCGAGGTGATCGCGTTCGGCCTTCTTGCGGCCCGGATCGTGGCGATTGCGGCGGCCGATGCGCCACCACTCCTCCCAGATCCGCAGCCGCACGCAGCCGCGGATCCACAGCCGACCGAAGGCGCCCCAGTGCTTGCCGTAGTACGCGCTGCGGTTCTTGTGCCAGAGCACCAGCATGCGCGCGAAGTTCTTCGTCGACGCGCCGCGGTGGTGCATCACCTCGGCATCGGCGACGTAGCGGATCCGGCGGCCGGCCCGCCGCAGCCGCAGGCACAGGTCGACGTCGTTGTAGAACAGCGACAATTGCTCGTCGAAGCCACCGAGCTGCCGCCACTCCGCGGTGCGCAGCACCCAGCAGGCACCGGGCGGCTGGTCGACGTCGCAGGCCTGCAGGTGGTCGAAGTCGCGCATCAGGTAGCGCGCGACGACCCTGCGCCCGGGCCAGAAGGTGCCCCAGCACGAGTCGAAACAGAGCGCCGTGAACAGGGTCGGGAAGCGCTGGCAGGCGTGCTGCACGCTGCCGTCCGGATCCGACAAGCGCGGCGCGGCGATGCCGTAGTCGGGATGCGCCTGCAGCCAGTCGATCAGCCGGTCGAGCGCGCCGGGCCGCACCTCGGTGTCGCTGTTGAGCGTGCAGACGAACGCGCCGCGCGCGACGGCCGCGCCCTGGTTGTTGCCGGCCGCGTAGAGCCGGTTGTCGGCATTGCGCAGCAACCGCACCGCCGGGAACGCGGCGGCGATCGCGTCGGCACTGCCGTCGTGACTGCCGTTGTCGACGACGATCACCTCGCGCGAATGCCGCGGTGTCTCGCCGAACAGCGCGCGCAGGCAGGCGAGCGTCAGCTCCTTGGTGTTCCAGCTGAGCACGACGACCGACAGCACCGGCTCGCTCACGGCGCGGGTCCCCCGGGTGGCGGCGGTGCCGGCGGCGGCACCGGTTGGCCGAGGTGCGACAGGCAGTGATAGCGCCAGGTGCCGAGGCGTTCGAAGCGGCCGCCGCTGAGGTCGTAGACCGCGAAGTAGAACACCGCGTTGACGAACAGCCGGAAGGCGCCGTCGCTGAGCGTCCAGCGGTCGCCGGAACCATAGGCGCCGGCAGCCAGGTAGAAGCGCGGGTCGAGCGACATCAGCACGAGGTAGCGTTCGCAGTGGCGGCCGAGCTGCAGCTGCGGGCGCTGCGACGAAGCGCCGAGATCGACGAACGGCGGCTGCGGCGTGAAGCGTCGGAAGCGCGCGAGCCGCTTGCTCTTGACCAGTTTGCCGGTCCAGCGCAGCGTCAGCTCCCCGAGCAGGCCGTACCACTTCTTGTAGTACTCGGCGCGGCTGTGGTGGTGCCGCGTCCACATCGTCTCCAGATCGCTCATGCCGGAGCGGTTGACGAAGTGCACCAGCTGCGCGTCGGGCACCTGCGTGATCGTGCGCCCCGCCTTCTTGATCGCGACCGACAGGTCGGAGTCCTCGTAGTAGAGCGGGTAGCGTTCGTCGAAGCGGCCGATGCGGTCGAAGAACTCGCGTTCGATCAGGAACAGGCAGCCCGACATCATCGGCAGCGCCAGCGGCCGCTCGGCGTCCCAGACCCGCATCCACTGCCGGCACAGCCGCCGCGCGTGCCAGCGCGACAGGGCCTGTGAGTACTCGGCCGCGACCATGATCCACGCGTCGTACAGCGTCGGCAGCGTGTTGGGCGGCAGGTGGCCGTAGAACTCGTCGTCCCAGAACCCCTTCGGCACCGCGATGCCGGTCCTCGGGTCGGCCAGCAGCTGCCGGTGCAGGCGGTCGACGAGCCCCGGCCCGAACAGCAGGTCCGGATTGCTGATCAGGATCCAACGCCCGCGCGCGTGCGCGTAGGCGAGGTTCATGCCCTTGCTGTAGCCGCCGTTCTCGGTGTGCAGGATCAGGCGGCCGGCCTGCGGATCCCGTTGCTGTTCGGCGAGCAGGCGCAGTTCGTGTTCGACGGCGGCGATCAGCGCCGGGTCCCGGTGCGGCGACAGGTTGTCGACGACGATGCACTCGAACGGCATCGGTGAACCGTCCGGCCGGGTCGGACCGTGCTGTCGCAACGACGCGATCGCGTGTGCGCATTCGCGCCACGTGTTGTAGTTGACGATCAGAACCGACAGCTCGGCCATGCGGCGGGCGGTGGCGCACCGGAGGGCGACACCGAGAGAAGCGAGTGGACGGAGAGAATCGACGCCGGCGCCCCGGCAAGCAAAGCACAAGCTGGGACAACGCACCAACCTGAGACCTGCCGATGGCAGCGGCGCCACGGCGCCGGCACGGCCAGCCAGCGGCCGGCCGGGGCGGTGCCGCGGAACGACCTGTTACTGCACGACCTGACCGGGCTGCTGCTTGGCCATGCCCTTCGGCGCCAGGCGCCGGAACAGCTTCTCGCCGAGGATCGCCTCGCGTTCGCGATCCTGGCCGTTGTTCGACCAATCGTCCTCCTGCGGCGTCACCGAACGGCGCAGGTCCTTGACCGTCTGCTGCAGGATCGCGTAGCGGATCGGCCAACCGTTGGCCGCCGAGCCCTGGTCCAGCAGGATCTCGGCCCGCAGCCGGAACCGGCCCGGGTGGCGGTTCTCGAGCGTGCGCTGCTTCCAGCGCGACTGCCACGTGCCCATGCCACGATCGCTGACACTGGCGTCGTTGAGGAAGCCGTCGCCACTGGCGACGAAGGCGATGCCTTCGTAGGCCTCGGCCAGCGTCATCGGATCGGTGCGCAGCTCGCGCCAGTCATGGATGGTGCCACAGGCGACGAACAGCAGCGGGAACAACGACCAACAGCGAGCAGACATTTGGGGGCCGAGCAGTATACCGACCGCCGGTGACCGCACGACCGCCATTCCTGTTCGACCTCGACGGCACGCTGGCCGACACGCTCGGCGACCTCGCCGCCAGCACCAACCACGTGCGCGCGGCGTTCGCGCTGCCGCCGCTGCCACCGGCGGCAGTGCGCCGGCTGATCGGCGACGGCGCGCGCACCTTGCTGGCCCGCGCGCTGCACGAACGGCTGGCGGCGAACGGCCCCGAGCGCGAACACCAGCTCGATCAGGCCTTCGCCAGCTACCTCGAGCACCACGCCGCGCAGTGCACGGCCACCGCGCAGCTTTATCCAGGGGTGCGCACGTTCCTCACCGAACGGCGCGCCGCCGGACACCCGCTGGCGGTCGTAACCAACAAGCCCGAACGCTTCGCGCTGCCGCTGGTGGCCCATCTCGGCCTGCACGATCTGCTGCCGGTGGTGATCGGTGGCGACACGCTGCCGCAGAAGAAGCCCGACCCGGCGCCGATCCGGCTGGCGCTGCAGCGGCTCGGCACGCCGCCCGAACTCGCGGCGCACGCGGTGATGATCGGCGACGGCGTGCAGGACCTGCGCGCCGGCAAGGCCGCCGGGCTGCGCACGATCGGCTGCCTGTTCGGCTACGGCGACCCGGCGGCGCTGCGCGCCGAGGGCGCCGATGCGTTCTGGCAGGCGTTCGGCGAACCGGCGCGCGACTGAGCACCGCGAGCGCGCGGCGTCGTTCAGCGGAACAGCTGCACCAGCCCGAGCGCGAGCTTGTCGTCGAAACAACCGCGGTAGGCCTGGGCCATGATCCGCAGCGCGTCGAACACGCCGACGCGCGGGGTCTTGCCGGAGTAGACCTTGTCGAACGTGTCGACCATGCCGACCACGCGCGCCAGCTCCGGGATCGCGGGCCCCCGCCGCCCCTCCGGGAAGCCGGAACCGTCGTGGCGTTCGTGATGGAAGCGCGCCGCGTCGACGACCGGCGACGGCAGCCCGAGCCCACGCAGCAGCGCGGCGCCGCGCACCGCGTGCTCCGGATCGTGGTCGAGCTGTTCGTGACCGACCTTGCCGACGTCGTGCAACAGACCGGCCAACCCTGCCTGCAGCAGCGTCGCCGCGTCGCCGCCCAGCACCACCCGCGCGAGCCCCATGCTGAGGAAGCCGACCGTCAGGCCGTGCGTCGCCAGCCCGTGGCTCGCCTGCATCAGCCGGCGCACGGCGGCGAAACCCTGGTTCTCGCGCAACAGCAGACCGCTGGTCGCCATCATCATCCGCTGCGCGCGCAGCACGGTCGGCTTGTCCGGCGGCGCCGCCATCAGCTCGTCGGCGACCTTCATCGCCACCCCGAACAACACGTCCGCGCGCCGCTCGAGCGGCATGTTGCGATCGAGCAGCACCTGGTCCAGCGAGCCCTCGACGCGTTCGTAGTAGGCGGTGCGATCGGTGTCGCGCACGAACAGCTGGCCGATGCCCTCCGCCTGCAGCCGGCCCAGATGGGACTCGTCGAGCGCCGCCTGGGCCTGGTGATACAGCACCCAGGTGTTGTCCGAGGTGCGCAGATACAGCGGGAACGGCGGCGCCTGTTTGCCGACCAGACCGACCAGCGGGACGGCCGAATAGGTCGTCGCGGCAGGTGCGGTGGTGGAAAGGGTCGCCATCCTCCCCGCGATCGGCGCCGTTCCGCCGGCGGCTTGACGGGGGCGTGGTCGGCCCGGTGCCAGCCGGGCCACCGCGCGCGGCAGATTGGCTACTTCTTCTTCAGCTTCTGGATCTTCTGGATCATCTTGGTCGTCGAGTGCGACTTCTTGTCGCCGACGAACACGGCTTTGATGTCCAGCGCCTTCAGCGTGTCCTTCTCCGGCAGTGTCTTCAGCGAGTAGTCGCTGCCCTTCGCGTAGAGGGTCGGCCGCAGCTGCTCGAGCAGCGCATCGGCGGTCTCCTCCTCGAAGCAGGTCACGTAGTCGACGAACGACAGGCCGGCCAGCACCTCGAGGCGCTCATCCTCCGGCACCACCGGGTGTCCCTTGCCCTTCAAGGCCTCGGCCGACTTGTCGGTATTGATGGCGACGACCAGCAGGTCGCCGCGCGACCGGGCATCCTCGAGGCAGCGGGTGTGACCGACGTGCAAGAGGTCGAACACCCCATTGGTCAGCACGATGATCTTGCCGCTGGCCCGCAGGCCGGCCAGGATCGCAGCCAGACTCTTGCGATCGGTGATGACCTTGTCCTTCGATCGCTGCTTGCGCGGAACGACGACCAATCCATGCCTCCTGGGCTTCGTGAGGGTGTGAGGTCAGGAAGGATGCCACGCCGAGGTGCCCACGGCAACGGCAGTTCCGGCGCTTCTCGCGGTCGCTCGCATCAGCGGCCACCGGCCTGGGCCGGCAGCGCCAGCAGCCGCTGGCTCTCGTTCAGCAGCCAGTCGAGCTGCAGGAACGGCTCGGCGCCGAGGTCCTGCCAGCGCACCTTGCCGTCGCCGTCGATCAGGAACGTGCCGTGCAGCGGCAGGTCCTCGAAGTCGTCGAAGCAGTGGAACGCGCGGAACGTGGTGCGCGCCGGATCGGCGAGCAGCGGATACGGGAAGCGCTTCTCCTCCGGCAATTCGGCGAGCGCCTGCGCGGCCTTCTCGAGCGGGTCGTCGCCGATCGCGATCACGTCGATGCCGGCGGCGGCGAATGCCGCGTGCTTGCCGCGCAGCGCGTGCAGTTGTTCGACGCAGTGCAGGCACCCGAAGCCAAGGTAGAACACGACCAGGGTCGGCTTGCCGGCGCCGGCCGGCAGCGCGAGCCGTTCACCAGCGACCCGCGGCAGGTCGAAGCCGGGATGCGGTTGCGGGGCCCAGGTCACGGGCCCGAGCGAGGCGAGCGGCGGCCGCGGGCCGAAGTCGTCACCGAAGCCAGCGGTCTCGCTCGGTTCGCCGACCCCACCGCACACGTTGACGCCGATGCCGATGCGCGCCTCGAACGGCGTCTTCGCGGCTTCGCCGTCGCGAATGGCCGGCATTTTCATGAACAGGGCATGGATGCGATCCCGCAGCTCCGGCAGCCTCGCGCGCTCCTCCTTGCTGTCCGGCCACTTCGCCATCAGCGCCAGGAACAACCGCCCTTCGGTCGGCACCCGATTCGGCCGCTCCTTCACTTCCTTGTCGAGCAACTCGATCGCCTTGTCGGCCTCCCCCGCCGCCACCATCGCATCGGCGAGCAGAGTCTTCGGCAGATCACCGACTGCCTCGAACTCGACCAGCGCCGCCTTCGCATCGCCGCTGGCGAGCAGCAGCTCGCCCTGCAGCTCGCGCTGCAGATCGAGCACCGAACGCACCGTCGACGTCGGCTCGCGCCCGGCCTCGGCCATCGCCTCCAGCGTCTTGCCGCTCGGCTCCTTCTTCGCGAACGCCTCGCTCTCGGCGCGATCGAGCGCTTCGGCCCGCGCCGCGCGCGCCTTGCCCAGCAGCGCCACCACCTCGGCCTGCACCGCCTTGCCGTCGTCGACGCGGCCGAGCCGGAACAGCGCGCGGCCGAGCAGCCCGAGCCGCTGCACCTCGGCGCGGATCGAGTCGCTGCGTTCGAGGAAGCCGTCGTGGCACAGCGCCACCGCCTCCGCCCACAGCTCGTGGTCTTCGCACACCGACACCAGCCGCGCGCGCGCATAGCCGGCGATGTGCTCGCCGTCGTCGACCTTGTTGAACTTCGGGTGCCGCGGCAGCTCGGCGAGGTTCTTCGCGATCGCCAGCGCCTGCGCTGCGTCGCCGGTCCACGACAGGCTGCGCGCCAACCATTCCTGATTGTGGCCGTAGTTGTGGATCAGGAACGGCATCACGCGGTCGCGCTGCATGTGCGCGTGATCGACGCGCGCGCTCGCCTCCTGCTGCCACGCCGCCTCGGCATGGCGGTTCAGCTTCGCGTAGATGTGGCCGGCCATGTGCCACTGGTGCGCGATGCCCGGCGCGCTGTCGCCGAGGGCCGCCGCCGAACGCAGCGCGCGCTCGGCCTTCTCGCCGTCCCACAGGTGCACGCGGTAATGGTGCGCCGGATGGCGCGGCGCCCGCTCGAACACCTGCGCCAGCAGCGCATCGACCGCACCGTGGCTGCTGATCTCGATGCCGTGGTCGGTGTTGCGCCAGCTCTGGATCGCCAGCAGCGCCTTGGCCTCGAGGTCGTCCGGACACGCCGCCACCACCGCTTCGAGTCCCTTCAGGTAGGCGCGCGCGAGCTTCTTCTCGTCGCGGTCCTTCTTGTCGAGCACCGCCTGCTTGGCCTTCTTGATGCGCTCGGGGTCGCCCGACTGCAGCTCGGTGCGCAGCGCGTCGTCGATCTGGTACAGCGCCGCGATCGCGTCGACGTACAGCTTCTCGCGTTCGGCGAGCCCGGCCGCGCGCTGCACCGCCTGCGCCGCGAAGCCGGCGGCGCGCTGCCAGTTCTCGACGTTCGCCAACGCCATGCCCCAGTAGGCCAGCGCACACTCGGGCTGCAGCTTGGCGACCTGGCGGAAGCTGCGCTCGGCCTCGAAGTACCAGAAGCCGTGCTGCTGGCAGAGCGCCTGGTTGAAGTAGCGCTGCGCCTCGTCGCCGAGTCCCGGCACCGGGAAGTGCACCTGCTCGCTGATGCCGAGCATCAGGTAGGCGGCGCGGCGCGGGCCCTCGTCGAACTCGGCGCCGTGGCGGCTGTGGCCGAACGGATCGGCGGGCGGCTCCTGCGCCAGCAGCATCGAGACGAGGGCCGGAACCAGGGCGAGACGGCGCAGCATCGGCGTACTCTACGCCAGCCGGCGTCCGCTTCGAGCCTGCAGCGGAGCGCCGCGGTGCGTATGGTGCGCCGATGCCACGCACGCTCGCGCTTGCCGCCCTGCTGGCGGCCACGTTCGCCATCCCCGCGCAGTCCCCTGCCCCGACCCCGGCCGCCGCGATGGCA
>JALORC010000257.1 GCA_025459175.1 Planctomycetota bacterium | reverse complement strand
CACCCTGTTCCGCTTCGTCGGGGGCGCGTTCGCCGCCCTGGCACTCACCGCCTCCGCCACTGCTCAGTGCGCCACCGTGTTGCGCGCCGGCGAGGGCTTAGCCGGCGCCGGCGGTGTGGTGGCGACCTCATTGCTCTGGGATCCGGACGGGCCAGGGCCGCGCGGCCGGCAGCTGGTGATCGGCGGCACCTTCCTCGCGGTCGGCAACCAGAACTGCCCCTGCATCGCCACGCTCGACCCGGTCACCGGCACCTGGTCCACGTTGGGCGGCGGCATGACGGGCTTCGCCCCGGAAGTGAACGCACTCGCGGTGCTGCAGAATGGGGACCTCGTCGCGGCCGGCCGGTTCGACAGCGCCGGCGGCACCGCCGTCACCAACATCGCGCGCTGGGACGGCACCACCTGGTCGCCGCTCGGTGGGGGCCTTACGCGCACATTCTCCTCGCCCGCGGTGCTGGCGTTGGCGGTGGCGGGGAACGGCGATCTGGTCGCCGGCGGTCGATTCGACACGGCCGGCGGCATCCAGGTCCCCCAGGTCGCCCGGTGGAACGGCACCACTTGGTCGTCCATGGCGGGTGGAATCAGCACCACCGTCCAGTCGCTGGCGACCCTGCCGAACGGCGACGTGGTCGCGGGTGGCGCCACCGTCACCAGCATCGCCCGCTGGACGGGCACGGTGTGGGCGCCGCTTGCTGGGCAGGTGGTGGGGATCACGAAGGCGCTCTCGATCGCCGCCAACGGCGACCTGCTCGCTTGTGGCAACCTCGGATCCGCCCCGGGCAGCGGCGGCCCCTCCTCGTTCTCGGTCGGTCGATGGAATGGCACTGCTTGGTCGACGATCCCGACCTCCTTCATCGAAGCCGACTCGATCGTCGGGCTCGCCAACGGCGACATCCTCGTCGGTGGGCGCTACAGCCGCATCACCACCACTGTGCTGACGTCGAGCATCGCCCGCTGGAACGGCGCCAGCTGGACCCCCATGGGCGCCGGCCTCGGTATCAACGGCGTCGGGACGGAGACGTTCACCACGGTTCGCTGCATCACCCAGTTGCCGGACGGCAGTGTGTTCGCCGGCGGGACGTTCTTGAACGGCGGCAATGTGGCGACGACCTCCGCGGCCCGCTGGGACGGCAACGGTTGGCAGCCGGTGACCGACCAACGCGCCCCGACCGGACTGATCGCCGATCTGGTCCCCACCTCGAGCGGTGGCTTCCATGCGGCGACCCACAACGGCCTGACGGCGGGCGGATTGATCAGTCCGAGAGCTGCCCACTGGGATGGCACAGCCTGGCAGCCGATGCCAGGCATCCCCGTCACGATGTTTCAGGTCAGCAAGTGCATGCTGCAGGCCGAGGGGATCGGCCTCCTGGTCGGCGGCAGCGGCTCGGGGAGCTCCTCTCCGTCGTTTGTGCACCGCTGGACGGGCAGCACCTGGGTGCCGTTCGGCAACCCTCTGAGCGACGCCCGCACCCTGGCGCAGCTGCCGAACGGTGCCATCGTCGCTGGCTTCGACAACCAGAGTCTCGGCCACATCGCCACCTCGACCGGCGGCGCCTGGACCACACTCGGCGGCGGCACCAACGGGCGGGTCGGCAACCTGCTGCGACTTCGCAACGGCGACCTCATCGTGGCCGGGGGCTTCACGCAGGCCGGTGGGGTCCCGGCGGTCTGTATCGCCCGTTGGAACGGGACCAACTGGTCCGCGCTCGGCAGCGGACTGCCCGGCGGCGGCGGGCGAGTCGCCGAGAAGCCGAACGGCAATCTGGTCGTGGTCACCTACGACGACGCGAACACGGTCTGGCATGTTGCGGAGTGGAACGGCGCGACCTGGACCATCGATCGAAGACGTGCTGGCACTTCCCGACGGCGACGTGCTCGCCGGTGGTTGGTTCACGACGGCAGGTGGGGTGCCCGCCAAGGGGCTCGCTCGCTGGCGCGGCGGCGCCTGGCACGCCGTGCACGACGTGGTGGGCAACGTCTACTCGCTGGCGATGGGCAGCAACGGCGAGATCGGCGTCGGCGGCGCGTTCTGGTCGCCAGCCACAGGCAGCTCCAACTTGACGTTCCGGATCCGCACCACGGGCTATGCCAGCAGCAGCATCGCGGCAGCGCTGATTGGTTCCCAAGCCACCAACCAGCTGCTGTCCAGCGCGCACTCGGCGGGTCTGCCGGGCTGCTCGCTGCTGACTTCGCCCGACTGGGTGCTGTTCGCGCTGCCGGTGGCCGGGGTGGTCGAACTGGAGCTGCCGATCCAGAACACGCCGGCTCTGAGGGCTCGCCAGTGACGGGGAGATGGTGTCGCTCAGCAGCTCCAACCTGCTGGAGCTCCTCGTCGGCGACTTCTAGGTCGAGCGCCTCGTCGATGCCGGTCGGGCGGGGCCGGTCGGGCGGGGCCGGTCCACGGCCCCGACGCGCTACCGGTCGACTTCGATCTCGAGCAGCCCCAGCCCGTGCGTCTTGCCCTGCGCGTCGGTCTTCAGGCTCTCGCTGCCGCCGCCGCCGAGCGAGTCGCGCAGCAGGAAGTTCAGCGCCAGCATGTTCGGCGCCTCGTAGCGCGTGACCTCGCCCTTGCAGATGGCGTGGAAGTGCTGCTTCACGCGTGCGACCGTGAGCTGCGCCTTGATGACCTCGTAGTCCTTGGCGTTGGTGACGAACACGCCGACGTTGCTGCCGTCGCCCTTGTCACCGCTGCGTGCGAACGCGAACGAACCCAGTTTGACCTTCGCCATCACGACACCTCCACGCGGACCTTGGTCTTCACCTGCGACTTGTCGAGCAGTGCCGGCCAGTAGCCGACGATGTCGGTCGCCTTCGGGCGGCCGCCGGCATAGCCGGTGACGCCGGGCGGGCCACTGGTCACCAGCGGCACGATCTCCATGCCGAAGCGGTCGACCTTGTCCTCGTCGTCACACTTCACGCCGAGGCGCAGCACGACCTCGGCCGGGTCCGCCGTCTGCATGATGCCGGCGTGGCAGACGCCGCTGCCGACGATCTCGATCAGCTTCTCGTGTTCGGCGAACGTGCAGCCGTCGAACGCGAGGCGGCCGAACACGATGTCGGCGCACAGCTTCGCCTTCGCGACCGCGTCGGGGCCGGCGATGGTCAGCTGGCCCGAGGTCTTGAAGCCGTTCTGGTAGCTCAGCGAGACTTTGTAGGTCGGCGTCGCCGGGCCGCCCTTGATGCCGGACAGGCGCACGCGGTCCTTGCCGATTTCTTCGACCGTGGCGCTGGTGAAGTCGGCGGTGCAGTCCGGGCCGAGATAGCGCCTGGGATCGCCCATCTCGTAGAGCAGCTGCGAGATGACGGTGTTGCGCGTGACGAGGCCGCCGGTGCCGTCGTGTTTGGTGACCACGAACGAGCCGTCGGGGCTCGCTTCGATGATCGGGTAACCGATGCGCACGAAGTCCTTCACCTCGCGCCAGCCGGTGTAGTTGCCGCCGGTGCACTGCGGCCCGCACTCGGCGATGTGGCCGGCCATCGTGCCGGCGGCCAGCTTGTCCCAGTCGCCCGCCTTCCAGCCGAACTCGTGGATCATCGGGCCGGCGACCAGCGCGGGGTCGGTGAGCCGACCGCCGATCACGATCTGGGCGCCCGCGGCGAGGCACTCGGCGACCGCGAACGCGCCGATGTAGACGTTGGCGCTGAGCAGGCGGCTCTGCACTTCGGACAGCGGACGATCGTCGTCCATGTTCTTCAGCGCGTGGCCGCTCTGCAGCAGCTCGGGGACGCGCGCGAGGATGTCGTCGCCCTCGATGATGCCGACCTTCAGGCCCTTGATGCCCTTCTTGCGGGCGAGTTCGAGCACGGCCTGCAGGCAACCTTGCGGGTTCACGCCGCCGGCGTTGGCGATCACCTTGATGCCCTTCTGTGTGATGTCGGGCAGGGTGCGGTCGAGCATCGCGACGAAGTCGGTCGCGTAGCCCGCCTTCGGGTTACGCCCCTTGAGCTTCTGCATGATGCTCATGGTGACCTCGGCGAGGTAGTCGAGGGCGAGGTAGTCGAGGGGACCTTCGCGCACGAGGCGAACGGGGCCGAGGATCGAGTCGCCCCAGAAGCCTTGGCCGCCGAGGATCGAGTCGCCCCAGAAGCCTTGGCCGTAACCGATGAGAACCTTGTCGCGCATGCTGAGTGGGGGTCGGAAGGGGCGAGCAGGATAGCGGCGGGGCGCTCGGGGCGGGAATCGCAGTCTGGGAACGGCGGCAGGCGGTGCGGCGCCCGCGGTCGCGGCCTTGCGATGGGCGGGTGATGCTGCTGCGGCTCGCGGCTTGACCGTGATCGCCCCGCGGTCGACCATGCCGGGCCCCGCCGAGCCGGCCCAACCCCCCGAGTCCCGTGATCCGCACCCTGATTCT
>JALORC010000092.1 GCA_025459175.1 Planctomycetota bacterium | reverse complement strand
CCGCCCGCAGCTGGCTGCGCGCGGCCACCTACCTCGAGGACAGCGAGGTGACCGTCGACGGCGTGCGCATCTGGGGCTCGCCATGGCAGCCATGGTTCTACGACTGGGCCTTCAACCTCGAGCGCGGCCCCGCGATCGCCGCGAAGTGGGACCGGATCCCGGCCGGCATCGACGTGCTGGTGACGCACGGGCCGCCGGCCGGCATCCTCGATCGCACCGACCAGGGTGATGCCGTGGGCTGCGCCGACCTGCTGGCAGCGGTGCGGCGGGTGCGACCGAAGCTGCACGTGTTCGGCCACATCCACGAGGCCTACGGCACGCTCGAACAGGACGGCGTGCGCTTCGTCAACGCCTCGAACTGCAGCGTGCGCTACCGGCCGGTGCAGCCGCCGATCGTCGTCGACCTGTGAGCCGGCATCACGAACGGGCCGCGCGACCGCAGCCGAGTTCGTGCAGCGCGAGCAACAGCGCGCGGGCGAAACGGCGCTGACCGGCCACGGCCGTCACGGCGCGCTGGTTGCACTCGATCTCGAGCCCGAGGTAGCGCGCCGCCGGCAGCTGCTGGCGCAGATGCGTCGTGAAGCCGTCGGTGTCGCCGAAGTACGGGAAGTTGCGGCGCACGGACAAGCCGGCGCGCTGCAGCGGCCCCTTCAGCGCCTCGCACAGCGCCACCTCACGCGGTCGCCGCGGATCGTGCAGCAGGCCGAGATCGGCGCGCCGCTCGACACCGTGCAGCCGCGGCGTGAACGAGTGCACGCTCAGGTGCAGCACCGGCCCGCGCGCCACCAGCGCGCGAATGCCCGCTTCCGCCGCCTGTCGCCACGGCACCCAGTAGCGCTGCAGACGACGCGCGCGCGCCGCCTCGCCGAGCGCGTTCGCCGGCACCGGCCGACCGTCGACGCGCGTCGCGATCACCGCCGGATGCCCGGCACTGCGATTGAGATCGGCGACGAGCCGCGACCACTTGCCATACCAGGCGGGCGCAGCCAGCGCCGCCGCCAGCGCGCGCGCAATCGGCGCGGCCCCGGCGTCGAAACCGCGGTGCGAACGCAGCACGGCAGCGCCGAGGCCGAGATCCCCGAGTGCAGCCGGCACCGCCGCGCTCGCGTGTTCGCAGGTCACCACCAGCTGCAGCCCGGGCTGCGGCCGCCACCGCTGCCTCGCCGTCACAGCGCGAGTGCCTGCAGCGCGGCGGCCGCGAACGTGCGCGGATCGACGCGGTTCCACACCTGCACCACGCGACCGTCCGGCCCCACCAGCACCGCGATCCGCCGCGGCACCGCGGCGCCGACCTCGGCGCAGGCACCGTAGGCGAGCGCCATCGTGCGCGCGGTGTCACAGAGCAGCGGGAACGGCAGCCCGTGCTGCTGGCGGAACGCAGCGTTGTCGGCCGGCGCGTCGAACGAGACCCCGAGCACGGCGACACCCTGCTGCACGAACTGCACGTGCGCGTCGCGCAGGCCACAGCCTTGCGCGGTGCAGCCGGGCGTCGACGCCTTCGGATAGAACCAGATCAGCAGCTGGCAGCCGCGGTAGTCCTGCAGCTGGTGCAGCGTGCCGGCCTGATCGGCGATCGCGAAGTCGGGCGCCGCGTCCCCACGCTTCAGCTTCGGCGCGGGGACCGCGCCGTCGCGACTGCGCCGCCGCCCCGGTTCGGTCCCCGGCTCGCTGCTGGCGCGCGCCGAGTCACCGCTCGCAGCGGACGAGGCACCAGCGTTCGCGCCGCTGGTCGCCGCTGGCGCGGTCGCGGCCGCCGCGGGTTCCGCCGCGGCGGGCGTCTCGACCTTCGGCGCCGGGGCCGGCTTCACGTGCGCATCGACGTAGCTCTGCGCGAACGGCAGCTTCTCGAGCTCGCGCTCGTGGAACGGCACGCCGTCGGTCATCCACTTCGGCGCCGGCGCGCCCTTGCAGTGATGGTCGAAGAACTCGGCCATGCGGCGGCTCCAGTCCTTCATGTTGGCGCGGTTGCGCAGGCCGTGCCCCTCGCCGTTGTAGTTGAACAGGTAGCACTCCTTGTCGAGCCGCCGCAGCGCGGTGAAGTACTCGATGCCCTGCGTCCACGGCACCGCGCCGTCCTGGTCGTTGTGCAGCAGCAGCACCGGCGTCTGCACCTTGTCGGCGAACCAGATCGGCGAGTTCTCCTGGTAGCGCAGCGGGTACTGCCACGGCGTGCCACCGATGCGCGACTGCGTCATCTCGTACTGGAACTGCCGCGACATGCCGGACTCGTAGCGAATGCCGCCGTACGCCGACAGCATGTTGCTGACCGGCGCGCCGCTCTCGACGCAGGCGAAGATGTTCGTGCGCGTGACCAGGAACGCGGTCTGGTAACCGCCCCAGCTGTGGCCCGACGCCGCGACCGCCTTCGGATCGACGAAGCCCTGCGCGATCAGGTGCTGCACGCCGGAGACGACGCACTTGACGCACGAGTTGCCCGGGTAGCCGATCTCGTAGACGACATCGGGCATGAACCACAGATAGCCGTTGCTGACGTAGTAGGAGGCGTTCGGCGACGTGCCCGGCGCCGGCGCCACGTAGTTGTGCAGCCCCTGCGTCATGCGCTCGTAGAAGTGCACCATCATCGGGTACTTCCGGGTCGGGTCGAAGCCGTCGGGCTTGATCAGCACCCCCTGACGATCGTTGCCGTCGCCGTCGACCCAGCGCACCAGCTCGGCCTTGCCCCAGCGGTAGTTCTGCTGCTGGGGGTTCGCGTCACTGAGCCGGCGCCGATCGCCGAAGTCCGGGCTCGCGGTCCACAGATCGGGGAAGGTCGCGAACGTGCCCTGCGTGAAGAACAGCCGGTTACCCCGCTTGCAGCGCGTGACGTCGCCGAAGTTCGCGTCGGCCATCAGCAGCCGGCGCGGCGGCTGGCTGCGGGTCACCGAGTCGGCGTAGAAGCCCTCGGCCATCGTGTCGACCGCGGTCGCCGCCAGCAGCAGTTCGTCGTCGACCCATTCGCGATCGTCCTGCCGCGGCAGCGGCTGCTGCCGCAAACGCAGGCGCTGCTGGCGACCATGGCCGTCGGTGATGCACACCGCCTCGCCGCTGGCCGGGTGGATCCGCCACAGGTCGAACTCGTCGTGGATCAACACCGCACCGTCGTGCTCGGTCCAGCCCGCCAGCCCATACGGCGCGTCCGGCTCGGGATGGTCGTCGTCGTGGCGATGGAACGGCACGCCGAGGCCGCCGGTCAGGTCGCGGCGCACGCCGCTCTTCACGTCGAGGCTCCACCAGCGATAGTCGGCGCCGAACCAGACCAGGTACTTGCCGCCCGGCGAGTTGGTGACGTTGCCGCGCAGCTTGTCGAGCACCTTGGTGCGCTGCCCGGTGCGACCGTCGACGAGCCAGATGTCGTTGTAGCGACCGTCCCAGGTGACCTCCTTGTCGTAGGCGCGCCCGTCGCTGCCGAGCAGCGTGTCGCCGGTCGGGCCGACGAAGCGCAGCGACCGCACGGCCTCGTCGCCGAGCACCAGCAGCCGCCGCGTGTCGCGGTGCCAGACCGCGGTCCAGGTCGGGTTGCGTTCGGCCTGCCCGCGCTTCTGTTGCTGCGTCTGCAGCATGCCGTCGCGCCAGTTCCACAGATCCAGCGTCACCTTGTCCTCGGGCAGGATCGGCAGCGGCTCCGGCGCCGGCGCGTCCTGCACGCCGAACAACAGCGTCGAGCCATCGCGCGAGAACGACACGCTGCCGCCGAGCCGCTTGCCGATCGGCAGCCCCGGGGTGCCGGCCCAGACGATGCGCTGCGCCGGCCCGTCGCCTTCCCACAGGTAGAGATCGCTCTGCGGCTTGTCGGCGGCGAAGTCCTCCTTGTCGCTGGTGAACGCGACCAGCCGCTCGGCGCGGTCGATGGTCACGTTGGCGACGCGGGCGATGCCGTCGAGCAATTGGATCGGCTCGCCGCCGGCGAGCTTCTGCACGAACAGGCCGTACTTGCCGTCCTTCGCCGGCTGCTTGCTCGAGGTGTGGTACCAGAGCCAGGTGCCCTGCCGCGACAGGCCGTAGGCGGCCACGTCGGCGATCGTGCGCTCGGTGCCGAGCGCGAGATCGCGGACCACGAGCTCGGTGCCGTCGGGTCGCTTCGCCTCGAGCGGGTCCTTCGGCGCGCCGCCGCGGCGCTTGGCCACGCCGCCCGGCGGCTCGCCTGCTTCGGCCTTGGCGGCCGACGCCGCCGGCTTCGGCTCGGTCTCGGCGCTGCCGGGCGTCGGCTCGTTGCCGGGCTCTTTGCCTGCCGCTTCCGGCTCGGGCTTGTCGACCTCGGGCTTCTTGTCGTCCGGCTTCGGCTCGGGCTTCTCCTTGTGATAGAGCAGGAACGGCACGTCGTCGGGGAGCGTCGAGCCCTTCACCTTGCCGAGCTTCTCGACCTTGCCCGTAGCGAGTTCGAGCACGTGCAGTTCGCCGCGCTCGCGAGCACTCGTCTCGTCACCTTCCCCGGCCGGCGCGCCCGGCCCACGACCGCCGGCACCCGGGCCCGCACCGCCGGGCCGGCCGCCGCGCCGCGGCGCTTCGCCGCCGCCCGCACCAGCACTGCCCTCGGGCGCCTTTTCGGCCTCGCCTTCCTTCGCCGCGCCGCCCGGCTGGTTGGCCGCTTTGGCCTTCTTGCGCAGCTCCTCGATCTTCTGCTCGCGCTCGGCGACCTTCGACTTGCCGACCGTGAACACCACGAAGCGGCCGTCGGCCGAGAACCGCGCGCCGCTGCCCAACGGGTGGCGATGGATCGTGTCGTCGCCGACGCGGCGCACCACCAGAGTACCGTCGCCCCACTGCGGCTCGAGCTGGTAGGCGACCCAGCTGCCGTCGGGGCTGTAGGCGGTGCCGCGCAGCGACTGCCATTGGTCGTAGTCGTCGTGGGTCAACGGGCGCCGGTCCTGCGCCGGCAGCCAGGACGCAGCGACCAGCAGAGCAGCGAGGGAGAACAGACGATGGGAGACGTTGCGCATGGCGGCAGCGGTGCGTGGCAGAGGCGGCGCATCCTACGCAGCACTCGCGATCGGGCCGGCGCCCGGCCGCCGCCGGCCGTGTCGCTTCCTTGTCGCAACTCGAGGCCGGGGCTGGACTCCGGCGATGGCGCGGCCTGCACAGGTTCCTCGACAATCGTCGCTGCGCCGGCCGTCCGCCGGGTAGAGTTCGCCGCATGGCCGGCCGGATGTCCAATCGCGATCGCATCGCTCACCTTCGCGCCGAGGCCGACGCCACCGCCGCGGAGAAGGCTGCCGCCAAGGCGGCCAAGGCCGCCGAACCCGCCGGCGAGAAGGCGAAGCCGAAGGCCCGCAAGGCAGCGGCTGGCAAGGCGGCCCCCGGCAAGTCCGGTGGCAAGGTGCGCATCGTCTGGGTGGTCTGCGACCAGAGTGGCAAGGTCGTGAAGCAGTTCCCCTACGCCGAGGAACAGCAGGCCCGCGACGACGCCCGCGAGCAGTCGGCGGCGACCGGCAAGACGTTCTTCGTCAAGCAAGCCGACGTGCGCGTCGAGTAGCGGGCGGCGGGAGCAGCTGCCGGCTCTGCGACCGACCGGGTCGCTGGTCCTCATCAGGACACCGCGACGGACGGCCGACGTCGGGCTAGCCTGCGCAGATGCGACTGCGGCCCCGCTGGATCCTGCCCCTGACCCTGACGAGCGTGCTGCTCGGGCAGGAATCCACCGCGCGGCAACTGCAGCTGACCCGCGCGACCCTGGCGCCAGGCTCGGCCGAGTGGTTCGAGAACGGCTTCGATCTGGTCGAGGCGCAGATGAAGTGCGACATCGCCGCGGCGGTGCGCACCGCGACGGAGCTGCACCGGGCCGCGCAGGCCTCGGCGCTGCCGGACGTCGACGGCATCGCCTACGCCATGGCCGCCATGGCGCGCTGCTCGTTCCAGGGGCCGCGCATGCAGCTGCTGGCGCCGGCGGCATTGGCGACCGACGAACCACGGCCGACCCGGGACCTGTCGGCGACGGCCGGGGCCCGCAGTCGCGCCCGCTACTTCACGGCCCGCGCCCGCAGCGGCGGCTATGCCGACGTGCCGGCCGAGTTCCTGCCGGACATGTTCACCGCGCTCGAGGCGGCGCGCGCCAGCGGCGATCCGGCCATGCTGCACCGCGCCGGCTGGACGCTGCACGGCGTGCTGGAGCGACAGGCCCCCGCCTACGACGCCGAGTTGCTGCGGGAACTGGCGGCCACCGCGGACACGCCGGCGGCGGCGCCGTTCGCGGCGTGGCGAGCGCTGCAGGAATACTGGCTGGCGAGCAGCAACCACACGCGGGCCGAGCGACTGCAACAGCTCGACGGCCTGTCCCGCATCGCCACCGAACTCGGCGACCTGCGTACGCTGGTGCACGTGGAATGGGATCGGGTCGCCGTCACTATGGCCGGTGAGGACCGGGACGAAGCCGCAGCGATCCTGGTCCGCATGCTGCCGCTGGCCGAACGGCTGGCCGACGCCTGGATGCTGGGCGTCACGCTCGAACTCGCCGCCGAGATCGCGCTCGAGCGACAGCGCCTCGACGAAGCCGCGGCCTTCCTGGCTCGCGCCGGCAAGGTGGCCGGCAACCGCGGCTACCCCGACCGCGAGGTGCAGCAGGCCCATCTGCGGCTGCAGCTGGCCAATGCCCGCAACGACGACGCGGCGGCGGCCGCCGAGACGGCGCGACTGGAGGAGCTGCGCGACGACGACAGCGCCCGCTACCGAGGCTTCGCGGCCCTGCTCGAACAACTGCTGGTCGGCGAGCGCCAGCACCTCGACCTCGCCCGCGACCTCGATCGCGAACGCGAACGTTCGGCGCGCACCATGCGCACCGCGCTGATCGGCGGGCTCGGCCTGCTGGTGCTGGCGCTCGCCACGCTGGCGCTGCTGGCGCTGCGCAGCCGGCGACGACTGCAGCGCGCCCATGCGGACCTGCAGGCCGAGGTCCGCCGCAGCGAACAGGAAGTGGCGGCCCGCCGCACGCTGGAGCAACGCCTGCGCCAGATCGAACGCACCGAGAGCCTCGGCATCGTCGCCGGCGGCATCGCGCACGACTTCAACAACCTGATGGTCGCGGTGCTCGGCAACGCCGATCTGCTGCGCACCGACGAACCCGACCCGCAGCGGCGCCGCCGGCTCGAGGCGATCGCGGCGGCCGGCGAACGCGGCGCCAAGCTGTGCGGACAGCTGCAGGCCTACGCCGGCAACCAATCGGTGCGCACCGAGAGCTTCGACGTGGTGGCCATGGTGCGCGGCATGGCGCCGGTGCTCGAAGCGGCGGCGGGGCCATCGCTGCAGCTGTCGATCGCCGGCGACGACAGCCCGCTGCGGCTCGATGGCAACGCCACCCAGCTCGAGCAGGCACTGCTGAACCTGCTGACCAACGCCCGCGATGCGAAGGCGACGCGGGTCCGCATCACCGTCAGCCGCGAGCAACGCAGCGACGGCGACTTCCGCGGCGGCCAGGTGCGCGGCGAGACGGCCGGCGGCACCTTCGCCTGCATCACGGTCGAGGACGACGGCGAGGGCATGAGCGCCGCCGTGCAGGAGCGCATCTTCGATCCGTTCTTCACGACGCGCTTCCCGGGCCGCGGCCTCGGGCTGGCGGTCGTGTTCGGTGCGCTGCGGCACCACCGCGGCACGATCACCGTCGACAGCGCCCCCGGCCGCGGCAGCTGCTTCCGCCTGTTCCTGCCGCTGCTGGCGGCGACCGACTCCGCGCCGCCGGCCCCGGTGGACCCGGTCGCTGCGCCGGCAGCGGCGCCACGGGCCATCGCACCGATGACCGTGCTGGTCATCGATGACGAAGTGCACGTTCGCGATCTGGTCACGTCGTCGCTGACGCGGCGCGGCCACCGCGTGATCGGGATCGGCGACGGCCGCGACCTGGTGGCGGCGATGCCGGGACTCGACCGCGCCGAACGCGCGATCGCGCTCGTCGATCTCAGCATGCCGGGCTTCGACGGCCGCGACGTGGTCCGCCGGCTGCGCGAACTGCACCCCGGTCTGCCGATCGCCTTGATGAGCGGTCACTCGTTGGCCAGCCTCACCGAGATCGCCCGCGAACTGGACGTCGCCGGCTGCATCGGCAAGCCGTTCCGCGCGGCCGAACTCGAGCGCACCCTCGACGAGGTGCTGACCGCCCGATCGGCGGCGGCGCGCCGCGGGGCCTGACCGGCGCCCGGCAGCCGCTCAGCGATCGCGCCGGAACGTGTGCAGCTTGCCGGCGAACGGGCCGGCCGGCGTCGGTCGCACCGCCAGCTGCTCGAAGCGATAGGCGAAGCCGTGCAGCACCATCGCCCGCGCGAAGTGGTTCTGATGGCCGCGCCCGGGGTCGACCATCAGCACCTCGGCCGAGGGCTCGGCGTGGCGGGCGATGAACTCCGACAGCAGCCCGGCGTGCCCGCCTTCGTAGAGCACCTCGCTGGCGATGATCAACGCGAACCGCCCGAGCGCGGGATCCACGTCGCCCCAACCACCGCGGTGGAACGGGATCGGCAGCAGCTGGTTGCGCGCCGTGTTGCCGGCGAGGAACCGTTCGCTGAGTGGATGGATGTCGCTGGCGGTGATGTCGGCGCCGCGGCTCTGCGCGACCAGACTCGCGAGACCGAGGCCGGCGCCGACCTCGAGCACCCGGCGGCCGCGGAACTCGATCGTCGCCATCGCCTCCGCGAGCACGAACGCGGCCGGCCACAGGTTGCCGAACAGCGACCACTGCGCCGGGCTCACGCCGAGCAACTCGGCCGCGCGACCGGGATCGTCGAACTGCTGCTTGTCGAGCAGGGTCTCGAGCCGGAGCTCGCGCCCGGCGATGCGCAACGTCTGCAGGCGAACGCGATAGCCGGGGTCGGCGGGAGGCGACGAATCAGGCACGAGCTCCGGGCGGGACGGGAGCGAGGGCCCCCGGCCGCGGACTGCGGCAAGACACCAGCGCGGCCGAGGGCCGAGCCCGAAGCCTACGGGCTGGCCGACCCATCCCGGCGCGATATGTCCGTCACTTCGCGCGCACCAGCCGCAGCACGCGATCGGCGCAGCCGACCTGGACGCGCGCGCCGAACGCGAACTCGAGCCGGTCGGTCTCGATGCCATCGCCGAACAGCACCCCACCTTCGTCCATCTCGCTGGTCACCTGCAGCGGCGCCGCGTCGGCGACCAGCCCTTCCTGCACCTCGGTGCCGGTCGCCCGCGACGGGAACGGTTCGCGGACGAAGAACAGCAGCTGCCGCTGGTCCGGCGCCGGCAGCGACAACTGCGAGTGCCGCATCGCGTGGATCGAGCGGGCCCAGCCCGACGCGCCGGTGCCGGTGGCGACGATCAGCCCCGACGACGACTGCCGTTCCTCGCGCTCGCCGAAGCGGATCCGGTAGCGCGCCGACTGGTGGCTGCCGTGGCCGACGAACACTTCGTTGAGCGCCAGCAGGCGCTGGCCATCGTCGAGTTCGGCGGCGAGCAGCGTGCGTTCTTCGCAGGCCGCACGCCCGGCGGCCGCCGCGCGCACGAGGTCCGGCACCGCCGCGATCGGGTGCGGCACCAGCACGCCGTCGAACCAGTCCGGGCTCGGGTTGGCACCGATCACCGGTTGCCCGTGCAGGTACTTGGCGAGGTTGGCGACCAGGCCGTCCTGGCCGACCGCGACCACGACGTCGTCATCCTGGAACAGGAACCGGTCGAACTCGGCGCGCCCGACCCGCGCCCGCCGCCAGTCGCGCGGTGCGGCGTTGTCGATGCTCACGACGGCCTGCTCCTGTTCGAGGTGGCGCCGCTGCAGATCGTCGAGCGACTGGCCGCGCTGGCTCAGGAAGAAGCGCGCCTGGCCCAGCGTGCCGTGGCGCGCGAGCACGCGCTCGAACGCGGTCGGGCGCGTCGCCAGCACCAGTCGCGGCGTGCTCACGAGCCGCCCTCGGCCGGCGCCAGCCGCCGCGTGCCGGCCTGCAGCAGATCGCCGAGCAGGCCACCGAGGCCGTCGCCGCCGAGGCTCAGCCGTTCGATGCGCGGCAGGTTGCCGGCCAGTTCGCGCAGCGCCAGCGCGGTCAGCGCCGCCGGCGGCAGCTTCGCGAACGCCTCGAGTTTGGTCGCCTCGGCGCGGTTCTTCGCCTGCTCGACCAGTTCGACCGCCTCGGCCCGCGCGGCGCCGCGGCTGCGCATGCGCTCGGCGTCGACCTCGGCATCGAGTCGACGCGCAGCCGCCTTCGCCTCGCCGTCGATGCGCTGCGCGGCGGCGGCTTCCTCGCTGCGCCGGCGCTGGTTCTGGCCCTCCTGTTGGATCAGGTGCTGGGCGCGGCGCGCCAGCTCGATCTTGTTCTGCAGTTCGTTCTCGGCGATCGCGCGCTCCTTCTCGACCGCCAGCGCCCGCCGCGCGAACAGCGCCTCGTCGGCCGCCTGCTGCAGCTGCTCGCGCGCCGGCGCCTGCAACGCCTTCTCGAGCTCCGCGGTCGGCGCGATCCTGGCGATGCGCACCGACACCAGTTCGATGCCCATGCCGGCGAGTTCGCCGCCGTCGCGCAGGAACCTCTCGATGCGTTCGCGCAGCGCCTGCGCGCCCTCCTGCAGCACCGTGCGCAGCGGTTGCCCGGCCAGATACGCAGTGGCCGCCTGCTGCGCCAGCTGGGTGACGATCGCCGCGAGCTGCGCCAGCGGCTCGGTGAGCCAGCTGCCGCGCTCGACGTGGATCGAGAAGTCGAGCCGCTGCGCGAGGCGCTCGGGCTCGGCGACGCGGTAGGTGACGGCGCCCTGCACGTTCGCCTCCTGGAAGTCCTGCGTGCGGCCGGCGAACAGGAACGCCTGCTCGCGATCGTCGAGCGGCACCTCGGCGAGGCCGGAGACCAGCGGGCGGTACCAGAACGACAGGCCGCGGCCGCTGCGCACCAGCCGGCCATTGCGCCAGTGCAGGATCCACGCGGCCGGCTCGGCGCGCAGGTGGCGGAAGAACGGGAAACGGCGGATGTCAGCCATGGGGATTGCTCCGGTGGGCACTGCCGCGGGTGCGGCGGGCGGATCCAAAGATCACTTCCATACTCGTAGCATATATGCTCTGTGCATGGAAGGCAAGCGAGTGACCCGGTGCATCCCGCCCGGCGACGGGAACACCCCATGACAGGGCTCTGCAGAGGTCCCGGCCTGAGCCGGGTCAGCGCAGTCGCACCACCACCGTCGTCGTCGCTTCGGCCCGGACCGCGACGCGTTGCTCCGCTTCGGCATGCCCGGCCACGGCAACGGTCAGCAGGTAGTCCCCGGGCGGCAGCGGGGTCGCCAGCCGATTCACGACGCCGGGCAGCAGTTCGCCGGGAGCGCCGAGGATCTCCCCACGCACGCCGGTGGCCTCCGCGCGCGGGATGACATCGCGGCCAGCCTGCCGCAAACGGAAGCGGCCAGATGGCAGCGTGCCATCGGCAGCAAGCACTTCGAGCAGGAGCCGACCTCCGGCGCTGGCTTCGGCGGTCAGCGTGAGGCCTTCGGCCGGCACCTCGACATCGAGGTGCAAAGGCACCATGGTCGCATCGCCCGGGTTGTGTTCGTGCTCGCGCACCACCAGCCGGTAGCTGCCAGGTGGCACCGACAGTTCGAACGGCCCGTCGCGTTCACGCTGAGCCGGGAGCACCGTGAATGCAGGGCCGCCGGGCCGCGGTTGCCACTCGAACGATGGATAGACCCATCCGTAGGCGACGCGCAGCTGGAATCGAACCGGCGCGAGTCCGGCGTCGGTGAGCGGCAACTCGACGACCGCCGGCCGCCCGCTGGCAGGCAGGTCGACGCTCGCCATACCGCGAGTGCCATGGATGGCTCGCACATGCATCGGCCCCGCGGGCAGCATGGCGCGCATGCGTCCATCGGCAGCGACGCGAAAGGCCCGTTCCCCCACGGACAGGGAGGTGTCGGCGACCGGTGCCCCACCGGCGGTGATCACGAAACTGACCAACTGCCCGGGTGCGACCAGCTCGAGGTGGCCCGGCGCCGTCGCGGTCGCGCTCGGTTCGCCGGCCAGCAGCAGTGGATCCTCGCCGGTGGCGACGACGGTGAACGACGCCCCAGGCATCCACCAGAAGCAGAAGCCGCCATCCACGTCGGTCCGAGCTGCGCCGCTACGAACGATGCCATGGGTCGGCGACCAACGCAGCAACGGATGCCAACTGCGCAGCGCGGTCCCCGCCGGCTGCGCCCGGAGTTCCACACCCGCCACTGGTTGGCCACCGGCCCCGGTGAGCCGCCCCGTCAGCCTGGCCGCCGCGCCGAGGTGCAGATCCGGCGCATGGCGAGGCTCCCCGTGCACGGCAACCATCCGCGTCCAAGCCGGCAGAAGTCTTTGATCCACCACGGCACCGCTGCCCTCGAACAGTCGGCTGTCGTCGGTATCCGCCTCGCCCTCTTCCTCCTCGAGCGCGAGCAGCAAACCACCAGCTGGTCCGTTTCCGACGCGAGCCTGCTGCAGCGCAGCATCCGCGACCAGCAGCACCTGGAGCGCGGGCGGCAGCCGCAAGCTGTAGCTGCCGTCAGGCTTCGCGAACCCGCTGGCCAGTGGACTCTGCTGCGGCTCGCTCGCGTCCCAGCGGAACGCCTGCACCCGCGCCGCGAACCCGTTCCCGTCCGGACCGAGCACCCGACCGCGCAACACACCGACCGGCTCCACCACGATCTCGACCGCGCCACCGGCCGCGATGGACTCGATCCGCCGCTCCGGATCGACCAGGCGGTAGTTCGAATCCTCGGCGTCGAAGATCACGTTCTGCAGCGACGGTGCGCCGATCGGCACGTGGAGCCGAGCAACGCCGTGCGCGTCGACGGCCACGTCGCAGCTGATCCGCGCCTGGCCGAGAGAGAACTGGATCTGCAACCTGCCGGTCCAGGGCACCGCCGGGTCGATGCCGACCAGGGTCAGGATGCAGACCGGCGCCCTGGCGGTGGGTGGAATCGCCACCGGATCCCGCGCCGGAGCCGCCACCGCGTCGGCGCTGCTGCTTGCCGAACGCGAAACACTGGCCATGAACGGGGCCGGGGAAGACCCGTCCCCGGGTGCGTCCATTGCGGGCACCAGGTCCAGACGCTGCGGAGCGAACGACTGCGGATCGACCAGGGTCCACCAGGCCAGTATCAGCCCACCGAGGACGACGCCGGCGATGGTGCGAACGCGCATCCCGGTTCACGGTAGCAGGCCACACACGGATGGTGTGCCCAGGACTCCACCTCGCACCGCGCGCGGCCTGCGCGTCGCTCGGATTGTCGTCAGCGCCCAACCGCGCGCGGCCGACCCCGGCGTCGAGGTGTCTGCGGCAGAGTGACGGATTCCCGACAAAGTGTCCTCGCCCGAGGGACACTTGGACGACAATGCCCACGTGAGCTTGCACCCCGTACTGGCGTCGAAATTGACCGAGGCCGAAGCGGCGACCATCGCCCCATCGACGCGGCGGGACGTCCGCCTGCCGGCGATCCGCAACAAGGTCCACAGCGTGATCGGCATGCGCCGCTCCGGCAAGACGACCTTCCTGCAGCAGCTCTGTGCCGAGCGACGCGCGGCAGCACCGCCGGAGTGCTCCCTCTACCTGAGCTTCGACGACGAACGACTCGGGGTCCTCGAAGTGCAGCAACTGTCGCTGCTGCTCGAAGAACACTACCGACGCCACCCCCATCTGCGAGGCCAGCGGATGGTGACCTGGTTGCTCGATGAGATCCAGCTCGTGCCTGGATGGGAGCGCTTCGTGCGCCGGATCCTCGACAGCGAACGGGTCGAGGTGGTGGTCTCCGGCTCCTCGGCCAAGATGCTGTCACGGGAAGTTCATACCTCGCTCCGAGGGCGCGGCATCGAAACCGAGATCCATCCGTTCGGATTCCGTGAGCACCTTCGCCATCGCGGTACCGAACCCGAGCGGATGCCAAGGCGCTGGACGTCGGCGGATCGATCGCGCGTCGAGAAGGCGTTCCGGACGTTCCTGACCGAAGGAGGTTTTCCGGAAGCCCAGGGACTCGATGCGTCGGTGCGGATCCCGCTGCTGCAAGGCTACGTCGAGACCGTGATGTTCCGCGATGTCATCGAGCGTCATGGCATCACCCAGGTGGCGGCGCTGCGTTGGCTCATCCGCCACTGCTTGCGCAACCCGGCTCGCTTGCTCAGTGTGCATGGGCTCGTCAACGATCTGCGGGCGCAGGGGCACGCCGTCGGCAAGGACACTGTGCACGCGATGGTCGCGCACCTTCAGGATGCGTTCTTGTTCACGGCCGTGCCACTGGCCACGGATTCGGTGCGAAGACAGAACTCCAACCCACGCCGGATCTTCCCGGTCGACCACGGCCTGATCAGCGCGTTCGACGCCAGCGGCAGGAGCAATCTGGGTCACCACCTCGAAGTTGTCGTGCATGCCGAGTTGCGCCGACGGCGAGCCGAGGTTGCCTACGTGCGGAACGAGGACGACACCGAGGTCGACTTCCTGGTGCGCCAACCCGGCGCCGAGGAGGAGTTGATCCAGGTCTGTGCCGACGTCGGGGATCCGGAGACCCTCGCGCGCGAACTGAGGGCGCTGGAGTCGGCGCGTCGGGAACACCCGCGAGCGAACTGTCGCTTGCTGCTCGGAGAGCACACCGACCTGCGGCACGAAGTGGGCGATGTGATCGTGCAGTCGATTCCCGAGTGGATGCTGGAGCCGGGCTCCACTTGACACGGGCGACGCTCGGGTCAACGGCACTTGAACCCGAGCGCTACCGCAACGCCAGCAGCGCTGCTGGCCCGGCCACCAGCCGCGCCGCCCCCGCCGCCCGCAGCCGCGCCGCATGGGTCTCGGCGCCGATGCCACGCGGCTCGATCGCCAGCGGCACCACGTTCGCACCGCGCGCCGCCTGCACGTCGCTCGGGTTGTCGCCGAGCATCCACGCGCGCTGCGCGCCGAGCCGCTGCAGCGCCAGCCGCACCGGGAACGGATCGGGCTTGCCCGGGCCGTCCTCCGAGCCGACCAGCACCGCGATGTGCGGCGCGAAGCCGTGGCGCGTCAGCACCGACTCGGCGAGCCGCCGCGGACAGCTGGTGACGACCGCGAGCGGCCACTTCGCGGCCAGCGCGGCGAGCTCGTCGACCGACGCGAGCGCGGTGCGCCGTTCGATGTCGGCAAGCACACCGTCGAGATCGAGCACCAGCGCCTGCGGGGCCAGCGCCGCCGCGAGCGCATGCTGCAGCCGCGCGAACGCGGTCACATCGCCGGGCACCGTGATGCGCAGACCGTCGGCGAACGCGCGCACGGCGATGCCGAGCCCGGCCAGCGCATCGCGCACCCACAGCGGATCGCCGCCGCGCACGTAGACGAAGTTGCCGGCCGACGGCAGCGGCTCGAGCCCGAGCTGCTGCAGCTGCGCGGCGAGGGCATCGCGTTCGGCGGCGACCGCGGTGACGTAGTCGGCGACCTCGGTGCCTTCGTCCTGCAATCGCAGCCAGGCCGCCGCGCGCGCGAACGTGCCAGCCGTGAACGGACTGCCGACGCCGCGCAGCCACGTCACCACGGTCGGGCTGGCGATCGCGTAGCCGATGCGCAGACCGGCGAGCCCGAACGCCTTGCTGAACGTGCGCACGACCACCGCGTGCGGATGCGACAGCGCGATCGACGACAGGTCCTCGCCGCCGAACTCGGCGTAGGCCGCATCGACCAGAACCAGCGCGTGCGGCTCCGCCGCGAGCACGGCGCGCAGGTCGTCGGCCGTCGCACACAGCCCGGTCGGGTTGTTCGGCGACACCAGCGCCACCATCGCGGTGTCGGGCCCGATCGCGGCGAGCACTTGCTGCCGCGGCCACGGGCCACGGTCCCAGCGCGGCGTGATCGCGTTGGCACCGGCCAGCGCCACGTAGCGCGGCAGCATCTCGAACGTCGGCACCGGCACGATCGCGGCCCGGCCGGGCTCGAGCACGGCGAGGCACAACCGCTGCAGCACGTCGTCGGCACCGGCGCCGACGAAGACCCGATCGGCGGTCACGCCGTGGCGGGCCGCCAGCGCGACCTCGAGCGAACGATCGAGCGGATAGCGCCGCAGCAGTTCGCCGTCGCGCCCGAGGCGATCGAAGAACGCCGGCGTCGGCGCGCGGCCCTGGTTGCCGTCGAGGCGCAGATCGATCGTCGCCGCGGCGGGCGGAATGCCGGCGTGGCCGGCAGGAACCCGTTGCGCCGCCTGCGGCCCGCTCATCGCGGCGCGGGCATCCGGCTGCCGAGGAACTGCCAGATCGCCTCGAACTGCTGCCTCGCATCGCCGCCGAGCACCTCGGTGAACGCGGTCTTGCCCTTGCTGTCGGCGTACTTCGGCATCCGCGAATCGGGATCGAGCCGCGGCGGATCGGCGAGCCAACGCGTGTAGTACTCGTGCCGCAAGCGCGCCCGCGCCACGCCGAGTTCGATGCCTTCGCGCTCGAACACCTGCGTCGCCGGACGGTCGCCGAGCGCATGGCACTGCACGCAGCCGAAGCCGGTGCCCTGCGCGAGCAGCCGTTCGCCGTGGATCGCCAGCTGCGCCTGCGCCGGCACCGGCGGCTCGTCCTGCGGCCCGTAGCCGTGCTCGCGCACAATGCCTTGGGCGATCGCGGCACCGTGATCGGCGAACGCGGGCATGCGCGCGACCAGCCAGGGCCGCGGCGACTTCTCGTTGCCGGTCACGAAGCGTTCGATCCAGCCCGGCTGCAGCTTGCCGCCGGTCCACGTCAGCGCCGGCACACCCTGCGCGATCGGATCCTGCTCCTTCGGCAAGGCTGCGGTCTTCGACTCCCGTTCGACCCACTGCGCCCACGTCGACGGCCGCCCGTCCAACGCATGGCACGCGGTGCAGCGTTCGGCGACCAGGTGCCGCTGCGCGAAGTCGAGCGGCGCGCGGCGGAACGGCGCCTGTTCGGCATGCGGCAGGAACGCGCGCACGGCCTCGCGTTGGGCGGCGGTGAAGCCGTGATCGGGTGCACTGCCGGGTGCATCGGCGAGGCAGCCGCGCTCGGGCTTCAGGCTGCGCAACTGCGCCACGCCGCGATCCTCGACCGGCGCGTCGAGCGCATGGCAGATCGCACAGTTGTGCTTCTGCGCGAGCTTGCGGCCGCGTTCGGCGGAACCGGTCGGCATCGCCAGCGGGCTGTGCGTGCCGGACAACAGGTAGGCGGCGAGCACCTGCGCGTCGTCGTTCGACAACTTCAGGTCCGGCATACGCACGTGCCGGTAGTCAGCGCGCGGATCCTTCAGGTAGGCGACCAGCGCCTGCGGCTGCCACTTGCCGGCCACGAAGCCGAGATCGATGCGATCGCCGAGCGGCGTGCCGGCGGGCTCGGGCAACTTGTCGTCGGGGGCGCGATGGCAGGCGACGCAGCCGCGTTCGCGGAAGCGCGTGCGCCCGGTCGCCGCGGCCTCGGCCGGGAACGGCGGGGACGCCAGCGGCGCGCCGGAGCCGGCCAGCCACAGCGCCAGGTCGGCGGCATCCTGCGCCGTAAGGGCGAACTTCGGCATCGTCGCATCGGGCCGGATCGCGCGTGGATCGCGCAGCCAGGCCGCGAGCCAGCCGGCATTGGTGCGGGCGCCGATCGTGCGCAGGTCCGGACCGGCGTGATCGAGCTCGCCGAACGCCGACTCGCCGATGCGCTGCGGATCCGGTTCGTGGCAGCGCGCGCAGCGGCGATCGGCGAACAGCTGCTGGCCGAGCCGCAGTTGCTCGCCGGCCTGCAGTTCGGCGTCGCCGGCCACCGACAGCCGCTCCGGCGCGATCGGCTCGAAGCCGAAGTCGGTGCCCGACCAGAACAGCCGGAACTGGCCGTCGCCCATCGCCAGACTGTCGAACGTCACCACCAGTTCGTTGTCGCCCTTCTTGAGCCGCGCCGGCTGCTCGGTCTGCAGCGGCTTGCCGGCGCGCAGCGCGCCGTCGAGCACCTTGTCGCCGTTGATCGTGAGCTGCACGGAGCCGCGGCCCTCGATGCGGAAGTTGCAGCGATCGCGCGCCGGCATGGTCAGCGTGCTGCGGTAGGTGGCCCGGAACATGCCCGGCGGCACGAACGGCGTCGCGGTCTCGCCGCGTTCGACCGCGAGCGACAGCAGCCGCGCGCGCTGGCTGTGCACCTGCTTGTCGGCGTCGGCGCCGGCGCGCCGTTCGAACGTGACCTTGGCCCCCGGCAATCGCGACGCGGCGGCGGTCGGTGCGGGATCCTGCGGCACCCCGAAGCTCAACCAAGCCGTCGCGCACAACCAACCGACGACACCGACCATCGCTGCGTGCACCATCATTCAGCGCTCCGAGGGGAAACCGGGGTCCTTCTGCAACACGTGGATCGTGTGGTGCAGCTCGCCCTTCTGCGGGCGGCCGTCCTTGCCGTCGAGGTTCCAGGTGATCTTCATCTGGTGCACCGGCCGCATGCCCTCGATGGCCAGGAACGCGGTGCGGCCGTCGGCCGACAGCTTGACCGCGCGGACCGGCAGCGGGTCGCGGTTCTCCTTGCCCTGTTCGACCTTGCGCTCCGGGTGCAGCACCGACAGCTCCGGCGAGCCGTAGTTCGGCGAGTAGAGATAGTTCCAGATCTCGACGCTCCAGTTCTCCGGATCGGCAGCGGTCTCGGCATCGAGTGGCTCGGCGAAGGTCAGGTAGACGCCCGCATCGCCGGTGCGCAGCGCGGTCGGCAGGCCCAGCGGTTGCCCGGTGCGACGCACGCGGTGGAAGCCGCCTTCGCGCGCGGCGCTGGTCTGCCAGCCCTGCAGCCCGATCACGTAGAGCTGGCCGTCGGCGGCCGAGAAGCGGCCGCGCATGCAGCTCGACGAGAAGTTCGCCGGCAGCCGCACCACGCCGCCCTGCACCACGCCGTCGATCTCTTCCTTGAGCACCAGGTAGGTCGAGCAGGTGCCGTACGACAGGTGCAGCAAGCGGCCATCGAGATCGGCCCACGCCTTGCCGGTCACCCACACCTGGCCGCCGCTGCTGTTGTCGACCTCCATCGGCATCCAGCACAGCGGCAGATCCGGCTGGTCCGGCGCCGGCGTGCGGTGCGCGGTCGGCTGCACGCCGGCGTAGAAGCCGGGCTTGGTGATCCAGTTCAGGCGGCACCGCGGCATGTAGGTGCCTTCGTTGTCGCCCGAGGTCAGGATGCCGGTCGGCGACACGCCGATGCCGTTCGGCGCGCGCAGGCCGGTGGCGACGGTCTCGATCGAGCTGCCGTCCTTGCTGACCTTCAGGATCGCACCGTGGTGCGGCACGATCTTCATGAAGCCGCGGCCACCCGGGTTCACCGGCGCGCCCTTGCTGAAGTAGAAGTTGCCGGCGGCGTCGGTCTGCAGGTCGAACGCGAACTCGTGGAACGCGGGCGTGATGTAGACCTGGTTGTTGAAGCACTCGTAGTGGTCGGCCTCGCCGTTGCCGTCGGTGTCGTGAAGCTTGGTCAAGCCGTCGCGGCCGTGCACGTACAACACGTCGTCGACGATGCGCAGGCCGAGCGGATCGAACAGGCCGGTCGCGAAGCGCTTCCACTCGAGCCGATCGAGGTCGTCGTCGATGCCCGACACGATCCACACGTCGCCGTTCCACGTCGACACCGCGGCGCGCCCGTCGCGGAAGAAGTCGAACGCCGCGGTGCGCATCCGCGACTCGAAGCGGTTCTCCAACGGGATCGTGATCGTGTCGACCGCGAACGGGCCGTCGTCGGCACCGCGTTCGCCCTTGGTCACGATCGGCTCGCCCCACTGTGCTGGCTGCGGCGCGGTCGGCAGCGGCGGCAGCTCGCCGGCCCGGCCGAGTGCTGGCAGCGCGCTCGCCAGCTGCTTCTCGTCGCCGGCGGCGAGGCGCAGCTGCAGCCGCAGCGGCTGCGCGTGCGGCGGCACCCGCAGCACGATGCGACCGCCCTCGGTCGACAGCTCGGCCCCTGGCGCCCCGTGCACCACCGCAGCGAGATGCTGGCGGCTGCGGCCGGTGGCGTCGACCGCGGCGCGGAAGCTGTCGGCGTAGACGTCGAGTTCGCTGAAGAAGCAGCTGCCGCTGCGCACGACGAACAGCAGGTGGCGCCAGCTGCCGAGCCCACGTTCCCCGGCGATGGCGACGCCGTGCTGATCGCCTTCCCCGAGCGAACCCGAATCGACCTCGGCGACCTTGGTCCAGCCCGCCGCCGTGGGATCCGCGGCCGCCGCGTCGGGCGCACCGTCGGCGGCGCTGCCGTAGACGTCGTACTGCTGCGTACTGCGGTAGCCGCCGTGCCAGCTGTAGGTGTGGATGCGGCTGACCTCGACCGCGCGCTGCAGATCGACGACCAACCGGCCGTCGTCGCTGTCGCGCCCGTCGACCTTGTGCTTGTCGAACCAGACGCTGCGCTGCCAGTCGTCGTTGTTCCTGGCGGCTTCGCCGTCGTGCAAGCGCGGCAGCAACCGCGCCGCCGCGTCCTGGTCCTTGCCCTCGGGACTGCCGTGCGCGCGCGCGAAGCCGGGCACCCAGGCCACGGTGGCCCCGGTGCCGCTGGCGGCATCGAGGTAATCACCGCTGGCCGGACCGCCCATCGGCAGGCGGCTCCAGTCGCCGATCGACGCCGCCAGCTCGACCGGCAGCGCGAACTCCGGCTGCCACTGCAGCGCTGTGCCGCGGCCGCTCGCCAGCGACCCGACCGTCACCGACTGCGCGTTGCCGGGGCCATCGAGCACCAGCAGGCGCTGCTCGAGCTTCGACGGCCCGAGTTCGAGCGTGCGCACGACCAGCGCTTGCTCGCCGATCGCGAACGACTCGCGCACCTGCATGTCGCCGATCCGGTAGCCGACCACGACGCCGCCGTCGCGCCGCCACATGCCTTCGTACTGGCCCCAGCTGCGCGGCAGCGGGCCGTGCGGGATCGGCCGCGGATCGGTGAAGTCACCACCGTTGGCCCAGCCCGGCGCGGGCTTGGTCTCGGCGACCTTGTTGCCGCGCAGCTTCGGCATCGGCCCGTGCGAGCCGTCGTAGGCGGTGCCGCGCAGCCGCAGCCAGCCGTCGGTCCACGCCGCCGACATCCGCAGCAGCTCGGTGTCGAACGCGAACGCGCCGCGGTCGCCGAGCCGTACGACGAGGCCCTTCTCGGTGGTGCCGCACCGGCCGCCGCCCTCGAAGGTCGTCATCATCACACCGCCGTAGTCCATGCCGGATTGACCCTTGCGGTCCTGCGCGGCGAGATGGGAGGCAGTCAGCAACAGGACCAGGGTGGCGGAGCGGATGCGCATGCGAAGCGCGATGCTAAGCCTCGTCGCGCGCGGGCGCAGCGTTCGCTTCCGTCACGTTTTCGCCGCCGCCGCGCCCGGCTCCACCGGGCGCGCCACGCCGGCCGTCACGCAGAACCGCAGCGCGTCCTCGACCGTCATCGACAGGCGCCGGATCTGCGCCTTCGGCACCACCAGCGTGAAGCCGCCGAGCTGGTAGCTCATCGGCAGATAGACCGCGACCTTGTCGGCGCCGATCTCGGGCAGATCGTCGAAGTCCTCGCGGGTCAGGAAGCCGAGCTGCTCGAGACCGCCCGGCAAGGTGACCAGCACCACGGCGCGGAACGGGCGTTCGTCGGCGCTGGCGAACAGCTGCACGATGTCGACGATCATGCCGTAGATCGACTTCACCACCGGGATGCGTTCGAACAGCCTGGTGAAGCGACCGTAGACCTTGCGGACCACGAACGAGTACATCAGCAGCCCGCTCAGCAGCACCAGCGCGATCGACAGCAGGAAGCCCATCCCAGGCCAGTAGCGCTCGGGCGGCAGCACCAGCAGCAGCAGATTGCGCAGCAGCGTCTCACCGGCGACGACCGCGGCGTAGACGAGATATCCGGTCAATGCCAACGGCAGGATCGCAGCCAGCCCGCGCAGGAACACCTTGGCCAGGAAACGCATCGCCGCATCGTGCCACGCGGGACCGGCGAACGGCACGCGTTCGCACGCGGTTGTAGTGGCGGCGATACAGGCCAGCCGGCGGCGCGGCACCGGGAACCCTGCCGCGCCCCGAACCTCGGCCGGGAACCCGGTCCACGATCCCTCGAGGCCCGGTATCCTTGTTGCTAGCGCGACGCACCCGCTTTCGGCGCTGAGGACCCATGGTCGCACGGAAACACTTCCTTCTGCTCATCCCGCTGTGGCTGCTGATGACGACGCCGCTGCTCGCGCAGCGCGGCGACTCCAGCCGCCCGGCACCCCGACCGAGCTCGTCGCCTTCCTCCCGGCCGAGCCCGGGACCTTCCTCCCGGCCCAGCCCGGCACCGCGGCCCTCGGCAGCCCCGGCCCCTCGCCCGGCGCCGATGCCGCGAGCGCAACCCACGCCGATGCCGCGCAACTCGGCGCCGGCCCCGCGCAACAACCCGGCCCCGCGCAGCAATCCGACGCCGCGCAGCAACCCGAGCGGGCGCCAGGATCCTGGCCCGAGCAGCCGGCCGGCTCCGCGCAGCAATCCGCCGCAGTACAACCCGGGCGGCCGCACGACGCCTTCCTACGGCTCTCAGCCGGTGCCGCGCGTCTCGACCCGCACCGACAGCCGGCCCGCGCCTTCCCCCACCCCACGCTACAACCCAGGTGGCGGCTCGGTCGGGGGCGGCAACGACACCGGCGGTCGGCCAGTCGGGGGCACGGTGCGTTCCGGCGGCACGATTTCGCGCCCGACGGTGGTGCCGCAGCCGCGCACCAGCCAGCCTGCCCCGCGCCCGTCCGCAACCCGCCCCGGCGACGCCACCGGCACTCGCGGTGGCGCAATCGATGGCCGCTACCGCAGCCCGCAGCCGAATGTGCGCCAGCCGGCGCCTGGCACCAGCCGCATCGGCAGTGAGGCCGGCACGCCGGTCGCCCGTCCGCGCAACACCGCACCGGTCGCCGCCGGCCGCTATCGCCCGAATGACACCGTGCGGGCCAACCCTCGCCCGAGCGCGCCGGTCGCCAATGCGCGCCAACCGGTCGCCGGCAACACGACCGCGCGGCTGCAGCCGCGCGCCGCGGCGCCGCGCCTGGTCGCCCCGCGCGCCAACGCGCCGCGCAGCAGCGTGATCGCCGCCACGCGCAACTTCGGTGGCGGCTTCGGCAACCGGTTCCGCCATGGCTTCGGCAGCGGCTTCGGCAACTGCCGACCGATCCACGGTCGGATCTGGAACAACTGGTGGGACCCGTGCGGCGTCAACAACTGGGGCTTCAACAACGGCTGGGGCTTCAACAACTGGGGATGGGGCGGGGGCTTCGACCCGTGGTGTTGGAACAGCGGCTGGTCGATCGGCTTCGGCGGTGGCGCCTTCGGTTGGAACGTCTCGCTGTGGCAGCCGTGGTGGGCGTGGCGCGGTGCCTACTGGAACACCTGCTACAACAATGCGTGGTGGTGGAACTGGTCGCAGCCCGGCATCGCCTCGGCCGGCTTCTGGTGGTATCCGGAGACCGTCTACTGCCCCACCTACTTGACGGTGCCGAGCACCGTGATCGTCGTCGATGACCGTGAGGGCCCGGACGGCGTGCTGGTCTCGGCGCCGGCCGCCCGCGAGACGATCGTCGCCGGCGACCCCGGCATCACGCGCGAGACGATCGTCGCCGGCGGCGGCATCGTCGGCACGGCGCGGATCATCGATCGCCCGGCCGATGCCACCAGCGACGCGATGGCGGTGGCGCTGGCGGTCAAGTACGTGGAGCTCGGCGACTTCTACTTCCGCGCCGACCGCTTCGCCGACGCGGCCGAGGCCTACGGCAAGGCGCGCAGCTATGCCCCGAACGACGCCTCGGTGCACTTCGTGCTGGCCGACGCCGCGTTCGGCAACGGCGACTACCACTACGCCGCGTTCCTGATCGCCGAGGCGCTGCGCCTGGATCCGTCGCTGGCGGCCGCCGACACCGACAAGCGCACCTTCTACTCGGACGTCAAGGTGTTCGACGCGCAGGTGCAGGCGCTCGCGGCCTACCTGGAGAAGAAGCCCTACGACGCCCAGGCCCACCTGGTGCACGGTTACAATCTGCGCTTCTCGGGCCAGCCCGCGGCGGCCATGGCCGCCTTCCGCCGCGTGCTCGAGATCGCGCCGGACAATCGGGCGGCGCCGGCGTTCCTCGCCGCGCTGGCGCCGGCCGGAGCCGCGCCGAGCGATCGCTGAGCGCCTCGCCGACCGGCGCCGATCGCCGGCCGGCAATCGCCATATCCTGCGGCTCCGAAGTCGCCTGCGACCGGGGCCCGCGCTACGCTGCGGCGACGAATGGCACGCCGCATCGACAGCTACCTCAAGGATCTGGTTCCCGACGACAAGTTCGCGTTCTACGAGATGGTGCGCGACTTCAGCGACGCCGAGATCGCGCCGCACCTGCTGCACTGGGAACGAGAACACCGGCTGGTCCCGGACGAGACGATCCGCAAGATGGGTGAGATCGGCCTGTTCGGCCTGCCGATCGCCGAGCAGTATGGCGGTCAGGGCGGCGACCACACCGACCTCGTGCTGATGGGCCTCGGCCTCGGCTACCACAGCCAGGCGGTCGCGATCACGCCGGGCGCGGCGATCTCACTCGGCGCCAAGCCCCTGCAGCTGTGCGGCACCGAGGCGCAGAAGAAGGCCCACCTGCCGGCGCTGGCGAAGGGCGAGCGCATGTTCGTGTTCGGCCTGTCGGAGCCGGGCCGCGGCAGCGACGCCGCCAACCCGCAGGTCACCGCGGTCAAGAAGGGCGATCGCTGGGTCATCAACGGCGAGAAGTGCTGGTCGACCAACGCCCGCTGGGCGAGCCACGTCGTCGTGCACGCGCTGACCAACCCGAGCGGCGCGAACGGCAAGCGCTCGACCTGCTTCATCGTGCCGATGCAGCAAAAGGGCGTCTTCTACCAGGAGATGCAGGGCAAGAAGGTCTGGGAGCAGTCGTCGACCGGCTCGATCATGTTCGAGAACGTCGAGGTCGGCCACGACGCGATCCTCGGCAACGAGAACGACGGCTTCAAGGTGATGGTGACGACGCTGAACGGCGGCCGGCTGTTCATCGCCTCACTGGCGCTCGGCTCGCTCGCGTTCGCGCTCGACAAGACCCGCATCTACGCCGAGGAACGCATCCAGTTCGACGACAAGCCGATCGGCCGCTTCCAGCGCGTGCAGGACGTCATCGTCGACATGGACATCGCGCTCGAGCGCGGGCTCACGTGGCTGATGCACTGCTGCAAGCTCTACGAGGCCGACAAGCTGTCGCGCGAGCAGGCGGCCAAGGTCAAGGTCGACTGCAGCCGCTCGGCCAGCGACCTGATCGGGCTGGCGATGGAGGTCTGCGGCGGCGTCGCGTGCTTCGACGAGTTCGGCCTGATCCGCCACCACAACGACCTGTTCGTGACGCGGGTCGGCGAAGGCAGCAACTTCGCGCTGAAGGATCTGATCGTGCGCCCGCTGCGGCAGAAGTGATGCCGCGGCGGTGGGACGCGCGCGGCGCCGCGCTATTTGTTCTGCGCGATGCGCTCGACCTGGTCGAGGAACTGCTGGATGTGGTCGCGCGGCTTCTTCTGCTGCGCCTGCTTCAGCAACGGCAGCGCCTCCTGGTACTTGCCCTGCCCGACCAGCAGCTGTGCGTGGCGGACCTTGGCGTCGGCCTCGAAGCCGGCGATCCCGGCCGCGCGCTCGAACTGCATGATCGCCTGGTCGGGCTGCCCCTTGCGGCCGTGGTACTGCCCCAGCAGGATCAGCGCCTCGCCGTCGAGCGGATCCAGCGCGACGATCTGCTGCAGCACCGCGGCTTCCTCGTCGCCGGCGCCGGACGCGACCGCCAGCCGCGCGCGCAGCTTCAGCACGTCCTTCTTGGCGACCGTGTCGAGCCGCGTTCCGTAGCCGGCCTCGATCGCCGCCAGCACCCGCGAGCTCTCCGCGTGTGCGTTGCGGGCCGCCAGCGCCTTCGCCGCGCGCACGGCGCGCTCCGGCGTGCCCTTCTCGTCCTTCTTGATGCCGCGCTCGTAGGCAGCCGCGGCGACGTCGACCAGCTCCTCGTTGGTGTAGATGTCACCGAGCATGAACATGCTGTCGACGGTCGACTTGCCGAGCCGATCGACGAGCTCGAGGTTCTCGGCCGCCTTGCGCGGCTCGTTCATGCCGACCAGCGCGTTGGCCTGGAACAGCCACAGATCGGCGCGATCGGGGTTCTGCGCGATCAACGCGCCGAACAGCGTCGACGCCTCGGCGAAGCGCCGCTGCTTCAGGAACGTGCTCGCGAGGCCCATGCGCCAGTCGACCG
>JALORC010000091.1 GCA_025459175.1 Planctomycetota bacterium | reverse complement strand
TCGGCGAACGCGCGGCCCTCGATCGGCCAGCCTTCGACATCGGTCCAGGTCAGCTCGCGATCGGTGCTGCCGACCGACCAGGATCGTGGTTGCGACAGCGCGGCGGCGCCCGCGGTGCCGACGGCGAGGAACGAACGGCGCGACAGGATCGTCATCGGCGCGATGCTACCTACGGAGGCGTAGCGGGCCCGCGCCCGACGTGCAGCGCATCGAGTGCGGCCAGGCCGCGAAGCGATGGCCGTGCACCATGCAGTCCGTGAGCACGGTCCGATGCGTGGCTATGGGTGGCCGGCGGTCACTGTTCGTTTCGGGCTGCCTCTGCGCGCTCGGCCCGCTGGTTGCTTGGGCCCGCCGTCGTGTTGCGAGCGCGCCGCTCAGGCGCGGGGGGTGCCGGCCGTCGCGGTCTCGGCGGCGTCGACGAACTGGTCGTTCGGCCGCGGCGTCACCGTGTGCGGCTCGAACAGCATCGCCTCGATCAGGTCGTCGGCGGCCTGCTGCGGGTCGCGCTGCATCGGCAGCGACGCCAGCGACGCCAGCGACGGCGCCGCCATCGGCGGCTCGGCGAGATCGACGCCGACCGCCTCGGCGCGTTCGTCGACGCGCAGCCCGATGGTGCGCGCCAACACGCGATACAGCACCCAGGCGCTGCCGCCGGCCCAGGCCGCACACGCCAGCACACCCACGAGCTGCACGCCCAGTTGCGCGAAGCGGCCGTGCCCGTGCGGGAACATGCCGACGTTGCCGAACAGCGCCACGCACAGCGTGCCGAACACGCCGCAGGCCAGGTGCACCGGGATCGCGCCGACCGGGTCGTCGATTCGCCAGTGGTGCAGCATGCGGTCGTAGATCACGTTGTGCAGGATGCCGGCGAGGCCGCCGATCGCGATCGCGCTGATCGGCGACACCATGTGGCAGTTGGCGGTGATCGCGACCAGGCCGCCGAGGATGCCGCCGAGCATCTTGTCCTTCATCGCCTCGCCGCCCTGGGCCTGCCGCGCGTGCAGGAACGCGATCAGGCCACCGGCGGCGCCGGCGAGGTTGGTGTTCAACACGATCGGCCCGACGTCGGCGTTGAGCGCCAGCGTGCTGCCGCCGTTGAAGCCCCACCAGCCGAACCACAGGATGAATACGCCGAGCACCGCCCACACCTGGCTGTAGCCCGGCATCGCCTGCACGCGGCCGTGCGCGTCATAGCGACCGCGGCGCGGGCCGAGCAGCATCGCCGCGACCAGCGCCACCCAGCCACCGACCGAGTGCACGACGGTGGAGCCGGCGAAGTCGATGAAGCCCAGCTCGGTGAGCCAGGTCTTGTTGTCGGCGAAGAACATGTTGCCCCACGCCCAGTGGCCGAACACCGGATAGATGATCACGCCGGTGACCGCGGCGCCGACCAGGTAGGTGGTGAAGCGGATGCGTTCGGCGGTGGCGCCCGACACGATCGTCACGGCGGTCGACGCGAACGCGAGCTGGAACAGCAGGAAGATCATGCCGAGCTGGCTGCCGCCGGTGACGGGCGCGCCGTTCCACGCGAACAGGTCGGTGCCGATCAGGCCACCGAGGTTGTGCCCGAACATCAGGCCGAAACCGAGCAGGTAGAAGCCGAGCGCCGAGACCAGGTAGTCGACGACGTTCTTGAACGCGACCGACTCGACGTTGTGGCGGCGCACGAAGCCGACCTCGAGCGCGAAGAACCCGGCCTGCATGAAGAACACCAGGATCGCGGCGCTCAGCACCCACAGGTGGTCGAGGCCGAACGCAGGAGCGGCCGCGGTGGCGGCGACAATCGGGTCGTTGTTGTCAATCATCGGTGCGGAGCCGCAGCTGAATCGGCAGCCGTAGGGCGTAGGGTCAAACGGCGGACGGGTTTTCCTGCGCCGCGCCTGTGCCCGCTGGGCTTCCCCGCGGCGGCGGCTATCTTGCCGGCCCCCGAGAACGCGCCGAATGACCGACGTCCTGCACAGCCAGATCCAGTCGAACGCGCCCGAGTTCCAGCAGAACCGTGCGCATCACCTCCAGGCCATCGAGGCGATCGCCGCCCAGGTCGCCGCCGCCAGACTCGGCGGTGGCACCGAGGCGACCGCGCGCCATCACAAGCGCGGCAAGCTGTTGCCGCGCGAGCGCATCGCCGCGATCCTCGACCCCGGCGCGCCGTTCCTCGAACTGTCGCCGCTGGCCGCGCACGGCCTCTACGGCGGTGATGCGCCGAGTGCGGGCATCGTCACCGGCATCGGCCTGGTCGAGGGGCGCGAGGTGATGATCGTCGCCAACGACGCGACCGTGAAGGGCGGCACCTACTTCCCGATGACGGTGAAGAAGCACGTGCGCGCGCAGGAGATCGCGCTCGAGAACCGCCTGCCGTGTGTCTATCTGGTCGACAGCGGCGGCGCGTTCCTGCCGCTGCAGGCCGACGTGTTCCCGGATCGGGACCACTTCGGGCGCATCTTCTACAACCAGGCGCGCATGTCCGCGGCCCGCATCCCGCAGGTCGCGGTGGTGCTCGGCAGCTGCACCGCGGGCGGCGCCTACGTGCCGGCGATGAGCGACGAGAGCATCATCGTGAAGGGCAACGGCACGATCTTCCTCGGTGGCCCGCCGCTGGTGCGCGCCGCGACCGGCGAGGTCGTGTCGGCCGAGGATCTCGGTGGCGCCGACGTGCACACGCGCCTGTCGGGCGTCGCCGACCACTTCGCCGAGGACGAACCGCACGCGCTGCAGCTGTGCCGCAAGATCGTCTCGCACCTCAACACCAGGAAGCCGAACCAGCTGCCGCTGCAGGCCGTCGAGGAGCCGCTCTACGACCCCGAGGAGCTGCTCGGCGTGCTGCCGCGCGACACCCGCACGCCGTACGACGTGCGCGAGGTCATCGCGCGCCTCGTCGACGGCAGCCGCCTGCACGAGTTCAAGGCGCGCTACGGCACCACACTGGTCACCGGCTTCTCGCACATCCACGGCATGCCGGTCGGCATCGTCGCCAACAACGGCATCCTGTTCTCGGAGAGCGCGCAGAAGGCCGCGCACTTCGTCGAGCTGTGCAGCCAGCGCAAGGTCCCGCTGCTGTTCCTGCAGAACATCACCGGCTTCATGGTCGGTCGTAAGTACGAGACCGGCGGCATCGCCAAGGACGGCGCCAAGATGGTGCAGGCGGTCGCCACCGCGCAGGTGCCGAAGTTCACGGTGCTGATCGGTGGCTCGTTCGGCGCCGGCAACTACGGCATGTGCGGCCGCGCCTACCAGCCGCGCTTCCTGTTCACGTGGCCCAACTCGCGGATCTCGGTGATGGGTGGTGAACAGGCAGCCGGCGTGCTGGTGCAGGTCAAGAAGGACCAGCTCGAGGAGAAGGGACAGAAGCTGTCGGCGGACGAGGAGCAGAAGATGCGCGCGCCGATCCTCGAGAAGTACGAGACCGAGGGGCATCCGCTCTACGCGTCGGCGCGCTTGTGGGACGACGGCGTCATCGATCCGCGGCAGACGCGCAGCGCGCTGGCATTGGCGTTGTCGGCGAGTCTGAACGCGGAGATCCCGGACTACCAGGCGCCGGTGTTCCGGATGTGAGGCTGGCGGGGTGCGAGGATCCGCACCACCGCCCACTCCGCCCGGCCCCATCCTCAACGCGTTCTTCGCTGCCGGGCCGCGTCACCTGCTTCGGCCGCTGGCAGCATCACGAGCAGCGGGGCTGCCGCGACGCCCGTCGCGTGCGGCACCATTCTCCAGAGGGGCACTTCCTGTCCCGGGCGCCCCATGTTCTGCGCCGCCACGATCTCCTCCGCGGTGGGGACCAGTGGTTGCTCCGGCTGCACACACAGCGGCGCCGGCGGCGCGGTCGTGCCCTCGAGCATCGCCGCCGCGGACTGCGCAGCCGCGGTGGTCACCAGCACACTGCCGTCGCTGGCCGCGGATGGCGTCGAGTTGCCGTTCAGAGCGATGGCGCCGCGCGCGGTCAGGTCGAGCGGGCTGGTGCTGCCCGGGGCACCGATCGCGACGAACTGCAGTTGCGTCAACTTCACCACGCCGAACGGATTGTCGACGCCCTTGGCATTGGTGACGACGACACCGAGTCGCCCGCGGCTCTGCTGGACGCTCGTCAGCAGCGGCCCGTGGGTCGGGGAGGCTCCGCCGGTGAATCGCAGCACCGTCGGATCGAAGGCGACTTCGAAGCGCGCGGCGCCGAAGCGTTGCGTGCCCGTGAAAGTGAGTACGTCCACCGCCAGCGTGCCGCCGGTGGCGACCACGGACGCCGGCCGCTGCAGGTAGACATCGCCCGGGAACTGGGCCCGCAGAGCCGGCGCCAGCAGTGCCAGCGACAAGGTCGCGGCGAACGAGATCATCGAGTCAGGGTTCATTGGTTCTCTCCTGTCACTGCACGCGGATGTTGTAGGTCTTGATGGTGCCCGGAATCAGGTTGGTGCCGGACAGTGCACTGCTGCCGGGCAGCACCGAGGCGCCGGCGAACTGGATGTAGTAGGTGCCGATGCCGTCCGGCGCGGCGAGCCCGCGCATGATCACGACGTGGTCACCGAGGGTGAGCTCGACCGTGGTCGAGATCTGCACGACCGGCGCCGAGCTGGTCAGCACCGTCTGGCCTTCGATCTCCACGGCATAGATGTCGTCGAGCGCCGAGCCGTTGTCGCCCATCGTGATGGTCACCGGGCGAACGCCGTAGCTCACGGTGGCCCTGGCCTCGAGCGTCTCGCCACAGATCATCTTGCTGGCGCGGAACGTCACGGAGGTCCGCTGCGTCGGATCGCCGGTGTAGATCGACGGATCCTCGGTGCCGGCCGCGGCCAGTTGCAGCGTGCCGACTGCCGGGTCCGGTCCCGTCAACACCCCGTTGGGGTCGATGGTCGCGCCGAACACGGTGCCGAGCTGGCACAGGAACTGGCCGACTGCGTCCAGTTCGGCCGCGATACCGGACTCGTCCAGGGCTCTGCCGACGCCCGCGGCGATGAGGTCGACGATCGGGCCGAGCAGCTGCTCCTTGACCTTCTTCGGCAGCAGCTTGATCAAGCGCACCACATTGCCGACCAGCGGGGCCTTGCCCAGCACCTTCTCGATCGCCTTCTTGGCGACGAGTTCCGACAGCTTGCTGCCGCCGCGGCACAAGCTCGGATCCACCGGCACCGTCAACGAGATCCGCAGCTCCGAGCTGTCGACCTGCGGCGGATCCAGCACCTCGGGTGAGGCGGTGAGCGCGAGCCGGGCCAGCTTCATGTCCGGCGCGATCTCGGCGACCACTTCGTTGACGGCCAGCGGCACCGAGGCGCCGACACATGCTGACACCAGAGCCGTCAGGGTCGCGACCACGCCAGCAGGGACGACGACGGTCGTCGAGCCGATTGCGGCCAGCGTCGCCAGCGCGATGGCAGCCGCGGTTCCGCCCCACGTGCACGCCGTCGACGCCCAGCTGAACGCGGTGCCGACGATCGTGGTCTTGTAGGCTGCGAACGTGCACAGCGCGCCGAGCTGGTCGTCGGACAACACCAGCGGTGACGCTTCGGCCGCGATGCCGGCCAGTTCCTGGCCTTCGGCGAGCTGCTCGAGCAGGCCGTTGGCGACGGCGATCTGTTCGAGCAAGGCGATCGCGTCCGGTGGCAGCGTCGCCATGATCGCACGCACCTCCGCTTCGGCCGCCGCAGCCTGGGCGAAGCCCGTGTCCCACAGCGTCGTCAGCAGCTGGCGCTGTTCGGCGGACAGGCCCGCGGCGCCGATGGACTGCTCGAGCCCGATGCGAGCTTGTGGTCGCAGCGCACTCGCCAGCGCATCGAGTTGTCCGAACAGTGCGCCTGGCGCGGCCGTCGCGACGTAGCTCGGCAGCACGTCGAACTCGAACTCCGTCACGGCGGTCCCATCGGCTTCGAGCGCGACGGTGGTCGGGCCGGCCGGCAGGTCGAGCGGCACGACGAACGCGCCGAAGCCGAGTTCGACCCGATCGAGCAGGAACGGGGCGCTGCCACCGATACGGACGCGCACGGTGGTCGCTGGATCGAGCAGGATCGGCGCCTGCACCCGAACGACCCGACCTGGCGCACCGCGCGCCGGCAGCAGCGACGTGGGCACGGTGGCCGTGCCGTCCAGGGCTCCGGCCACGAAGTCGAGGTCACCCTTGCTCAGGCGTCCGTCGAGGTCCGCGTCGAGGCGCAGCACCTCGGCGGCATCCGCTACCGGCTCGGTGCGGTTCGCGACGCGCGCGCAGCGCAGGGCGTCGACCAGCTCGAGCGCACCGTTGTTGTTGGCGTCGCCTGGCAGTGCTGCCCGGGGCACGTCGAGCAGGCCGGTCGCCGGGCGACCAGCGGGCGGGAACACCGTCGCCAGCACCTCGGACTCGACCCGCCGGCCGCGCGCATCGGTTGCGATCACCGTCGTGATCAGTGAACCGGTTGCCGTCGGCACGAACTCGACGGCGGGGCCGGTGGCCAGGCTGCCGTCGGGCAACTGCCAGTCGTAGCGGATCGGAGTGGCACCGGCCGAGGAAGTGGCGGTGAACGTGAAGGTGGTGCCGGGCACGCCGGTGGGGCGGTCCGCGGTGACCGTGACGTCGAACGCGGGGATCTGTAGCGACGGCGACGGCGAGCGTCGCGAGTCCTTGCACGCGCCAGCGGCGAACAGGGCACAGAGCCAGGCGACCTGGCGAACGAGTGGCATGGGGTTCATGGGTGGTTGCGGTTGTGAAGACAGAGGTCGAGCTGCCCGCGGTGCTCCCGGGCGGAGCTTGCTCCCGCAGGTTGCCGGGGTGACCGGCCTCGGCGGGGGTGCGGACCCGCGGTTCTGGTGGGGGCGCTGTGTGGCCGAGGAATTCGATCGGCTCGGCTCGGAGCGGGTCGTTCGGCTTGCGGGCAGCTGGCCAGTTCTCCGGGCTTCCCGGTCATTCGAGGTCTGGCTTGGTCGTCCGGATCGGGCCGGTAGAGTGCCGTCGCCTCACCGCCGGGGTCGTGCCCGCGGTGGAGCGTGGGTCGAGGAGCGCCCATCGATTCGTGGTCTTGTCGTGCAGAGTCGACGCGGCCCGACCGAGGGGTCGACCCGATCTCGTCGCCCGCCAGCTCCGTGCCGGTCCGCATCGCGAATGCCCATGCCAACCCTCATGACCTGTCGTCTTCTCCCGCTCGTCGTGTTCCCCATGTTGCTGGCGGCCCAGGAGCCGAAGCCGCCTCGGCCCGTGGAGCCGGAGCGCGACCGCTCCCGTGATGTGCTCGTCGTGGGCCGCAACAACACACCGAATCTACGGCAGGGTGTTCGCCTCGCGCTGGTGGTCGGTATCAATGAATACGTGCACCTGGCCCCACTGAACTTCGCCGACAAGGACGCCAAGGACGTCGCCGCTGCGCTGCACAGCCTCGACTTCGCCGTCGAAGCCATGCACTCGGACTCCCGTCTCTCGCCCCATCATGCCCACCAGATCCTGACCCAGGTCACCATCATGTGTAAGGACGCAGGGCCTGCAGACACGCTGCTCGTTTACCTGTCCGGTCATGGATTTTCGGAACCCGGGGGCGCCCCCTACTTTTGCGCCGAACAGACGGATTCGAAGGCCTTGGAGCAGACGGGTCTCAAGTTGGATGAGGTGATCGACAGGCTGCGGAAAAGCAAGGCGCAGAAGAAGATGCTCATCATCGATGCGTGCCGCAATTTGCCGCAGAAGGGCGGTGAAGAGCAGCGTTGGCAAGTTGATCAGCTCGATTCCGAGGGACTTGCTGTCCTCTATTCGACTTCCGATGGCGCTGTTTCGCTCGAGCCCAGCGGCCAACAGAAGGACATGCGCGGCCGGGAAATGCAGAATGGCATCTTCACGCATTATCTGCTGCGTGGGCTGGAGGGTGATGCCGATGGGAACAATGATCGATGGATCACTTTTCGTGAGCTTGCTCTGTATATCGACTACGAGGTGAAGCGCGAGACGAAGAACCGCCAGAAGCCCCGCTCGACCTGGGACGGCGACATGAACTTCGACATTCCCCTCCGCACCCTGCCATTGGCTCCTGCTCGGCCCCTTGCTACCACGCCGAGCCTGCCGCCACCACCGGCCGAACCTCGGCCCGCTACGCCGAAACCACCCGCCGCGAAGCCCCCCGAGGGGGGCGCCGCCGAGCCGGATGGGACTCCGCCCGAAGCCGAGCCGGTGCCGGAGCCGGACCGCCTGCGGCAGGTCAAGGAATGGGCCGACGTGGTCACGTTCGAGCCCGATGCCGACATCGTGACCGATGCCGTGATGCGCGATCGCATCCAGCAGTCGGGGTATCCGTGGCGGGTTCGCCACAAGTCGACCGGCATCATCATGGTGTTGATCCCCGGCGGCACGTTCCGGATGGGATCGCCGAACAACGAGAGTGGCCGCGGCGAGGACGAGATGCAGCATCCGCGCACGATCCGGAGCGCCTTCTACCTCAGTGAGAGCGAGGTGATGATCTGGCAGTGGAACCGCGACCGGAAGGGCGGCAACGGCAATTCGGACAACCGCCCCAAGGACAATCTGAGCTGGAGCGATGCCAACTCCTGGGCCAAGGCTTCGAAGTTGCGGCTGCCCAGTGAGGCCGAATGGGAATACGCCTGCCGCGCCGGTACGGAGACCGCGTTCGCGTTCGGCGCGACAGTGACGACCGAGCAGGTCAACTACGCCGACAAGGAGATTCGCGGCAACACCGGGGACGATGCCCGCAAGTTCCTGCGCAAGGCCAACGCCCAGCCGACCAACGCGTTCGGCATCCGTGGCATGCACGGCAATCTGTGGGAATGGGTGCAGGACACCTATGGCGACTACGAGGAGGGGGCCGGGCAGGCGGCGGTGGAGCGGATGAACGGTGACGTGCGGCGAGTGCTGCGCGGTGGCTGTTATGCCAGTAAGCCGGTCGCATGCCGGTCCGCCAATCGCGAGAAGGAGGGGCCCGGCATCAGGAACGTGCTGTTCGGGTTCCGGGTGGCGCGCAGTCTGCCGTGAGGCTGGACGCGTGCCCGGGTTGAGTCAGCGAAGGCTCTCGGGTGATAGGGCTCTGGTTTTCACGGACGGTTGTCGCGGCCCGAGCCGCCCTGTCGGCGAATTCTGCTGGCTACGCTCTCCGCCCGCCTCGAGGCCGCGGGTCCGCACTCACCTTCGCCTGCCCCAAACCGATCGTTGCTTCCATGCCAACTCCCCACTTCCTTCCCAGGCTCGTACTGGGCTTGGTCCTTCCGCTCACTGCTTGCACCGTCGGCGCTGGCGCCGGACATGCAACTCCGAGCCCGTCGACCCAGGGCTGCAACAATCTGGCGCTGGTCATTGGCATTGCCAAGTACGATCACCTGGCCGAACTCGGCTGTCCTGACCGTGATGCGGGGGACATGGCGCGAGAGCTCGAGGCTTGTGGTTTCGCCGTCGAGTGCTTGCGAACGAGCGCTGGCGCCGTCGTCGGTCCGAAGCAGGATGCCGTGTTGCAAGCCGTCGCCGGGCTGGCGGGCAGAGCGACCAAGGACTGCACCTTGCTCCTGTACTTCAGCGGGCATGGATTCGGAGATGCCGCCGGCAACTCGTATCTGTGTGCTGCCGATTTCGATCCCAAAGACATCATGGGTACGGCTGTCCGCCTCGAGGATGTGCGCGCGACCTTGCGTGGAACTGATGCGAAGAGCGTGGTTCTCGTCGTCGACGCGGAGCGAACAGTCTTCGACGACCGCATCGTGCCTGCCGCGGTGCAGTCTGTCGTGCCAAGGCGAGGGTGCCATGTTCTCCATGCCGCGGCTCCTCGGGGCCGGGCCTATGAGCCCAACTTGGACATGAAGGACACCGAGGGCAACCAGATCCACAACGCCCTCTTCACCCACTTCCTGCTGCGCGGGCTGCGCGGCGCGGCAGATCGTCAGCCCGACGCCGACGGGGTGATCACGGTTCGCGAATTGGCGCAGTTCGTGATCAAGGGGATGGCGGAACTGCAGGGGCAAAAGCAATACAGCCAGCAGCCGACCTGGGACTGCGCGGAAGCTGAGGCCGAGGTGGTCCTCCGAGGCGCGGCGATCGGGAACGCGGCGGCGAGCTTGCGGGAGTGATGCCTCGGCCGTTGTCTTGCCTGCCGTCGCCTGGCGGTGGTGGTGTCTCGCTGCCTTCTGCGGGTAGATCCGCACCTCTCTTGGTCGCACCTCGCAGCTCTCCCTGGAAGTTCTTGCCATGCTGCTCGCGCACTCCATGCCTCCCCTTGCACTCTTGGTCAGGCTCGCCCTGGTCTTGTTCGCCGCCACGCTGCTGCGCGCGCAGGATGGTCGCGACGTCGGCGTGTTCCGCCGTGATGCCGCACCGGTCGGCGGCAAGCGGCTGGCGGTGGTGGTCGGGCTCGACGAATACGCGTCGCTGCGCAGACTGAACTACGCCGACCGCGACGCCGACGATGTCGCGCGCGAGCTCGAGGCGATCGGGTTCGCGGTGATGCGCATGCGGCTGGATGGTCGCGATGGTGCGGCCAAGCCGCTGACCGCGACCTCGGTCCTGACGCAGGTCGAGAAGATGTGCCGGCTGGCGAAGGGCGACGGCACCGTGCTGTTCTACTTCTCGGGGCACGGCTTCGAGGACACGGCGGGCCGCACCTTCTTGTGCCCGTACGAGACCGACGTGCAGAAGCTGGCGCTGACCGGGCTCGACCTCGAAGAAGTGCAGAGCCGGCTGGTCGCGTCGGGGGTGCGGCAGCGGTTGCTGGTCGTCGACATGTGCCGCAACGACCCGAGCAAGTCGGCCGGCGACCGGGGCGTGCAGCTGCAGCGGTTCGCCAAGGCGCAGGGCACGGGGTTGTTGTTCTCGACGGCGCCGGGCTCGCGTTCGTTCGAGCCGGAGCCGGGCATGAAGGACGAGGCCGGGGTGGTGATGCAGAACGGGCTGTTCACGCACTATCTGCTGCGGGGGCTGCGCGGCGAGGCGGATCGCGGCGGGCAGGCGAAGGCGGATGGGCTGCTGACGTTCCGGGAGGTGGCCTACTTCGTGTCGGAGGGGCTGACGAAGCTCAGCATGAAGTACGCGCAGTGTGAGCAGGAGCCGTATCTGCGGTGGGATGGCACGGCGGAGGATGTGTTGTTGCGGGTGATGGCGGAGCCGGTGGTCCTGGCTCCGGCCGACGTGACTGTGTTGCCTCAGTCCGTCACGGATCGTTCCCCAAAAAGCAAGTACTCCTCCCGTACTGGACACCTTCGCGACCAGAATGTGTGGCGACCCAACATCGAAGCCGGACTGCGGTGGTTGAAGGATCATCAGGATGAGGACGGCAAGTGGGATTGCGATGGCTTCATGAAGCATGATGATGCCGCGAGCAAAATCTGCGACGGGCAGGGCAATGCGATGCACGATATTGGCGTGACAGGTCTCGCGCTGTTGGCTTTCCTCGGCGACGGCAGCACGATTCGCTCGGGTCCCCACAAGGAGGTCATAAAGAATGGCGTGACCTGGCTCAGGGAGCAGCAGCAAGAGAATGGCCTGTTCGGCACCAATGCCTCGCATGACTTTGTGTATGACCATGCAATAGCCGCCTACGCGATGTGCGAGGCGTATGGTCTATCCGGCCTGGAGACGTTGAGGCCAACCGCGCAGAATGCCATCGACTACCTGGAGTCGCATCGCAACCCCTACTCGGTGTGGCGCTACCAGCCTCGCGACAACGACAACGACACCTCCGTCACCGGCTGGTGCATCATGGCCTACGCTTCGGCCGATTCTTTCGGCCTGGAGATCGACCGCGAGGCGATGAAGATGTGCGCGCAGTGGCTCGACCAGGTGTCGGACCCGAGCGGCCTTCACGGTTACACCAGGCAGGGCGAAGTCAGCGCTCGCAAGCCGGGTGACCACGCCGTCAGGTTCCCGACCGACAAGGGCCACGCCATGACCGCGGTCGGACTGTTGTGCCGGATGTTCATGGGCCAGCATCCTGAGGACGAGCCCGTCATGAATGCGGCGGCAGGCCTGCTCTTGGACAGGCCGCCAGTGTGGGACGATGCGGGAGGATCGATCGACCACTACTACTGGTTCCACGCGACGCATGCGCTCTTTCAGATGGGTGGCAGGCGCTGGAGTCGGTGGCAAGGCTGGCTTGGTCCGGCTGTTGCGGGCAGGCAGCACCTCGACCAAGCCAAGCAGAACCTCTACGGCTCCTGGGATCCGAAGTGCGTTTGGAGTGAGGATGGGGGGCGTGTTGCGGCCACGGCGCTCCTCGTGCTGACTTTGGAGGCGCCGCATCGATTCATCCGGTTCTTGGAGTGAGACGCACCTCGGATGCACCTGCAGCATGGTGGGCGGGTTGGGACACGATTGCGCCTGCCTTTCCGGCCCATGATCTGACTGCTCCGGGTCCGCGAACCCCACCGCCCGCTCGCCCCGCCCCGGTCCGCATCCCCTGCACCGACCGCCATGACCGACCCCGCGCCCCCCACCCCCGACGACCTGCTCCGCGACCCGCTGCTCCGCGACGCCCCCGTCGTCGAAGGCTTCAAGGTCCTCGACCCCGCCGTCCTCTACGCGCACATCGGCAAGGGCGGCATGGGCGCGGTCTATCGCGGCCTGCACTGCAAGCTCAACCTCGACGTCGCCGTCAAGTGCCTGATGCCGTCACTGGCCGCCGAGGACCCCAGCTTCATCGAACGCTTCGAACGTGAGGCCCGACTCGCCGCCAGCCTGACCCACCAGAACGTCGTCCGCGTCATGGACGTGCAGAACCACCGCGGCCTGCACTACCTGGTCATGGAGTTCGTGCGCGGGGAGACCGTGCGCGAACGCGTCGTGCGCAAGGGGCCGCTCGCCGAGGCGGAGGCGTTGACGATCCTGTTCGGTGCCTGCAGCGGACTCGCCGAGGCGCACGGTCGCGGCATCGTGCATCGCGACATCAAGCCGGACAACCTGCTGATCTCGATCGAAGGGCGGGTGAAGGTCGCCGACCTCGGACTCGCGCGTGGTACGGCCCCGGGCGAGAGTGGCGGCACGTTGTCGTCGGGCGGTATGGGCACGCCGCAGTACATGCCGCCCGAGCAGTGGGAGCGTTCCGACGTCGGCCCGACCGCCGATGTCTGGGCGATCGGGGCCGTGTTGTACTTCCTGCTCGCGGGCGAGCATGCGATCGCCGACGGACCGTTGCACACCGTGGCGCGTGCGATCGGCGAACAGGAGTTCCCGAACTTGCGCCAGCGGCGCCCCGAGCTGCGCCCCGAGGTGCACGCGTTGTTCGAACGCTGTGTGCGACGAGCGCCGCACGAGCGCTTCGCCGATGCGGCAGAGCTGCTGTTGGCGCTCCGGGCGCTCGGCTGCGCCGACGAGGTAACGCTGCGTGACCCGGACGGCTCAGCGAGGCGCGATGGCAAAGCGATGGTGACACCGCCGCCGCGCGAGACCGTTCTGCGGATCCGGGCGGTGTTGGAGACCGAGCCTGAGGTGGCAGCGCCAGGGCACGGTTCGGCTCGGCCCGCGCTGACGAAGCCGGCCCATGGCCCGCAGGTCGGGCCGCGGGTAGCGCACGCGGCCGGAGCCTCCGCCGAAGCCGGCGACAGCACAGCCGAGCCCGTGCCGACCATGCCGTCCGCTGAGCTGCTCACGGTGAAGTCGCCCGCCTTCGGTCAGGCCCCGGCGGCTGTGACCAGCGATGCGCCGGCGGACGACGCCGCACCGACGCGAGCGAGTGCGCCCGCGGCGCTTCCTGCCCCCAAGGCCGAACTGCCGTTGCCCACGCCACTGCCGCAGGGGCTCGAGCATGCTGCGCAGGTGGCCGCCGCCAGCTCGCGTCGGGCGCCCGCAGTCGACCGCCCCGGGGTTGCCGATCGCGCGGCCGCGCCGACCCCGAGCACAGCTGCGCCCGGACGGCGCTGGTGGTGGCTGCTGCTGCTCGTGATCGGCGTCATGGGCGCCGGATTCGCCGTGCGGGCCCTGCTCCGCGACGATCGTGTGCACCCGGTGACCGAGCCGCTGTTCCGGCCGATCGATCAGTTCGAGACGCCGCCACCGAACGACCCCGCGGACGGTGACCGGCCGCGCCGCGACGGCGGCAAGTGATGCGTCCGGCCCGCGCCGCTCACGAGCTTCCATTGCTCCATCGGCCAGCTACCATCCCGCCCCGCTGCGCGACGGCGGCGACCTCGATTCGCGGAATCGCATGAAGACGGCGACCCCATGCCAACCCTGTGAACTGCATGCGCCGGCGCGATCCACGCAGTGCAGCGCATGGGATGGCGGCACCTTCGACCTGGTGGCGATCTTGCAGGCCGCACGACCGGCGGCTTGTCCGTTCGCCGCGATCGTGCTGGGGCCGATCGTCGCGGCGGTGGCTCGTCGTTCGGCCGGGATCGTCGTCGGCGATGATCTGCTCGCCGAGATGATCGTCCGCGTCTGGCAGCGCTTCGCCAGCAACCCGGCGCTGGCGCCGAGTGAAATTGCGCAGCTGCGGCGGCTGGCCAGGACCACGCTCATCGACGTACTGCGGGAGGAGACCGGGCGCCGTCGTTGCTCCGCGTGCGGCCACTACCGGAAGGCGGCGACCGCCGGCGGCACGTGCGAGCGGCAGTTCGGCCACGGTGGCGAGCCGCACCCGCATCATGGTGTGCATCTCGGTGCCCGCACCGAGCCGCAGCACCTGCGGCCGCCATGCCATGGTTTCGTCGGTGCAGCCACGGTCGCGCTGGACGACGCGGTCGCCGAAACCGTGCCCGATCCACGCGCACGGGGCCGCAACGAAGGCATGACAGAGGTCGTGCGTGAAGCCCTGGCGCGGTTGACCGCCGAGAACGAGCGGGTCGGACTGCTGCTCGTCCGTCATCAGATCGACGGCTGCACCTACGAACAGCTCGCGGCGCAGCACGGGCTCAGTCGCGACCAGGTCAAGCGGTTGCTCAAGCAAGGAATGCAGCGCCTGCGCGAACTGCTGGAGGGCGAGCTATGACCGACGACGATCCGTTGGCGCGGGCATTCGCGGATCTGCGCGCCGAGGCCGATCGGTCGCGCGGGCCACGCCTGCCGGCCGAGCAACTCGATGCGTTGCTGGATGCCCATGCCGATCCGGCCGAACGTCGTCGCGTGGCCGCGGCGGTCGTCGCCGACCGCGCGACGCGCGAGCAGTTCGCCCAGCTGCTGGCGGTCGATACCGAGGTCGCGGCGGTCGTCGCCGCGAGCCACGCTCGGTCGCGGTTCCGGCTCGTGGCAGGGATCGTGGTGGCGATCGCCGCGCTGCTGCTGTTGACGTTCTTGTGGTGGCCCGGGGCACGACCGGCGGCGCTGCAGGGGCGCATCGTCATTGCCGGGGTCGACGGGCCGAAGGACCCGACGCCGTTCCTGCGCGCGCGGCTCGCCGAGTCGCTGCAGATCGTCGATGGTGCGTCCGGCGACCAGCCGGTGCAGTGGGTCGCGATCGAGGTGCTCGGCGCCGGGATGTGGTCACGGCCCGGTCCGGGGTCGGCGCCGCTGTCGCTCGGCGACCTGCTGCGTCCTGTTCCGGACGGTCCGTTGCTGCTCGCCGCCGGGCGCGGCGAGATGGCGGACATCGCCGAGCGATTGCGCGGGTTGTGCACGGCAGAGGTGCGGGCGGCGGGTGCGGCGCTCGGCGGCGCCGGGGTGGCGCGTGAGCTCGCCCGCGCGGCGGCCGCGGATGCCTTCCCTGACCTGCTGCTGGTCGTGCTCGAGATCTTCTGACCAGGCGCCCGTCGCGATCCGGTCGGTCCGCACCGAGGGCGAATACTGCCATGCAACGACTTCGCCGCCATCTCCTGATCCCGCTCATGGCACTCTGCGCTTCGGCGGCCGCCGCCCAGCAAGACGGTCCGCCACCGGCTGCGCCGCGTTCGCTCGAGCAGTTCCTGCTGGAGCTCGCGGGCCGCTATCCGGTCAGCAGCCTGTTCCGCTTCGATCCGCCCGGGGTGGTGAGCAAGGAACCCATCCTGAACCAGCCGGAAGCGCTCGGGTTCGCCATCGAACGCCGCCTCGACCAGCTGCCGCGCCGCGGTCAGGCCGAGGTCGTGCCGTGGTCGGGCTGGTGGTGGCCGATGCGGGCCGACGGTACCGCCGCCGGCGGCGCGAACTCGCCGCTCGGCAAGTACGCGCGTGCGTTCGGACTGGGCGATGCGCCGGTGCAGTGGGAGCGTGAGCACCACGGCACCGCCGGTGGGCGAGCGCCCGAGAGCTGGTGGGGCCACTGCAACGGTTGGGCTGCCGCCGCGATCCTCGAGCCGGTGCCGCAACGCGACGTCGAGATCAACGGCGTGGTGCTGACGGCTACGGACCTGTCCGGACTCTTGTGTGCGGCCTACTTCGGCTGCCACGCGCTCGGGCTCGACGAACGCTACGCCGGCACCGATACCCCGTCGGTCGACTCGTTCGGCCGCCCGGTCGACCGGGCGTATCGCGACATCAATCCCGCCGTGCTCCATCTGCTGGCGAGCAATCGGATCGGGGTCGACAGGAAGGCGTTCGTCGCCGACGTCTCGCCCGGCTCCCAGGTGTGGAATCACCCGGTGTGGGCCTTCGAGGTCGAGAAGCTGCGCGAATTGCGGGATGGTGCCGCCGCGGTCGAGGAGATCACCGCCAGGTCATTCCGCGGCGCCTATCCGTTCAACCCGGCCGCGGTGCGGTTCTTCGCCGTGACCGCGCGCTACCGGATCACCTCCGGGCACAACGGTGTTGCACCACCTTCGAACCAGGACCCCGAGCAGCGCAGCACCTGGGTCAAGTACGACTACGTGCTCGAGACCGACGCCGAAGGCAGCATCCTCGGCGGCGAGTGGGTGCGGGACTCGCGGACCGATCACCCGGACTTCTGCTGGGTGCCGCTGACGCCGTCGTCGTCGTACACGGTGACCCCGGACGGTCGCATGCTGGTCGGCACGACGGGGGTCGGCAACCCGCACGTGGTGTACGAGGATCTGGTGCCGCTGGTGCGCCGCAGTGCCGGCTTGCCGCCGCTGGCGGTTGCGTCGACACCCGTGCCTGCCGCGAACGGTGCTGCATCCGCGGCGGCGAGCGCGGCCGGTGCGAGTCTCGACCAGGGGGCCGGCCGATGGAACCGTCCCGAAGGTGGTGCCGACCCGCGCTGGACACGCGTGTTCCAGGTCGCACAGAGTCAGTTGCAGCGAGCCCAGGTGTCGCTGGCGATCGCCACGCTGACCGCCCCGCTGCAGCAGGCGCAGCGAGGCCAGCTGCAGGTGCCGACCCCGGTGCAGCAGGAGCTGCAGCTGCAGCGCGGCTGGCTGCACTTCCTCGCCCGGCAGCCGCAGCTGGCGATGGCCGATTACGCGCAGTTGCCGAACGACGGCCAGCTCGGGCCCAGCGTGCGGGCGCGGCGGGCGCTGTTCGCGATCGCGCGCGGCGACTCGACCCGCGCGCTGGCCGAGGCCGCCCAGGCGATCGCCCAGAACCCGCAGAATCCGTGGGGCCATTGCGCGCGCGCCTGGGTCTACCTGTCGCGCCGCGCCGAGCACGACGAGGACCGGGCGCGCGACGACCTGGCCACGGCGGCCCGGCTCGGCGCCGATCCGTTCGTCGCGTTCACCGGCCTGCAGCTACAGCAGAATCTGCAGCAGCAAGCCCCCGAGGCGGGCGCCGGTCCGCAACAGCAGCGACAGCCAGTGTTCCAGGTGCAACTGCAGGCGATGCCGGCGCAATGGGCGCAGCTCTTCCAGGGGCAAGTGCGTGGTGTGCAGTTACAACAGGAGAAGAAGTGATGAAGTCCTCCCTCGCCCTCGTGACCCTCGCCGTGCTCGGCGCTGCGGTCGGTTCCTGTTCTGCCAAGATCGTGGCCCAGTCGCCCGAGCCAGCCACCAGTGACACCAAGGCCCCGCCCAAGGTCTGGGGTGTGGCCTTCGGCATCGATGCCTATCGCGGCATCGAGGCGCTGCCCAACTGCGTGAATGATGCGACGGACATGATCGCACTGCTGCGGCAGAACGGCGTGCCGCCCGCACAGCTCGTGCTGATGACCGACCAGCAGTGCAGGCGCGAGGCGATGTTGGATGCCCTCGGGGACCTGGCCAAGCGCAGCAAGGCGGGTGATGAGGTGATGATCTACTTCTCCGGGCACGGTTCGTACAAGAAGGACGAGAGCGGCGACGAGGCGGACGGCGTCGACGAGACCTGGGTCACCGTCGAGCTCGACCAGCTCCTCGACGACGAGCTCGAGGCGGCGATCGCGAAGATCCCGGGCACGGTCTACGTGATCTCCGATTCGTGCCACTCCGGCACCGTCAGCAAGGCCATCGAGGTCGACCGCTCGGATTCGATCGGCAAGTACTTGTCACCGGCAGTGATCGAGAAATCGCTCGGCAAGCCGGAGAGCGGACTCACGGCGCGCAACATCGGCCCGCGCCGCGCGGACGAGCAGGCGCGGCAGAATGCTCAGGGTGGTTCCGTCACCTCGTCGGGCAGCATCGCCACGCAGAGCTGTTTGTTCTCTTCCTGCTCCGATCACGAGGTCTCGAACGCATCTCGGGGCGAGCGCAACAGTGCCTTCACGGCCCAGCTGCTGTCGGTCCTGCAGGAGGCGGATCGCCCGCTGCAGTTCGGGGACCTGCAACTGCAGGTCACCGTGCGCTTGCGCAACCGCGCCTTCCGCTACCCACAGAACCCGTCGCTGTTCCAGATCCAGCATGCACAAATGGTGCCGACCTGGCTGTGCCCAGGTCGTCGACCGGCGAACCGGGTGACGCAGGTCGAGGCCTCGCTGAAAGCGCAGATCGCCGCGGTTGTCGACGGGCTGCAGCGACGCGAGGACAGTGCGCCCGCGCAGCGCAGCAATTGGATCCAGTCGCTGCAGACACTCGACGGCCGGGTCGAAGTCAGGGACGGGGACTCGATCGCCTTGCGCGTCGCGATCACCAAGGACGCGCCGCGAGAAGTATGGCTGTGCGTGTTCAACGTCGGTCCCACCGGCAACCTGACCTTGATCTATCCGAATGCCTATGACGGCAATCGGCCGCTGCAGGCTGGTGCTTCACTGACCATCGGGCAGAAGGGATCGAAGACCGAGCTGGCGGTCTATGGCCCGGCCGGCGAAGAAGGCATGGTCGCCTTCGCACTGGAGTGGAATCCGTTCCAGGGCATCGACTTCGACCAGCTCAAGGACAGTGACCACACGTTCGTGTCGACCGATGCCAAGGCGGGTCCTGGTGGGGATGCCGAGCAGGGCATGATGCGCAGCCGCGATGTCGGCCCGCGGCAGAGCTCTCGGCCGGGCGAGGGCTGGGACCGCGCCAAGCTGAAGCTGCGGCACCGCTGATCCGGTCGCGCCACTCGAGATGGTGGCCTGTCTGCTTCGGATGGACCGGCCGAGCCCGGCGCGAGCGGAGGGGGTCACGCGGTCGGCGCAACCTCCCGACGTTGCCGCCGGCCTCCCGCACCGGCACAGTGCATCGATGCGCGAACCCGCCGCCGACCACACCCCCGAGCAACAGCAGCTGCTCGCCGACATCGCCGAGTCCGGTGTGCACATCGTCCACGTCGAGGTCGACGACGGCGCCACGTACTCCTACACCGTCGGCCTCTGGGAACGCTTCGAGCAGCCGGAGGTGATCGTGTTCGGTCTGCCCGACGACGTTGCCGGCGACCTGCTCGACACGGTCGCCGACGAGGTCGCCGAGGGCCGGAAGTTCCGCGCCGGCGAGAAGCACGACGGGCTGCTGGTCGGCTACCCGGCGCGGTTCTTCGACGTGCCGAAGGCGCTCCTCGAACTGCTGCTGCCGGATGCGGTATGGGCCTACCAAGACACCGAGTTCCCGTGTGTGCAACTCGTGTGGCCCGACAAGCAGGGCCGCTGGCCGTGGGAGCCCGGCGTGCGCGACGGCTTCGCCGCGGCGCAGCCGGTGCCCGGTCGGCCGGCGCCGTGAGCGCGCGCGGCCAGCGGCTGGCGGCGGGTTGGTTCCTCGGCGCCCTGTTCTTCGCGTTCGTGCTGTTCGCGTGGCTGCGCGGGCTCGGACGATTCCTGATCCCGGTGCTGCTGCTCGCCGCGTTCGGCTACGGCATCAGGGCAGTGATTCGCAAGATCCGCGAACCACTGCCCTGACACCCGGGTGACCGCAGTCGTGCCGCGCGCTCAGTTGCGCAGCGCGACGGTCGTGGCGTTGCCGATCGCGGGGTTGCTGGAAGCCACGGCCGTGCGGGCGCCGGTGGCCCCGGCGGCGGCCTGGAACTGCCAGCTGACCGTCATGCCGACGCCACCGGTGGTGTCCGGCGCGCCGCTCTGCAGATCGGCGACTTCGTTCATGCCCGACGGCGGGGTCCACGTGGCGTTGCTGCCGATGCTGTGGAACGTGACGATCATGGTGTCGGCGATCGTCGTCGTCAGGCTGGTGGTCGCGTGCGACAGCGACGCCGCGCTCGCGCGGTTGTTGCTGGTGTGGACCGGGTTGGTGGTGTTGACACCCTGGAAGGTGCTGATGCTGCCGACCGCGCCGGCCGAAGCCGAGAACGTGAACACCTGGTTGACCGGTTCGCCTGCCCCCGCGGTGCGGCGGTAGACGAGCAGCGAGTTGGCGTTGGTGCCGGTGGCGTTCGAGCGTCGGATCAGGGCCCAGCCGCTCGGGGCGGTGACCGTGGGCGCGCTGGCGCGCACCGTGATGGCCGCCAGCATCTGGTCGCCGGCCGCGGTCAGCGGCGGCACGGTCAGCGTGATCAACAGCACGTTGTTGCCGCTGGTCGCCGTGGTCGTCTGACGATGCACGATGCCGCTGCCGACCTGCAGCGTGGTCGAGCCGATGATCCCGGTCGGCGTGTGGGTGGCTTCGATGGCGGTCGTGCCCGCACTCGCGCCGGTGGCCAGGCCGACCGAACCGGGAGTGTTGCTGATCGTCGCGGCGCCGGTCGACGAGGCCCAGTTGACCTGGTTGGTCAGGTTCTGGGTCGTGCTGTCACTGTAGGTGCCGATCGCGAGGAACTGCTGGGAGAATCCCGGGGCGAGCGAGAGGTTGCCCGGCGTGACTGCGATCGAGACCAGCACCGCGGCCGTCACCTGCATGCTGGCCGTGCCGTTGATGCCGGTGGCCGGATCGGTGGCGGTGATCGTGGTCGATCCCACGCTGGTCGTGCTGGCGCGGCCTTCGCTGCCGGCCGCGTTGCTGACGGTCGCGACGGCCGTGGCCGACGAGCTCCAGGTCACGAACGCCGTGAGGTCCTGGGTCGAGTTGTCGCTGAACACGCCGCTGGCGGCGAACTGCCGCGTGAAGCCGAGCGACACCGTGGTCGGCGTCGGCGAGACGACGACGCTGACCAGCACGGCGGGCGTGATGGTGTAGGTCGTCGTGGCGCTGACACCCGATTCCGGATCGGTGGCGCTGATCGTGGTGGCGCCCTGCCCGACGCTGGTCGCCACGCCGTTCGAACCGGACGCGTTGCTGATGTTCGCCACGCCGGTGTCCGACGACTGCCAGTTCACCGTGGTCGTCACGCTCTGCGTCGAGTTGTCACTGAAGGTGGCGAGGGCCTCGAACTGCTGCCCGTAGCCGAGGGCCTGCGACGAGTTCGCCGGCGAGAGAGCGATCGACACCATGACCGCCGGGGTCACCGTCAGCGTGGTGATGCCGAACACGCCGCTGGCCGGATCGGTCGCGACGATGGTGGTGGCACCCTGGCCTGCGCTGGTGGCGATCCCTTCCGAACCGGCCGCGTTGCTGATGGTCGCGACCGGCTCGACCGTCGACGTCCAGGTCACCGACGAGGTCAGGTCCTGGGTCGTGTTGTCGCTGAAGGTGCCGGTGGCGGAGAACTGCTCCTGGTAGCCGAGCGCCAGCGAGGCGTTGGCGGGAGTCAGCGCCAGCGACACCAGGACGGCCGGCGTCACCTGCAGCTGCGTGTTGCCGGTGATGCCGGAGCCGGACTCGATGGCGGCGATGGTCGTGGTGCCGGTGGCGACGGTGGTCGCGAGACCTTCCGTGCCGGGGGCATTGCTGATCACGGCCATGGCGGTCTGCGTCGACGACCAGGTGACCGACGTGGTCAGGTCCTGGGTCGAGTTGTCGCTGAACACGCCGGTGGCGATGAACTGCTGCTGGTAACCGAGGGCCACCGCCGAGCTGCTCGGCGTGATGCCGAGCGAGACCAGCACGGCCGGCGTCACGGTCAGCGTCGCGCCGCCGTTGATCCCGCTGGTCGCGTCGGTCGCGGTGATCGTGGTCGACCCCACCGCAGCGCTCGTGGCGAGGCCGCGGCTGCCGGGCGCGTTCGCGACCGTCGCGATCGTCGCCTGGCTCGTGGTCCAGGTGACGCTCTCGGTCAGGTCCTGGGTGGTGTTGTCGCTGAACGTGCCGGTGGCGACGAACGGCTGCTGGTAGCCGAGCGCGAGCTCGGGGTTGCCGGGCGTCACCGCGATCGACACCAGCACCGCCGGCGTGATCGACAGGGTGACGTTGCCGACCAGGCTCGAGACGGGTTCCGTCGCCGAGATCGTCGTGGAACCGACCGCCATGCTGGTGGCGAGGCCGGCCGAGCCCATGGCGTTGCTGATCACCGCCGTGCCCGGGGCCGACGAGGCCCAGGTGACCGCGTTGGTCAGGTCGGTCGTGCTGTTGTCGCTGAACCGACCGGTGGCCGTGAACTGCTGCTGGTAGCCGAGAGCCTGCGTCGGCGAGCTCGGCGAGACTTCCACCGCCACCAGCACTGCCGGATCCACCGTCAGCGTGGTATCGGCGGAGATCGAGGTCTCCGGTGCGGTGGCCGTGATCGTGGTCGTGCCGATGCCGACCGTCGTCGCGCGACCGGCTTCACCCATCGTGTTGGCGATGGTCGCGACCGCCGGGGTCGCAGAGCTCCAGGTCACGAAACCGGTGAGGTCCTGCGTGGTGTTGTCGCTGAACGTTCCGATCGCCGTGAACTGCTGCGCGAAGCCGAGTGCCTGCTGCGGCGCGGTCGGCGTCACGGCGAGGCTGACCAGCACGGCCGGATCGACCGTCAGGGTGGTGTTGCCGGCGATGCCGGTGCCGGGCTCGGTGGCCGTGATCGTCGTGCTGCCGGTGGCGGCACTGCTGGCCAGCCCCTGGCTCTCGATCGCGTTGCTGATGGTCGCGACGCCGGTGCTCGACGAGCTCCAGGTGACGACGTCGGTGAGAACCTGCGTCGAGTCGTCGCTGAACCTGCCGATCGCCATGAACTGGCGGTCGTAGCCGAGCGCGACCTGCGGGTCGGTCGGGTACACCTCGACCGCGACCAGCACGGCCGGCGTCACGATCAGGTTGGTGGCGCCGACGATATAGCTGTCCGGCGCGTAGGCCAGGATCGTGGTGACGCCGGTGGTAAGGGTCTGGGCGCGGCCGGCGAATTCGCCGCCGCTCTCGATCGACGCCACGCCCGGGTTGCTCGCGATCCAGGTGACGCTGCCGGTCAGGTCGCGCGTCGAGTTGTCGCTGAACAGGCCGGTAGCGGTGAACATCTGCCCATAGCCGAGGGCCAGCGACGGTTGCGCCGGCGTGACATCGAGCGAGAGCAGCACCGCCGGCGTGATCGTCAGCGTAGTACCGCCCTGGATGCCGGTGCCGGGGGCTTCGGCGATCACCACGGTGGTGCCCTCCGCGGTGCCGGTGGCGAGCCCCTGGCTGCCGAGGCCGTTGCCGATGGTCGCGGTGGTGGGCATCGACGTGCTCCAGGCGACCGTCGTGGTCAGGTCCTGCGTGGTGTCGTCGCTGAAGGTGCCGGTCGCCGTGAACTGCTGGTCGTAGCCGAGCGGCAGCTGGGTCATGGAAGGGGTCACCTCGATCGACAACAGCACTGCCGGCGTCACTGCGAGCAACGTGGCGTCGGCGATGGTCGTGCCGGGGACGGTGGCGCTGATCGTCGTGGTGCCGGTGCCCACGCTGGTGGCGAGGCCCTGGCTGCCCTCGGCATTGGCGACGGTCGCGACCTCGGTCGCCGTCGAGTTCCAGGTGACCGCCGCGGTCAGGTCCTGCGTGGTGTTGTCACTGAAGGTGCCGGTGGCGGTGAACTGCTGCTCGTAACCGAGCGCGATGCCTGGCGCCGGCGGGGTGATGGCGAGCGACAGCAGCACGGCCGGCGTCACGGTCATGGTCGCGGTGGCGACGATGCCGGTGGTGGGCTCGGTGGCCGTCAGCACCGTGGTGCCGGTGGCGAGGGTGGTGACGAGGCCGTGATTGACGCTGGAGTCGATGGTGGCCACGTTCGTGCTGGCCGAGACCCACTGCACGACGCTGGTCAGGTCCTGCGTCGAGCCGTCGCTGAAGGTGCCCGTGGCGCTGCACTGTTCCTGGAAGCCCAGAGCACTCGACGGTTGTGCCGGCGTGATCGCCAACAACGCGAGCACGGCATCGGTCACGGTCAGCTCGGCCGTGTCGTCGATGCCCGATTCGGGGTGTCGGGCCCGCACCGTGGCGGTGCCGAGCGACCGACCGGTCGCGAACCCGCGCGTCCCGGGTTGGGTGTCCATGCCGGCGATCGCCGACGGCGTCGTCGACCAATCGACCACGGCGGTCAGATCCTGCGTGGTAGCGTCGCTGAAGCGACCGATGGCGGCGAACTGGCGGCCGTAGCCGCTCGCCACGCTCGCGAGCGGCGGCTCGACCGTGATCGCCACCAGCGTCGCCGGCCTCACTTCGGCCGTGGCAGTGACCGTGATCCCGGTGGTGGGTTCGGTCGCGGTGATCGAAGTGCTGCCGACGGTGAGGCTCCGCAGCATGCCGGGGGTGTCGCCGCCCTGGTCGACGGTCGCCACCGCGGTGTTCGCGACGGTCCACTGCACGCTGCCGGTCAGGTCCTCGGTGGTCAGGTCATCGTAGATACCGGTGACCGTGATCGCCCGGGTGAAGCCCAGGGCAACCGAGGGGTTGTTCGGCAGCATCGACAAGCTCGCCAGTTGCCTGGTGGCGCCACCGCCACCGCCGCCACCGCCCGAGCAGGCCGTGAACAACAGGCCGAACAAGGTCAGCATGGCGCTGACCAGACGCGAGACGACAGGACGCTGATTTCGACTTTGCATTGAGGCCCTTAGGGGTTGTCCCTGTGTCGGTCGTGGCCTCGTGAGCGCTTGTGCGCGTTCGGCAACCGGCGATGGCACCGGCGGTAGGCAGGCGCCTAGGGGAGTTCCCGTACCGGGATTTCCCGATCCGGGCCGCGGCTGCGAGAACCGCCGGGCGGTCGTTGGCGCGTGATCCCGGTCGGGCGTGACCGCAGGGCTCGCTTCGACCTGCGGCGTACGTAGCCTGCATCCGCCGGGCTCCCCGGTGGCGTGCCGGCGTCTTCCGGCCAAGTGAGGATCCGATGCAACTGACCCGATCCGTGTTCGCCGCGCTGTTGTCGGCGACGATCCTGTTGGCGCAGGCCGGCGAGCGTCCGCCGGCCAGCGAGCAGGAATACCGACGCCTCGCCGCCGACTGGCAGGCGGCGACCGCGAGCAGCAATGCCGCACAGCAAGAACTGATGGCGTCCGCTGCCTGGCAGCAGGCGAGCGAGGCCAAGGACGGCAAGCGACTCGCCGAACTGCGCGGCACGGTGAAGAAGCCGGACCTGAAGGCGTTCGGCGAACGCGCGCTGCGGCTCGCCGATCAGTTCGCCGGCGACGAATCGCTGCGGTTCCTCTGCTTCGCGTGCGACAACCTGATGGACCAGGCGACCATCGAAGCGGTCGTCGAGCGATTGCTGACCCAGCACACCAAGAGTGCGAAGCTCGATGCCGTGCTCGAGAACGCGATGATGCTGCAGAGCTTCGCCGGCAAGGAGCAGGCCGAGGCCTTGCTCGCGCGTGTCGTCGCCGACAACCCGCACCCGCTGCCCAGGGCGTGGGCGATGTATTGGCAGGCGATCGTGGTGCAGCGCAGCAAGGAAGCACCCGAGCAGCAGAAGCAGCTGGCGACGGCGATGCTCGCGCAGGCCGAGCAGCTCGCGGTCGGCACCGTGCTCGCCGATCGCATCGCCGGTCCGCGCTTCATGGCCGAGCGGCTGCAGATCGGCATGGCGGCGCCCGACATCCAGGGCGAGGACATGGACGGCGTGTCGTTCCGACTGTCCGACTACCGCGGTCAGGTGGTCGTGCTCGACTTCTGGGGATTCTGGTGAGGCCCTTGCCGGGTCATGATCCCGCACGAGCGGTCGCTCGTGGAACGTCTGCAGGGCAGGAAGTTCGCGTTGTTGGGCGTCAACAGTGACAAGGACAAGGGCTACTACCAGGGCGAGGCGAATGCCAACGGCGTCACGTGGCGTTCGTTCTGGAACGGTCCGAAGGGCACATCCGGGCCGATCTCGGCCAAGTGGAACGTGCGCGGCTGGCCGACCATCTACGTGCTCGACCACAAGGGCGTGATCCGCTTCAAGGACGTGCGCGGCGAGGACATGGATCGCGCCGTCGATACGCTGCTGGCGGAGCTGGAGAAGGAACAGAAGGGCTGAGCCGCGCCATCGTGGTGCGATGGACTCCTGCTGTCGCCGATCTGCGACAGATGCGG
>JALORC010000190.1 GCA_025459175.1 Planctomycetota bacterium | reverse complement strand
CGAGCGAGCTGCGGTCGCGGGTGACGGTGCCGCGTGCCCGGATCGCCAAGTTCGCCATCAAGGCGTTGTTCGGCTGGTCGCGCGGGCGCGGGCCGCTCAGGCTGGCACGCTGAACGAGCGGGCGGCCGTCGCAGGTTCGCTGGCAGGTGCGCTGCGCCGCGCCGCCGTGGCCGGTGATTCGGCGACCGCCGCCTGCTGCGGGTCCATCTCGGCCAGTACCGAGTCGGTGATCAGCAGCGGGTGAGACCCGTCCACCAGGGTCGGCGGCAGCCAGCCGGCATACCGCTGGCGCAGTGGTTGATCGACGAACAGGTAGGCGTTCTGCCGCACTGCCGGTTCCACCCGCGTCGATGCCCACAAGGCCTGACGGAAGCCGTCGAGGCAGACGAACCCATGCTGGGCAAACCGATCGATCCAGTAGCGGTGCGACCGGGCGTTGATGTGTCCGAAGCCCGGCTGGCGCGGCAACGCGGCCGAGAAGACGACACAGGGCGCCAGTCGGCACAACTCGGCGACCAGCGCCGCCGAGCTGTCCGGCTCGATCGTCTGTGCGTGCTCGACACACAGCAGCAGCTCGATGGCAGCGTCGGGCACCAGTGCCAGCCGTGGCCCGAGCCGCTGCATCGGCGGCAGGCGGTGATCCGCCAGTCGGCGCGCTGACACGCCCATGCCCACCCACCCGAGACGGGCCGGCAGCGGCGCGAGTGAGGCAAGCTGATCGAGCAGCGCCGCGACTGAGGCGGCGCGGGCGGCGCCGTCGTCAATGACGTGGTCCGACGCCAGGCGATCACGCAACTCGCCGAACAGCGCCACGAAGACCGGATCGCGCGGTCGGTCGACCAGCGCCAGCTCAAGCACCGCGCGCGCCTTGGCGCAGCGCCCGTTGACGACCAGCTCGCGAATCGACTGCGCGATCTCGGCCGAGGTCAGACGGCAGAACTGCGTGCGCAACCGCACTCCGCGCGTGCTGCCGCTCGGAGTCTGTGGAAACATGGCCTGAGTGTCGGTCCCGGCCTGTGGCCGGCGGAATACGTCGACTGTCAGGCGGCCTTGGATCTGGCGCGGCGGCGCGTGGCCAGTGCCACGACGCCGAGGCCCGACAGCATCAGTGCCAGCGTCGATGCCTCCGGCACCGGTGCGATCGACTCGATCTTCACGACCATGTCGTTGAAGTCCCAGTCACCCGCGTCTTCGTAGGCGAGCGCCCAATTGGTGGTCGACCCCTGCTGGAAGGACAGCACGCGCGGCGTGCTGCCGGGGTTGAGTGCATCGATCGAAAACGCGCGGTTGCCGTTGCCGGTCTGGAAGTAAAAGCCGAAGCGGTCCGGTGTGATGAGCGCGTTGGATGCCGATCCGCAGTTGACCTTGCCGCCGCCGAGCACGGCGCAGTCGGCGATGTTCGACGAGCCGACCGTCATCGAGCCGTTGAGGATCGAGATCGCGGCATTGGTGCCCACGGTCGACGGTCCGAGCAGCAGGTCGTAAGTAAAGACGTTCGACGCATCGGTGCCGAACCAGATTCCGAAGCGGTTGATCGGGGCATTGGCGGCAAACTCGGCAACGATAGTCGGGATGGTGGTGGCCGCCGATGTGGCCGAGCGCCACAGGCCGAACGGCGACTGGTTTGCCAGCACCGAGCCCCAGGACGCGCCGAACAGGCCATCGAGAATCGATTGCAGCGTCGGCTCGCCGCTGCTGTTGACGGTCACCGGGCGTCCGTTTGTGAGCGGAATCGGCTGGGCGGCGGCGGCGCCTGCCGCGCAGGCCAGCGCGATCGCCATGAGAGCTTTACGCACGATGCGTCCCTTCTTCATCAGGCGGCCATGCGGTTGCTCGGCGACGCCAATGAGGCGAACGGTAGGAGCAGTGGCCGGCTTGGGAAATAGGGCGATCGGACCATGAGCCGACGGTGGTGTGTCAGCGGTGATTCACGCCAGCCACAGCACGCCGTCGGCCTCCTTGCGAAGCCAGTCGGCCTGCGCTGCCAGCACCTGCCCGCCGCCCACGGTCCCGTAGCCGAATGCCGGTCCCTGCAGCGTGGCCGGGCGGCGCGTGATGGTGTTGATGCCGACCAGCACCGGCTCGCCGCGCTCGCTGCGGAAGACCCCGCTGCCGGAATCGCCCGGCCCCAGCCCGGTCGGCGGCGTGGCTGACGACCGGGTGTAGTCGAAGAAGTACAGCAGCGGCAGCCGCGACGCGGTCTGCTCCTCCAGTCGCTGAACGGTGATGCGTCCACGGCGCTTGAGCGCGGCATTGGCGCCTACTTCGACGCCGCGGGATCCGTGACCCGAGCCACCGTAGCCGGCGACGTCGAGCTGATCGCCCGCTGCCGGCGGCCGCAGCGACAGCGGGTAGCGGCGTGCCGCGACCGGCGCCGGCTCGGCCAGTTCCAGCAGTGCCAGGTCATGCACCGGCGGCGGCACGCTGAAGCCGCGAAACGCCGGATGCCGTTGCGCCCGGCGCACCGCGATCTGGTGCGACAGATCGCCGTCGATGTTCAGGTTCAGTGTGATGTCTGCGCCGTCGCGGAGCACGTGCGCCGCCGTGAGCGCGAAGCGTGGCGCGATCAGCACCGCGCTGGACACGCTGCCGCCGATGAACAGGCTGGCGACGCCGGACCACGGTGAATCGGCGCGGTTCGCATCGAGCCGCGCGCGCGGGGAGTCGGGCGGCTCGCCCACCATCAGCGCGCGCGCGGGCCAGGCCAAGGCAGTGGCTGCAAGCGCGAGCAGCACCGGCCGCCGCAGCGAACCGCCGTCAGAAGGCCCGATACTCGACACCGAGTTGCGTGAGATTGGCATTGAAGTCGAGCGTGCTCAGATTGCTGCGCCGGGTAAGACGGCTGTAGCCGGCATTGACCCGCCAGCGGTCGCGCGGGGTCCAGGCAAGCGTCACGCGCTGCTCCTCGGCGCGGTCGGCGCGGGCCGGGCGCTGGCCGATGAGCCGCGTCAGGAAGTTGCTCGGGTCGCCGCGATAGTCGGTGCGCTGGCGCGATACCTCGATCCCGGCGGTGAGCTTGCTGCTCAGCGCGTAGGCAATCGAGGCGCGCTGCACCCGGGTGACCGCATACAGCCGGTCGAAGTCGTCCACCGCGTTCAGGTCGCGGACGAATCCGGTGCGCAACGCCAGCCGACCGGTCGGCTGCCAGGCCAGCTGTGCCGTCCAGGTCGGGCCGGCGAAGTTCCGTTCGCTGACGGTCTCGAACCGCCGCGTCGCCCGTCCACCGCGCAGCAATGCCGAGGTCGCCTCGCCGGGCCGCCAGACGAGCGTGACATCGACGTCTTCCTGCTGGTAGCTGTTGTCGACCGGTGCGCTGCCGACCAGTTCGCGGTTCGGGAACGCGCCGTCGGTACGGCTGACGCCCAGTGCGATCTCGTTGCCGAGCGCTCCCGACCGTGCCGCCTCGATCCGCAGCACCCGGATCCGGTAGTCGCTGGTCTGGCGCGCCACCACCGAATTGCTGCCGCGGTAGTCGGTCGCATGGGCGCTCAGCCGCGTGTCCGGCCGCGGACGGAAGCTGAGCGAACCGCGCAGCGTCCGCAGGTCGAGGAGGTTGCGCTCCGGGTTACGGAAGTCGGCGAAGCTCGTGACCCGCTGGTCGAACGCGTACTGCAGCTCGGAACGCCAGTGCTGAGTGAACTGCCCTTGCCAGGTCGCCGCCGCGTCGAGCCGGTTGGCATCGTAGGCGTCGTTGTTGTCGAAGATGTCGCGCGACACGCGCGAGCGCAGCCCGAGTGACTGGCCGGCCTGCTCCATGCCGACGATGGCCTGCACGTACGGGCCGAGCAACCGGTCGGCGCGCCGGTCCGACGGCAGGCCGGCTTCGGGCGGCGACACGCCTTCCGGCAGTCGATACAGGTTGTCGTCGCGCAGCGCAGTGGTCCCGACGATCAGTTCGACGCCCCGACTTTCATCGCCGACGGCCGAGCCCGCAACGGCCAGCAGCGGCAGGGCGGCGATCACGGCGCTCCTCATGCGTTCACCAGAACTGCCAGTGACCGCCATGCACGACCCAGGCAGCGAGCAGAAAATTCGTGACCGCGTGCGAGATCACGGCGCACCACAGGTTGCCGGTGCGAACGTAGAGCAGCGCATAGGCGATGCCGGCGATGATCCCCGCCAGCCACAGGTCGTGGCCGAGCGCGAACACGACCGACGACAGCACGATCGCCAGCGCGGTGGTCGACGCCGGCGCCCGCTGCTCGAACTCGCGCGAGTCGACCGAGCGCATCACGAACGAGCGCCAGAAGAGTTCCTCCATCAGCGGCACCACCAGCGCTGCACCGGCGGTTCGTACGGCGATCTGCAGCCAGTCGAGGCGGCCGGCGGGATCGACGGGGACGAAGCCGGCGACCGGCTCGCCGATCCGCATCCACGGCGCGTCAAGATTGACCCACAGAACGAGAACGATCACGCCGGTGGCGATGCTCGCCAGCCACGCGGAGACCGACAGGCGGCCGAACTGGCTGCGCAGTTCCGTGTAGCGCGGCCAGTACAGCGCCAGTGCAAGTGCGGCCAGCCCGGCCTGCAGCGCGTACAGCGACTCGGCAAGCGTCCAGTGCCCGAGCCCGGCGGCATCCTCTGGCAAGGCGCCGCGCGCCGCGAGGACTGCAAGGAAGACAGCGAACGGCAGCACACGCGGCCAGGCGGCCGCTGGAAGGAAGCTGGAGGCCATGGAGTAACAGGGGCGGGGAGGGAAGGGTGAAGTGACCTGCGGGTCGCCGCGTCGGCTGCGCACGTGCACATGTTCGACGCGCCAGATGACAGATCGGCGTCAGGCCGGCGGCCGCGCTTGAGCCTTGTGGCACAGGACCGTGGTCCGGTCGGCCCCGGTGGCGCGCGTGGTCCGCCTGCCGTGCGCGGGCGTCGTCGCTGAATTGTCAGCGGTGTGACGCGTGCGACGCACGGATGAGCCGAAGTGCTCATCAAACAACGTCCGTTGAGACGGACCGGCGATGCGAGGGCGTCACGACCGCTGCGTAGCTTGCCGCCATGCCGCAGCGTCGTGCTGCTGCACCGGCCGCGCGCCGATGCACGAAGGCACCCATTCATGCGTGCACGTGTCGCGGCCTTGCCGACCGTACCGATTCCAGGAGACCGACCATGCTTCGCGCCAGCCGGTGGCTACCCGCCCTCGTCGCACTGTTCTGCGCACTGTCGCTATCCACGGCGTCCGCCTCGACTACGGCCGATGATCGGTCGCTGCTGCGCGCCGATGCGGTCGCGGGATCGATCCTCGGCGACCGGACTGGCGTGCACTCATGGCGTCGCTGGATTCCGTCGTGGCCGTATCTTCTGGCGCCGGATGAAGCCGAGGTGCCGAGCGTCGTTCCGCGCGGGGTCGTGCCGGACTTGGCGCCGCAGCCGTGGCGTGACGTGCACGTGCGCGCGCAGCCGGTGTTCTCGATGCTCGAACCGCTGCCGCCGCGGCTGCAGCCGCTTGCGTTCGACGCGCCGCGGGTCGCGCTCGGCAGCAGCGCGTTGGTGCTGCCGCGCGCGCTGTTCTACTTCGATCCGCCCGCCGCGATCAACATGGCCGCGATCCAGCCGGTGCCGGAGCCGGGTGTGGTCGCGATGCTGGTGGCCGGGCTGGTTGTTCTGTGCGCGGTGGTCCGCAGCCAGCGTCGTGTGGCGTCCCGCGACGGGGAATTGGTCAGCAGCTGACCTGGACAGCGCATGCCGCGGCCGGCGGCTGCCGGGTTCGATCGGTGCGATCCCGGCTTCATGTCGCAATGGCGCAGCGCACGCGTCACATTCAGTTCCTAACGTCCGCGTCTCGCTGGTGCCACCGCTGAACAGCCATGCTCGTCAATTCACATGCGATCGGACTGCGTCATGGACGCACGTCGGTGCTCGGGCTGGTGCGGATGTCGCTCGAACCGGTTCTCATCGTCTGCTCGCTGGTGGCGAGCTGCGCGCTGGTCGGCACGCCCTTCGAGCCGCCGGAGCTGATCCTGTCGCTGATCGCCTTCTCGCTGACCTTCCCGGGCGACGTCTCGGTGCGGCGCCTGCGGCAGAGCCTGTTCGCGAGCATCGTCGCCAACTGGGCACTGGTCTTCGGTCTGCTGATGCTGCTCGGCTACGTCACCCGCTTCGTCTGGTACTTCGAGCCGGCGATGCTGTGGGTATGGGGCCTCAGTACGCCGATCGTTCTGTATGCCGCGCACCGCGCGATTCCGCTGGTGACGCCGCAGCTTCTCGCGATCGACGGCAATCGACGCGCGGTCGTCATTGCCGCCAACGATGTCGGCCGCCGTCTGGCACGCAGCCTGCGCGACGAGCCGTCTCTCGGGTTTCGCTTCGCCGGCTTCTTTCATGACGACGCCGAGGCGTTGTCGCCCGATGACGGTCCGCTGCTCGGGCGCATCGCCGCCGCCGCCGAGCACGTCAAGCGCAACGGGGTCGACGCGGTGTTCATCGCGCTGCCGATGGCGGCCCAGCCGGCGGTGCTGAAGCTCCTCGACGAACTGCAGGACACCACGGCGTCGATCTTCTTCGTGCCTGACATCTTCATCTTCGACCTGATCCAGGCGCGGGTGGACGACATCAACGGCGTGCCGGTGGTCGCGGTCTGCGACACACCGTTCGCCGGCATCAACGGCGTGGTCAAGAACGCGAGTGACAAGCTGCTCGCCGCCACGCTGCTGCTGCTGGCGGGGCCGCTGATGGTGTGCATCGCGATCGCGATCAAGGCGACCTCGCCGGGGCCGGTGCTGTTCCGCCAGCGCCGCTACGGCCTCGATGGCCGCGAGTTCCACGTGTTCAAGTTCCGGTCGATGGCGGTGAACGAGGACGGGCCGGTGATCGCGCAGGCGACCCGCAACGATCCGCGCGTGACGCGGCTCGGCGGCTGGCTGCGCAAGGCCTCGCTCGACGAGTTGCCGCAGCTGTTCAACGTGCTGGAAGGAAAGATGAGTCTGGTCGGACCGCGTCCGCACGCCGTTGCCCACAACGAGATGTACCGGCGCGTCATCAAGGGCTACATGATCCGTCACAAGGTCAAGCCGGGCATCACCGGCTGGGCGCAGGTCAACGGCTACCGCGGCGAGACCGATTCAGTCGACAAGATGCGGGCACGCGTCGAGTACGACCTCGACTACCTGCGGCGCTGGTCGGTCGGGCTCGATCTGCTCATCATCCTCAAGACGATCCGCATCGTTCTGCGGCAGACCAATGCGTACTGACCGATGAGCGCCGAACTGCGGATTGCACGCGACAGCGAGGCGGCCGCGATGTCGGCGGCCGAGGCGTTCACCTTCATCGCCGCGTTGGGCGAGGCGATGCGGGTGCGGCGCCGGGTGGAGTTCTTCGCCTGGACCCAGGGCGCGCTGCAGTCGCTGATCCCGCATGGCGTCTTGCTGTGCGGGTTGCCGCGCAGCGGCGGCGGGCGGATGTTCTTCGATTACTTCTATCACGTGCCCATCCACCCCAACACCTTGTCGCGCCTGTGTCATCCGCGGCAGGGGCTGGCGGCCGAGATGGTCGAACTGTGGCTCAGCCTGGGTGCGGAGCCGATGTCGATCAGCACCCGGGCAGGCGGTCAGGCCGAGTCCCGCCTGGCCGCGGAGATGCAGTCCCTCGGCCTCGGCGAGGCACTGGTGCATGGCATCCCGAATACGCAGATGGGTGCCGGTGCGCACTACTTTCTCAGCTTCGTCGCGCTGAACTCGCCCTCGACCGAGCGCCACCGCTTCCTGCTCGAACTGCTCGCCCCGCATGTCTACAACTCGTACTGCCGGGCCCTGGCGCGCGAGCGGCCGACACCGCTGCGCGGCGACGTCGAGGAGGGCGAGCAGGTCATCACCGACCGCGAGGTCGAGATCCTCAAGTGGGTGCGCGAAGGCAAGAGCAACCAGGAGATCGGAATGATCCTGAGCATCAGCCCGCTGACGGTGAAGA
>JALORC010000090.1 GCA_025459175.1 Planctomycetota bacterium | reverse complement strand
GATCCCACCAGTGATAGAAGTGCGTGTAGAGCGTCACCGGATCGAAGTGCATCGCGATGGCGAAGAAGTTGCGCTGCCCGCCCGGGACGAACGTGCCGAGGTGCGCCCGCAGCGCCGGCTCCATGTTCGCGGTGACGTCGAGCACGTCGCGTTCGCCGACGAACGCCATCAGCCGCCGCACGCCCTCGTCGGCCAGCGCGTCGTACTCCTTCGGTGTCGCGGCGTCGCGCAGCTCCGGCAGGTGGCGGTTGCGGTGCTCTTCGAGGCGGAGGTTGGTCCAGGCTCGGTCGAGTTCGCGCTGCAACAGGCGCTCTTCGTCCTCCCAGGTCATCGGCACGAGGTGCACGTTCTGCAGGTACCAGGTGTACTCCTCCTTGCCGATGCCGGACGGGCCGGTCTTCGACGGGGCCTGTTCGTCGAGCCATACGACGAAGGCCTGCGTCGCCCGCTGCGCGTCGCCGAGCGCGTCGCGCAGGGCGAGGCTCGCATCGGCGCCGAGCTGGCCGCCGAGCACGCGCAGCGCCGTCGCCTGCTGCCGCATCGTGCGGGTGCCCGCGAGCCAGAGATCCCGCGCGTCGCCGGTCAGGTTCGCCTGTGCCTGGCGCAGGAGCGGCGGGATCCCGCGCAGCTCCGTCGCCAGCCGCTCCGCGTCGGCGGGCGACAGCGGGAACGCGTAGGTCCACAGTTCGACCAGCGCGTGGTTGCAGGGCCCTTCGTGTGCCGGCGTGTCGCTCTGGTGGGTCCAGACCTGCTGGTAGAAGGCCGGGTCGCGCGCCCACGGGCGCAGCACCCGGTGGTCGAAGTCGAAGCCGTTGAGTTCCGCCCGCACGAGGTGCCAGTCGACCTGCTGCTCGACGGGCCAGCCGCTCGGGTCGATCGCGTGCAGGCGATCGCGCAGGACCTGCCACGCGGCGTGGGCCTCGGCCAGGCGCGAAGCACCGTAGTCCGGCGCGCCGTCGCGCAACGGCGGTCGCTCGAACGTCCGCCAATCCTCGAACAGCCGCAGCAGGTCCGCGTAGTCGGCGGATCGCGGCGGCGGTGGTGTGGCGCAGCCGTGCAGCAGGAGGGCGAGCGCCAGCAGCGAACCGCGCCGGGCGAACGAGCAGAGCAGCCGGACCCTGGTCATGCCGCCGTTCTATCGGGAACGGCGGCCGTCACCCAGATGGCGTTCGAAGTGCGCGAGCAGCTTGCCGAGCAGGTAGCGGGCGTAGTGCGGCGAACTGGTCCAGCCGTGCGTCGCGGCAGGAGCGAACGCGAAGTCGAAGTCCTTGCCGTTCCGCATCAGGGCCTCGGCGAGATCGGCGACCGTCTTGAACGGCACGACCTGGTCCTGCATGCCGTGGATCAAGAGCAACGGATCCGCGAGGTTCGCCGCGTACTGCGCGGCGCCGCGCAGGAACGCTGCGGGGTGGCTGTCGGGGCGGCGCACGATCGCGACGTCGTCGCTGCCGAAGAAGCGCGGATCGACGGCCGCCGCACACGCGACGCCGGCGTCGAACAGCCCCGGCTTCTTCAGCAACGCGTAGGCGGTCAGCGTGCCGCCGTAGCTGCTGCCCCAGACGCCGATGCGGTCCGGATCGACGTACGGCAGGCTCTCGACGTAGGCGACCGCGCTGGCGAGGTCGTCGAGGTCGCGCCCGGCGAAGTCGAGCAGGAATGCCTCGCGGAACGCGCGGCCGTAGCCGGTGCTGCCGCGCATGTCGACCTGCACGACGATGTAGCCGCGATCGACGAGCAGCTGCTGGAACGTGCTCCAGAAGCCCGCCCAGCGGTTGCGCACGGTGTTCGAGTAGACCGGGCCGAAGATCACCGGATGCCGTCGCGAGCGGTCGAGGCCCCTCGGCTCCAGGATGCGGGCGTGCAGCGTCGCGTCGTCGACGCGGCTCGGGAAGGTCACGTAGCGGGCCTCGGCCCACGAGCGCTCCCGGAACTCGGGCGGCGGCGACTGCGTGATGCGACGCTCGCGGCCGCTCGCCGGATCGAGCAGGTAGAGCTCGGTCGGGTTCGTGTCACAGCTGTGCAGCAGCGCGAGCTGCCGACCGTCGGGCGACGGGTACGGCCGCACTTCTCCCGGTCGGGTGGTCAGCCGCTGCGGCGCGCCGGCCAGCGACGTGCGGCAGGCGTGGACCTCGTACGGGTTCGGCAGGTTGGCGGTGTAGAAGATCGCGCCGTCCGCGGCGACCGTCGGGCCGCCGGTCACGTCGAACGCGGGGTCGGTCAGCAGCCGCAGCTCCGGTCGTTCGCGGTGCACTGCGTAGAGCGCGTAGCGGTCGGCGAGGTCGCCGAGCACGATCACGTGCGCGCCGTCCGGGTGCCACGCGGAGCCGACCGTGGTGTAGACGCGGGTCTCACGTCGATCGTGCCAGAGCAGGCTCGGCTCCGCCGCGGCCGAGTCGAGCACGTGCAGCCAGCGGTCGACGCAGGTGTCGGCCTCGCGGTCGATCAACAGGCGTCCCTGGGCGGACCAAGCGAAATCGACGATGCGGGTGGAGGTCGGGTCCGGCAACGTCAGCAGCCGCAGCGCGCCGGTGTCGACGTGCAGCAGCCCGACCGACCGGGCTTCGTTGGGGTCACCCGGGTAGGGGCGCCGAATCAGGTTCGCCCGGGTCTCGTCGCCGAGGTAATCCGGGAACGGCACCTGCCGCACCGCGCGGCGATCGACGTGATGCACGGCGATGGTGCGGCTGTCCGGCGCCCACGCGTAGCTCGGTCCGCCCCAGACGTAGGGCCCGATCTCGACCTCGGGCCGCCGATAGACACCGATCGGCAGATCCGAGCTCGAGGGCACGCCGATGTGCGTCGCCTGCCGCACCGCGCCCCCGGCAAGGTCGACGAGCCACAGGTCCCCGCCCTGCAGAAACGACGCCCAGCGGCCGTCCGGCGACACGGCGAGCTCGGCGGCGTCGGCGGCGAGTGCGGTGACCGGGGCCGAGACGCCGGTCAGGTCCGTGCGCCACAACTTCCCCGAACGCAGGTAGACCAGCGCGGCGGAATCCGGCGTCCACGCCATCGCCTGCACTGCGGAGCTGCCCTCGGTCGCGTCCGTCAGTCGACGCAGGCCGGAGCCGTCGGCCTCGAACAGCCACAGTTCGCGGCGTGCTTCGGCGTCCGGATTCCAGAGGAAGGCGAGCCGGCGGCTGTCCGGCGACCAGAGCGGGGCCGCAGGCGCGGTGCCGGTCAGCGCCGGCCGCGACAGCAGGCGCTCGAGGGTGAGTGCGCCGGCGCCATCGACCGGCGTCGGGTCGGAGCTGCCCGTGGACGCGCAGCCGCAGGCGAGGATCCACGCGAGGCAAGGGGCAGCGGTACGCATCGCCGCGTGCTATCCGAGCGGGCCGAGGTGCGTCAACCGAGCGCCGCCGCGGCGCCGGCAGCCAGCCCGCTGCGCGCCCCGACCATCGCTCTCACACGAGTTCGATCGGGATCGGCTGGAAGTCGATCGCGTCGACCGCGGCGAGGTAGTAGCGGATCCCGTCGGCGACCCCCTGGAAGCCATACTTGTGATCCTTGCCGTGCAGGTGGCCGTAGACGCACACCTGCGCCTGCGCCTCCTTCAGCAGCGCCACCGCTCCGGTCTCGCGACCGTCGCTGTAGCGCGGCGGATAGTGCACCAGCGCGATCGTGCGCGCGCCGCCGGGTGTGCAGCCGCCGAGCTTGCGCCCTTCCTGGATCGACAGCTTGAAGCGTTCGAGCTCGCGCGCGAACACCGTCACCGCCTGCGCATCGGCCCACGGCGCGTCCGGCGGGTCCCACAACCGCGTGCCCACCACGACCGTGCCGTCGGGCATCTTGATCGCGTTGTTCTGCAGCAGATGGATCGACGGGTGCAGCACCTTCTCGACCTTGCTGCGCGACTGCCACCAGGTGCAGTGGTTGCCCTTGATCAGCACCTTCTGACCCGGCCGCGCCCCGAGCCAGTCGAGGTCCGGCTTCGCCTCGGCGAGATCGAGCCCCCAGGAAGTGTCGCCGCCGACCAGCACCCAGTCGTCGGGCCCGACCATCTCGTCCCACGCCCGCTGCATGCGCTCGGCGTGACCGACCCACTGCGGCCCGAAGATGTCCATCGGCTTGTCGACGCCGAAGCTCAGGTGCAGGTCACTGATCGCGAACAGGCGCAAAACGTGCTGTCTCCGGAGGCGGAAAGGGGCTGCCTTGCATACGGGCTGGGCCGGATTGCGCAATGGCCGAGGGAACGAACCCGGGGCCGCCCGTTGCGGACTCGATCGACGGCGCCAACGATGGCCACATGCGCATCGTCCTGGCCGCGTCGTTCCTGCTCGCCACGGTGCTCCCGGCCCAGGGCCCGCGACCGGTACCGCCGTGTCCACGGCCACCGGCCGGCTACCAGGCCGAACTGTGGCAGCGGGCCTGGGCGCTGCACCACCGCGCGATCGTCGTCGACACGCACATCGACACCACCACGCGCATTCTCGACCACGGCTTCGACATGGGCCCGCGCGCGAGCGACGGCCACGTCGACCTGCAGCGCGCGGCCGAGGGCGGCCTCGACGCTGTGTTCTACTCGATCTACGTCGATTCGCGGTTCTTCGGCGACGAAGGCGCCCTGTTCGCGACCCCACCGAGCAGCATCAACGACGACTGGCCGCGGCCGCGCGACGCCGGCGCCGCCAACGGCAGCGCGCGCCGCGCCCTCGACATGATCGACGGCCTGGTGCGGACCGTCGAACGGCACAGCGACCGCATGGTGCTGTGCGCCAGCACGGCGACCCTGACCGGTGCGGTCGGCGCCGGGCGGCACGCGGCGTTGATGGGCATCGAGGGCGGCCACGCGATCGAGGGCGACCTCGGCCTGCTGCGCCAGTTCCATCGCCTGGGCGTGCGTTACATGACGCTGACGCACACCAACCACAACGAGTTCGCCGACTCGTGCGCGCCGGCCGAGCCGCGCTGGGGCGGGCTCAACCGACTCGGCGAGAAGGTGGTCCGCGAGATGAACCGCCTCGGCATCATGGTCGACGTCAGCCACGTCAGCGACGCGACGTTCGCCGACGTGTTGCAGGTCAGCACCGCGCCGGTGATCTGCTCGCACAGCTCGCTGCGCAGCATCTGCCCGCACCCGCGCAACATCACCGACGACATGCTGCGCGCGCTGGCGGAGCAGGGCGGCGTGGTGATGATCAACTACAACTGCGGCTTCCTCGACGCCGAGTACGGCAAGCGCAGCTCGGCGCGCGCGGCCACGCGACGCATCCAGGAGAAGTCGGCGCGCGACACGTTCGCGGCCGACAGCCCGGAGTTGCGGCAGGCGCTGGCCAACCTCGACGAACGGTTCCCGCCGGTCGAGCGCCCACCGCTGCAGGTGCTGATCGCGCACCTGCTGCGCGCGATCGAGATCGCCGGCCCCGACCACGTCGGGCTCGGCAGCGACTTCGACGGCGTGCCGTGCGTGCCGGCGGGCATCGACGACGCGACGTTCCTGCCGCGGCTCACCTACGAACTGCTGGCCGCCGGCCAACCGGATGCCACCGTGGAGAAGGTGCTGGGGCAGAACCTGCTGCGCGTGTTCGGCGCGGTCGAGCGGCGCTCCGCCGAACTGCGCGGGACGGCACCTGAGTGCAACGATCCGACCACCGACCGGCTGCCGCGGCCGCAGTGAGCGGGCTCAGCCGTCCGCGACCGGGCGCGCCATCGCTTCGTTGGTCGCGTTGGTCGCCGGCGCGAAGCCGAGCGCCTGCAGCGCCCGCTGCACCAGTTCGCGCATGCGCTCGAAGCTCGACATCGTGACGATCGCCGGATTGACGATCTGCAGCGCCGGCCGCAGCAGGTTGCGCGCCGAGAACAGGTGGTAGGCGAGCGAAAGGTCCTGCGGGGTGCCGCGCCCACCCATTACCTTGATCAGCAGGTCCTGGGTGTTCCAGGTGTCGGGCGTGCCAGTGAGCCCGAACTCGGCGCGGCGCGGGATCACGTGGTCGAGCACGGCGGCCTCGACCAACGACGCCAGCAGCACGGTCGCCAGCCGGTAGTCGCCGGTGGCGACGATCCGCTCGAAGTTGCGCAGGTCGATGCCGACCAACGAACGCAACCGCGGATCGCGCAGCCGCAGGTGATCGAACACGACGCTGCAGGCCACCGGTGCCGGCGGGGCAGCCACGGCCGCCGGCTTCGGCGGTGCCGCGGGCTGCTGCTGCTGCGGCGGCGCCGGCGGCGGCGCCACCGGTTCGGGAGCGGTGGTGCTGGCGGCCGGCAGGGGCGGACGATCCGGTTCGTCGAGAGCCGCGATCTGCTCCCCGAAGCTCTGCAGGCCGGTCATGATGCTCGTCGTGCTGTTCGGCGCGACGATCTTGGGCCGGTCACGCACGTCGCCGAACACCTTGTGCTGCAGACGCGTCGTCAACCCGCGCGTCGCCTCGCCGATCGTCGACGACAGCCGCTTCAGCGGCAGCTCCAGCAACGGCTTCTCGGCCAGCTCGACGGCCCAGTCGCCGAGCACCTGCCGCTTGCGCTGCAGCCACTGGCGTTCGTCGTTGGCGAGCGCCTGCTCCGACAGCCGCACGTCGGCGACCTCGACCGCGCGGCGGCAGCAGGCCACCAGCAACGACGCGTCGCTGGCCGCGATGTCGAGCGTGACCTGGTCGGGGTAGGCGCTGACACAGCGCTGCAGGTAGTCGCGCAGGCGGCGCACCTCGCCGTAATAGCGGGCCACGTCGGGGGAACCCGGCACCCCCTGCTGCGACAGCTCGAGGCGGAACGCACCGAGCTGATCGAGGCACAGCTTGACCGCTTCCAGGAAGCAGACGGCGACGACCTTCTTGACCTGGATCTGTGGCATGGACTCGCTCGGACATCGGCCGCCGGGGCCGGGCGCCTTGATGGCTCTGCGCCGCACGATCTCCGGGCGATGACACCGAGGCGCTGGCTATGCTGCCCGGCCCCGATGCCCCGCCTCGACCAGGAACTGACCCGCTTGCTCGGTGAGCGCCGAATGCTGACCTCGCCGGACGCCCTGCTGGCATGGGAGTGCGACGGCTTCACCGTGCACAAGTCGCGACCGCGCGCCGTCGTGCTGCCCGAGACCACCGCCGAGGTGCAGGCCGTGCTGCGGCTGCTGCACGCGGCCGCGGTGCCGTTCGTGCCGCGCGGTGCCGGCACCTGTCTGTCGGGTGGCCCGACCGCCGGCGGGGATGCGGTGGTGATCGACCTGGCGCGCATGCGCAAGGTGCTGCACATCGCCGCCGACGATCTCTACGCGGTCGTGCAACCCGGCGTCGTCAACCTCGACCTGACCCAGGCCGTGCATCATCTCGGCCTGCACTACGCCCCGGATCCGAGCAGCCAGTCGGTGTGCACGATCGGTGGCAACCTGGCCGAGAACAGCGGCGGCCCGCACTGCTTCAAGTACGGGATGACGCAGGACCACGTGCTCGGCGCCACCATCGTGCTGCCCGACGGCGAACTGGCGCACCTCGGCAGCGCCGCCGGCCCGCGCCACCAAGGCCAGCTCGATCTGCTGTCGGTGTTCTGCGGCAGCGAGGGCACGTTCGGCATCGCCACCGAGATCATCGTGCGCCTGTGCCGCGACCAGCAGGGCGTGCGCACGCTGCTGGCCGCGTTCGACTCGATGACGGCGGCCTGCCGCACGGTCAGCGACATCGTCGCGGCCGGGCTGGTGCCGGCGGCGCTCGAGATCCTCGACCAGGCGACGATCCGCGCCGTCGAGGCCTCGGTCTACCGCGCCGGCTACCCCGCCGATGCGGCCGCCGTGCTGCTGGTCGAGCTCGACGGCCCGCACCAGGTCATCGAGGAGGAGGCCGCCGAGGTGCGCACGTTCTTCGCGCGGAACGGCGCGCTGCGCAGCGAGGAGGCGACCGACCCGTACGAACGCAAACGGCTCTGGAAGGGCCGCAAGGGCGCATTCGGCGCGATGGGCCGGCTCAACACCGATCTCTATGTGCTCGATGGTGTGGTGCCGCGCACGCGGCTCGAGGAAGCGCTGGCCGGCATCGCCGCGATCGGCGAACGTCACGGCGTGCTGCTGACCAACGTGTTCCACGCCGGCGACGGCAACCTGCACCCGAACATCAGCTACGACGGCCGCGACGCCGCGCAGACGGCGCGCACGATCGCCGCCGGTCGCGAGATCCTGCAGCTGTGCGTCGACCTCGGCGGCAGCATCTCCGGCGAGCACGGCATCGGCAGCGAGAAGCTGGACCACGTGCGGATGATGTACGGCGACCACGACCTCGAGGTGATGGCGAAGGTGCGCGCGGTGTTCGATCCGGCCGGCCGCTGCAATCCGGGCAAGGTGCTGCCGCAGCGCGGCGCCTGTGCCGAGGTCGCCAAGTGGCCGCAGATGGTCGCCAAGGTACTCGACGTCGAGGAGCGGCGATGAGCGGCGCCTTCACCCCGACCTCGGCGATGGAACTGCAGCAACTGCTGCAGAGCCGGCCCGGCCGCGTGCGCCTGGTCGGCAGCGGCACGCGCCAGCAGCGCCTGCCCGAGCCGGCTGCGGCAGCGCCAGTGCACCTGTCGCGGCTCGACGCGATCGTCCGCCTCGACGGCCCCGACCAGACCTGCACGGTCGAGACCGGCGTGACGCGGCAGGCGTTGGACGCGGCGCTCGCGCCGCTCGGGCTCGAGCTGCCGTGCCCCGGTGGCGGCACGATCGGCGGGCTGTTCGCGAGCGATCCGATCGGCGCGGCCGCTGCCGGCGGCCAGAGTCCGCGCACGCTGCTGCTCGGCAGCGAGGGCCTGCTGGCGGACGGCACGCCGTTCCGTTCCGGCGCCCAGGTGGTGAAGAGCGTCGCCGGCTTCGATGTTCACAAGCTGCTGGTCGGCAGCGAGGGCCGGCTGTTCGTCGTCACCAGACTGCATCTGCGGCTGAAGCCGCGGCCGCGCGCGGCCGCCTGGTTCACGGTCAACGGGCTCGAGCCACTGGCGGCGTGTGCGCTGCTGTCGCAGCTGCGACAGCAGACGCTGCCACCGTCGGCGCTGCAGTTGCACCGCGGCCGCGATGGCGGGTGCACGGTGCACGGCTGCCTCGCCGGTCGGCCCACGTTCGTGCAGGCGAACCTGCGTGAGCTCGGCCTGTCGGAGACCGCCACCGCGTGGCGCGATCACCTGCCGCATGCAGGGGCCGGAGGCGGCGGCGAAGTGATCGCCGGCCAGATCCTGCCGAGTGCGCTGCCGCAGCTGCTCGCACTGTGCCCGGGTGCGCCGCTGCTGTGGCACGGTGGCGGTCGCTTCGAGCTGGCGACGCCGGACCCCACCACCACCGACGCCGTGCTGGCATCCCTGCCGCGCCTCGCGGCGAACGCCGCGATCGTGCACGGCGCACCGGCCCGGCGCGGTCGCGGCACCCCGATCGATCCCGGTCAACGACTCCTCGCCGAGCGCCTTCGCGCCGCCCTCGATCCGCATGGCATCCTCGTCTGAACCAAAGCCCTCGGCGGCCCACGGCCCGACCGACGTCGCCGCCTACACGCGCTCGCTGGACTGCGTGCACTGCGGCCTGTGCCTGCCGACCTGCCCCACCTACCAGGTGCTCGGCGTCGAAGCCGATTCGCCGCGCGGTCGCATCTACCTGATGCGCGCGCTGGCCGAGGGACGCGTGCAGGATCCGCAGGCGATCCGGCCGTTCCTCGATCGCTGTCTGGACTGCCGCGCATGCGAGACCGCGTGCCCGTCCGGCGTGCGCTACGGCGAGATCCTCGAGACCACACGCGCCGAACTCGAACGCCAGCGGCCTGCCCCCGCCGTGGCCTCGCGCCTCGCGCGCTTCCTGCTGCGCCACGTGGTCGCGCGTCAGGGTCGTGTGCGCTTCGCGTTCACGCTGCTGCGCGCCGCCGAGGTGCTCGGGCTGAAGTGGCTCGCCGGCAAGCTCCGGCTGATCCCGAAGCATGCGCTGGCGATCGCGCCACCGGTGCCGAACCGCCGCGAGCGCGCACCGCTGCCGACGGGACTGCACACGCCGCCCGCGGGCACGGCCCGCCGCGGCATCAAGGTGGCGCTGTTCACCGGCTGCATCATGGAGCCGATGTTCGGCCGCGTGAATCGCGCCACGCTGCGCCTGCTGCTGGCGAACGGATTCGACGTCGAGGTGCCCGCCGCCCAACGCTGCTGTGGCGCGCTGCTGGTGCACGCCGGCCTGCCGGAGCCGGCGCGCGAGCTGGCGCGCGCGAACTTGACGGCGTTCGCCGACGCCGAGTTCGTGATCAACAACTCGGCCGGCTGCGGCTGCGCGATGAAGGAGTACGGCCACCTGCTCGGCACCGCGGACGGCAAGGCGTTCGCCGCGAAGTGCCGCGACATCAGCGAATTCCTCGCCGCGCAGGGACTCTCGGCGCCGCCGGCACCGCGGCCACTGCGCGCCGCCTACGACGACCCGTGTCACCTGTGCCACGGCCAGGGCGTGCGCTCCCAACCGCGTCAATTGCTCGCCCAGGTGCCGGAGCTGCAGCTGGTGCAGCACGACAAACCGGAGGACTGCTGCGGTTCGGCCGGCATCTACAACCTGCTGCAGCCGGAGGTCGCCGAACCGATCGGGCAACGCAAGGCGGCGGCGCTGGTCGCCTCGGGCGCACGAGCGGTCGTCACCGGCAACCCGGGCTGCATGATGCAGATCCAGAGCCACCTGCGGCGCGCCGGCAGCGACATCGCGGTGATGCATCCGGTCGAGCTGCTGCTGCCCGCCGAATAGCGGTCGCCGGCGAAGAATTCACGTCATCGCGAACTTCGGGGCCCGCCGCGAACGGTTCCTGGGCACGATGCAGATGGACCGACAAGCCGAACTGCAGCCAAAGCCTCGGCGCACGATCAGGCTGGGAAGCTGCTGCAACTCGATGCCATCGCAAGGCTATGGTGCTACGCGCCTTCGCTCGTCAGTCGCCTCCTCGATCCACGCCGTGACCGACTCCGGACAGCATCCCGACCCCGCATCGAGCGCGGACCCGACCCCGGATCAGGACCTCACACTGGTCCGCGGCTTCCTGTCTCGCGATCCGGTCGCCACCCAGCGCTTCGCCGAACGCCTGCAGGTCATCGGCCGCATCGTCAGTTGCCTGAACCGCAGGTTCGGCGGCTATCTCAACACCGACGAGGTCGCTGACCTGGCCAGCCAAGCGACCATGATCGCGTTGCGCAAGGCCAGCACGTTCCCCGCCGGCGCGCCGCTCGACGCCTGGCTCTACCGCATCAGCAACCTGGAAGCGTGCAACGCCTTTCGACGCAAGCGCAAGCAGGCCAAGGCGCTGCCGGAGGAGGAAGTGGGGGCGCTGGACGCCGCGGTCGAACGACTCGAGCAACGCGAGTTGCTGCTCAAGGCGATGGGGCAGCTGCAGCGGCAGGATGCCGAGGCCGTGCGACTGCACCACTTCGACGGCCTTACCTTCGTCGAGATCGCGGCACGCCTGCGAATCACCCTCAACACGATCAAGGGGCGCTACTATCGAGGCATCGAACAAATGAAGTCCGTGATGACCAACGGCATCCTCCCCTGGAGAGCGCGATGAACTCGAGCCCGGGTTCCGAGGGCGATGCGGAGCTGCTGGCCGAACTGGCGACCGGCGAACGCTTCGTGACCGATCCTCTGGTGCGCAAGCGGCTCGCTGCCGACCCGCGCCTCTCCCAGCAGGTCGATGCCATCCTCGCCATGCGCGAGTCCCTCGGCGAACTGCGCGAGGCCGGCAGCACGCTGGCCGACCGGACTCCGGTCGGGCAGGAGCCTGCAGCGCCGCGCGTCGACGTGATGGCGGCCATTGCCGAGTTCCGTCGCGAGCAGGACCTGGCTCGCCCGGCCGCACGCCGCTGGAAGCTGTGGGCCGCGGTCGCCGTGGCGGCGGCAGCGGCCGTGGCGGTGTTCGTCGCTCCACCGCGTTCGGACGGGCCACCGCCCGAGGATCCGAGGCTCGGCGCCGACAAGGTGCAGGGACTGGTGTGGACGCCGACGGAAGGCTTCTCGTGGCCACCGCAGGAGCTGGCGAGCTACGAGGTGACGATTGTCGACCTGACGAGGCAACCGGTGGCGTCTTCAGGCAGACTGATGACACCTCGATGGCGACCGATCCTCGACTCTCTGCCGCGACAGTTCCGCTGGCGGGTCACCGTGCGGCACTCCGACGGGCGGACGGATACCTCGGGCTGGCAGTCGGAATCGCGCTGACGGTCGGTGGGTTCGCGGGGAGCGGGCTGCGGGGCCAGGAGCCATCGACCGCCACGGGGAACGGGCCGGCCGACGCGCTCACGGTCGGCTTGAGCGACCCGAGCCATGCCGCGACGGTGCCGATGCTGGTCGAGCGACTGGCCAAGATGGCGACGAAAGACCGCGGTGCCAGCCTGCAGGCGCTGCCCGGCATGCTGCGCCGACCGCCGCTGGATCAGCTGCTGCCCGAGCAACGAGTCGCGCTGGCGCAGTCCCTGGCGCCACACCTGGAAGGCAGACCCGCTTTCCACGCGTGGTTCCTGACCAAGTTCATCGAGTCGGTCATCCAGCTCGATGACACCAGCGCCGGCCTCGAACTGCTCCGCGCCTGCGAACAGCGCTGGCCATCCGACCACGCCTGGCCGTCCGACCAAGAGCGGCAATGGGCGCGCTATCGGGAGGTCTGGTTCGTCGACTGCCTGATGGCCGAGGGACACATCGCCAGCGCCAAGGACCGCATCGAGCGGACGCCTGCCCCGGTGGACGAGGTCGACCGGCTCAAGCGGCTGCGCCAGCAGGCGGAGATCGACATCGCGCTGGGCCGACTCGAACTGGCCGCGAGGGCCATCGCCAGCGCGCAGACGATCCTGGAGGAGCTCAGCCCGGCGGACCAGGACCGAGCGACGGAGACTCGTGCAGAGTTGATGTATGCGCAGGCAGATCTGCTGCTGGCCGCCGACGACGAAGCAGGCATCCAGGCGCATCTGGAACAGTTGCGGCGGCTGCCGCCCAGCCGGATTCGACCGGCCGAGCAGGCCGCCAGGTTGCGAGCGATCGAGGCGCTGGCGCTGAGCCTCGTCGGGGAGATCCACCCCGAGCGCAGTGCCGAAGTGGCTCCTGCGATCCGGACCGCGCTGACGTTGCAGGGCAAGTCACGCCTCGCGCGCCAACTCATGGTGCACGCCGCCATCGACGCCTTGCAGCGGGGTCAGCTCGACGAGGCAGAGCAAGCGCTGCAGCCCCTGGCCAACATCCGAGCGAAGGACCGACAGGGCTGGGTGACGCGGGCGCTCACCGCCAGGCTGCACCGCCTGCAACGGCGGGACCGGCCGACGCTGCTTACCCATGAGCAGACCCTGCGCTCCGATCTCGATGCGATGATCGGGGAATGGAAGTCCGTCCCGTTGTCCGAGGACGGCACCGGCTTCCTGCGCCTCGGCCGGCGGATGATCACGATCCACGAGCTGCTGGAACTCAGCCTCGAGCTGCACGGTCCCGAGGCCGCGTTGGCACACGTTCTGGCGGTGCACGAATGCACTTCGTTGAGCCGCGTGCGCAGCATCCCCGACTGCACCGTGAGCCAGCTCTGCAAGGAGCTGTTCCCGCCCGGACACGGAGCCCTGGTCTACCTGCCGGCGTGGCAGCAGTCGCTGGCATTCGCCATCGACAGCACCGGCATCCGGGTCGAACGACTGCCGCGTGCCAGCGAACTGCGCCGGCTCACGGACATCGTGCGCCAGGAACTCGACGCCCTGACGGTTGCGCCGGCCGACACCGAGCAGCTCGAGGTCGTGCGCGCCGCCAGCCGGGCCTCGGCGCAAACCCTGCTGCAAGGGTCCCTGGGCCGGGCGCTGCGCGAATGGCACCATGTGACGTTCTGCGGCTCCATGCTGCTGGGTGGCCTGCCGAGCGAGGCGCTGGAACTCGACACCGGCGAACTGCTCGGCGAACGGTACGCGGTCGCGACCACGGAGTCCCTGCCACTGCTGCTGACGCTCCAGCGAGGCGCCGCCGAACCGCGGGATCCCGGGCTGGTGGCGACGCGCTGCTTCGCGACCCTCACCCCCGGCGCCGAGTTCCTGGCCAGCTGCACCGTGCAACCAGGTGGCTCGCTGGATCCGGGCTGGGCGCAGCTGATCGCGGGCGTGCCGGGCACCCCGTTCGAATGCGTCGGGGATCGGGCCACGGCGCGATCGTTCCGGGAGTCGTCCGCTCGCCACTGGGACCTGACCCTGCTCCTGGCCCATGGGCGCCCGCGATCCGCCGCGCATCCGGCTGCGCTCGGACTGTCGCCAACCGGCGACGCCGAGCCGGCGGACCTGACTGCGGATGCCATTCGCGCCACGCGCCAACACGGCCTCGTCATGCTGGCGGCGTGCTACGCGAACCGCGGACCGATGCGACTCGGCGACGACAGCGTCACCGCGACCTTGGCCGGCGCCTTCCTGCAGGCCGGCGCGCAGGCGGTGGCGGCCAGCGACGCACCGCTGCGCCTGGGTCTGCACCTGGCCATGGCCAGGGCAATGCTGGCGGAGATCGCCAGCGGCGCGAGCGCGGCCGAGGCTGCCCGGCGAGCTCGCAGAGAGGTTGCCGCTGGCGATCGAGCTGCCGCCTACCTGGCGGCACAGATCGGGATCCACGGCTTGGGTGGCGGGGCAATCGCACGGCAAGGCAGGCCGACCTGGCCGCTGTTCGCAGTCGCGCTTGCCGGCGCCGCTCTCATTGGTTGTTCTTGGGGACCTGTCCGACGACGCCTCTCGACGTCTTCGGCGCAGGCACCTCCTCGTAGGGCGGAGCCGGGCCCACCTCTTGATGGGTAATCACTCCGATCGGATCCCCTGCCAAGAAGCGAGTGGATGGGAACTGATTGGGATTGGGAATAGCGATCAATTGCCGCAACGGATTCAGCGAGTCGGTGCTGTAATCGAGGAATGGGAAATTGCGCCCCCCGATGGCATATTGAGCATTATCATTGACCAGGTCGGGAGTGACATGGTCCGTGATAAACACATCTTCGGCATCGAGCGAAGAGCCGAGGATCAGAGGATCACCCACGAAGGTCGGATCCTCGGGGGACAAGCCCACCAACAACCGGATCGCCCAGAGATGGTAGGTAATCTGCTGACGCTGGACGAAGTTGCTCGGCCCAGGAGACACGACGGGCGCCCCCTGCAAGTCGCTCTGAGACCCCTGCATATACATCGGGATGGCCCAGCCCCCCCCGTCGACACCATGCGACGCCAGCAGCCGCACGGTGTAGTTGTCCTCTTCCTTGATCAAGTCGATGCTGAATTCCTGAGCGGTGCTGCCAGTCCTGGTGCAGGTGACGATCCACGACAGCACCTGCACATGAAGGTCATTGTCCAGGTCCTGCCCACCCGCCTGCAGGCCCGCCAGATAGGAACCATCGACGGCGATCAAGCTTTCGAAGCGAATCGGGTGCTGCCAGTCCTGCAAGGCGTTCCCATCGTCCAGCGAGATCCCGGGCGACCCGCTCGACGGGTTGCCAGTCAGGAATGATTGGGCAGCGGGATTCTGCAGCTTGTTCCAACCCGTCACTCCCATGGAATCCGCATCCGCGAGCCGAACGACCCGGCCCGCCTCGGACAGCACGAGGTCCGGCTCACATGCACCACCGACCGATTCTTCGGCCAGAACCGGAACATCCTCGAACGGCATCCCGGCCGCACCCGTCCCCGCATACCACTTCGTCGAGGCACCCGTCTTGACGACGAGGTCACGGAAAGCGTCGGCGTCGACCTTCACCAAGAACGCCCCGTGCACGAGATCCCCGGGGTTCAGGCCGACCGGTGTCGTCGTGAACCCGGACGCGGCATCCGCGAAGTAGCCCAACTGCCACCTGCCACTCGGGTTCTTGTGCAACCAGGCCACCTGCCAGGAGCCCGCCCCACGAATGGGGACGAATCGGCTGCCTGCACCGAACGTCGCCGTCAGATCCCAGGTGGCGTCGAAACGACCCGCAACCGTGTAGTTCCGGACGAACAGACCGGTACGGACCAGGACTCGCAGCTCGTTGGTCGAGGTGGTCACCAAGGCGAAGTCCTCGACCGGAAGGCCAACCGTGAACCTCGCCAGCAACTGGTTCGCTGCCCCCAGACGGTAGACGGATATCGTCGTCCCGTCCGCCATCAGGATCGCAGCCGCCTGGGCCCGAACCTGATTGACATGGAATGCGAGGGCGCGAACCCCCCTGGCCCCCTGCAGCGCAGGCACGTTCCATGGCACCGCCGCCAGAGACCCAGCCACGTTCAGGCCACCGGGCAACGTTGAACCAGCCTGCCAGGAGTAGGTGGTCGCTCCGCTGGCACCAACGGCAATGATCCGCTCGGCCTGCCCCCCGGAGACTGCAGGCACCACGGCGATGTCGTTGACCTGCTGTGCGACCTGCTTGACGCCACCGCCGAAGGCGAGCTGGTTCGGGACCGCCTGCAGCGCACCGTCCGTGCGCAGCAGCATGTTGGCAGGCCATTGCTGGCCCTGGTCGTAGGTCACGACCTTCTTGGCGGGCGCAGTGGACTGCGCCTGCGCGAGCAGGCCAGGAACAAAAAGGGCCGAGGCGAGCAGCCCGTAACTCGTTACGGTTCTTAGCATGTGAGTGCGGTGGTCGGTTTCAGATTGGTCGTTTCGAGGCGAACAAAGGCGATCCGTCCTGACAGAGGCGAGAAGTTCGCAGGCTACCGGAAAATCTGTCGGAGCACCGACCACGCAGCTCCCGAGCCCGACCCTCGACACCCCGAATCCCAATCCTGACCCAGGGGACCCGTAGCCGCCAGCAACCCGAGTCCACCCCCCTGCCCCGCCGACCATGAAGCGCCTGCCGATCCTCTGCCTCGTCTGTGCCGCCGCCGTCGGCGGCACCGCCTGGGTCATGCTGCGCGCTGGCGCCGCCCCCGATGTCGCCGTGCCGGCCGCCGCGGGTACCACGAACCGCGCGACCGCCGCCATCGACCCCCTCGGCGACAACCTGCAGAAGGCCCGCCGCGCCTGCACCCCGACTGCCGTCGGCAAGGTCATCGAGACCCTGCAGGCAACCGTCCGCGAACGCGCCGACGACCGCCACTGCTGGCACCTGCTGGCCGAGGCCTACCTGGAGCGGGCGCTGCTCGCTTCGCACCACCGCGGCATGGCCGTCGGCACCCCGACCTGGAAGGAGCTGCCGACCGAGGTCGCCGCCGACCTCGAGCGCGGCCTCGCCGCCGCGGCCCGCGCGCGCGAACTCGGCGACGACAGCGCCGACCTGTTCCGCATCGAAGCGGGCCTGCTCGGCCAGCGCATCACCGGCCTCGCCAGCGCCCTGCAGTGGAACGGCCGGATCCACGACGCGCTGCAGGCGGCGAGCCAGCGCGCGGCGGACGACCCGCGCCTGCACATCTCGCTCGGCCTGCGCAAACTGCTGGCGCCGAAGCTGCTCGGTCACGATCCGCAGCGCGCCCTCGAGCACTTCGAGTTCGCCGCCGAGGCGCTGGTCGACGACGAGCGCCCGGCGGTGTTCGCGGCGATGGCGAACTACCTGCAGCAGAAGCGCCAGCAGGCGATCGCCTGGCTCGAACAGGCCACCGCGCGCAACCCGGACAACACGTTCGCGCGCGTCGTGCTGCGCCGCCTGCGCGCCGGCGAGGAGCGGCCGTTCGAGCGCGATGTCACGGCCGCCGAAGCGGCCGCGAAGTAGCGCTGGCGAACGGCGTTCAGCGACCGCCGGCCGACGCAGAGGACGGCGACGAGGCCGGAGCCGGATCGCCGCCACCCGCCTCGCCACCCGACGCCGCAGCACCGCGCAGCACCCGCACGCGGCGCGCCTTCGGCGCTTCCCCGAACACCGACGCGGCCCCGGACTGCGGACCACCGAAGCCGGCGCCACCACCGCTCGAGGCCCCCTTGCCGCCGCCCGCGCCGACGCCTTCCTCCGCGTCCTCCTCGCGATCCGAGCGCGTGCGCAGCTCCTGCATCAACGCGCGGATCTGCCGCATCTCGGCGCGCATCTCGTCGATCAGCGCGCGGATCTCGTCGTCGCCGGCCTCGGCCGGTCGGGTCTCCGCGACGCGACCGAACACGGACTTCGCTTCCTTGGCAGCCTCGCGGTCGAGGGACCTCGAGAGGAGCGGCAGCTCGCGCAGCCGCGGCAGAGCCTCGGCAGGAACGCGCTCGGCACGGGCGGAGCGCACCGCGTCGGCTAGGCGCCGCACCTCGGCCGCCTTGACGCGGGAAACCTCCGCCTGATCCTGGGCACGCGCGGCCTCGAACCTTGCGCGCACCACGTCAGGGTGCATGGGAGCCGCGAGGTCGAGCTCCGACTGGCGCACCTCGTCCAACCGAGCGCGAGCCCCGTCGAGAGCGCGATACCTCAGCTTCAGCCGGCGTCCTTCGACCTCCGCCACGGCGCGAGCTTCCTCGAGCGCTTCCTGGGCCTTGGCCCAGCGCAGCTCGCTCTGGCCCTGGGCCTCCTCGACAGCGATCTCGAGCGGAAGCCCCTCCACGACCTCGACCGGCTGCTCATGCGTCTCGACCACACGCGTGCGGGTGACGCGCGGCCGCGGCTTCGGCAGCGGCTTCGGCAGCGGCATGCCTTCGACCGACATCGGCGCCACCGGGTCGGCGAGGTCCGGCACCGGCGGCGCCTCTGGCGCCGCGGGCACCTCGGCCAAGGTCGGGAACTTCGGCGGCTTCGGCGCCTTCGGCGGGCGGGCCGGGGCCGGCACCGAGGGGGCCGCGGTATCGGGGGCGACTACCATGACCCGACGACCTTCGACCGGCTCGCTGATCACGGCCGGGAAGCCCTCGACCTCACGAGCCGGCTGGAGTTTGGGCTGCACGACATAGACGCCTTCCTTCGACTTCACGATGACGTGGTCGCCGTCGCCGGCGATCTCCATGCCCTCGGCCATCGGCAGCACCGCCACCGGCTTGACCTTCGCGGCGGCATCCTTCCGCAAGCGATCGCCGATCTCCTTCAGCTTCTTCTTCGCCTCGGCGCGCTGCTCCGGCGTGAGGTCGTCCTCCTCGAGCATCGCGATGACCTCGGCGAGGCGCGTCTGCACCTTCTCGTCGGCCTTCGCCTCTTGCTTGCCCGCGCGGGGCTGAGCAGGTCGGCCAGGCTCCGACTGGGCCGGCAGCACGAACGCGGTGGCCAACGCGGCCATGGCAAGACGGATCACGATCGACGGACTCATGTGGCTTCTCCTCTCGGGAAACGGATCAACGGGATTCGGAACGGGTGAGCACTTCCTGCAGCCGCTGCTGCAATCGCTGCAGCGCGACCAGGCGGGACTCGAGTTGCTGTTGCAGCGAGCGCAGTTCGGGCGACACGCGGCGGGTGGCCAGCTCGGCGCGCAGCTGCGCGGCCTCGGCCAGCAGATCCTCGTGCTCGGCCCGCAGCTGGTCGGCGAGCGAGGCACCGCGGGCGAGCGGCGATTCGGCCGCGGACGGTGCATCGGGCATCACGATCGCCGCGAGCGCTTCGCCCTCGACCGGGATCGCGGCCACGCCCGGCGCGGCGAACGTCAGCGCACCGAGCACCGCGGCACCACACGCCGCCGACGCGAGCCGCGACGAACGGGCCGCCGGCGCGCCCTGCAGCGCCGCTTCGACGCGTTCGCGCAGAGCCGACGGTCGCGACGCCATGCCGAGCGCCAGCAGCGACGGCTCGGCCGGACGCTGCAGCCAGCCTGCCACGTCGAGTAGGCAGCGCGCGACCGCGGTCGCACCGGCTTGCTCGGCGGCGGTCGCATCGCAGCGCAGTTCGATCCGGTGCGTCCAGCGCCGCCGCACCGCGACCAGCAGCAGCTGCCACGGGAACAGCGCCTGCAGCCACACCGCGCCCCACATCCAGGCCGGGTCGCGACCGCGCAGGTGCGCGACCTCGTGCGCCAGCATCGCGCGCAGCGACTCGTCGCTCAGCTCCGTCACCTGCGCCGGCAAGCAGATCTCGGGGCGCAGCAGGCCGAACGCGATCGGGGTGCGGATCCGTTCGCTGCGACTGAGCTGCGGCGACTGTTGCAGGCCGGCGCGGCGCGCCATCTCGGCGGCGGTGGTCAACACGCGCGAGCACGACTCGGGACGGCGGTCGGCGAGCAGACGGCGCAACCGCCACTGCACGCGCAGCAGCCAGCCGAGACCGAGCAGCATCGCGAACGCGGCGAGCGCCACGATCAACTCGTCGGTGGACAGCCGGGCGGCCAGCGACGGCGCGGGCGGCGGCGGCGACCACGACGCCAGGGCCAGCAGTGGATCGGTGTCGAGCGGGGCGATCGCCGCGTCGGCACCGGCCACGACGGCTGGCGCCAGCAACGTTCGTGGACTCCAGGGACTGCCGAGCACGGTGCACTGCACGGTCGCACTGACCAGGCCGGCCCACAGCGACCAGCGCAGCAGGGTCTCCTGCAGGGCCGGCGCCCGACGACCGAGCGCCACCGAGATCGTCCACGCACTCGCCAGCGCAATCGTCGAGTGCAGCGCGAACGTCAGCAGCCAGCCGCCGAGCGGGGCGAGATCGAGGCCGTTCATGGCTTCCCCTTGCGCTGCTTCTGTTCGGCGGCGGCGACCCGTTGGCGCAGGTCGTCGAGCTCGCCGAGTTCGATCTCACCGGCGCGCAGCAGGTGATTGACGAGCGCCAGTGGATCGCCGTCGAACAACCGCGTGACGAGGTCGCCGACCAGGTTCTTCTGCACCAGCTCCGGGTCGACCTCGGCGCGATAGAGGAACTGCCGGCCCTGCTCGGTGTGCGAGACGAGGCCCTTCTCCTCCATCTTGCGCAACATCGTCGCGATGGTGGTCAGCGCGAGGCCGCGATCGCGCAGCAGCTCGTGCACTTCCGCCACCGGTGCGGCTCCGCGCTGCCAGAGCGTGCGCAGGATCGCCAACTGCAGGTCGCCGAGATTGCGAGGTCCTTTCATGCGGCCAATCTACTACCAGAGTAGTCGGCAGCAACTACTCCGGTAGTAGAGAGACCTTTCCCGAATTCAGCGGATCGGGGAAAAGAGCCCGAGTCTGGGGCGTGGCGGCCGACGAGCGGGATCGTGGCGGCCGCGGACGGGGCTCGGCGGGTCAGCCGCCGACCGGCGACACGATCGACCAGTTACCGTTTGTGACCGACAGCACGCCGTTCTGCGCCAGCGGGTCGAACACGACCCACTGCGTGAACAGCGACAAGCCGACATAGCCGCCGGTCGCCGGCAGCTGCAGCGTGAGCGTCGCGAGGCCGCCGCCCGCGCCACCGCCGACCGTGGTGGTCGTGAACGTGTTGACGGCCTCGTTGCGGAGCAGACAGCCAGATGCCCCGAAGCCGAGCAGCTGGGTCAGATCGAGCTGGAGCGGCGTCGTGTTGGTGCCACCGATCGTCCAGATGCACAACCGCTGCGACGCGGCGTTGCTGACGCGGTGATTCCAGATCATGCCCGGCTGTGGGATCTCGAGGACTTCGGCGACCGGCACGAAGCCACCGTCGCCGGGGCAGCCGGTGCCATAGGGAAGCGTGGCCCCTTGGCGGGTCGTGAAGCGGGTCACCATGCCCACCCCCTGCTGCACCGACCCGTTGATCGCCCCGGCCGAGCCACCGGCATAGATTCGGGTCGTGGTGCCGATCGAGGTGGTCGAGCCGCGGAAGTTGAAGCCGAACGACGGGCTGCCGGGGAGGCTGTTGCCGTAGACGCGGATCTCCATCAGCACCGGCCGGAAGGCGTCCCACGTGAAGCGGGTCGGCAGCGGCACCGAGAAGCAGACCGAACCGGTCGGGCCGGGCACCAGATTGATGTTGGTCCGCGGCCGCACGATCACCGGCGGACTGTCCCAGTTGGTGTCGAAGGTACCGAACACGCCGGAGAACTTGCCGTGCCCGAGCAAGATCTCGCAGTCGATCAACGCCGCTTGCGAGGTCGGCGGCAGACCGGCGAAGAACTCGATCTGCGTGAAGCGAATCGGCTCCGCGGGGTTGCCGGTCTGCGCCAAGATGGCGTTCTGCACCGCAAGCGCCGAGAACCACTGCTGATAGCGCCCGATGCCACTGGCGATTCCGAGGTTGACGTCGACGGGGGAGGCGACGTCAGGCACCCTGAACTGGGACTGAGCCGGCAGTGCCACGGCGAGAAGGGAGAGCAGCAGTGCGAACTTCATGGGGCTCCGGGACTGATGGGCATTGCAGTGTAGCGGATGGCGAGCCGGTCGGCGGCAAAGCGGATCCGACCGCGGCCCGGCTCGGGCCGCCAGGCCAATAGTCCGGTCCGCCGGCGCGGCAACCACTCGACCGCAAGCCGCCATGGCATCGCCGACCGGCCGGCCATCGGCGCGCGCTCCCTGGCGCTCGTTCAGAACCGCAGGGTGTGCGCGATCTTGAACTGCAGACTCTGCTGGGTCGGCACCAGCGACTCGTCCTCCTCGCGCTGCCATGCGGTCCCGATCACGGCGAAGAAGTCGCAGCCCGGGGCGTAGATCCAGCGCAGGCGGCTCTGCCAGCCCAGCACCTCGGACTCGTTGTCGAACTGCAGCAAGTTGCGCAGACTCAACTCCGGCGTCAGGTGCAGGTCGAAGCGGGCGGACGCGATCTGGGTCGTGAACGCCCGCCCCGGTCCGAGGTCGACCAGCGAGGTCGAGTAGCCGAGACCGAGGTGCAGCAGCGCGGAAGTCCGCCACTCGAGGTCGCTGTCGAAGTCGTCGCTGCGACCGTCGAAGAAGCTGCCGGTCGACGCGCTGACGAACGCGTTCCACGGCCGCCCCTCGGTGGTCCGCACGAATGCCCCAACCCGCGTCGTCCAGTAGTCGCCGACCGCGATCGGCGTCGAATCGCGGAACAGCGTGAAGTCGCGGTCGATGCGCTCGAAGTTCCGCCGCGCGAACAGGGCGAACTCGTCGTCGTTCTGCAGCTGCACGCCGATCCGCTCGATCGCGAACTCCACGTCCTGCGTCTCGCCCTCCCATTGTTCGGCGCGGGTCGCCCCGAGTTCGAACAGCCAGCGCCGCACCATGCTGCCCTCGGCGACGCGCGGCTGATAGGTCACGGATGCATTCGACTGGCGGGTGTCGCGGCGGCGCACGAAGCCGAGCGCGGGCCGGAAGTCGGCGGCCACCCACCGCGTGCCGAGCCCGAACTCCCATTCGGTGCCGCGGCTCTGCAGATCGATGCCGAAGCTCTCGCCGTCGTCGTCGCCGGCCGAACCGGACGATGCCAGCACGTCGATCGTCGCCTGCAGGTCGAGGTCGCCGAGGAAGTTCGGCTCGCGGTGGTAGAAGTCGGCGCCGACCACGCGATTGCCGCCGGCGCTGGTCGGATCGCCGTGACTGCCGAGCAGGCCGACCGTGGTCTGCGCCCCGAGCGCATACTTGAGCCGCGCGACCGCGAGGTTCTCGTCGTCGGTCAACGCGGTGCCGTCCGCCTGCACGTCGAGCAACCCCACCTCCAGCGGCCCCGCCTCGCCGGTCAGTTTCATGCCCCACTGCAGCGGGATCGGAGTGCCGTCACCGGCGAGCCCGATGCGCCGCGTGAAGAACGGCAGGAACCGGGTGCCACCCGCTTCGCTGGCGCCGAACGTGAAGTACCCGACGCCGTCGAGGAAGAAGTCGCGCTTCTCCGGGAAGAACAGCGGGAAGCGGTTGAGGTTGATCTGCCGGTCGTCGTTCTCGGTCTGGCCGAAGTCGGTCAGCACCGTCGTGGCGAGCGTCATCGACGGCGTGACGCGGTAGTAGATCTCGCCGCCGGCATCGGGATCGCTGCGCCACTCCGCGTCCGGACGCGACCGGTCGCGCGCGAGCCCCGCCGAGACGTACGGCACCACCTCGAGCCCGATGCCGCCGCGAACCTCACCGATGCCGTCGATCGTGCCGCACTCGCTGACGCGATAGAACGACACCGCCTGGGTCGGATTGGCCCACTGGTACTCCTCGTTCGCGGTGCGCACGTAGCGACGCAGGTTGAAGCCCCAGCGGCGCGCCCCCTCGCGCCGCGGGATGCTGCGGAACGGGATCGCGACCTCGGCGAACCAGCCCTCGTCGGTGACCTGCGAGGCGCCCTGCCAGATCGCGTCCCACGGCTTGTCGAAGCGCCCGCCGTTCTGCGAGATCAGGATGTCGCCGATCGAGCCGCCGGCGCCGATCTGGAAGAAGTAGGCGGTGCGCCGGTTCTCGAACGGGTCGAGCAGGATCTCGACCCGGTCGTCGGGATCGAGCCGCGCATCGCGCGCCCGCTGCGTGCTGCAGATGGTCGCGGCGTTGCGGTCGTAGCACCACAGCCCGATGTAGAGCTGGTCGCGGCAGTGCAGCAGCTTGACCACGGTGCGCTGGGTCGGGGTGCGGCCGAGCCACGGTTCGACCATGGTCAGCTCGCCGATCGCCGGCGCCTCGATCCAGCAGGCGTCGTCCATGCGACCGTCGAGCACCGGCGCCGCGGCGCCGTCGATGCGGCCGACCTGGGCCACCGGTCGCGGCGGCTCGCCGACCGCCGGAGCCCCCTGCGCCGCCGCCACGGCCGCGGCAGCGAGGGCAGTCAGCAGTCGGGCGGGCAACGAGGGCATGGGGAAGGGGGCGCAGACGTTACGTCACGCGCCGGCCACCACCAGCCCACCGCTGCCGCCGTTCAGCGCGCCGCGGGCGCGCGCGCCTTGACGCCCTGCACGCCGGTCACGCCGGTTACCCCGGTCACGCCGGTCACCGGCTTCTGGGCAGTCGGCGCCGCCGGCCGCGACCCCATCCCGATCGCGCCGAGCCCGGCGCTCGACTTCGCCTGCAGCTCGGCGAGCCGCTTCCGGACGTCGTCCGGGCGATTCGCCTTCATCACCGCGTCGTCGGCCGAGATCTGGCCTTCGGCGCAGGCGCGCAGCAGCTCGTCCTCGAGCGTGGTCATGCCATACTGCCGGCCGGTCTGCATCAGGTTCAGGATCTGCGCCGACTTGCCCTCGCGGATCAGCGACTTCACCGCGTCGGTGGCGACCAGGATCTCGCGCGCGGCGACTCGCCCACCGCCGATCTTCGGCACCAGGGTCTGCGAGATCACGCCCTGCAGCGTGCTCGACATCTGCACCCGCACCTGCTGCTGCGCATCGGTCGGGAACACGTCGATGATGCGATCGACGGTCGAGATCGCGCTGGTCGTGTGCAGCGTGCCGAAAACCAGGTGTCCGGTCTCGGCGGCGCTGATCGCCATCGAGATCGTCTCGAGGTCGCGCATCTCGCCGATCAGGATCACGTCGGGGTCCTGGCGCAGCGCGCGACGCAGCCCTTCGCGAAACGACGCGCAGTCCTGGCCGATCTGCCGCTGCGTGACGTAGCAGTTCTTGTCCGGGTGCACGAACTCGAGCGGGTCCTCCATCGTCAGGATGTGGCCGTGCTCGGTCTGGTTGATGAAGTCGATCATCGCCGCCAGCGTGGTCGACTTGCCGGAACCGGTCGGCCCCGTGACGAGCACCAGACCGCGCGGCTTGGCGGCGAGGTCGAGGCAGATCGGCGGCAGGCCGAGCTTCTTCGCATCGGGGATCAGATCGGGGATCTGGCGCACCACCACTCCGGGCGACGTGCGTTGGTGCAGCGCGTTGACGCGGAAGCGCGCCAGGTCCTTCACCGCGTACGAGAAGTCGATGTCCTTCTCCTTCTGGTAGCGCTCCCACTGCTCGGGGGTCATCAGCTGCCTGGCCAGCGCTCCGGTCAACTCGGGGGTCAAGACCCCGAACGCGGTCTGCGGCACGACGTCGCCGTCGATCCGGAAACCAGGGGCACTACCAGCCTTCAAGTGCAGGTCCGAAGCTCCCTTCGAAACCATGGCGCGCAGCAGCTCTTCGATGTGCATCGACACGTGAACTCCTCTCCGGTGCGTGCCGACTCCCCCCCTCCCGGCCCCCCATCGGCTGCCAAACCGGCACGCTTGACGCATTTGCGACGGTTGGACCGGATCCTGGACACGGGCCGCCGCAAAGAAACGGCCCGGTCCGAACGTGAAGATTCATCCACCGATGGCCAACGACTTGCAGGAACGGTCGAATGGCCGGCCGATATCGCCGAGGCCCAGTCATGACCGAGCTGCCAGAACTCCAGCCCATGCGCTTGCCCGACGACAGCCTCAGCCGCCAGCACCGACTGCCCGACCCGGCACAGCCCGCCGCCGCCGCCGGCGGTGGAGTCAATCCTGACCCGAGCGCGGCGACTGCGAGCCCGAGCACGGTTCCGGCCGCAGGCGGACCACCGCCGGGCGGCCCGGCGCTGCAGGTCAATCCACAGACGCCGCTGCACCTGGTCGACCGCACCACGCTGTTCGTGAATCGCGAACAGTCGTGGCTCGCGTTCAACCGCCGCGTGCTCGAGGAGGCCCAGGACCCGAGCAACCCGTTGCTGGAGCGAGTCAAGTTCCTCGCCATCGCCAGCACCAATCTCGACGAGTTCTTCGAGATCCGGGTCGCCGGGGTCATGGAACTCGTCGACGCCGGCCTGCAGGGCGAGAACCCGGACGGCATCAAGCCGCAGGAAGAACTCGAACGCGTGCGCGCCGATGCGCGCGCCTTCACCGCGGCGATGCACAAGACGTGGCAGGACCAGCTGCTGCCCGAACTCGCCAAGGCAGGCATCGAGTTCCGCGAGATCAAGCAGCTGTCGCCGACGCAGCAGAAGTGGCTCGACAC
>JALORC010000016.1 GCA_025459175.1 Planctomycetota bacterium | reverse complement strand
GGGCCGGAGTCAGTGCGCAGCTGCAGCTGGATCGGAACCGCCGAAGGCCGCGCCTACCTCACCGTCTGGAGCAACCTGCCGGGCTGGCTCGGGGGCGGCGAACACATCTACAGCGTGTCGCTCGACGCACTGCCGCCGGACCTCGCGCAGCAGATCCGCGCCGGACGGAATCCCTGGGCTCGCTGACGCGTCGGACGGCGTCGGCTACCGATGCCCGACACTCGCCGCTCCATCCGCTGGCTCGATCTGGTCGCGCACGGCCTCGGCCCGCCGTGCCTCGCAGCGGCGGGCATCATGTTCCTGCTGGTGCCATGGACGCCCGCGGCGACGGACTGCCGCTACCGCGCCGAAGCGCTTCCCGCATCGACCGACTCGCCGACCAGCCGAACCAGCAGCTTCATCCACTTCCGCTCGACGAGGAACCGGCGCCGGTCGCCGACCGCGACCGCTTCGAAGCCGGCGTCGATCGCGAACAACTCCTGCTCCCGATCTGCGGCATAGAACAGGTCCGCCCGACCACCACGCCGCAGCCCGAGCGTCGCGCAGTCGGCCTCGACCTCCACGAGGAAGCGGCCTCGCCCCCAGCTGTCACTGACCGATCGATACAGCACCCGGGCCACGACGACATCCGCGCCGCCACTCGCGATCACCTCGCGCGCGGCACGCTGATGGTGCATGGCGAATCCAGGCATTCCGGGCACCGGGTCCGGTGCTTCCGGCGCGACGGGCTCCCCGCCCGACACCCGCTCACTGACGCAGGCTGGCAGCAGCAGCATGGCGGCAGCGGCAGCGGCCACGCTGCGGCCCCATTGGCTCGAGTCGATTCGCACAGGCATTCCGGATCGCCGGGATCCTATCGAACTGACACACCGCTGACACCGCGCCCGCGCCACCGGCGACACACTGCGCCGATGCCCATCCCCGCCTCGTTCGCACCGCTGGCCAGAGCCCTCGCGGTGCTGCTCGCCGTCGCCTCGGCACCGACCCAGGTGGCGCCGCCCGCAGCGCCGAGCCTCCCCACCACACCACCGCGCGACCCGTACTTCCAGCCGACCGCGGCGAAGTCGAGCGCGCACATACCGGTCGTGATCATCCGCAACATCAAGGAAGACCGCACCGGCGCCGTCTGGTTCGCGACCTTCGCCGGCCCCATCAAGTACGACGGCAAGACGTTCACCAACTACGCCGCGGAAGTGGGCCTGCCCGACACCCGCATCTTCTCGCTGCTCGAAACCAGATCGGGGGCGATGTGGTTCGGCTCGATCACCGGCGGCGCTGCGCGCTACGACGGCAAGTCGTTCGTGAAGTTCACCGAGGCCGAAGGCCTGGCGAGCAACGACGTGTCGTGGATCTTCGAGGACCGTGACGCGCACGTCTGGTTCGCCACCAACAAAGGCGTCAGTCGCCACGACGGAAAGGTGATGACCAACTTCACGACCGCCGACGGCCTCGTCCACGACTCGGTGTACGCGATCACCCAGGATGCCGCGGGCCGGCTCTGGTTCGGCACGCAGGGCGGCGTCTGCTCGTACGACGGCAAGGTGTTCACGGATCTCGCAGCGCGCGCCGGCCGCCCGTTCGTCAACGTGCGCGCGATGGTCGCGCTGCCGTCCGGCGAACTCTGGTTCGGCGGCCAAGAGGGCCTGTTCTGCGACGACGGCAAACAGCTGAAGGTGTTCACCAAGGCGAACGGCCTGCTCGCGGACTTCGTCGGCTCGCTGATCGTCGATCGCAACGGCCACCTGTGCATGGGGCATCCCGGCGGTGCTCGCCATGCGCAACCGGGCGGCGTCACCCGCTACGACGGCAAGACCTTCACCCACATCACCGCGGAGGAGGCGCTCGGTGGCAACACCGTCTACTGCGTGCACGAGGACAAGGCCGGCAACCTCTGGATCGGCAGCGTCGATGCGGGCGCGTGCCGCTACGACGGCAAGACGTTCACCCGCTTCGCCGCCCCGATGGCACTCGGCAAGTAGCCCGCGCCGTCGCCACCGTCACGAACCGATGGTGGCCGCGGCCGCATTGCTGGCGACGAAGCCGAACGCGTTCGCCGCCGGGTCGAACACGAAGCCCTGTTGGAAGAAGCGCTGACCGAGCATCGCGCTGCCGGACGGCAACAGCCAGGTCCAGTTCCCCTGGTTGCCGATCGCGATCATCGCATCGAACTGCACCGCGTCGACCCACAGCTCGCACCCCGGCATGCCGATCGCACCCAACGGCACCGGCAGCGGAGCCAGGGTCGGCTCGGTCACACCGGTCGCCATCAGCGCCACGCCGGAGCCGATCCCGCTGAGCACCGCGGTGAAGATGTTGCCCGGCAGCGGCAGCCCACCCGGCGCGGCGCTCAGCACCGGCACGCCGAGCGTGCCCGCGCAGCCGGCGCCATAGGGGAGATAGCTCGCCGCGCGCCGCACCGGCAGGAACTCGACGTCGTCCCAGCCGACCGTGCCGGTCGTCCCGGTGATCAGCACGCGATGGATGCCGGGCGCCGCGAAGGCCATCGTGAAGACCATGCCGGGCGCGGTGTCCGGCAGCGTCTGCGTGCCGAGCAGCGTGCCGTCGACCGCGAACGCTCGCACCGTGCCGGTCCCGGTGTTCAGCGGGCTGAGATCCCCGCGCACGCGGAACCAGTCGGTCGTCGCCGGCTGGGTCGGGTCGCTCGGATCGAAGAACTGCACCGTGATCGGCTGCATGTAGTTCAGCGCGCCGGTCGCCGTGGTGCCGCCGATGAGGTTCGGGGCACTCGGTGTGAAGGTACCGTGATTGACGACCGCGACGAACGCGCTGTTCGACGAGAAGCGGACCCCGAGCGTGTTCAAGAACTGCGTCGACAGCCGCGCCGCCGCCGGCACGGGCTGGCCGGCCGTGTTGGACATGGCGACCAGACCGGGATTCTGGAAGTTGATCAGGTTGGTCTGCGCCGCGACGGAGGTGAGCAGCAGCACGAACGGAGCGAAACGGGACAGCGGGGAGTTCATCAGCGGAGGCCTCGGGAAGGAGCAGCCGGCGCCGCGATCGGCGCGACGACCGCGGCGATTCACGTGCCGAAGAAGCGACACTCCCTCGGCCCCGTTCGCAGACGCCTCCGAAATCCCGGCCGCCGTTGGCGGCGAAACCCTGACACCTCGTTGCGAAGGACACCACGGCGACTTCCCCCCCAGCCGCCCCTACCATCCCCGTCCGACGTGCCCACCATGACCACGCCCCGCCGCCGCCTGCGCAACTGGATCCTGCTCGCCGGCCTGCTCGCCGCCGGACTGTGGGCCGGCCGCGCGATCTGGCGCCTGCCGCCGACGCGCTTCTTCCCACCACCGCGGCTGTCGCCGACCGCGGCGACCGGCACACCGGCGGCACCGGTGCAGCGCGCGAAGGTGCTGTTCATCGGCCACAGCCTGATCAACCGCGAGATGCCGGCGATGCTGCGCGACATCGCCGCGAGCCGCGGCTGCGAACTGTCGTTCGACGTCGAACTGCGCAGCGGTGCGATCCTGAAGCTCGGCTGGGAAGGCCAGCTGCCGATCGACGGCGTGCGCGCGCGCGAGGCGCTCGCCACCGGCGGCTACGACACGCTGGTGCTCACCGAGGCCGTCGACCTCGACGACATGCTGCGCTGGATGCAGTCGGCCGAGTATGCCGGGCGCTACCAACGGCTCGCCGTGCAACACAACCCGGCGATCCGCGTGTTCCTCTACGAGACCTGGCACGATCGGGAACTCGTGCGCCACACGTGGTACGGCGCCGCCCGCAAGGAGCGCTGGCGCGAGTTCCTCGACGAGGACCTCGGCAAGTGGGAATCGATCGCCACCGGCGCCGCCGCGCACGCGGGGCAGCCGCGCATGTCGATCGTGCCGGGCGGGCAGGCGCTGGCGCGGCTGAACGATGCGATCGCCGCCGGCGAGGTGCCCGGCATCACGTCGGCAGCGACCCTGTTCACCGACGGCATCCACCTGGCACCGCTGGGCAACTACTTCATCGCGCTGGTGCAGTTCGCCGCGATCCATCGCCAGACCCCGGTCGGCGCGACCACTACGCCTCGCTCTGCGAACGGCGCGCGGATCGAGTTCCCAGCCGCCACCGCCGCCGCCATGCAGCGCATCGCCTGGGACGCGGTCGCGAGCTACGCGTGGTCCGGAGTGCGCGCCGGCAGCTGAACGGACCGCCGGCGCCGGACTCGAAACGCCGCCGCCGGCGCCTACCGCCGCTGCCGCGGATCGCCGAACGTCGCCCCGACCGGCAGCGCGCGCAGCGTCGAGTGCAGCACCTGGAAGTGTGGCCGACCCTGCGCATCGGGGCCGCGGAACACCAGCGTCGCCGCCGCACCACCGGACACCACGCGCCGCAGCAGGTCGACCAGCGCATCGGACTTGCGCACCGGCACGTCCTGGCCGCCGCGCTGCAGCACCAGCAGCACCGAACGGCGCGCAAGGCGCGGCAGGTGCTCGCTGAGCTGCGCCTCGACGGCGGCGAGATGATCGGCCTCGGTGCCGGCCTCGACGCCGAGCACGACGATCGGCGGCACCGCATCGTCGCGCTTCGCCAACACCGTCAACAGGCGACCACCCGGTGCCACCGCGGCCGCGACCGGCGCCGCGGCGGCAGGCGCCGCACTCGCAGCGACCGCGCCACTGGCCATCGGCGGCACCGGCGGCGGCGCCACCACCACCGGCGGATGCACCTGCACCGCCTTGCCCGCCGCCGCCTCGAACATCACCTTCGCCGGCTTCTTGCCGACCAGCCCGGCGATCAGCTTGCCGACCGGCTCGGCGGCCGGATCCGCACCCGGGAACACCACCGTCACCGTCGCGTTCGCGACCGGCCCGAGCCCGGCGAGCACCGCTGCCAGCTCGCGTTCGAGCTGGCGACCGACCATCGCCGCATCGCCGTTCGGCGTCGCGACGAGGCGCACCGCGGTGCCCTTCTTGTCGACCGGCGCGAACAGCGGCGGGAACAGCTGCACCGGCTGCGAACCGGCCAGCACCACGCGGCCTGCCCCCTTGCCGATCACGACCTTCGCGATCGCCTCGGCGGCGCCCGACGGCTCGATCGCCACCGACGACCCGGCCGCCAAGGCCGCGACATCGAGCTCGCGCACCATCGCCTTCGCCTGCTGCGCCTCGTCGCGGCCATCGGTGTGCGCCTGGATGCGCACCGCGTCGGCGGTGCGCGTGATCTTCAGCAGCGGCGGCAGCAGCACGTCGACCGCACCCGACTCCTCGAGCTCGAGCCGCTTGGCGCCGGCAGCCTCGAGCGCCCCGCACAGGCTGCGCAGCAGCGTGCGCGACAACGCCCCGCTGCCGGCGATCTGGATCCGCACCGGCTTGCCGCGCAGGTCCTTATGGTGCTGCGGCAGACGGCGGTCGAACGCACGCTGCAGCTCCGCCGGCTTGCCGGCCTCGCTGTCGACGCGGACCACCTGCAGTTCGCCGTCGGCGCGGAACTGGATCGGCGCCGGCGCGAACGGCTCGCGCTGCTCACCGCCGATCGTCGCCACCAGCCCCTTGCCGCCGGTCGCCGCCAGCACCGCGTGCAGCACCGTCTCGGCCTCGCCGTCGACCGCGGTGCCGGCCGGCCAGTCGACGACCACGACCTTGCCCTTGGCGGCGGCCGCATGTTCGCCGGCCTCCTGCTGCAGCGCCGCCAGCAATGCGGCCCGGCTGCGGCCGTTGGCCTGCAGGCGCAGCAGCAGCTCGCCACCGGCCGCGGTCGCGGTGATCAGCTTCGGCCACACCACCTGCGACTCGGCGCCGGCCTCGGCGACCTCGATCCGCTGCGCGCCGTGCTTCTTCGCGAAGTCGATGCAGAACTCGCGCGCCTTCGCGACCGCCGTCTGCAGCTGGATCCGCACCGTGCGCCCCTTGCATGCCGCGGCGTGCTCGGGCAGCACCAGCGACAGCGCATCGATCGTCACCGCGTCGTCGGCGGCCGGCTTCACCGCCATGGTCACCACGTCGCCGGCGACCGTGCACTGCACGCGCTGCGCCAGTTCCAGGTCGAACAGCACGCGCTCGCCGATCGCACCGCGCAGCGCGCCGGCATCCTGCAGCTGCTTGCCGAGCTGCGCCCGCAGCGCCGCATCGGGCTTGGCCTTGCCGGTGAACACGAACGTGACGCGCTTGCCGCGGGCAGCCACCAGCAGCGGCGCCAGGTGCCCCGACAGCGCCAGCGGCAGATCGATCGGGTCGAGTTCGCCGGTGGCGACCTCGACCTTGGTGATGCCGCCCACCTCGGCGCTGCTGACCGCGACCTCCGGCAGCTTGCCCTGCGCGATGGTCTCGTCGCCGAAGCCGCGCCGCACCACGCCGAGCAGCGGCAGGTGCGGCTTCAGCAGTTCGGCGACCGCTTCCTTGCCGGCGCTGCCGACCACGGCGTCGCCGGTGAAGCGCACCAGCACGCGGCGATGCCGCAGCTGGCTCACCGCGGCCGCGAGCCGCCGTTGCAGCGCCGGGCGGAACGCGTCGACGACGGCCTTCTTGTCCATCGCCGGGATCTCGACGGTGACGACGGTGTCGAAGCTGGCCTCACCACCGGCGGCGATCGTGATCTTGACCGGACCGTCGTCGACGACCTCGTCGGCGGCTTCGAGCGTCGGCAGGTCGTCGGCCGACGGCAGCGTCGGCAGCTCGTCGACCACGGGCTCCAGGGTCGGCAGTTCCTCGGCGATCTCGTCCTTGGCGGCGCGGCCGGGCTTCTTGCGGGGGAGCTCGTGGCGGTTCTTGGTCATGCTGTGGTGGCGGGAGAGAACGCGAAAGCTACCGCCGGCGGGGCCGGGGAGAAGGGCGGCGTCGCGACGTTCGCGTGGGGATCAGGTGTCCGCGGCATCGATCGCGGCCAACACGGCAGCGAGCTCGGCGTCGGTGTTGCCGGCGCCGAACGACAACCGCAGCACACCTTCCGGCTGCTGCAGCGCCGCCAGCGCCATTGGCGCACAATGGCTGCCGGCGCGCACGATGATGCCATGGCGCAGGAAGTGCGCCTCGGCCGCCGCCAGCGGCAGCCGCGACGAACGCAGCCCCACGGTCGCCGTGTGCGGCCCCTCGCCGCCCAGCACCTGCCAGTGCGGGCGCTGTTGCAGCGCGCGGCGCAGCGCCGCGGCCAGCTGCAGCGGTTGCTCGCGGTCGGCGGCGCGGCGCTGCTGCTGCCAGGCAAACGCGGCGGCGAGGCCGCAGGCGGCCGGCAGGTTGACCGAACCGACATCGCAGAAGCCGGGATACGGCGCGGTGCGGCGGCGTTCGCCGGGCGCGGTCGGGCCGAGTTCGCAGCTGGCGCTGGCGCAGCGGAACCCGACCTCGGGCGCCGCCCACAGCCCGCCGATGCCCAGCGGGCCGAGCAGCCCCTTGTGGCCGGCGAACACCAGCAGGTCGACGCCGATTTCGTGCACGTCGAACGGCACCACGCCGGCGAGCTGCGCGGTGTCGAGCAGGAAGTGCGCCCCGTGCGCGCGCGCGAGGCGGCCGAGTTCGACCAGCGGCAGCCGCTCGCCGGTCACGTTCGACGCGCCGGTGACCGCCAGCAGGCGCACCCGCCCGCGCCGCAGGGTCGCCTCGACGACGTCGAGATCGATCGGTTGCCCGGGGCGATACGGCGCCGCCACGTGCTCGACGCCGCGGTGTTCGACCAGCTGCCAGATCGGGCGCACCAGCGCGTGGTGTTCGAGGCTCGACGTGATGACGAGGTCACCCGGCTGCCACGGCAGATCGGCGAGCAGCACCGACAACGCCTGCGTGCACGACGAAGTCAGCAGCAGGCGCCCGGGGTGCGGCAGGCCGAGCCCGGCCGCGATCGCCGCATGGGCCGCGGCGAACATCGCCGCCTGCCGATCCGGCTCGGCCTGCAGCGCCTGCAGCATCGCCGCGGCAACCGCCGGTGGTTTGGGCCAGCTGGTGCCGGCGTGATTGCAGTGGATCACGCCCGCATGGTGCGCCCGGCGGCGGCTCGAGGGAAGCGCGGGCTCGGCGCTCCACCGCGCCCAACCGCCCTACGGGCGAGCCGTCCCCAAATGGACGACGCAGCGGGGCTGTTGGCGTCGATCTCGCAGCTGGTGGATCCCGCGTTGCGGAGTCCCCGGCAATCGCTGAGCCGGGTCGCCCTGCGGGCGAGCCGGCTCAGTTGCCGATCACCGCGCGCAGGCCGCGCGACGCCGACCAGCCGTCGCCGGCCGCACCCGGATCACTCGGCATCCAGAACTGCCAGTAGGTGTTCGCGCCGTTCAGGCTCGGCGTGTTGGGGATCGTCACCGGCAGCACCGCGACACCACTGGGGTTGGCGAGCACCACTTCGAGCGTGACCGGCGTCGCCAGCACGGTGCCGCCGTCGAACGGCAGCGCAGCTGCGCTCTCGCCGTAGACCATCAACCCGAACTGGTTGGGCCGCGTCCCGGCGACCGCCACCTGCCAGGCCTGCGGCAGCGTCGGCCGCGGCGCCGAGATGACCGGCACACCGCTGAGGCCCGGCTTGCCGGCGCCGTAGAGCGTCGTCGACGCGATCGCGAACCCACCCGACAGGCGACCGGTCGCGCACAGCCCGAAGCCGGACGGGCCCTGCGGTACGTTCTGGCCGGTGACCGTGAACGTCCAGGTGCCGGCGATCGGCGTCTGCACCGCGACGCGTTCGACGTTGTTGATCAGGTCGGCGCTGCCGCCGGTGGCCGACCAGCCGCTCGCGAACACGTTGCCGCGGTACTGCGTGCCGTTCGGCGCCTGCACCACCAGATCGAGGTTGTTGACCACCGCGTTGGCGGCGTTGACGGTGCCGGCGAAGTCGGTGAACGCGAGCGTCACCTCGAGCGGCCGCGCCGCATCGAGCACGTCGATCGAGTAGGTCCGCGAGGTGCCGGTCGTCAGGCCCTGCGCGCGCCGCACGTCGGCGACCCACAGCCGGCCGCTGTCGCCGGTGAAGTGCAGCGACTCGTCGAGCACGATGCGGCCCCAGCCCTCGGTGTCGTTCGGGTAGCCGGCGACGCCGGTCATGTCCTGGCTGGTGTTGACCAGCACGGCCTTGATCAAGGCGCCGGTCGGCACCAGCGAGTCCGCCGGATTGGCGACGCCGGACGGGTAGAAGCCGTCGACGAAGTACTGCCGGATCAGCGCCGACGCCGCGGTCGCCGCCGGGCAGGCCATGCTGGTCCCGGTCAACGACGCGGTGCCGCAGCTGGCGGTGCTGGCGGACACGATCGAGGTGCCGGGTGCGAACAGGTCGGGCTTGCGGCGCCCGTCGCTGGTCGGACCGACGCCACCACCACCCTTGTTGTTGTAGCTGGCGCCGTTCAGCGCATTGCCGACGGCGACCAGGTTCTTCGCGTTCTCCGGGTTCTTCAGCGTCGAGGTGTTGGTCTCGGCGAACAGGACCAGGTCGTCCTCGTTGGTCCAGCTGAACGCGTCGATCGCGTTGCAGTGCGTGTTGTAGGCCGTGGTGCCGTCATTGCCCCACGAGTTGGTGTAGAGCCGCGCGCCGTTGGCGCGGTGTGTGTTGGCGCGCGCAGCCCACACCGAGGCGCTGTAGTCGGAGCTGTGCGCGATCTTCGCCGCGTAGGCGAGGCCGCGGTTGGCGGTCGAACCGTTGATCGGCTGCGAGTCGCCGGCCACGGTGCCGGCGGTGTGCGTGCCGTGCGAACTGCCGGTGCCGGTGCCGGAGCGGAAGACCAGCTTGCGGTGGCTCGGGCCGACCGCGTTGGCCGGATCGAGGAAGTAGCACGAGGTGGTCGAGATCGCGCTGTCCTGGTGGCCGATCACCTGCCCTTCACCGCGCAGGCCCAGCGTCCACAGGCGGCGGCTGCCGCTGACGCCGGTCTGCACCGACCAGGTCATGGTGTCGTTGCGCTCGGTGACGACGCTCTCGGGCTCGACCCACTGCACGTCGCGGCAACGCGCCAGCGCGCGGATCACCGCCGGGGTCGCGGTGACCAGCAACGACCAGCGGCCGACCTGCTCGTCGGTCTGCAGCAAGGTCGCGCCGGCGGCTGTGGCCTGCGCCTGCAACGTCGCCGGATCGATGCCTGCGAAACCGAGCACGGTCACCCGCGCCTCCGCGGTGACTTGCAGCAGCTCGGGCTCGATCCGCCAGGCCGGGTGCAGTGGCTCGGTCCACACCAGCGCACCGGCGGCGAGGCCGCGCGCGACCTGGGCCGCGGTGCCGCGCACGACGAACGCGTGGTTCGGCACGTAGTCGAACAGTTCGAGGCCGAGCGCCACCAGCGCCGCCTTGTCCGCCTCGGTGACCGGACCGGCGAGCTGGACGATGCGGTACGCGACGCCGTCGTCGGGCGCCGCCCGCAGTTCGGCTGGCAGCGCCGGCATGGCGCCGGTGGTGTCGAACGCACCGCTCTTCATCGCGAGCCAGCGGGGCGCTTGCGCGAGGCGGTTGGCGGTCTGGTAGTCGAGGCCCGAGGCCGCGGTGGTGGCGGCCTCCTGGGCGGCCACGGCCACGGCGAGGCCGAGGATGGAGACGAACGACGGAAGCCTGTGCAGCATGGTGGTGGGAGACGGGCAGGCGGGCCGGGGAAGATTACCTCGGAACGGCGCCCGCGGAAGGAGCCCTCCGCTGCTCGTCAAATCCGTTCGCACGGCCGGGTGGCGGCCGGTGAGCCGCTCAGCCGCGCTTCTTGCCCGGCATCGGCACCGGATCGACCGGCAGCGGGCCGAACTCGTAGTTCTCCGGGCCCCACTTCTCGTCGCTCGCCAGCGCCTGCTCCCACGTGACCTCGCGGCCCGAGTAGCTCGCCATGCGCCCCATGATCGCGGTCAGCGTGCTCTCGGCGACCATCTGGCCTTCGTGGAACGGCTTGCCGGCGCGGATCGCCGCGAACAGGTCGTCGTGCTCGGTCTGGTACGGATCGTTGTTCGGCCCGTCGTGCTTCCACTCCTTCTTGCCGGTGATGCGCCAACGCCCGCCGTCCATGTGCGCCTCGCCGTCGGTGCCGTAGACGTGCTCGCTGACGTCGTTGGCGCAACCGTCGATCTGCCGGCACTCGGAGAAGCACCAGGCGCCGTTCTCGTACTGGTACTGGATCGCGTGGTGATCGAAGATGTGGCCGAACTTCGCATCGGTGCGGACCTGCCGACCGCCCATGCCGCGGCAGCGGGTCGGATGCGCCTGCATCGCCCAGTTGACGACGTCGAGGTTGTGCACGTGCTGCTCGACGATGTGGTCGCCCGACAGCCACGTGAAGTAGAGCCAGTTGCGCAGCTGCCACTCCATGTCGCTCCACTGCGGCTGCCGATCGGCGTGCCACAGGCCGCCCTGGTTCCAGCTGCAGCGCGCGAACAGCAGCCGACCGAGATCGCCGCCGTGGATGCGCTTCATCGTCTCCAGATAGCCGTTCTGGTGATGGCGCTGCAGCCCGCTGCACACCGCGAGCCCGAGCTTCTGGCTCTGCTCGGCGGCGGCCAGCACGCGCCGCACACCGGGGCTGTCGACGGCGACCGGCTTCTCGAAGAACACGTGCTTCTTCGCCGCGATCGCGGCCTCGAAGTGCGATGGCCGGAAGTGCGGCGGCGTCGCGATGACGACCACGTCGCAGTTGCTGCCGATCACGCCGAGGTAGGCGTCGGGGCCGACGAAGCGCCGCTCCTTCGGCACCTCGAGCTTCGCCTTCAACTGCTCGCTCTCGCCGAGGCTCTCCAGGCAACCGTCGAGCCGGTCGCCGAACATGTCGGCGATCGCGACCAGGCGCACCGGCCCCTTGGTGCTGAGCGCCTGCGCGATCGCGCCGCTGCCGCGCCCACCGCAGCCGACCAGGCCGACCCGGATCTCGTCGCCGCCCTGCCCCTGCGCGAAGCGACCGGCGGCGGTGGCGCGGGCGAGACTCTGGGCGGTGGCGGCGGCGGCCGCGGTGTAGAGGAACGAACGTCGGGTCGGTTTCATGGCGAGGGCTCCGGACAGGTTCGGGGAAGGAGAGGGGTGCGGCGGGCGGTCGGTCACAGCGCTTCGAAGCGAGCGCGTTCCTCGGCCGAGGGTTCGCGATGCGGGCGCACCACGCGGAAGCCGATGTGCTGGCCGTCGGTGAGATACCACCAGCTCTTCGGCACCTGCGGATCGCGCTGGTTCCACGCCGGCTCGGACGACAGCCGCGCCGCGGCGCGCAACATCGGCGCCGGATCGCGCCAGCTGCCGCCGCGCGCCACGTGCGGGAACCGCACCGGCCGGCCCTTGTCGTCGCGCGGCGGCGGGAAGAACGGATCGCGGCGCGGGCCCTGGCCGCGGGCCGCGGCATAGGCATCGGCGAGATAGGTGTCGGCGACCCATTCGGCGACATTGCCGTGCATGTCGAACAGGCCCCACGCGTTCGCCGGCTTCTTGCCCACCGGCTGGTAGGCCTGGACCGGCTGCGCCCCGGTCTCGAGCACGCGCGCGCTGTTGTCGGCATACCAGGCGTGCTGGCCGAGCTGCTGGCCGTCGTCGCCGAACGCATAGCGGGTCCTGGCCCCGGCCCGGCACGCGTATTCCCACTCGGCCTCGGTCGGCAGCCGATGGAAGCGACCGGTCTTCTCGCTGAGCCACTTGCAGTACTGCCGGGCCGCCACGTGCGACATGCAGATCGCCGGATAGCCGTCGCGCCCCATGTTGAACGTCATGTCCATGTAGGGCGGCGTCGGCCGCGCCATGCCGTCGGGCTTCTTGCTCTGCGGTCGCTGGTCGTCGGTGCTCCACAGGTCGTACTCGGCCCAGGTGACCTCGCAGGCCCCCATCCAGAACGGCTCGACCGACACCTCGACCGGTGGTCCTTCGTCGGCGTTGCGGCCCGCTTCGCCGTCCGGACTGCCCATCAGGAAGCTGCCGCCGGCGATCGGCACCATCGCGAACTCGACCCCGCTGACGATCGGCTGACGGTAGCTGACGAAGTCGCCCTCGCCCGGGCGCGGGCCGGCCGCGGCGGGCGGTGCCTTGGCCCCCGCGGCGGCGGCCGGTTCGCCCGCGGCGCCATTGGCCGGCGCGCTGCTGACCGCGGCGCCGCCGGGCGCAGCAGTGCCGCCGCCACACGCCGCGGCGGCGGCGAACACGAGCAGACCGAGGAACGGCGACGGAGCACGAGGAGACGAGGCGGTCACGGTGGCGCAGCTTAGCGCGCGCCCGATCGCATGCACCGGTCTGCGTACTCGGCGCACCGCCGGCTACAACTGCGCGCCATGACCCGCCCCACCATCGCCTACCGCAACCAGCCCGACTGGTCGAAACTTCGCCCGCTGAAGTGGATCGTCCCCGTGGCCCTGCTGCTGATCGGCGCGCTGACGACCTACTACACGGTACCGTCCGACTCGGTCGGTGTGCTGATGCGCTTCGGCGCCTACAGTTCGACCCAGGAACCCGGCCTGCACTTCAAGTTGCCGTTCGGTATCGACGAGGTCGCGATCGTGCCGGTGCAGCGGCAGCTCAAGCTCGAGTTCGGCTTCGTCACGCAGGACTGGACCAACCCCGACCAGGTACCCGAGGACCCGGACCAAGAACGGAGCATGGTCACCGGCGACCTCAACGCCGCACTGGTCGAGTGGGTCGTGCAGTACCGCATCTCGGACCCGAAGCTGTTCCTGTTCCACGTGCGCGAACCGGGTTGGACGCTGCGCGATCTCAGCGAGGCGGTGATGCGCGAGGTGATCGGCGATCGCACCGTCGACGAGGTGATCACGATCGGCCGCCAGGAGATCGAGACGGTGGCGATCGAGTTGCTGCGCAAGGCCGCTGCCGAGTACAAGCTCGGGGTCACCATCGACCAGCTGCAGCTGAAGAACGTGAACCCGCCGGTGCCGGTGCAGGCCTCGTTCAACGAGGTCAACAAGGCTCAGCAGGATCGCGAGAGCATGATCAACGTCGCCAACGGTGACTACAACAAGGCGGTGCCGCGCGCCCGCGGTCAGGCGCAGCAGAAGATCAGCGAGGCCGAGGGCTATCGCAAGAAGCGCGTCAACGAGGCGCTCGGCGACGTGGCCGGCTTCCAGCAGATCCTCGAGCAGTACCTGAAGGCACCCGTGGTGACTCGCACCCGCCTGTATCTCGAGACCATGAAGGACGTGTTGCCCGGCTTGTCCGACACCTGGATCGTCGACAGCAAGGTGACCCAGCTGCTGCCGATGGTGCAGGGTGGCGGCAAGGCCGTGGAGGTGCGCAAGTGAAGGCCGTTCCGATCGTCGTGGCCGTGATCGGCCTGTTCGTGCTGATGGTGCTCGGCGGTGCGTTCTACACCGTGCGCGAGACCGAGATCGTGATCCTGACCCAGTTCGGCCGCCCGGTCGGCGATCCGATCACGACACCGGGACTGCACTGGAAGACGCCGTTCGTGCAGGACATAAACCGCATCGAGAAACGCGTGCTCGAGTTCGACGGCCCGCCGACCAAGATGCCGACCAAGGACAAGACCTACATCGAGGTCGACACCTTCGCGCGCTGGCAGATCAAGGACGCGGCCAAGTTCTTCGTCATGGTCAGGGACGAGCGCAGCGCGCAGTCACGGCTCGAGGACATCATCGGCAGCGAGGCGCGCGCCTCGGTCGCCAGCCACGACATGATCGAGGTCGTGCGCAGCGACATCAAGCGCACCGCCGCGATCGACACGACGACCCAGGCCGACAACGCCGCCAAGCTGCGGCTGGCGACCCGCGGCCGCGCCCAGCTCGAACGCGAGATCCTCGCCGCCGCCGCACCGAAGCTGGTGCCGCTCGGCATCGAGCTGCTCGACGTGCGCATCAAGCGTGTCAACTACAACAGCGACGTGCTGCCGACGATCTACCAGCGCATGACCAGCGAACGGGCGCAGATCGCGCAGCGCTTCCGTAGCGAGGGCGAGGGCGAGGCGGCCCGCATCCTCGGCACCAAGGAACGCGACCTCGCCGAGATCGAGTCGCTGTCCTACAAGCAGGTGCAGGAGATCCGCGGCGCCGCCGATGCCGAGGCCACGCGCGTCTACGCCGAGGCCTACGACAAGACGCCGGAGGCGCGCGAGTTCTACGGGTTCCTGAAGACGCTCGACACCTACCGCACCGTGCTCGGCAGCCGCACCAACCTGATCCTGTCGACGGACAGCGAGCTGTTCCGACTGCTCGACCAGTCCGCGGGCAAGTGAACGCGACGGCGGCGCCGGCCACGGCACCGTCGCTGCCGGCCCTGTTCGTGCGGTTCCTGCGCTTCGGGTTGCAGGCGTTCGGCGGGCCGGTGGTGCAGATCGCGGCACTGCAGCACGAGCTCGTGCAGCGCGAGCGCTGGGTCGACGACGACCGCTTCCGCCGCGCGCTGGCGCTGTACCAGGCGCTGCCCGGCCCCGAAGCCACCGAGCTGTGCATCTGGTTCGGCAGCGTCGCGCGCGGTCGCCTCGGCGGGCTGTTGGCAGGACTCGGCTTCGTGCTGCCTGGCCTGCTGCTGATGCTGCTCGCGTGCTGGCTCCTGTTCGGGCTCACCACGTGGCCGGCGTGGCTCGCCGCCGGCCTGCTCGGCATGCAGGCCGGCGTCACGGCGCTGGTGTGGCGCGCGACCTTCCGCCTCGCCCGCAGCACGCTCGGCCACCGCCCCGAACGCATCGCGGTCGCCATCGCCGCCGCGATCGGGGCCTGCCTGGGCGTGCCGTTCGTGGTGGCGCTGCTCGGCGGTGGCGCGGTGACCGCCGCCATGCACGCGCCGCGGCGACTGCTCGGCTTCGGCTCGGCGGCCCGCGGCAACCGGCCGCTGCTGGTGCTGGCAGCAGTGGCCTGGTTGCTGTCGGCGGTGCTGCTGTCCGGTGCGCCGACGAACATCCCGGCAGCCGCGACCGCGGCGTCGAACCACTCCGCCGGGCTCGGCCCGCTGCTCGGCACCGGCCTGCGCGCCGGCCTGCTGACGTTCGGCGGTGCCTACACGGCGATCCCGTTCCTGCACGGCGACGCGGTGGTGAACGGCGGCTGGCTGTCGGAGTCGCAGTTCCTCAGTGGGCTGGCGGTCGGCAGCGTGTTGCCGGCGCCGATGGTGATCGTCGGCACCTGGGTCGGCTGGGCCGGCGGTGGCCTGTGTGGCGCACTGTTGCTGACACTCGGCATCTTCCTGCCCGCGTTCGTGTTCCCACTGCTGCTGCACGAGCGGCTCGAACGGCTGGTCGCGCGCGCCGGACTGCACGCGTTCCTCGACGGCATCGCCGCGGCGGTGACCGGCCTCGTCGCCAGCACCGCGGTGCTGCTGACGAAGCCACTGTGGCACGGCGGCGGCCTCGGCCTCGCCATCGCCGCCGGCAGCCTGCTGCTGTTGCACACCGTTCGTCACCGCCTGGCGGTGCCGATGACGCTGCTGCTGGCGGCCCTGGTGGCGAACGCAGTGCGCGCGCCCTGACCACCGCAGCTACGCGGATCGCTGCTGCAGCCGCGCCACGACGGCGTCCTGACCCGCCTCCTCGGCCCACGACGCGGCCGTGCGCTGCTGCCCGCACGGCAGCTGCGGATCGGCGCCGGCCGCCAGCAGCAGCTCGACCACCGGCAGATGTCCGCCGTAGGCGGCGAGGTGCAGCGCCGTCCACGCGAACGAGTTCTTGCTGGCGATCGGCGCGCCGTGGTCGAGCAGCCAGCGGACGGCGGCCGCGTGCCCCTGGTGCGCCGCCTCGTGCAGGGCCGTTGCGAGCCCGCCCTCGAACCGGCCGCGCTGCGCCAACCACGCCAGCATCGCCGGATGGCCACCGCGCGCCGCATCCGGCAGCAGCGCCGCCGGGTCGACGTTCGCGCCCGCGCGCTCGCAGCACAGCACCAGCTCGGGCTCGCCGCGCAGGCATGCCACCTGCAGCGCCTGCTCGGTGGCTCGCACCACCGCCGCCGAGCGTTGCGACGCCTCGACCCTGCGGCCTTTGCCATGATCGGCAAGCAGCCGTGCGATCGAGACGTCACCGGCCTCGACCGCGGCCAGCAACGCCGTGCGCCCGGAGGCCGGGTCGACGGCGTCGACGTCGGCGCCGGCCTGCAGCAGCAGCGTCACGATGGCGGCGTCGCCCACCGCGACCGCGCGCTGCAACGGCGTCTCGATGCCGGTGCGCAGACAGCGATCGACGGCGACCTCGTAGTCGCGTCCCGAGCGGGCGTCGGCCCCGGCGCGCAGGGCTGCGGCGACGGCGTCGTGGTCGGCGGCGGCGATCGCCGCGAACAGAGCGGTCGGTTGCATGCCGAGGTGATCCGGAGCCGCGCGTCGGCGTGGCACTCACGCCCCACGGATCTCAGGGCTTCAGCATGCGGTGGCTGCACTCGGGACACAGACCGTGCGTGAACTTCGCATCGGTGTGCTCCTCGAGGTAGTGCTCGATCTGTTGCCAGAAGCCCTGGTCGTTGCGCACGCTCTTGCACCACGCACAGACCGGCAACAGTCCCGCCAGCGTGCGCACGCGTTCGAGCGCCTCGCGCAGTTCGGTGACCAGCTGCTCGTTGGCCTGCAGCGCCTTGCGCAGCTTCTCCTGCGCCTCGCGGCGGGCGGTGATGTCGGTGTGGGTGCCGGCGGCGCGCAGCGGGCGGCCGTCGGGGGCGCGTTCGACGACCTTGCCCCGCGTCAGCACCCAGACCCAGCGCCCGTCCTTGGCGAGCATGCGGTGCTCCCCGGTGTAGAACCCGGTCTCGCCGCGCAGGTGCGCCTGCAGGATCGGGTGCACCACCGCCATGTCGTCCGGGTGCACGAGCCGCGACCATGTCGACAGGTCCCCCGGCAGCTCGTCGGCCGCATAGCCGAGCATCGACGCCCAGCGGGCGCTGAAGGTCGCCCGACCGCTGGGCACGTGCCAGTCCCAGAAGCCGTCGTTGGCGCCCTCGAGCACCAGCGCCAGCTGCTCGGCGCGGGAGCGCACCTCGGACTGCAGCATGCGCTCCTCGGTGATGTCGACGAAGGTCGCGACGACGGCGTGGTGCGGCGCCCCGGGCGAGGTGCGGATCGGCTCCGAGTTGATGCGGATCCACGTCAGCACGCCGTTGGGCTGGTAGACGCCCATCACCACCCGCGACTGCGCCTGACCGGTCTGCAGCGTGATCATCGCCGGGTGCAGCTCACCGGGGAACGGCGAGCCGTCCTCGTGCACGCTGCGCCAGCGCGGATCGATCGAGGTGCGGCCACAGATCTGGTCGGCACTCAGGCCGAGGATGCGTTCGGCGGCCGGGTTGCAGGAGAGGATGCGGCCGTCGACCGCCTGCACGACAACGCCCTCCTGCATCGCCGCGATCACCGACTGGTAGCGCGCCTCGGCCTCGAACGACGGCTCGCCATCGTTGTCGATGCGTTGCAGGTGCAGCACCCCGATCGAGCTGCCGTCGCTGCCGGGCACCAGGTGGAAATCGATGTCGCACGACATCATGGTGCCATCGCGGTGACGCTTGCGGCCGAGGAACCGGCACGGTGCCCAACTGCGGATCGGGTCGTGCGGGTTCTCCGGCACACACGCGAGCAGTTCGAACAGGTCGCGACCGATGGCCTCGTCGGCGGTCCAGCCGAACATATTCATGGCGGTCGCGGGCCAGCCGGTGACGACGTGATCGCGTCCGATGGTCAGAACGGTGGAACACGCCGGCCAGGCCGGACGGTGAGTCGATGACATTGCGGGATCGGGGCAGGGCGAGGCAGCGTGGCGAGGCGAGCGCCACCGTGGTGGCCGGTAATGCTGCGACAGCTTCGTTCTGACGTCAACATCGGCGATGCTGCGAGCAACGCCTTCCAGGAGCCGATCCCGCATGAACCGTCGCAGCTTCGTCCAGACCGGTCTCGCCGGCCTCGCCGCCGGCACGTTGCCAGGTGCCGCCCCCACGGGGCCGATCGCCCGGCCCGCCCCGCGCGGCGAACCCTTCCGCCTCGACTATGCGCCGCACTTCGGCATGTTCGAGCACCACGCGAAGTCGTTCGTCGACCAGCTGCAATTCGCCGCCGACGAGGGCTTCCGCGCCTGGGAGGACAACGGCATGGCCGGCCGCGACGAGGCGACCCAGAACGAACTGGCGGCGAAGATGCAGCAATGCGGCATCCGCATGGGCGTGTTCGTCGCCCACGGCGACTTCGGCGCGCCGACCTTCGCGTCGGGCGACGGCAAGCACCGCGACCGCGTGCTGGCCGACATCGAGCGGGCGATCACCGTCGCCGACCGCGTGCGCGCGAAGTGGTGCACGGTAGTGCCCGGCACCGTCGACCACCGACTCGCCGAGGGCTACCAGTTCGCCAACGTCGTCGATCTGCTGCGCCGCTGCTGCGACGCGATCGCCGCGAGGAAGAGCGAGCTGGTGATGGTGCTCGAACCGCTGAACTTCCGCGACCACCCGGAACTGTTCCTGACCAAGGTGCCGCAGGCGTTCGCGATCTGCCGCGCGGTGAACAGCCCGCACTGCAAGATCCTCGACGACCTCTATCACCAGCAGATCACCGAGGGCAACCTGATCCCGAACATCGATCGCGCGTGGGACGAGATCGCCTACTTCCAGGTCGGCGACAACCCGGGGCGCCGCGAGCCCGGCACCGGCGAGATCAACTACCGCAACGTGTTCGGCCACGTCCACGGCAAGGGCTTCCGCGGCATCGTCGGCATGGAGCACGGCAATGCCCACGGTGGCAAGGACGGCGAACGCAAGCTGATCGACGCCTATCGCGCCGCCGACTCGTTCTGACCTTCCGGGCCGTGCTCGGGGCAGACCGCAGTGCCAACGCCTGCCGCGCGGCACTACATTGCGCGCTTCCTCCAGCGCGATCCGTATGCCACGAGTCCCCCTGCGCCGAAGCTGCCCGGCAGCCGTCCTGGCCCTTCTCGCCGTCCCGCTCCAGAGCCAGCAAGAACCGGAACCCGGCGCCGCCGCCCGTCAGGACCAGCTGCGCGGCTCGATCTCGCCCGAGCGCGCGTGGTGGGACGTGCAGCACTATGCGCTCGCGCTCGAGGTGCTGCCGGCGACCCGGTCGCTGCGCGGCAGCAACACGATCACGTTCAAGACCCTGACCGCCGGCAGCCGCATGCAGATCGATCTGCAGCCGCCGCTCGCGATCACCGCGGTGGAGCACCAAGACCGGGCGCTCGCGTTCGAACGCGAGGGCAACGTCTGGTGGGTCAGCTTCCCGGACCGACTGCCGGCCGGGGCCGAGCACAGCATCGTGGTCCGCTACGAGGGCAAGCCGCGGGTCAGCACCCGACCGCCGTGGAGCGGCGGTCTGTCGTGGCAGAAGGACGAACACGGCCTCGACTTCATCGCCACCACCTGCCAGGGCATCGGCGCCAGCATCTGGTGGCCGAACAAGGACCACGGCGCCGACGAACCCGACCGCGGCATGGATCTGCACGTGACGGTGCCGGCGGCGCTGACCGCCGTCGCCAACGGCCGGCTGATCGCCACCACCGCCGACGACGCGCGGCAGACCCGCACCTTCCACTGGCGCGTGGTGAACCCGATCAACAACTACGGCGTCAACGTCAACATCGGCAACTACGTGTCGATCGACGGCAAGTACGAGGGCGAGGGCGGCACGCTGGATCTGCAGTACTGGGTGCTCGCGCACCAGGTCGAACAGGCCGAGCGCCAGTTCGTCGAGGTGCCGCGCACGCTGGCCGCGTTCGAGCACTGGTTCGGCCGCTACCCGTTCTACGAGGACGGCTACAAGCTGGTGGTGGTGCCGTACCTCGGCATGGAGCACCAGAGCTCGGTGACCTACGGCAACGGCTTCCGCAACGGCTACCTCGGGCGCGACCTCAGCCGCACCGGCGTCGGGCTGAAGTTCGACTTCATCATCGTGCACGAGTCGGCGCACGAGTGGTGGGGCAACAACATCTCAATGCGCGACGCCGCCGACATGTGGATCCACGAGAGCTTCGCCAACTACGCCGAGAACCTGTTCGTCGAGTACCACTTCAGCGCCGAGGAGGCGCAGGACTACGTGATCGGCTGTCGCGCGCTGATCCAGAACGACGAGCCGATCATCGGCACCTACGGCGTCAACAAGTCCGGCTCCGGCGACATGTACTACAAGGGCGGCAACATGCTGCACACCATGCGGCACATGCTCGACGACGACCGCCGCTGGCGCGCGATGCTGCGCGGGCTCAATCGTGAGTTCCGGCACCGCACCGTCGGCACCGCCGAGGTCGAGGCCTACATCAGCCGCGCCTGCGGTCGCGACTTCGGCAAGGTGTTCGACCAGTACCTGCGTGGCACCAAGGTGCCGGTGGTGTGCTGGCGCGCCATCGACGGCAAGGTCGAGGCGTGGTTCGAGGACGTCGTCGACGGCTTCCGGGCGCCGGTGGTGCTGCGCCTCGACGGGGTGCCGCGGCGGGTCGAGCTGGGCCAACAGCCCGCACTGGTGCCGTCCGCTGGAGCGGTTGCCGGCGTGGGCACGACCGTCGAACTCGATCGCAACTTCTGGATGCAGCTGCAGGCGCGCTGAAGCGGCCCGGCATGGCGAAGCGCGCTGCACGACGCTCCGGCGCGGCACTGCTGCACGTTGATCGGCTCAGCGGATCACGAACGAGGCCCCGCGCGTGCCGCCGAACAGCGGCGCCCCGACCGGGGTGCCGACCAGGCCTTGACCGAGCAGCGGGATGCCGCGCAGCTGCGGCGCGAACGGCAGCGGCAGCACCAGCGTGTTCCGCCCCGCGCCGTCGAGCACCAACGGCAGCACCAGCGCGAACGCGTCGGGCACCACGTTCAGCGCCACGCCCGACAGCTGCGCACCCGGCGCCGCGGGCAGCAGACCGAGCACGAACCAGCCCGGGCCGTTCGCCGGGCCATTGGCGAACCCGACGCTCCATTCCGGATTGCCGAGGAACAGCGGCATCTGGGCCAGCAGTTCCGGTGTCCTACCCGCGACCGCGGTGGCGTTACCGAACAGATTGGCGCCGAGGGGCTGCTGCTCGCTGAACAACGTCGGCCGATCGAACGGCGCGGTGCGGTTGCGCGCGCGCGGATCGACCAGTCCATGCTCGAGGAAGTCGAGCAGCTGCTGCGTCTCCACCGGGTCGATGCCGAACGGCTGGATCAGCGAGTCCTTCGGCGTGAAGGTGCCGGCGCCGTTGCGGTAGAAGTTGACGACCTGCGCCATCGTCGTGAAGCGACCGTTGTGCAGGAAGGTCGACTTCAACGCCGCGTTGCGCAAGCTCGGCACCTTGAACGCACCGAGGTCCGCGGACTGGCCGGTGACCCCGCCGCGGCCAGGATCCTGGCTCACCGGCACCACCCCGAGCGCACGGAACTGCAGATCGGTGAACAGCCCGGTCGTGTGGCACGAAGCACAGCCGGCCTCGCCCTCGTAGATCTGCAGACCGGCGAGCTGGTCCGGCGTCAACGCGTTCGGCACGCCGGCCGCGTGCAGGTCCCACGGCGTCTGGTTCGGCACCACCGAGCGCTGGTAGCTGGCCAATGCCATCGCCACGCGGCCCAGCGTGATCGCCGGATCCCCGAACGCTGCCGCGAACAGGGCCGGATAGCTCGGTGCGGCCGCCAGCGCCTGCTGCACGTCGGCCGGCAGGTCGGTGGCGAGCGCCAGCGGCGCGATGCCGGCGAGCCGCGTGCGGATCTCCGTCCAGCTGCGCCCCTCGCGCGCCATCTCGACCTCGCTGCGCAGCGGGTGCAGCGACTGCGCCTCGAGCGAAGCCCCGTTCGCGATCAGCAGCACGTTGGTCTCCGGATCGCGCAGCTGGTCGCCGCCGCGGCCGTCCCAGAACTGCTCGGGGAACCAGGCTGCCATCGCCACCGACAGCGCGGCGCGCGGCGTCACCTGCTCGCCGAAGCCGAACCTCGGATCGGCCACGTACTGGCCCAGCGCCGAGCGACGCTCGACTCCGGGCGAGCCCCAGGTGTCGTCGGCGTTGTTCAGGATGCCGTCGTTGCCCGGATGGCGGCGCCGGCGCGCATCGCCGCCGCCGAACTCCGGCAGGTGGCAGGTGCCGCAGGCCATGCGGCCGTTGCTGGCCAGCTGCTCGTCCCAGAACAGCACCTTGCCGAGCACGGACTTGGCTGCCGTGGTCGGGTTCGCCGCCGGCGCCGGCGCGGCCCCGAGCGGAGCCTGCGCCACGCTCGCGGTGGCGAGGCAGAAGAACGACAACAGGGCAGTCAGCGTGCTGGTCATCGTCTCGCCTCGTTCAGCCACCGGCGCCCGAGATCACCGCGGTCGCGACAGCGGCCGAGTGCGGCAGGATGCGCACGCCCTGACTGCCATAGACCTCGAGGCGATCGGGCCAGCAGACCACCAGCTCCCCCGCCGCCGTCCACGCCAGCTGCGCCATGCCGAGCGCCGGCGTGCCGAGCAACGGCGTGCCGTCGGCGAGCAGCAGCACCGGCACGCCGATGCCGACCGCCAGGTGCGCGTAGGTCGCGCGCCAACCCTGCGGCCCGCGCACCGGATCGGTGAGGCTGATGCCGGGCGGAACCATGAGGGCGAGCTGGCCGTGCACGCCGTCGAGAATGCGTTCGCCACCGGCGCCGACGATGCGCAGGTCGGGCGCACCGCCGATCGCGGCGCCGACCTGCGGCGGCTGCACCAGGTCGCTGAACAGCACCGCGGTGCCGCCGGCGGGATCCAGCCGCCGCAGCCGCTCGACCGCGCCGAACGACTCGGTGGCGAGCGCGGTGCCGCCGGCCAGCGTGAACCGCTTCTGCACGTCGAGCGCACCGAGCAGGAACTGCGGCTCCGGCGAACCGGTCATCGACACGTTGACGATCGCACCGTCCGGCTGCATCGCATACCAGTCCATCCAGCCCTGGTGGCCCGACGCGAACAGCAACCGGTTGCCGGCGAACGACGGCAGGATGTGGGTGCCGATGTACTCGGCGAACGAGGCGTCGCCGGTCATCCACGCCGCCGTGCCACCCGCCGCGGTGTCGACGAAGTGCAGCTCGTCCTCGATGTCGATCTCGGTGACCATCAGCCGGCTGCCGCTGTGGTTCAGCAGCAGGTGCGGCTGGCCGTTGCCGGTCGGCAGGTACTCGGGCTCGCGATATTCACGCTCGGGCAGCGGCATGCGGCGGGCCGGGCCGGAACTGCCGACCACCCACGCCGCGTATCGATCGGTCAACTGCCCCCGCAGGAACGCGACCGTGCTGCCGTCGCCGGAGATCGCCAGCGCTTCGCTCTGGCGCGGCGAGCTGTTGCCAACCGGCGTCACGTCCTCGGGCATGGCGGTCGCGGTCAGCGCGAGACGATGCACTCGATCGTCATCGGTGATGAAGAAGCAGTGCGAGCTGCCGACCACCAAGCTTGCGGCGATCACCGACTGGCCGACGGTCAGGGTCCGCACGGCGGAAGCAGTCCCGGGGAAGTTCGAGCTGTCGAGTCGCACCAGCGTCAGCTCGGTGCCGCGTGCGAACGCGAGGTGGCGCGCGTCGGAGGCGACCGCCAACGGCAGGTCGAGTTGCTCCGCGCCCTCGAGCACGATCCGCGCGCGCCCGCTCGGCGGCACGAACAGCAACCCGTGGCGAGTCGGCGACGACCGCTCGTAGACGTAGAGCCGCGCACCGTCCGGGAACTCGATGCGTTCGCGCCCGTGCGCCGGCACGACCCGGACCCGATCCAGTTCCCCGGCTTCATTGGCTGTGCGTGCGGTCATGTTGACCGACCGCAGCAGTACCTGCGACAACAGGGTCGTCTGGCTGCCGCTGCCGAGCCACGGCTCGACGATCTTTACGTCGACCGCGCCGGCGGGATCCCCTGCCATCAGCGTGACCGCCTGGGCCGGGCAAGCCGAGGCGAGCAACAGGGAGAGACCAGAGCACACAAAAGCTGGGTGGAGTGTGGGCATGGGAGTGGCTCAAGCAACCTTCGCGCCAGCCCTACGCATAGATGCGTAGCCGTCGAAGGTTCTTTCCCAAAAAGGACTTCGGATCATACCCTCCCGCCTTGGGCGTGCGCCTTGCGGACGCCGATGCCCCCGTGGCGTCCGGGTTCCGAACAGTTCCGGCCCGGGACGTCGTTGGCACAAGCCTTGAGTTCAAGACCCGCGCATGGACGCCGAGCCCAACCTCCCCCCGACCGACGACCACCAGGGTCGCCGACCGTTCCGGGTCCTGACCTACAGCCACGACTCGTTCGGGCTCGGCCACTTGCGGCGCAGCGTCACCCTGGCGACCGCCCTGTGCGCACGCGGTCCGCACGTGCACGCGCTGTGCCTGACCGGCTCGCCGGTGCCGGATTTGTTCCCGCTGCCGGAGCGCTGCGACCTGGTCAAGCTGCCGTCGATCGGCAAGAGCGAGAACGGCGACTACATCGCGCGGCGGCTGCCGATGCCGTTCGCCGAGGTGTCGACGCTGCGCAGCGACCTGATCACGGCCACCGTGCGCTCGTTCCGCCCCGACCTGCTGCTGGTCGACCACACGCCGACCGGCCCCGGTGGCGAACTGTTGCCGGTGCTGCAGCGCCTGCGCCACGACCACATGCCGACCCGCATCGTGCTCGGCATGCGCGACGTGCTCGACACGCCGCTGCGCGCGCGCGCCGAACTGCAACGCGATCGCGTGTTCGACGTGCTGCGCGACTGCTACGACCACGTGCTGGTCTACGGCGAGCGCTCGGTGTTCGACCCGGTCACGGAATACGGGTTCCCCGACGACGTCGCCGCCAAGGTGACGTTCACCGGGCCGGTGGTGCCGGCGGCGATGCGCGGCGGCCGGATCCGTTCGCAGCCGAACCAGCCGCCGCACGTCGTCGTCACCACCGGCGGTGGCGAGGACGGCTACGAACTGCTGCGCGCGACCGTCGCGGCGCTGCGTGGACCGCTGCGCGGCGAGTCGCTGCTGGTGACGATCATCGCCGGCCCGCTGCTGCCGGAGCCGGCGTTCGCCGACCTCGTGCGTGCGGTGCAGGGCGATCGCCGCATCCTGCTGCAGCGCAGCACCGACGCGATGCCGCAGCTGCTCGCGAGCGCCGACCTGGTGGTCGGCATGGGCGGCTACAACACCGTCTACGAGAGCCTCGTGCGCGGCGTGCCGCTGCTGGTCTGGCCGCGCCGCTCACCGCGCGAGGAACAGTGGGAACGCTGCCGCCGGCTCGCCGAACGCGGCCTGCTGCACCTGCTCGACGCCGCCGACGTCGCCGATCCGCACGCGACCGCCGACGCGCTGCGCAGCGCGCTCGCCGCCGCGCACCGGGCCCCGGCGGCCCACCCGTTCACCGGCTGTGGCGCCGACGTCGCCGCCCGCACCTGCATGCAGCTGGTGCGCAACCGCAACCCCCGCACCCGTTCGTTCGCCCGCTTCGGCAGCTGAGACCCCACCCATGCACATCGGCTACGTGTTGAAGAAGTTCCCGCGCGCGTCGGAGACGTTCGTGCTGAACGAGATCCTGGCGCTGCAGCGCCACGGTGCGCAGGTGACGGTGTTCGCGCTGAACCGGCCCGACGACGGCGTGTTCCATCGCGGCCTCGCCGAACTGCAGCGGCCGGTGGTCTACCTGCCGACCCGCAAGCCGGACGCCTGGTTGCTGCACCTGCAGAAGCACCGCCAGCTGCTGCGCGAGAAGTCGGCGGCGCTGCTCGGCGAGTTCGACGACCTGCTGACCGCGGCCCGCCCGGACCTTTGGGCGCTGCTCGGCCAGGGCATCGACCTGGCGCTGCTGGCCGGCCAGCACGGGGTGCAGCACCTGCACGCGCACTTCGCGACCGTCGCCGCCTACGCCGCGCGCACCGCGTCGACCCTGGCCGACATCTCGTTCAGCGTCACCTGCCACGCCAAGGACATCTACCGCCAGGACATCGTGCCGGCGCGCTTCCAGAGCCTTCTTGCGCGCAGCGCGTTCGTGGTCACGGTGTGCGAGGCCAACCGGCAGTGGATCCGCGACCAGCTCCAGGGCGAGCAACGGCTCGACCTGCGCGTGCTCTACAACGGTGTCGACACGGCGCTGTTCCACCCGCGCGCGCGCACCGAGCCGGTGGCGCCGATGGTGCTGGCGATCGGTCGCCTGGTCGAGAAGAAGGGCTTCCACGTGCTGTTCGAGGCGCTGGCGATGCTGGCGGCCGACGGCCTGCGGCCGCGCTGCGTGCTGGTCGGCGACGGCGAAGAACGTCAGGCCCTGATGGCGCAGGCGCAGCGGCTCGGGCTGCAGAACGTCGAGTTCGCCGGCATGCGCAACCACGACGAGGTGCGCGGCTTCATCCAGCAGGCGACGCTGATGGCACTGCCGTGCATCATCGGCCAGGACGGCAATCGCGACGCGCTGCCGACCGTGCTGCTCGAAGCGCTCGCCGCCGGCCTGCCGGTGGTCAGCACGCCGATCGGCGGCGTCGAGGAGATCGTCGGCGGTGGCGACGCCGGACTGCTGGTGCCACCGGGCGAAGCCGCGCCGCTGGCCGCGGCGATCGCGAAGCTGTGCCGCGACGACGCCGCGCGCCGCGCGCTGTCGACGCGCGGTCGGACCCGCGCCGAGCAGTGCTTCGACCTGCAGCGCAACACCGGCACGCTGAACGGCTGGTTCGAGGCCGCGATCGCCGCCCACGGTCCCCGCACCCAGCGCCGCGCCGCCGAGGCCGCGCGATGAACCCGCCGATCGCCTACGTCTGTGCCGATCCCGGCATCCCGCCGGACGGCAGCAAGGGTGCCTCGGTGCACTTCCGCAGCCTCGCCGCCGCGTTCGCGCAGCTCGGTTGCCAGCTCGACGTGTTCCTGGCCCGCGCCGGCGACACGTCGGGGTTCCATCCGCATCGCGCCCGCACCGTGCCGGTGCCGAAGGCGAGCGGCCGCCGCGGTGAACTGCTGCAGCTCGGCCACGCCGAGACGATGCTGGCGGCGCTGCACAGCGCCGGCCCGCACGCGGCCGTCTACGAACGGCTGTCGCTGTTCGGACTCGCCGGGCTCGCGCACGCGCGCGAGCTGGGCGTGCCGTTCCTGGTCGAGGTCAACGCGCCGCTGTGGCGCGAAGCGGCGGCGTTCCGCGAGCTCGGACTGCCGAACGCCGCGCGCGGCGTCTGCCTCGACGTGCTGCAGCAGGCGGATCGGGTGCTGGCGGTGTCGCAACCGCTGGCGCAGGAGCTGCAGGCCGCCGGCGTGCCCGCAGCACGCATCGAAGTGCTCGGCAACGGCGCCGACGTGGCGGCCTTCCGCGGCGCCACTGCCGCCACCAAGCCGCCGGCCCTGCGCGGCCGGCCGACGCTGCTGTTCTGCGGCTCGCTGAAGCCGTGGCACGGCGTGCCGTTCCTGCTGCGCGCGTTCGCGGCGCTGCGCGCGCAGCGACCGTGCGGGCTGTGGATCGTCGGCGACGGCCCGGAGCGGGCCGCGATCGAGGTGGCGATGCGCGCGTTCCCCGGCGACATCGTGCACGAAGGTGCGGTCGCCCACGAACGCATGCCCGCGCTGCTGCAGGCGGCCGACGTGGTGCTGGCGCCGTATCCGGTCGCGGCGCCGGACTACTTCTCGCCGCTGAAGCTGGTCGAGGCGCTCGCCGCCGGCCGGCCGATCCTCGCCAGCCGCGTGCCGTGTGTGATGGACACGCTGCAGGGCCACGACCCGGTCGGCCTGTTCGAGCCCGACGACATCGCCGACTTCGTCGCCACCGCGATGCGGGTGCTCGACCTCGGCGCCGCCGCGGCCACCACCGGCATCGACCCCGAACGCATCGCGGCGCTCGACTGGAGCCACAAGGCGCAACGCATCCTGTCGCTGCTGTCGGTGCCCGCGGCGGCGAGCCTGCAGGAGACCGCGCGTGGCCGCTGAACCGAAGGCGACCCCGTCGAAGCTGCGCGCCGCGTTCTCGGTGTGGACGCGGCTGTTCCCGTATCTGCGTCCGCATCGCGGGCGCCTGTTCGGCGCCGGCCTGCTGACGCTGATCGTGGTGGCGATCGAGCTGGCCAAGCCCTGGCCGCTGAAGCTGGTCGTCGACCAGGTGCTGCTCGGCCAGGATTGGACGCTGCTGCCGGACTCGCTGCGCCACGACGGCAGTGCGCTGACCACGGCGGCGATCGTCGCCACGGTGCTGCTGGCGCTGTTCGGCGGGCTCGCGGCCTACTGGCGCGAACTGTGGCTCGCCGACGCCGGCCAGCGCGCGATCGCCCGCGTGCGCAGCGACGCACTCGACGCGGTGCTGGCGCAGTCGGCGACGTTCCACGACCGCCACCGCAGCGGCGACCTGCTGGTGCGCTTGACCGGCGACGCGCAGAACCTGCGCACGCTGCTGGTCGACGGCCTGTTCGCACTCGGCCGCGAGGCGACCTTGGTGCTCGGCACGCTCGCCGTGCTGGCGGCGATCGACTGGCGGCTGGCGCTCGGTGCGATCGGCGTGCTGCCGGTGGTCGGCATCGCCTCGGCGCTGGCGTCGATCCGGCTGCGCACCGCGGCCCGCAAGCAGCGCAAGAAGGAAGGCCAGCTGGCGACCGCGGCGCACGAGACGCTCGGCGCGGTGCCGGTGATCCAGGCCTACGGCCTCGAGCACGCGGCCGCGCACACGTTCGGCCAGCAGAGCCGCCGCAGCGCCCGCGCCGGGCGCGAAGCGACCCGCATCGAGGGCAAGCTGGGCCTCGCCACCGACCTCGCGCTCGCGCTCGGCACCGGCTTCGTGCTGTGGCTCGGCACCACCCGCGTGCAGGCCGGCGCACTGTCGCCTGGCGAACTGCTGGTGGCACTCGCCTACGTGCGTTCGTTCTACCGCCCGATCCGCAAGGGCATCGGCCGCAGCGCCGCGGTGGTCAAGGCGGCCGCCGCCGGCGAACGCGTGCTCGATCTGCTCGACGCCGACGAGCAGCTGCCGCAGCCGAAGTCGCCGCGCACGCTCGCGACCGTGCGCGGCCACGTCGTGTTCCGCGCCGTGCAGTTCCGTCATGCCGACGGCCGGGTGGTGCTGCAGGGCGTCGATCTCGATCTGCCGGCCGGTTCGCACACGGCGCTGCTCGGCGGCAACGGCACCGGCAAGACCACGCTGGCGACGCTGCTGCCGCGGCTGCGCGATCCGCAGCACGGTCAGGTGCTGCTCGACGGCATCGACGTGCGCGAGCTCGCGCCGGTGGCGCTTCGCACCGCGGTCGCGGTGGTGTTCCAGGAGACGATCCTGTTCGCCGGCACGCTGCGCGACAACGTGCGGCTCGGCCGTCCCGAGGCGAGCCCGGCCGAGGTCGCGCACGCCTGTGCACTGTGCGGCGTCGACGCGTTCGCGCAGCGCTTCCCGAACGGCCTCGACACCGAGGTCGGCGAACGCGGCGGCGAACTGTCGGGCGGCGAACGCCAGCGCGTCGCGCTGGCCCGCGCGCTGGTCCGCGATGCCGCGGTCTACGTGTTCGACGAGCCGAGCACCGGGCTCGACCAGGCCGCCGAGATGCTGCTGCGCGATCGCATCCTGCCGCACCTGCGCGGCCGCACCGTGCTGCTGATCACGCACGATCGCGCGCTGGCGGCGACCGCCGATCGCATCGTGCACCTCGCCGACGGACGCCTCGCGCCCGATGCGCTGGCGGGAGGTGCCGCATGACCCGCCGCCCGTTGCCATTGCCGATCCCGATGCCCGGGCGCGGCCAGGACCCGGCGCTGCAGCAAGCGCTCGACGCCGAGGCGATCGCCGCGCTGGTGCAGCGGCACCTGCTGCGCAGCGGCGAGTTGGTGGCGCTGCAGCCCGACTACATCCGCTGGAAGGACCTCGACGGTTCGCTGGTCGGCTGGCGCGTCACCGTGCGCGACGACACCGGCGAGCACGAGACCTACGTCACCGCGCGCACCGCGCCGCCGCATCGTCTCGCCGACGAAGCCGGCCGCCTGCTGCATCGCGAGGAAGAGGACTGGGCCGGCCTCGGCGCGTTCTCGCTGTCCGCGGCCGGCGACCTGCTGCTGCTCGCGTTCCCGATCGACCGCGCGATGCACGACCTGCGCCGCCTCGTGCGCGCCTCGAAGGTGCGCAGCCTGGTCACCGGCACCTGCCCGTCGGTGGTGCCGGACGGCCAGCGCTTCAGCAAGAGCCGCAGCCGCTTCACGCTGGTGCGCTACAAGCCGGAACGGCGCGCGGTGCTGCGCTGGCAGCTCGGCACCGTCGACGCCCGCGGTCAGCGCGCCGATGGCAGCACGATCTGGATCCGTTGCCACGCCGAGGCCCAGGCCCCGCGCACCGCGGTGGCCACCGCCGCGGCCGCCGCGGCCGGCGTGCGCTGCCCGCGCACGCTCGGCATCAACCACGATCGGCTGATGATCGAGAGCCATCTCGACGGCGTGCCGTTCGCACCGGCCGAGCACCCGCGGCACCTCGGCGCGGCCGCCGCGGCGGTGGCGCGGCTGCACGACAGCGGCGCGGTGTCGGGTCTGCCGCTGCACGGTCCGGTGCAGGAACTCGATCTCGCGCTGCGCGCGGCCGAGGACCTCGGTCGGCTGCTGCCGGCGCTGCAACCGCGAGCCGAAGCACTCGCCGACCAGCTCGCGGCCCGTATCCCCGCCGCGGGCCCGGGTGTGCTCGCGCACGGCGATCTGCATCCCGGTCAGCTGCTGGTCGCCGACGACGATGCGGCGCTGTGTGACTTCGACCGCGCCTGCGTGGCGCCGGTGGCGCTCGACCTGGCGACGTTCCGCGCCCACTGCGAACGCAGTGACGGTGCACGCGGGGCGACGCTGGCGCAGGCGTTCGCGACCGCCTACGCGCGACACCGCGAACTGCCGGCGGTCGACGAGCTGGACTGGTGGTCCGCGAGCGCGCTGCTGCGCGGTTCGGTCGGGCCGTTCCGCAGCCTGCAGCACGACTGGCCGCAGCGCTGTCAACTGGCGCTGCAGGCCGCCGAACTTGCGCTCGCGACCGCGGCCGGGAGGCACCGATGAGCCTCGACACCACCGCGACCTTGCACGAGCTGCTGCGCGCGCTGCCGGCGCTCGAGGCGGACACCGAACTGATCCTTCGCCCCGTTGCTGCCGGGGCCACCGCGACGCTGCGCCGCACCGGCGCGCCGCCGCGCATCTTCACGCTCACCGATGCCGGTGCCCTGCACGAACTGTCGCCGGCGCTCGACCAGGACCTGCCCGGTGCCGCGCTGCTCGCCGATCCGACCGCACTGGCCCGACACCTGGAGCCGCACCTGGGCGCGCTGTCCACGGCGCGGCTGTGCGCGTGGCGACCGGGGCGCCGCGCCGTGCTGCAGCTGCGCACCGCCGACGGTACCGAACACTGGCTGAAGCTGCTCGATCGCAAGAGCTTTCGCCGCGCCAGCGCTGCGTTCGCCGCGGTCGGCGAGCCGCTCGGTGAGATGCGCCTGCAGACGCCGCACCTGCTGCTGCCGTCCAGCTGTGGCTACGTGGCCGCCGCCGCCGACGGCACGCCGCTGCGCACGCTGCTGGCCGGGGCCGACGCACCGCCGCTGACGATGCTGGCGCGCGCGCTGGTGGCGCTGCCGTTCACGGCGGTGCACGGCGAGCTGCCGATCGTCGACTTCGAACGGGTGCGCGCGGCTTCGCTGCAGGGTCTGGCCCAGGGCGCGCTGCTGCGGCCCGAACTGCAGTCGCTGGCGGCCGCGATCGCCGAGCTGCCGGCACCCCGCCCGCCGGCGCGCACCGGCTTCGTGCACGGCGACCTGCACGACAAGCAGCTGTTCCTCGCCGAGGACCGCGCGACGCTGATCGACCTCGAGGGCATGGCGGTCGGCGACCCGCGCTTCGATCTCGCCAACCTGGTCGAACACGTGCGGCTGCGCGATCTGCAGCAACACGGTGCCGACAGCGGCCTCGCCGAAGCGCTGCTGGCCCGCTGTGGCATCACCGCCGAGGACTCGGCGGTCCGTGCGTTCCGCGCGCTGGTGCGCGCCCGCCTGTGCGGTGTCTACGCGCTGCGCCCGCGCTGGCGCGAGCTCGTCGCGCGCCTGCAACTCGAAGCGATGCAACTGATGGAGCTCCGTCCGTGACGCCGTCCCGCCTGCTCACCCTCGCCGCCGCGTTCGCGGCCTTCGCCGCCTGCGCCGGAGCCCCGCGCAGCACGCTCGGTGGCATCGCGCCCGGCGTGTTCGTCGAGGCCAAGGGCCACCTGGTGGACGGCCGGCCGCAGGTGCACGAGATCGACGAGGTCGTGCGCGGCGCCGACGACAAGGCCGACAAGCTCGAGGTGACCGGGCCGGTCACGCACGCGGATGCCGGGCGCTTGCACGTGCTCGGCCACGACTTCGCGCTCGATGCCGAGGTCGAACACGAGAACGTGGACAAGCAGCCCATCGAGCCGTTCGTGCCCGGCCCCGGCGACTGGCTGCGCATCAAGGCGCGGCGCAAGGACGACCAGCTGCGCGCACGCACGTTGCGCCAGCTGCCCTCGCGCGAGCAGTTCAAAGTCACCGGCGAGGTGCTCGGCGTCGATCGCGAGCTCGGCGTGCTCGACGTCGGCGGGGTGCGTCTGCCGGTTCAGCAAGGCGTCGACCTGTCGCCGCTGAGCCAGGGCCGCGCCGACGATCCGCTGCAGCTGTTCCTCGGCGAGGACCAGAAGGCGGTGCCGTTCACGCTGAAGGTCGGCGAACGCGTGAGCCTCGGTGGCCAGGCGGCGGTCGACTACGAGTGGAACGACGAGTTCGACCTCGATCGCACCGACGACGGCGACCGCATCAAGCCGCAGGTGCGCGGCCGCCTCGCCTCGCTGTGGCTGATCGACGACCTCGGCAGCTACGCGCTCGGCGAGGTGACCTTCGGCCGCAGCGACACGCTGCGCGACGGCGGCGACAACACCCACGAGGACGTGCTCGAACTGTCGCGCGCGTTCGTGTCGCTGAACCCCACCGCCGAGCTGCAGCTGCTGGCCGGTCGCCAGGACTTCGACGAAGAGCGCGAATGGCTCTACGACGAGGTGCTCGACGGCGTGCGCGCGATCTGGCGCCAGGGCCGCTGCGAGTTCGAACTCGGCCTCGCGCAGGGCCGCGACTTCGCCGCCGAGGAGAACGGCAGCGAGGACGCCAACCTGATGATCGCCAACCTGCGCTGCTGGCTCGACCCGGACTGGCGGCTCGGCGCCTACGCGCTGCAGCTCGGCGACGACAGCAGCCGCGGCTTCGAACCACTGCTGCTCGGCGTGCGCTCGCTGGCACAGCCGCGCTACGGCCTCGGCCACTGGTTCGAGCTCGGCCTCGCCCGCGGCGACGCCGGCGCCAAGGACATCGACGGCTGGGCGTTCGACCTGGGCGGCCTCTGGACGTTCGACGCGCCGCTGCGGCCCAGTGTCGGCGCCGGCATCGCCTTCGGCAGCGGCGAACGGGACACCGCCCGCACCACCGGCTACCGCCAGTCGGGCTTGCAGGACAACAACAGCAAGCTCGGCGGCGTCACCAGTCTGCGCTACTACGGCGAATTGCTCGATCCCGAGCTCGCCAACCTGACCGTCACCACGCTGTGCGCTTCGATCCGTCCGTTCGACGGCGCCTCGGTGACGCTGCTGCTGCACAGCTACCGCCAGGACGTGGCGTCGGCCACCACCCCCGACACCGCCCTGCGCACCACTTCCAACGGCCTCGGCACCGATCTCGGCCGCGAGATCGACGTCGTGTTCGGCTACCGCCTCGACAGCACGTTGACGGTCGAGGTCATCGCCGCGCGCTTCGAACCCGGCGATGCGTTCGCCGGTTCCGACCCGGCGCACCTGTTCGTCTTCACCACCCGCCTGAGCTTCTGACCATGAACCTGCAACTCCCCCTGTTCTCCCTCCTTCTCACCCTGTCCGCCTGCGGCGGTGGTGGTGGCGGCGGCGGCGGTGGTGGTGGCGGCCCGATCGTGCCGCCCCCGCCGCCACCGAGCACCGCATCGCCGACCAGCAGCGGCATCGTCGCCGCGGCCGCCGGCAGCCAGCAGGCGCGGCTCGACGTGCAGCTGCCCGGCAGCGGATTCGAGACGGCGCTGTTCCGCGGCGCCAGCGCGAGCACCGTTTACAACGGCGCGCCCGAGCAGAGCGGCATCACCACGACGTCGGTGCTCGTCAGCGGCCTCGCCGACGGCACCGACACGTTCTTCGGCCTCGCCATCCGCGCCACCGGCGCCACCACGTGGACCCCGGTCGGCGCGATCGTGCGCACGCGGCCGGGCACGCCGATCTACGTCGATGCCGCCGCCAGCCCGACCGGCGCCAACGGCCTGTCGCCGGCGACCGCGTTCCCGAACCTGCAGGATGCGCTGCTGGTCGCCGGCGCGGCGAACGGCGGCAACGTCTGGATCCGCAACGGCGACTACGGTGGCGGCCCGTACGTGCTGGGCCCCAACGTGCACGCGGCCGGCGGCTTCGACGCGACGTTCACGCTCGCGGCGCGGGCCCCGTCCACCAGCACCACGCGGCTGATCGCGACCACGACCCAGGAGATCGTGTCGGTGCAGTCCGGCGGCAGCGACGGCACGCTCGACGGTCTGGTCATCGACGGCAACAACACGGTGCTGAAGGGCGTCGACATCGTCGATGGCGACGTCGAACTGCGATCGCTGACGATCCGTCGCTGCACCGACCGCGGCATCAAGGCCGCGGTCACCACCGCGGTGCCCAACCGCAACCTGCTGGTCGTCGGCAGCGCCGTCACCGAGAACGGCGGCGACGGGCTGTCGACCGCGGGCCCGATCGACGTCGAGCTCGCGCTGTCGCGCTTCGACGCCAACGGCCAGGAAGGCGCCGACATCGACAACCTCGAGTGCCCCGACAACGGCGCCGTGTCGCTGATCGCCAACGGCTGCCGCTTCTTCGGCAACGGCTTCGAGGGGCTCGATGCCGACCTCGCCGCAGCGCCGTTGTCGACCGGCAGCGGCACGTTCACGATCCGCATCGACAACTGCCGCTTCGAACAGAACGGCCTCGACGGCCTGCTGCTCGACCAGGAGCACGAGGCGTTCGCCGGCTTCGCCGCCGACATCGTCGTGCGCGGCTGCTTCGCCCGCGCCAACCGCAGCGCCGGTGTGCACATCGACGCCGATGCGCGCGGCACCTACACGCTCGAACGGCTGCGCTGCACGGCCAACGCCACCGACGGCGTGCTGATCACCAGCGAGACCCAGGCCAGTGAGATCGTGCTGCTCGGCTCGTGGCTGGCCGGCAACCTCGGCTACGGCGCCCAGGTGGCGTCCGGCAACAAGGTGCTGCTCGCGTCGCACTGCGCGTTCGCCGGCAACCAGCTCGGTGGCATCCGCGGCGTCGTGCGCGAACTCGGCGTCGCCAACAGCGCGTTCGTCGACCAGGTCACGCCGCGCACGCTCGCCAATGGTGCTGGCAACGTCGACGGCAGCGCGGCCGCGTTCACCAACGCGCCCAGTGCCATCACCCGCGTCAGCGCCGTCAGCCAGGGCACGCTGACCGTCGCCTCGATCACCGGCTTCCCGGTGGCCGCGAACGTCGTCGTCGCCGACGACGACACCGCGCTGCAGGTGCAGCAGAGCAGCGGCAACACGCTGGTGCTGAGCGCGGCGCCGAGCGCGTTCACGGCGCCGGGCTCGGTCGCCGCGTTCGCCGGCACCTCGACGGTGCTCGACCTGCGCCCCGCGGCCGGTTCGCCGCTGCTGCAGGCCGGCATCACGCCGGTCGGCGTCACCGCGCCCGACGCCGGCCCGTTCGGTGCCGCCGCCGGCGGTGCGCCCGGTCTGCGCAGTCCACTCGCGACCGACACGCTGCGCCTGCTCGGCGCGGCTCCCGCGCTCGCAAACGGCGTCACCACCGCGCAGGCGCTGGTGCTGACGTTCGATCGGGCGATCGACGCCGCCTCCGTCACCGCCGACCGCGTGGTCGTGCTGCAGAACGGCAGCACCGCGGCCGTCAATCTCGCCACCAATGGCGCCACCCTGACCATCGCCCCGACCGGGGCCGGTTGGAGCGGCACCGTGTCGCTGCGCCTGCTCGACGGCCTGCGCGGCACCGACGGCAGCCTGCTGGCCGCACCGCTGCTGGCACCGCTCCGCATCCTGTGATCCCCACCCCCGAGGCCCTTCCCATGTTCCGTTCTCGTTCGTTCCGTTCGCTCGCGACCGCACTCGCCCTGCTGTCGCCGGCACTCTCCCAATCGCTGACCGGCCGCGTCGTCTCGCCGACCCTCACCCCGATCGCCGGCATCGTCGTCGATGCCGGCAGTGGCTCGACGCCGACCACCACCGACGCACTGGGCTTCTTCACGATCACCCCGCTGCAGCTCGGCAACACCTACGCGGTCGAGTTCGTGCCGCCGTTCGGCATCGCGTGGGCCGCACGCATCGTGACCACGTCGATCAACGGCGCGGTCAACCTCGGTGACGTGGTGCTGCAACCGGCCTTCCCGCTCAGCGGCATCGCCGGCACCGCGGCCGGCCTGCCGATCCTCGGCTGCAACATCAACGTCTACGACCAGGCCGGCGTCAAGCAGTTCACGCCGCGCGACGGCACCGACGCACTCGGCGCCTTCCAGGTGTTCGTCGCCGCCGGCACCTGGGACCTGCGCGTGGTGCCACCGACCGGTTCGCTGCTGGTGCCGAAGCAGATCGAGAACATCGCGCTCAACGCCCCGGTCGGCCTCGGCAACGTCGTGTTGCCGGACGCCTACCTGGTCACCGGTGCGGTCGTCGACCGCAACACCGCGGTGCCGGTCGCGGGCACCCGCATCAAGGCCTACAACGCGCTGACCGGCGAACGCATCTACGTGCCCGTCGACCAGGTCAACACGTTCGGCCAGTTCTCGTTGCCGCTGCCGTTCGGCATCGCCGATCTCGAGCTCGAGCCACCGGTCGGCAACACGCGCGTGGCCCGCACCGTCTACGGCGTTCTGGTCGGTGGCCCGCTCGCGCTCGGCCAGATCCGCCTCGAGAACGGCGCGCTGCTGTCCGGCTCGGTCACCGCCAACGGGGTGCCGCAGGCCGGTTGCGACATCGACATCCTGCTGCCGGACGGCAGCAAGATCTTCACGCCGCGCGACAAGACGGCGGCGGTGAGCGGCACCTTCACGGTCGCGGTGCCGACCGGCGTGCCGATCCGCGTGCGCTGTGAACCGGTCGCCAGCACCGGCTTCGCCGGCGTGGTGACGGCACCGACCACCATCAGCGGCCCGACCAACCTCGGCGCGATCGCGCTGCCGGCCGGCTTCGTCGTCAGTGGCACGGTGCAGGGACCCGCCGGGCCGGAGTTCGACACCGAGCTGCGCTTCTTCGACGCGCAGAGCAACGTGGAGACGACGGTGGTCGGTGCGCGCACGAACGCCGCCGGCAACTACACGACGTGGGTGCCGGCCGGGTCGTACCGGGTCGAGATCCACAGCGCCGAGGCGAGCTTCGCGCAGTCGGCCCAGCAGCTGCTGACGGTGTCGGGCGCGACCTCGTTCAGCCCGGTGCTGAGCGGCAAGCTGCTGCGCTGCGGCCTGACCAGCTTCGGCACGCCGACGCTGCCGCAGGGTGCGCAGCTGCCGGTCAACGTGTTCCTGCACAGCCTCGCGCCGGGCCTGCAGCCGGTGCTGGTGGATCTGCTGGTGCGGTTGCCGAACGGCACCGAGCTGCTGATCCTGCCCGGGCTGCCGCTGGCGCTGCCGCCGGTGCCGTTCACCGTCGACTTCGTCTGGGTGCCGGTGCCGGTGATCCCGACCACGGAACTCGGCAAGGTGATCGAGATGGTCGTGCGCCTGCGCTCGGGCAACGGCGCCACGGTGCTCGACGAAGCCGCCACGCCGTTCGTCGTCGAATAGCGGCGCCAGCCACCATTTCACCGGGCATCCTGACGCCGCCCCGGTGCCGCAGCTTCGTGCGTCCGGCCCCACGCAGGTGGGGCGACTACGGATGAAAGCCCACCCGCAAGCCGGAGGTCATCGACGTCAACGTCAACGCCGGGTCGAGCACGGCCCATTGGAAGAACAACGGCGTGACGCCTGCCGGCACCGGGCCGAGCGTGGTCTGCCAGGAGGCATCGCCGCTGGCGTTGGTCGGCGCGAGGTTGATCACCGCGAAGTTGACGTTCAGGAAGCAACCAGGAGTGAAGCCGATGGCGCCGACGTCGAACGGCGGCAGGCTGCCGAGGCCGATCATCAGGAGCCCGAGCGAGTTCGGGTTGGAACCGAGCAGGTCGAGCGAGATGGTCGAGTTGCCGTGCGGCGTGCCGCGGAAGGCGATCCTTCCTGCGCCACAGGCGGGGCCGTACGGCATGGGCGCCGGCTCGTAGCCGACCCCGTCGTACCAGTTGCGGTTGAAGTTGCCGCTCGTCGGATCGTCGTCGACGTAGACGTGGATCTGACCGTTGAGATCCGCAGTGAAGGTGCCGAGTGGCACTTCGAACAGCCAGCGGTTGCCTTCCTTGATCATCACCGGGTTGGCGAAGTGGCCGCTCGTCTCCATGCCGGCCGCATCGAACTGCAGGCCCAGGTTCGCGACGGAGTTGCTCGGCGCATTGAAGGCCAGCGGGGTGCTCATGGGCGAGCCGGAGCCACGCGTGTGCCACAGCTGCAGCGGCGCGGTGGGTTGTTGCGTGTCGACGTTCAGCCGCAGACGCCACTGGTCCACCTGGGTGTTCCACTGGTAGCCATAGACGAAGTACGGCAGCGTCGGGGTCAGACCGGAGATCGTCGTGCGCAGCATCGGGCAGTCTTCGCTGCCCGTCGTGAAGTCATTGCTCGAGAGGATCGTCCCGCCGTTCGCGAACTGGCGTTGCTGCCACTGATTGTCGTTGGCGATCGCACCGACGACTGGCACCAACGGTGTGCCATCGGCGTTGGTCGTGTTGGTGCTGGCGTCGGCATCGACGTAGACGACTTGCGCCGACAGGAGAGAGGTCAGAAGGAGGCAACAGGGGGCGAAGCGCGAGCGGGTCGGGTTCATGGTTGGTGTCGATGAGGAGGTGTCCGGCAGCATATTGGACCGCAGACGGTGCCGGCAGCAGCAGACGCACCCGTCGAGCCACTCGTCGGGGGAGCGACGGATCGAACCTTGCATGCAGCCCGATGCCGGTGAGGCGGGGCCCCGCTACAACCTGCGCATGCCTCGTCTCGGCATCGCCGCCCTGCTCGCCTTGTCGGGCTTCCTGATCGCACTGGCACTGCGCGCGTTCGGCACCACCGACCGCCTCGAACTGCTGACCCTCGACGCCCGCCACACCCTCGGCCTCGGCCGCGCCGCCCCCGGCCCGGAGATCGTCGTCGCCTGGATCGACCAGGAGTCGATGGACTACATGGACCAGAACGACGTGCCGTTCCCGTGGCCGCGCGAGGTCTACGGCCAGGTGCTCGACCACCTGCGCGCGGCCGGTGCGAAGGCCGTCGTGTTCGACGTGCTGTTCGACCAGCGCGGCAACGCCGAGGACGACCGCAGCTTCGCGACCGCGCTGGCGCAGGGCCCCGGCGATGCGCTGGCGATGAAGTTCGTCAGCTACCGGCACGGCGGTCGCGATGCGGCGGAGACCGCGGCGCTGGCAGCGCGCGGCCTGTCGCTGGCCGCCGGGCGCCTGCAGCGACCGCGGGAAGCCGGCGCCGTGCTGCCGCTGCCCGAGTTCGCCGTCGGTGCCGATCGGCTCGGCTTCGTCAACATCCGCGCCGACGGCGACGGCACCTACCGCCGCTACGACCTGCTGCGCAGCTGGGGCCCGCCCGACGGCGAGAGCAAGCTGCAGCCGTCGCTGGCGCTGGCGGCGCTGCTCGCCGCGTATCCAGACGGCCAACTCGCCTGGGGCCCCGAGGGTGCGCTGCAGCTGCCGAACGGCCGCACGGTGCACTGCCCCGACGACGCCCGCGTGCTGCTGAACCTGCGCGGCAAGGCGTTCACGTTCGCGCCGGTCAAGTTCGTCAACATCCTCGAGTCGATCAATCGAGAGGCCGAGGGCCAACCGCCGCTGTATCCGGCCGCTCGCTTCCGCGACAAGATCGTGCTGGTCGGCATCCACGCCGAAGGCCTCGAGGACGCGCATCCGACCCCGCTCGATGCGCAGCTGCCCGGCGTCGAACTGCACGCGACCGCGCTCGACAATCTGCTGCACGCCGATCCGCTGCGCGTGCCGGCGATCGAACTGCCGCTGATGGCCGCGGTGGCGACGCTGGCGACGGCGACGGTGTTCGCGCTGCCCGGCGTCGTGATGCCGGCATTGGTCCTGCTCGGGCTCTTGCTGGCGGGCCTGATCGGGACCCTCTGGGCATGGACGGCGCTGCTCGCAGTACCGATCGCGGCCCCGGCGGTGGCCGGTGGCGCCGCCGCCGGCGCGTCGTTCCTGTGGCGGCTCGTCGTCGAGGGCAAGCAGAAGCGCGAGATGCACCGCGCGTTCCGCAGCTACCTCGCGCCCGAGGTGCTGGCCGAGGTGTTGCGCAATCCGGGCGACCTGCACCTCGGCGGCACCACGCGCGACGTGACGCTGTTCTTCACCGACCTGCAGGGCTTCACCAACCTCGCCGAGAAGAGCGAACCGCAGCAGCTGGTCGGCTTCCTCAACGACTACTTCACGCGCATGTGCGAGCCGGTGCTGGCGCAGCGCGGCATCATCGACAAGTTCATCGGTGACGCGATCATGGCGATCTTCGGCGCGCCGGCCGAGACCCCGGCGCACGGCCGCGCCGCGGTGGTCGCGGCGGTGCAGGCGCTGGCGGTCAGCGAACGCATCGCCGCCGAACTGCAGCAGCGCGGCCTGCCGCCGATCGCGACGCGCATCGGCATCCACCGCGGGCAGGCCGTGGTCGGCAACATGGGTTCGGCGAGTCGCTTCGACTACACGGCGATCGGCGACACCGTCAACCTCGCGGCGCGGCTCGAGGGCGCCAACAAGGCGTTCGGCACGCGCTGCCTGTGCAGCGAGACCGCCTGGGCCGACGTCGGCGACCTGGTGGTCGGACGCGAGGTCGGCCGCGTCACCGTGGTCGGCCGCAGCGAGCCGATCCGCGTGTTCGAACCGCTCGCGCTGCGCGCCAGCGCGAAGTCGACGGAGCTCGCGCTGGCCGAACGCTGGCAGCAGGCGATGGCGGCGTGGACGGCCGGCGATCGGGCCGCGAGCCGCGAACTGTTCACGGCGTGTCAGCTGCTGCGGCCGGACGACAAGCTCTGCAAGCGCTGGCGCGAGGGCCTCGAGGAACCGGCGTTCACGGGCGTGTTCTCCCTCGACAGCAAGTGAGTGGACCGGTCAGCACGCGCGTCGGCGACAGCTGGACGCCGACCGGGCCGCAACCATTAAATGTTGCGCGATCACGGCGGCGCCGGTGTGGATCGCCGCCGGCTGCCGCTGTCACCGGCCACCCCCCGATGTCCTCGCCCCACCAACCCGGTGCCCGGCTCGAGCGCGCCCTCGAGCTGCTGCTGCAATCGCCGCCGTCGACCCGCGCCGACGCCGAACGATTGCTGGCGGAGAACGGCGACCTGCGCGACCTGCTCGAACCGATGCTCGAGGCCGGGCCGACGGACCGGGACGACGACGCCGACCAGGTGCTCGGCGACCATCGGCTGGTGCGCGAACTCGGCCGCGGTGGCATGGGCATCGTCTACGAGGCCTGGCAGCGTTCGCTCGATCGCCGCGTCGCGGTCAAGGTGCTGGCGCCGGGCCTCGCCAGCAGCCCGTCGGCCCTGGCGCGCTTCCGCCGCGAGGCCGCGGCCGCCGGGCGCCTGCGCCACCCGCACCTCGTCGAGGTGCACGGCTTCGGCAGCGACGGCGGCCGACACTACTTCGCGATGCAGTTCGTCGACGGCGTGCCGCTGCACGATTGCCGCGAACGGTACCGCGCCCCCACCGCGGTGATCGAACTGCTGGTGCAGATCACCGACGCGCTGGCCCATGCGCATGCGCAGGGCCTGGTGCACCGCGACGTCAAGCCGGGCAACGTGCTGGTGCAAGCCGATGGCCATGCGCTGCTGACCGACTTCGGGGTCGCGCACGACGTCGCCCTGCCGTCGCTGACGCAGACCGGCGGGTTCGTCGGCACGCTCGACTATGCGTCGCCGGAGCAGGTGCGTGGCGAGCCGGTCGATGCGCGCACCGACGTGTGGGCGCTCGGCGTGATCGCGCACGAGCTGCTGACCGGCGAGCATCCGTTCCAGGCGCCGACCCGGCAGGCGCTGCTGCACCGGATCCTGCACCACGAGCCGGCGTCGCTGCGCGGCCGGGACGGCATCAGCGAGGACCTTGCCGCGGTGGTGGCGCAGGCGATGACGAAGTCGCGCGACCACCGCTATCGCTCGGCGGCGGCGTTGCTCGCCGACCTGCACGCGCTGCAGCGCGGGGCCGCGGTCACCGCGCGTCTGCCAACCACGAGCGAACGGTTGCGGCGCTGGATGCGGCGCGAGCCGTGGCAGGCGACGGCGCTGGGCGCGCTGTTGGCCGGCCTGGTCGCGACCTCGATCGGCATCGTGGTCGCCGCCGAACGCGCCGAACAGAACGCCGCGCTGGCCAGCGCCGAGCGGCAGGCGAAGCAGGAACTGGCGCGCAGCGTCGATGCCTACGAGCTGCTGTCGGGGATCATGCTGCACGAACGCGCGGTGCAGGCCGAAGCCGCGACCTATCCGGCGTGGCCGCGACAACTGGCCGCACTCGAGGCATGGCAGCGCGAGCACCTCGCCCCGCTCGAACAGCTGGCGCCGCGCGTCGACACGGAGCTCGCGGCACTGCGCGCGCAGGCCACACCACGCACCGCGGCACAGCGCGACGCCGATCGCCGTGCCCATCCGCGCTGGCCGGAGTTCGCGGCGACCGAACGGGATCTCGCCTGGCAGCAGCGCACCAACCGCGCCGCGGCGGCGCCGGCGGCGGCAACGCCACCCCTGCCGACGAACGCCGCCGAGGCCTCGGCCGCCGCCCTCAACGAGCTGGCCTGGCAGCGCGTCGCGCCGAAGGCCACCGAACGGCGTATCGACGTCGAGGCGCCACTGGGCCTGGCCTGCGCCGAAGCGGCGGTGGCGCGGGGCACCGGCACCGCACTGCACCATCAGCTGCTCGACACGCTGGCCTGGGCGCTGTTCGCGAACGGGCGCGACCAGGAAGCCGCCGCCGCCAGCGCCGAGGCGCTCGCACTGGCGCCCGCCGCCGAGATCGAAGCCTACGCCGGTTACCAGCGCGATCTGCTGGCCGCCATCGGCGAACGCGCGGCACGGGAACAGGCGCTGAGAACGCGACTGCAGGCGCTCGACGCCGAACTCGAAACCGGCCGCAGCCATTCGTTCTCGACCCCGGCGCGGCAGTTCCTGCACGACACGCTGACCCAGCTGCAGGGCCGGCTGCAACGCCTCCGGAAGGAGCAACGCGTGCGGGTCGAGACCCGCCTGCGCTGGGCCCGCCAGCTGCACGAGCTCACCGTTGCGCATCCGCTGGCGACGGTGACCTGGGCCGAAGCGCGCGCGGCGATCGCCACCGCCGACGACGTGGTCGCGAGTGCGCGGTATCGCGGCCGCCCGATCGCGCTCGACGACGACACCGTGATCGGCCTGGTGCCGATCGGCATGAACCCGGTGACGAAGCTGTGGGAGTTCTACGACCTTGCCAGCGCCTGGGACGGGGTGGCAGATCCGCGCACGCTGTCGATCCCGCGCCTCGCCGCGGACGGCTCGCTCGCCGTCGATGCCGGCACCGGCGTCGTGTTCGTGCTGCTGCCGGGCGGTACGTTCGCGATGGGCTCGCAGGCCGCGGATCCCGCCGCCCCGAACCACGATCCGGACGCGATCAACCTGACCGGTCCGGTGCAGCAGGTGACGCTCGACCCGTTCCTGATCGCGCGGCACGAGTTGACCCAGGCCCAATGGGCTCGACTGTGCGATGGAGACGCCAGCGAACGGTGGCCGAGCGGCTATCCGGACGGCTTCGACGGCGGCCCCGGCTTCGTAGTCACCGCGGTGCACCCGGTCGAGAGGATGAGCTGGAACCTCGCCGATCGCGTGCTGCAGCAGCATGGCTGGTCGCTGCCGACCGAGGCGCAGTGGGAGTATGCGTGCCGGGCGGGGACGACGACCGCATGGTGGTGCGGCGCGACCAGCGACCAGCTCGAGGGCTGCGCCAACGTCTACGACCGGACCGCGACCATGGGGGCGCTCACGGTGCTGGTGCCGGAGGCGTTCGAGGACGGCTACCGTGTGCACGCGCCGGTCGGCTCGTTCCGGGCCAACCCGTTCGGGCTGTTCGACATGCACGGCAACGTCGGCGAGTGGTGCCTCGACGCGCCGGCGCTGAACCGCTTCGGCTTCCGCGCCGGCGACGGCGCCCGCCAGCGCACCGAGCAACCCGGCGATCGCACGGCGCGGGGCGGCAGCTTCGAACAACAAGGCCGCACCGGCCGCAGCAGCATGTGGGTCTACGGCCCCCGCGAGCAGCGGGCCGCCGACCTCGGCGTGCGCCCGGTGCGCCGACTGCCACGGCGATGACCGGCGCCGTTGCCATGGCCGGCTCCGCCACCGATGCCTTGCGGCTGCCGCCGTGGCTGCGCCACAATCCGGCGATGGTCGCCGAGCCGGATCCGACGCTGCAGCTGCTCGAGGAATGGCACCGCGGCGACGAACGCTCGCTGGCGCGCCTCGTCGAACAGCATCTGCCGTGGCTGCGCGAGCAAGTCGACCGCCGGCTGGGCCCGGCGCTGCGCCAGCAGGGCGAGGTCGAGGACTACCTGCAGGACGCGATGCTCGACTTCCTGCGCGATGCGCCGCGGTTCGTGGTCCGCGACGGCACGCAGTTCCGGGCGCTGCTCGGGCGCGTGCTCGAGAACACGCTGCGCGATCGCAACGACTGGTTCCGCGCCAAGCGCCGCGACCTCGCCCGCAAGGCACCGCTGCCGACCGAGAGCGTGCTGTCGCTCGACCCGGCGCTGCAGCGCAGCACCACGCCGAGTCGCGACGCGACCCGCAACGAGGTGCGCGACTGGGTCCGGCTCGCGCTCGAACTGCTCGAGGCCGAGGACCGCAAGATCATCCTGCTGCGCGAGTACGAGGGCCGCTCGTTCGTCGAGATCGGCACCGAACTCGGCATGACCGCCAACGCGGTGCGGATGCGCTGGGTGCGCGCCGTGGCCCGGCTCGCCGAGGTCATGAAGGAACTGCGCGGCGGCACGGTGCCGCCGGCGACCGAACCATGAGCTCGGTCTCCGGCAGCGGCGACCGGCTGGAACGCGCGCTCGAGGTGTTCCTCGCGGCCGCGCCCAGTTCCCCGGCCGAGGCCGAACGTCTGCTGGCCACCCACCCCGAGCTCGCCGACCTGCTGCGGCCGATGCTCGACCTCGAGCCGGATGCCCCTGCCGCTGCCGCTGCCGGGGCCGAACTGCCGACCTTGGGCGACTTCCGCCTGCTGCGCGAACTCGGCCGCGGCGGCATGGGCATCGTCTACGAGGCTTGGCAGCGTTCGCTCGATCGCCGCGTCGCCGTCAAGGTGTTGTCGCCGGCGCTGGTCGCGAGCCCGGCAGCGGTGGCGCGGCTGCGGCGCGAAGCCAGTGCGGCGGGGCGGCTGCGCCACCCGCACATCGTCGAGGTGTTCGGCTTCGGCAGCGACGGCGATCGCCACTTCTTCGCGATGCAGCTGGTGCAAGGCTCGCCGCTGCACGAGTGTGCCGAGCGCTTCCGGCAGCCGGCGCGGGCCGTGGCGCTGGCGATCCAGCTGACCGAGGCACTCGAACATGCGCACGCTCACGGCCTCGTGCATCGCGACGTCAAGCCGGCCAACATCCTGGTGCAGGCCGACGACACGATCCTGCTCACCGACTTCGGCGTCGCCCGCGACGAAGCGCTGCCGTCGTTGACTCGCGAGGGCGGTTTCCTCGGCACGCTCGACTACGCGTCGCCGGAGCAGGTGCGCGGTGAGTCGGTCGACGCGCGCACCGATCTGTGGGCGGTCGGCGTGTTGCTGCACGAACTGCTGAGCGGCAGCTCGCCGTTCGCGGCGCCGACCCAACAGGCGCTGTTGCACAACATCCTGGTCGCGGAACCACCGCCACTGCTGCACCGCACCGGCATCAGCGCCGACCTGGCTGCGGTGGCCGATCATGCACTGGCGAAGGACCGCGACCGCCGGTACGCGTCGGCCACGGCGCTGCTCGCCGATCTGCGGGCGCTACGTGCCGGCGCACCGGTCAGCGTACGGCTGCCCGGCCGCACCGAACGGCTGCGCCGCTGGGCCCGGCGCGAGCCGTGGCGCGCGTTCGCGGCGCTGGTGGTGGCGATCGGCCTGCCGGCGCTGGCGGCCGCCGGCGGCTACCTTTGGGCCAATGCGCCGCGCATAGCAGCGGCGGCCGAGGTGGAGGCGATGCAACGCCGCGAGGAACGCCTCGCCATCGCCTGGAGCGAACTGGCGGCAGAGAGCCCGGCACGGGGACTGGAGGCGCTCGCCGGCATGGTCGAGGATCCCGAAGTACTCGTCACCCGCAGCTGGTTGCTGCGGGCGATGGGGCAACGGGAGCCGGCACTCGCCACGCTGCGCAGCGCGTCCGGCCCCACGGCGGCCCTGCTGCTCAGCCACTGGAGCGGCGACGCCGAGGCCTCCGCACCGCTGCCGACGACGGCCACCGACGACCCGTTCGAGTGCTTCGTACGCGCCCAGATCCAACAGGAAGCCGGCATCCGAAGCGGCTACGCCGACCGGAACCAGGCGCGAGTGACGATCGGCCTGCTGCAACGCGCCATTCTGCTGTGCCGAACCCCGCGCCTCACCTACCTGCTGACCCTGCTGCACAACGCCGTCGGCGACCCGGAGTTCGCCGCGATCGCGGACGCAACGGCGAAGGCGCTGGAGACACACTTCCCGGATCACCCGGAGTCCATGCGCGCCCGCATGCGCCTGTACAGCGAGACCGCGCCCGAGCAGGCGCTCGCCGCCTGGGAGCGGATCCCGGCCGATCGGCGGCAACGGCTGCACCTCGAGCACGGCATCGCCCTGGAACGGCTGCGGCGCCTGGACGACGCAGCGACCGCTTACCGCGCGGCGATCGCCGTCGACCCGACCCGGCGACTCGCCCATACCAACCTGGGGCTGGTGCTGCGCAAACTCGGTCAGCACGAAGCCGCGATCGCCTCGCTGCGGCACGCCACCGAACTGGCGAGCAATCATCCGCAAGGCTGGAACGGGCTCGGCCTGGCGCTGCGCGACGCCGGACGCGCAGAAGAGGCGGAGGCCGCGTTCCGGCGCGCGATGCAGATCGCCCCGACCTACGCCCACGCCCCCTACAACCTCGGCAACCTGCTGTTGCGCCGAGGCGACGTCCAGGGCGCAGCCGAAGCGTTCCGCGCCGCGACCGAGGCCGGTCCGGACGACGTGCGCAATTGGGCCAACCTCGGCAATGCCCTCGAACGCGCCGGCAACCTGCAGGAGGCGCTGGTCTGCTGCCTGCGGGCAACGGCGCTTGCGCCAGAGGACTTCATCCCGTGGCACAACCTGTCCGACACCGCGCGGCGACTCGGGCTGCACGAATTGGCGCTGTCGAGCGCTCGCCGGGCGCTGGCCGTCGACAGCAAGCGGGCCGAGGGCCACGCCATGCTGGCCGATGCGCTGCTGGCCGCGACCCCGGTCGACGCCACCGCGGCCCTGTCGGCGGCGCGCGCCGCCGACGAACGTGCCGGCGGCAAGAATCTCCAGAACCGCCTGCTGGTCGCACGCGCGCTGCACGCCAGCGGCGACGCGACCGGCGCCACGACCCTGCTCGACGAACTGGCGCGTGCCGAGGCCTGGAGCAAGGCGGCCGACCAGGAGCGCATCACGCGCGTCCGGCAGCAGATGCCATCCCGCTGACCCGCGCCGCCGCGCCGTTCGCTTGCGCCGCACCGCGCCGCTATCCTGCCGCGCCATGCATTCGCTCGTCCGCTTGCTCGGCCTAGGCGCCGTTCTCAGTCTGCTCGCGGCCTCGACGCCGCAGGATCCGGGTTCGGTGCTCACCGTGACCCGCAAGACCACCAAGCTGCGGGCGCAGAAGCGCTCGTTCGCCAAGCCGGTCGCCGACCTGAAGGAAGGCGACCAGCTCGTGTTCCAGCAGCGCGACGGCGCGTGGCTCGCGGCCAAGCTCGGCGCGACCGCCGGCTTCGTGCACGAGACCGACGTCAGCCAGAAGACCGACGTCCGCCTGTCCGGCCAGGGCATGCGCGAGAGCTACTCGACGTCGGAGACGGCGGCGGCGAAGAAGGGCTTCAACCCGCAGGTCGAGCAGCAGTATCGCGATGACAACCCGAACCTCGAGGCCGCGTTCAAGCTGGTCGACAAGCTGCAGGCCCGCAGCGTCACCGAGGAGGCGATCCGCGCGTTCCTGCTCGAAGGCCGGCTGCTGAAGGAGGGCAACTGATGCGCCGCATCCTGTTGCCGTTGTTGCTGTGCGTGCTGCCGCTGGCGGCTTGTGCGGCGGTCATGAACGCGCTCGAGCAGGGCACCGACGAGAACACCGCGATGGGCAAGTTCGCGCGCGGCGCCAATCGCATGCGCAAGTCGTTCGAAGACCTCGATCCGAGCGAGGAGCACTTCATCGGCCGCTCGGTCGCGGCGCAGATCCTGGCGATGCCGCAGTACCAGCTCGACGCCGACGAACAGCTGCTCGCCTACGTCGAGAAGGTCGGCCACGGCATCGTGGCGATGAACGACGGCGTGCGCCGGCCGTTCCTCGACTACCGCTTCGCGGTGCTGGCGACCGAGGAAGTCAACGCGTTCGCGTGCCCGGGCGGCCTGATCCTGGTCAGCCGCGGCCTGCTGAAGAACACCAAGAACGAGGAAGAGCTCGCCGCCGTGCTCGCGCACGAGATCGCCCACGTGTCGCTGCGGCACGGCGTGGCGGCGATCAAGGACTCGAACATGGTGTCGGCGTTCCAGTACCTCGGTGCCGGCGCCGCCCAGACCGCGCTCAGCAACGAGGACCTGAAGGCACTGACCGGCGTGTTCGACGAGTCGATCGGCGACATCGTCGGCACGCTGGTGACCAGCGGCTACTCGCGCGACGCCGAGGTGGCCGCCGACGAGCTCGGCCGCACGTTCCTGCTCGGCGCCGGCTACGACCCGCAGGCGCTGGCCACCGTGCTCGGCTGCATGGACGGCCACGGCGGCGACGGCGGCATGTTCACCACCCACCCGTCGCCGAAGGACCGCATCGGCGCGCTCGGCCAGCCGCTCGCGTGGACCGCCGACGCGCAGGGCGTCGCAGTGCGCACCAAGCGCTACGCCGCGGCCTTCCAGCGCTGATCGTCCCGCCGCCCCACTCCCAACCGCCGCTCGCCGTGGAACCCTGGCTCGAACTCTCTCTGTACGTCGGCGGCTGGCTGCTGCTGACGGCGCTGCTGACCTGGCTGGTGCGCCTGCTCGACGCGCGGCAACACCCGCTGCGCGGCCCCGTGCGCACGGTGCGCGGCGCGGTGTTGTTCACGGCACTGCTCTACCTGCTGGCGCGGCACGGCCTCGGCTGGTCGGTCGATCACACCGGCCTGAGGATCCTCGAGACGCTGCTGTGGCTGTTCGGCATCACCGCCGCGGTCGGCATCGCCACGCACACGGCGACCGCACGGCGCGGCGCCGACGGTGAGAGCACGCGCTTCCCGAAGCTGCTGCTCGACATCCTGCGGCTGGTGCTGGTGCTGATCGGCGCCTGCCTCGTGATCTCGGGGGTCTGGCGCCAGGACCTCAGCGGCCTGCTGACGGCACTGGGCGTCAGCTCGATCGTGCTCGGGCTGGCGCTGCAGAACACGCTCGACAACGTGATGGTCGGCATCGCGGTGCTGCTCGAGCGGCCGTTCGAGGTCGGCGACTGGATCACCATCGGTTCGTTGACCGGCGAGGTCATCGAGATGAACTGGCGCTCGGTGCGCATCCGCACCCGCGCCCGCGATCTGGTGATCGTGCCGAACTCGGTGATCGGCAAGGAGACGCTGGTCAACATGTCGCGCCCGACCAAGGCGCACGCCGAGTCGCACGTGATCGGCTTCAGCTACGACGACCCGCCGAACAAGGTCAAGCGCGTGCTGCTGAGCGTGGTGCGCAGCACCCGCGGGGTGCTGATGGAGCCGCCGCCGGCGGTGCGCACGGTCAACTACGCCGCCTACTCGATCGAGTACCAGGTGCGGTTCTTCCTCGACGACTACCCGCGCGTGCAGGAGATCAACGACGAGTTCATGACGCGGGTCTGGTACGCCGCGAAACGCAACGGGTTGAACATCCCGTATCCGATCCAGGCCGAGTACAGGCACCCGCTCCCGCCGCCGCCTTCGGTGCAACGGTGCGCCGAGGCGCTTGCGAGCGTGCCGGTATTCGTACCGCTCGACGAAGGGGAACTGGCGCGCCTGTCCGCCGCCTGCGAGCAGCTGTCGTTCGGCCGCGGCGAGCGCATCGTGCACCAGGGCGAGCCGGGCGACGCGATGTACGTGATCCTGGAGGGCACGGCGATCGTGTCGATCGCCGACGGCAACCAGGCCGAACGCGAGGTGGCGCGGCTGTCGCGCGGCGAGTTCTTCGGCGAGATGGCGCTGCTGACCGGCGAGCCGCGCAGTGCGTCGGTGACCGCGGTCGACGACCTCACCGTCGTCGTCGTGCACAAGGACTCGCTGCAGTCGATGCTGCACAATCGCCCCGGGCTCGCGCAGGAGATGGCCGAGATCGTCGAGGCGCGGAAGCAGGGTTTGCGCGCGGTGCGCGACCTGCAGCAGGCGGCGCCGGAGCAGCGCGCCGCGATCAAGCACGGCGCCGGCGAGCTGCTGGGGCGGATCCGGCGGTTCTTCGGGCTGTAGTCCTCGGCGCATCGGGCCTGGTCGGCAACGACGCCAAATGTGCGCATGCACCATGCCGGCGCGAAGGCCGACCGAGTGGACAGAAGATCTGCCCGCTCAATAGCTCGGCGAGCATTCGCACTATGGCTGAAGCCAAGTTCCAACAGCGCTCCTCACCAGTCAGGGAACTGCGACCTGACCGGCTGCCTCGCCGGCAAGTTCGAGTTGCACGGAGCCCTGCTGAGCACCGGCGAGAGAGCGATCGGGTTTCGGGTGGTTTGGGGCCACAGCTTGCTCGCGCGCATCTCGTCCCTACCCTACTGTTGTGGACGCCGGAGGCTTGCGGTGCCCCTCGACCACTGCGGGTCGAGGAGCACTCAGCGCCGGCCACTCACTCCCTGGACCATCGATGGCTCGACTCCTCGGCATCCGCATTCAGAATTACCGATCTCTCGCTGACCTCGGCATCGGACAAACCGAATATGGAAAAGGCGAACCGTTGCCACGATTTGCCTGTTTCATCGGCCCAAACGGAGCCGGAAAATCGACTCTATTGGATGCACTTGGTTTCGTTGCTGACTGCCTGCTCGAGGGAGTCGAAGCTGCCTGCGACAAGCCGCATCGGGGAGGATTTGAACGAGTTCGCACGCAGCATGCCGACGGGCCCATAGCGTTCGAGATATTTTTCGAAAGCGATGATAAAACGCCGCCCATCGTCTACGCGATCAAGATCGACTTGGAGAACGGAGTTCCGAGCGTCGTGCTCGAGTCCCTGCGGCAACGCCGGAAGGGTGAGACCAGAGGTAAACCATACCATTTCCTGAAGCTGGAGCGCGGCAAAGGCAAGGTCTGGAGTGGCCAGTATCTCGAGGACAAGGACGACAAGAGGGCCGAACAGATCCGACTTGGAGATCTCAACCGACTGGGACTCGCCACGCTGGGCAACCTCTTGTCGCACCCGCGCATTGTGCGCCTCCGCACGTACATAGAACAGTGGTATCTCTCCTACTTCATCCCGAACGCAGCCCGTGTTCTACCGCCGGCCGGGGCCCAGCAGAGGCTCGACAGCCACGGCGCGAACGTCGCGAACGTTCTGCAGTATCTGAAGCGTGCTCATGCAAAGCAGTTTGATGCCATCATGCAGAAGGTCACCCAGAGCATCCCTGGGCTTATCAATATTGAACCAGAAGAGAGTCAAGATAGGCGCTTGTTGCTGAAGTTCGATGAAGCCGGCTACCAAGACCCCTTCTATCAGCAGAGCATGTCTGACGGCACCCTGAAAATGCTGGCCTACGCTGTACTGCTCAACGACCCGCAACCTCGCCCCTTCATCGGGATCGAAGAGCCCGAAAACGGTCTCTACGTCGGGCTGATCGAGTCGCTGGCGAGGCAGTTCGTCGGCCACACGGCCGCCCGCCGGGCGAAGACACAGATTTTCGTCACCACCCATTCACCCTACTTCGTCGATGCTCTACGACCTGAGCAGGTCTGGATCATGAAGAAGGAGGCCGGGCGCGCGACGGCCCGGCGCGTCGCCGATCTCCCGGACGTGAGGGAGCTGGAGGAGCGCGGCGTTCCACTCGGAGCGCAGTGGTACGCAAACAACTTCGGCGGCAACGCGGAGACCGACGACCGATGAGGATTCACGTCCTCGTTGAGGGCAAATCCGAGGAGATCCTGATCAGCAAGTGGGGCCCCCGAGCCCTCCCTAACCATCAGGTCGTCCCGCACGCACACCAAGGCAAGGGCGACATCCCTGCAAATCCGGCTTCGAAACCGGATCCGCGGAAGCGAGGGCTGCTGGATCTGCTGCCAGCAACGCTGCGCGCCTATGCCAAGGCGGACGATGTCGCCGTGCTGGTTCTGGTGGATGCTGACAAGGAGAACTGCGTCGACCTCAAGCAGCGCCTGCTCAAGCTCGCGGAGAGGGTGCATCCCAGGCCCAGTCGTCTCCTTTTTCGCATCGCCGTCGAAGAGACCGAGGCGTTCTACCTCGGCGACGTGGCCGGCCTGAAGGCCGCGTATCCACAGGCGGACATTCGCAAGGCAAAGAAGTACCGGCCGGATAGCGTGTGTAACACGGCCGAGCTATTTGGCGAAATCGTCCAGGATGGCGGTCTCAACAAGGTCGCTTGGGCCGAGGCGATGGCGGACACCTTGACGACGAAGAAGCAAGGTTCGCGCTCGCCGTCGTTCCGCGCCTTGCTCGGAGCCTTCGAGAAACTGGTAGCCGATCCGGACACGCCGATACCACCCCAGAAACCGCGCAAGCCGAAGCACTGGAAGTCGCGCCACTCGTCCACTCGGAAGAGGATGGGTGGCTAGCTAGTGTAGTGCGTCGGAGTTGCGGGGCATCGGCGCGCCCCGAGGCCGTTCCGCTCGCCTGAGCCGCAGTCCACCGCGACCTACGGCCGCACGGCGAGGTACTGCTTCGGCCATGCATGGCCAGCGACCCGCCGCTCCCCCGCCTCGCGCTGCACCATGTAGGGGTCACTGAGGAACCCACGCGCGATCGCACACAGATCCGCGCGCCCGGCGGCGACGATCGTGTGCGCGTGGTCCATGCCGGCGATGCCACCGACCGCCATCACCGGGATCCCGGCCTCGTAGCGGATGCGCTCGGCGAACGGCACCTGGTACATCCGCCCGTACTGCGGCTTCGACTCCGGCACGTTTCCCGCCGTCGACACGTCGAGCACGTCGACCCCGGCGTCCTTCAACCAGCGCGCGACCTGCACCGCTTCGTCGAGCGTGAAGCCCTTGTGCTCCTCGTCGAACCAATCGCTGGCCGAGATGCGCACGAACAACGGCTTGTGGGCCGGCCACGCCGCCCGCACCGCGCGCACGACCTCGAGCGGATAGCGCGCCCGATTCGCGAGCGAACCGCCGTACTCGTCGGTGCGCACGTTGCACAGCGGCGACAGGAAGCTCGACAGCAGATAGCCGTGCGCCATGTGCAGCTCGATGGTGTCGAAGCCGGCCTGCTCGCACAGCCGGGCACCGAGCACGAAGCCATCCTTGACCCGCTGCAGGTCGCCTTGATCCATCGCCTTCGGCACCGGCCAACCGGTGCGGAACGGCAGGGCCGACGGCCCGAGCGTCTGCCAGCCGCCGGTGGCGAGCGGCGCATCCCCATCCCACGGCCGGCTGCACGAACCCTTGCGCCCCGCGTGCGCCAGCTGCATGCCGATCTTCGCCGCGCTGTGGCGATGCACGAACTCGACCACGCGCCGCCAGGCCTGCATCTGCGCCTCGTTCCACATGCCGGCGCAGCCCGGCGTGATGCGGCCGATCGCCTCGACGTTCGTCATCTCGGTGAACACCAGGCCCGCGCCACCCACCGCGCGGCCGCCGAGGTGCACCAGGTGCCAGTCGTCGGGCACGCCGTCGGTCGCCGAGTACATGCACATCGGCGACACCACGACGCGGTTCTGCAGCGACAGCTCGCGGGTCCGGAACGGTGTGAACGCCGGCGGCGTGCCCGGTGCGGCGTGCTCCTCGGTCGCCACCACCGCGTCGACCTTCGCCACCAGCGCCGGATCGCGCTGGCGCAGGTTGTCGTAGGTGATGCGGCGACTGCGCGTCATCAGGTTGAACGTGAAGCGCTCCGGGCTCTGGCCCACGTAGCGCTCGCTGTTCTCGAACCACTCGAGGCTGGTCTGCGCCGCGCGCTGGATCTTCAGCACGTCGAGCCGCCGCGCCTGTTCGTAGGCGGCCAGCGCCCCGGCGACATCACCGCGGTGCGCAGCGACCGCATCGGCCAGCGCGATCGCGTCCTCCATCGCCAGCTTGGTGCCGGAGCCGATCGAGAAGTGCGCGGTGTGCGCGGCATCGCCGAGCAGCACCACGTTCTCGTGCCGCCACGAACCGCAGCGGATGGTCGGGAACGTGCGCCAGATCGAACGGTTGATCAGCAGCTTCTCGCCGGCGAGATGCTCGGCGAACAACCGCTCGCAGAACGCCGCCGAACCGGCCTCGTCGAGCCGGTCGAGCCCGGCCTTCTTCCAGGTCTCCTCGCGGCATTCGACGATCCACGTGCCGCGCCCGTTCTCGAACGGGTAGGCGTGCACCTGGAACAGCCCCCACTCGGTCGGCTGGAACACGAACGTGAACGCCGTCATGCGCTTGGTGGTGCCGAACCACGCGAACTTGCACTTGCGCCAGTCGAGCTGCGGGCGGAACGACGCGGCGAAGCGCTCTCGGACCTTGCTGTTGACGCCGTCGGCGGCGACCACCAGATCGTGCTCGGCGACCACCCGGTCGATGTCGGTGACGTTGTCCTGGAACCGCACCGGGATGCCGAGCTCGCGGCAGCGTTCGTGCAGGATCTGCAGCAGCTTGACGCGGGCGAGGCCGCAGAAGCCGTGGCCGGTGCTGGTCACCTTGGCGCCGCCGTAGAACGTGTCGATGTCGGTCCAGTAGGCGAAGTTCTCGCGGATCCGCGCGTAGCTCTCGGGGTCCGCCGTCTCGAACACGCCGAGCGTCTCGTCCGAGAACACGACGCCCCAGCCGAACGTGTCGTCGGGCTTGTTCTGCTCGCGGATCTCGATCGCGATCCGGGGGTCGCGCTTCTTCAACAGGATGGCGAAGTACAGCGACGCGGGGCCGCCGCCGATGCAGGCGATCTTCATGCAACCGCGGATGCTAGCCGCGCAGGGCGGCTGACCCAGCATCCGTGGCGCGGCTGCTTTACCTCACTTTGGTGGCGAGGGCCCAACTGCGTAGCCGAAGAAAAGCCGAACTTCAGACCTTTACCCAGACCTTCTTTTGGTCGATGCTACGTACGTAAGTTGGATCCGAGCAAATCGACATGGCGAGCATCAGTGTCCAAGACCTCAAGCAGACCCTGGCCGACATCCTGCGTCGCGTCGGGCTCGGGGAGTGGATCACCATCCACAAGCATGGCAAGCCAGTGGCCAAGCTGGGTCCGATCTGCGAAGCAGGGGTTCACGTGGGCCCCCGCTTCGACACGGACGTGCGGATCATCCCGTTCGGTAGGCGACTCAGCGGCGGGGCTTATCTCTCGGCGCTGGCCGACGACCGGGGTGGCGACGATCGATGAGGCCGCGGATCTACGTGGACACCTCGGCCTACCTGTGCGTTCTGCTCGGGGAAGAGGGCTCATCCGACCTTGCCGAGACCATGACGGGGGCTCGGCTCCACTCCTCGGTTCTGTTGGTGCTGGAGGCACGGCGCAACCTGGTCCGGCTCACCCGCGAGGCCAAGCTGGCCGCAACGAAGCTGAACGACCTGCTCGATCGCGTCCGACAGGATACCGAGGCCTTCGCGCTTGCCGACGTCACCCTCGATCTCTGCTTCGAGCACACGTTTCCGGCCATGGTGACTCCGCGCAGCCTCGACCTGGCACACCTGCGCACAGCGCTCTGGTTCCACCGTCGGGAGCCCCTTCAGGGTTTCCTCAGCTGCGACACAGCTCAACTGCAGGCCGCCCGTGAACTGGGGCTACCGACCTGATCGGCAGGCGCCGCGACCGCCGATTCAGCGACCGGCGCCGGTCGGCTCGGGTTCGCGCACTTCGACCACCGGCTTCGGCGCGGCGACCGCGACCGGGCGGCCGCACAGTCGCTCGAGCAGACCGACGTAGCCGGCGAACTCCTTCTCCCACGCGTGCTCGACCGTGAACCGCCGCGCCCGTTCGGCCATCTGTCGCCCGAGCTGCGGCTCGCGGTGCAGCCTGGTCAGCCAGGCCGCGAAGCCCTCGCGGTCGCCGTCGGCGAACATCGCGACCTCGTCCTCGCGGAACAGCGACGTCATGATCGACGTGCGCACCGCCACCACCGGCACGTCCATCGCGACGAACTCCGGCACCTTCAGCGACAGCGCCATGTCGATGTGCACGTCCATGTGCGGCGTGAACACGCCGACCGAGGCCCGACTCATCGCCGCCGGCACGTCCTGCAGCAGCAGCGAGTCGCGGATCTCGACCCGGTCGCTGACCCCGAGCGTGCGCGCCAGGTCGCGCAGTTCCTGCAGCGGCTTGCCCTCGCCGTCGGCGAGCTTCGAGTGGATCACCAGCTTGATGCCGGGGATCGTCGTCGCCGCCAGCGGCAGCACCCGCACGCACTGATCGACGCCGTGCCGATCCGACACGGTGCCGAGGTAGAGCATCACGAATTCGTCGGCGCGGTCGGGGCCACGATGCGGGTGCAGACGGCGGTCGAACAGCGTCGTGTCGGCGGCGTTCATCACCGCGATCGAGCGATCAGGGCGCACGGTGCCGCGCGTCAACGCCCCTTGCCGGAAGCGCTCGGTGGCGAACACGCAGGCGCTCGCGAACCGGTGCGAGATCCACTCCTGCAGCCGGATCGGCCAGATGCCGGGGTGACGCACGCTGGTCTTGAACTTGCTGCAGTAGACCTCGGGCATCAGGTCGTGCACGTCGAGCAGCACGACGCGCCCGAACACGCGCGGCCAGAACGCCGCGAAGACCAGGAAGTCGGGCATGTTGTGCACGTGCACGACGTCGTAGCGCCGCGCCCGCCACGTCAGCACCAGCCCGCACAACAGCGTGAACCACAGGTACTCGAACAGGTAACGCAGCGTGCCGCCGCGATGCCGGGACAACGGCAGGCGCTGCACCTCGACGCCGCGCAACACCTCTCGCTTCGGCTTGCCCGGCGCCCGGAGCGCCAGCACTTCGACATGGTGCCCGCCGGCAGCCAGCGACTCGGCATAGCGCCGCACGCGTGCATCGCCTTCGTAGTAGGCGTGCACGACCATGCAGACGCGGAGATTGGCAACGGCGGTCGTCATCGGTGCAGCAGCTGGTGAGCGCCAGTTCTCGGTCAGTTCACCGTACCCAGCGCCGGGCCACCCAACTGGAATGGCAACATGCGACGGATGTAGAGCTCCACGAGATTGCCGATATCGGCGACCGTCGAGGTCTGGGCGTAGACGACATCACCAGGAAGCAGCAGGAAGTCGGGCCATTCATCGCGGAGCACCGCATCCATGTTGACACGGAACGTGCGCTGCGTGCCATCCTGGTTGATCCGTAGGATGCGGATGTCGCTGTGTTTGACGGTGAAGTTGAAGCTGCCCGCGGCCGCGATCGCCTGGGTCATCGTCAGGCCGGGTGTGTAGGGCACCGGACCGGCGCGGAACACCTCGCCACACACGTAGACCGACTGCGCCGACGCCTCCAGCAGGGACACGCTGACCCGCGGTTCGTCGAACGCCGGCCGATAGGCCTCGATGATGCCGGTGCGCAGCGACCCGACCGACTTGCCCGCCACCTGCAGTGGCGCCGGCAGTCGGCGCAGGTCGATGGTGCCGGTCGGCGACACCTGCACTTCCTGCAGACCGTCCTCGGCCGTGCCCCCGGTCGGGATCAGGTTGTCGACGCGAACCGCCAGCCGGTCACCCGGGCGCAGCAGGTAATCGCGCTGCATGTAGGCGGCCCACTCCATCGCCATGGCGCGGGCGTCGAAGCGGGGTGCGGACGAGCACGCCGCGACGGCGAGGCAAAGGCAGAGAGCGAGCGCGGAACGCAGAGACATCACGGTGCAGTGGTGAGGCTAGGTTCGGTCTGCGGCAGATGCCAGCGCAACACGGCGCTGGAATCACGGACCGCACGGGTGCATCTTCGGTCGGACGCCAGCCGCAGCTGAACCGTCCTTCCCGACGAGCAGTCCGCATCAAGCGCGAGCGGCCGGAAAGCCGAGCTAGGAACCGTGTTGCCCCTGCTGTTCCAGGATCCCGAACATGCCGCCCAGGCCGGGTCCGACTTCGGCGGCACGACGCAGGTGCACCCACTGGGCGTGGCGGCACTGGGGGCGATGGCGGCGCTGGCCCTGCTGGCGCCGCGGCGGTGGTCGGCGCTGCCGGTGATCCTGCTGCTGTGCTTCATCCCGGCCGGACAACGCATCGTCCTGGCGACGGTCGACTTCACCTTCATCCGGCTGTTGATGTGTGTCGTCTGGCTGCGACTGCTGATCCGGCGGGAGCTGCGACCACTGGTCTGGAACCATCTCGATCGTGGCATGCTGGCCTGGGCGGCCGTGTCGGTGGTGACGGGAACCGCGCTGGCGCTCACGCTGACGGTGCTGATCAACCGCCTCGGCGTCGCCGTCGACGCGATGATGGTCTACTTCTTCTTCCGGATGCTGATCCGGACCCACGAGGACCTGGTCACGCTCGCCCTCCAGTTCACGATCAGCAGCTTCGCCGTGGCGGCGTTCTTCCTGATCGAGAACCGCACCAACCAGAACATGTTCGCGATCTTCGGCGGCGTGCCGCCGATCACCGACGTTCGCGACGGCAGACTGCGATGCCAAGGGGCGTTCGCACACTCGATCCTGGCCGGCTGCTTCTGGGCCTGCCTGATCCCGTTCTACCTGCTGCGAGGCTGGATGGGGCGCGGCTGGGGACTGCCGGTCGGTGGCATCGTCGCCGCGCTGGCGATCGTCGCCATGAGCTCGTCCAGCACGCCGATCATGGCGCTCGGCTTCGGCACCATCGGCATCGCCGCGTGGTTCGTGCGCGGCGCCCTGCGCTGGCTCCGCTGGCTGATCGTGCTCTGGCTGTGCGTGCTGCACTTCATGATCATGAAGCAGCCGGTCTGGCACCTGCTGGCCCGTGTCGACATCGTCAGCGGCTCCACCGGTTGGCACCGCTACCACCTGGTCGACAAGTTCATCGAACGGTTCCCGGAATGGTGGCCGGTCGGCACCATGAGCACCGCGCACTGGGGCCCGGGCCTGCACGATGTCACCAACCAGTTCGTCGCCGAGGGCGTGGCCGGCGGCATCGCCCGCTTGCTGCTGTTCGTGTGGACCGTGTGGCTGTGCTTCGCGGGCGTGTCACGCAGCATGCGTGTGCCGGGTGCAGATCGGACGTATCAACTTGCCAGCTGGGCACTTGGGACATCGATGTTCATGCACTGCATGAACTTCATCGCGGTCTCCTACTTCGAGCAGATCGTGGTCGAGTGGCAGATGACCCTGGCCGCCGTCGGTTCCCTGACGCTGGTGCCCGGCGCGGATCCGCAGCGACAGCTCGAGCAACTGCGAGCCGGCTAGGCGAGAGCTGGGCGCCGAGACGCCAGTCGGACCGGGCGGTCGAAGAGGAAAATCCGGCGTGCGTTCGCCACAGAAAAACGCTCTTGCCGATGTAGGGAGCGTCGCTGCTGACAGCCGATACCACCACGAAGATTTGCCGTATCCAGCCGGCCGACAGCGACTAGAACGCCCGCTCACCGCTGCCTCGCAACTCGGAACCATGTCCCGCTCGCAACCCAAACTCGCAAGCATGTCTCTGGACCTGACTTGCATTCTCGGCGCTCTTTGGCTGGCCGGGGTCTGGACGGGAGCTGCCGGAGCCGGCCTGGCGCCGCTCACGATGCGCGTCGCCACCTTGTGGTGCGCGTTCGCAATCGTCTGGCTGCTGATCGCCACGCGCCTCGGCACCTATCGCATTCCCCCAGGCCGCAATCTCGGGGCTTCGCTGCGTCGCGCCGCCGAGTCCTGGGCCGCTACCTGGGGCATCGCGGGACTGCTCGCCGTTTCGACGATCGCGCCAGCCGACCTGTCGATGCCGCTGCTGCTCGCGTTGGGCCTGGCGCTGCTGTCGGGATCCCGCATCGCGCTGTCGGTCACGCCGCTGGGCCGAGCCAGCAATCGACCGCGCGCGCTCGTGATCGGCAGTTGCCCGAGCGCCCGGGCACTCTCGAGCCCACACTCCGGGGAGACCAGCAGCCTGGACTTCGTCGGCGTCGTGCCGTTCCGGGGCGAGGACGTCCAGCAGATGGCGCACCTGCCGATGCTCGGCCAGATCGCCGACCTGCCCACGATCCTCCGCGAGCGCGAGGTCGATGTCGCCTTGGTCAGTCCGTCCGACAGCGCGGTGACCGGTGAGGTGCACCGCGTCTTCCACGTCTGCGACGAACACGGCCTGGCGGTGCAGTACTTCCCGTCGTTCCTGGACGTCGACCACCTGCGCATCGGCCTCGCCTGGAACGAGGACCGCCCGGGCCTGTCGATGCAGTCGATGCAGTCGCAGTCGCTGGCCCAGTTCGCCAAGCGCTGCATCGACTTCACCGGGGCCGCCATCGGCATGGTCGCCCTGGCGCCGGTGTTCCTCGGCTGTGCGTTGGCGGTCAAGCTGACCAGCAAAGGGCCGATCTTCTTCCGCCAGCAGCGGGTCGGCAAATCGGGCCGCCTGTTCAACTGCCTGAAGTTCCGCACCATGCGGGTCGGGGCCCACGCGCAGCAGGACCTGCTGCGCAGCAACAGCATCCAGGACGGCCCGGCGTTCAAGGTGCACAATGATCCACGCATCACCCCGGTCGGCCGCCTGCTGCGCAAGTTCAGCCTCGACGAGCTGCCGCAGCTGATCAACGTGCTGTTCGGCGACATGAGCATCGTCGGCCCACGGCCGCCGATCCCGACCGAGGTCGAGAAGTACACCTGGTGGCAGCGCCGCCGCATCTCGGTCAAACCCGGCCTGACCTGCGTCTGGCAGGTCTACGGACGCAACCGCGTGTCGTTCAAGCGCTGGGTCGAGATGGACCTCTACTACATCGACAATTGGTCGCTGTGGCTCGATCTCAAGCTGATCGCGCACACCGTGCGCGTCGTGGTGCGCGGCACCGGCATGTGAACCCGGCCGATCGCGGCCCCGGCCCTCAGCGGCGGCAGGCCTGTTCGACTTCGGCAATCGTCTTCGGCGCCGCCGCCGTCAGCACCTCGGGGCCACCCTTCCCGACCAGCACGTCGTCCTCGATCCGGATGCCGATGCCGCGCAGTTCTGCCGGCACGCGGCGATCGCGCGGGGCGAAGTAGAGACCCGGCTCCACCGTCAGCACGCTGCCGACCGGCAGGGGTTCGGGGCGATCGCCAGCACCGAGGTAGGCGCCGACATCGTGCACGTCGCGCCCGAGCCAGTGGCTGGTGCCGTGCATGTACCACGGCTTGAACTTCTCCTTGCGGATCAGCCGGCTGGCGTCGCCCCGCAGCACGCCGAGTTCGACGAGACCTTTGACCAGCCACCGGATGCAGGTCTTGTGGGCACTGTCCCACGGCGCGCCCGGCCGAGAGGCCCGGATGCCCGCCAGCTGGGCCCGCAGCACGACCCGATACACCGCGGCCTGCGCCGCCGTGAAGCGCCCCGACACCGGGAAGGTGCGCGTGATGTCGGCGGTGCTGCCGCCCCATTCGGCGCCGGCATCGATCAGCAGCAGGTCGCCGGCGCGCAGCTCGCGGTCGTTCTCGTGGTAGTGGAGCACACAGGCGTTGCGGCCACTGGCGACGATCGACGGGTAGCCGTTGCGCGGGCTGCCCGCGCGCCGGAACACCGCCTCGAGTTCGGCCTGGACCTCGTACTCGCGCTGCCCCGGGCGCGCCGCTGCCATCGCCGCCCGATGCCCTGCCGCGGAGATCCCGGCGGCGGTGCGCAGGGCCGCCAGCTCGGCGGCGTCCTTGCTGCGCCGCTGTTCCGCCAAGGCCGGCAACGGGTCCTGGATCGTCGGGTGCGCGGCTGGCTGGCGGCGACGATGCTTGCGCGCCTGGCCGGCGAAGTGCTCGAGCAGCCGGCGATCGAACGCAGGATCGCCTCCGAGCCGGTGGAACAGACGTTCCTGGCCCTGCATCAGCGCCGGCATTCGCTGCCAGAGCTCGCCGATCGGATACGCGTCATCGACGCCGAACGATCGCTTGCTGCCGGCGACGCCGAACCGCGGCCCGTCCCAGACCTCGCGGGCGGGATCGCGCGGACGCACGAACAGCACACAGCGGTGCCGCCCCGGTCGGTCGGCGATCGCCACCAGCACCGCCTCCGGCTCCGGGAACCCGGTCAGGTAGTGGAAGTCGGAACCGGGCCGATACTCGTGCAGCACATCGCCGTTGCGGATCGTCTCGGGCGCCGTCGACAGCAGCAGCACGCCGCTGCCGAGACGGTCCAACAAGCGTTGCCGGCGCAGCCGGTGCAGGCGGGGATCGATGGCGGTGTCGCGACTCACGGCGTCAGTGTGCCACCCGACCGTCGCCCGATCACGACTTCTGCATGCCCGACACCAGCGAGCTCTGCACGCCGGTGCCGCCTTCCTTCTTGGTCACCATCAGGAACTCGACCTGGAAACGGTGCTCACCCACCGTGAACGGCGCCAGGAAGCACAGGTCGTCGCTGACGGTGCGGCGCTGCAGGTCCTCGCCGATGTAGACGCTCGGCACCGAGATGTCGAACAGCGGCGCCTTCTGGAACAGCTCGGTCTTGATGTTGCCGCCGACCATGTTGGTGAGTTCCCCGATCGCGTCCACCAGGTCCCCGTCGGCGAGGGCGTCGGCGGAGTCCATCATCAACATCGCCGCCACCGCCTGGCGAGCGAGCGCCTTCGGCAGGAACAGCGAGATCGAGCCGCTGAGGAAGCCGGCCACCCCGATGCTGCCGATGACCTCGGCGCGCCGGATCTGCGCCTTCTCGACCGCGACCTCGCCCGCGGTCAGGCGCAGGTTCATCATGGTGCGGAACACGTCGGTGGTCGCCTTGACGATGCAGCGACTGAGGTCCTGGTCGAGCGAGCAGGTCGGCTGGCAGGCCTTGTACTCGTCGATGAGCTTCTCGATCGAGGAGAGCAGCTCGGAGGTGCCGCCGGACTTCGACAACACGGTGTTCGCACCGGCGGCCTTGCAGCGGGCGGCGGTGTCGTCGTCCTGCATTGCCGTGAACACGACGATCGGCAGCGCCTTCTGCGACTTCTTGCTGCGGAAGGTCTTGATGACCTCGAGCCCGTCCTTGTCGCGCAGCACGTAGTCGGTCAGGATCAGATCGACGTCGCTGCGGATGAAGGCCTCGTAGGCGTCCATGACGCCGGTCACCGCCAGCACCTTGTAGCCGGCCTTCTGGAAGTGCTGGGAGAGGACCTTGGTGAGCGTCGCGGAGTCGTTGACGAGCAGAATCGTGTCCAAATGTTCCTCTCGACCGGGGCCGGCCCGTCATCGACCCACCCACGACCCCGCCTTGATCCCGGCCGGGATCAGTTGAACGGCACTTCGACGAACACGTCCGGCTGGTCCCATCGCAGCGGCACCTCGACGATCACCGGCATGAAACCGACCGCATCGATCTCGAGCACCACCGTGGCCTCGTCCTCGTCGGCGGCGGGCCAGAGCACCGCGCGGCCCAGGCTGTCCTCGAGGAATCCGACCTCGGCGTCCGCCAGCAGATACTCGTCCAGGAGCACGCGCCCCGAGGCATCGGTCAGGAACCAGTCGGTATAGGGACTGCTGCAGGTGCAGGCCGACCACTCCTGGTCCGCCTCGACCACCCGCACCGAGACGTTCTCCCAGACGAAGTTCGTCACCGGATCGTAGACCTCGACCAGGATCGACACGAGCCGCGGCTCCGCCGGGCGGACCACCACACGTTCGCGCGTGCCACCGCCGCCGCACGCGGACAGCAACAGCAGGGCGGGAACCAGGACGGGAAGGGGGTGCAGCATGGGTAAGCTCTCGATGGCAACCCGCGTACCAACGCGAGTCACCCGTGCCACCGGCGATGGCAGCGGCCAAGGGCAACGGTCGGGTGCCGGAACGACCGCGCGCGTGTCGTGCCAGGGAGACACCACACGCGCGGGCACCATCAGCGGGGAAATGCTCTTCCGCGTGCCGGCGACGGCATCTACCCTGTGCCGAACGGGCGCGCCGTCCGGCCCGGACAGGAAGCCCCGTGCCGTTGCTGTTCCCCTCGCCTGCCTGGACCTTCGTCCCCCACGACCTCGACGCCGGCAGTCTGCCGGCGCTCGAGGCGCTGTTCGACGACCTGTTCGGCCGGCCGCTGACCTCGCGGGAGCAGGTCGAGGCCTGGCTGCGCGACGAGAGCGAGCTGCAGAGCCGGATCGCGGCCGAACAAGCGCGTCGCTACGTGCGCATGACCCGCCAAACCGACGACCTCGCGGCCAAGAATGCCTACCTCGCCATGGAGGCCGAGGTGATGCCGCGGGTGAAGGTGCGCAGCGACGCTCTCGACAAGAAGCTGCTCGCGAGCCCGGCGCTGCACGAACTGCCCGACGCGCCCTACGCGGTGGTGATCCGCCGCCGACGCACGCAGAGCGACCTGTTCCGCGAAGCGAACACCGAGCTGCAGCGCCAGGAGTCCGAGCTGCAGACCCGCCAGCAGGGGTTGATGGGCGGCATCAAGGTCGAGTTCGACGGCAGGACCCTGACGCTGCAGCAAGTCGCTCCCTACGCGGAGCAACAGGACCGCACCGTGCGCGAAGCGGCGTACCGAGCGTCGCTGTCGGCCCGGCGAGCCGTGTGGCCACAGCTCGAGGAGATCTACGATCGCCTGATCGCGCTGCGCACCGACATCGCCCGCAACGCCGGGTTCGCCACCTACACGCCATACCGCTTCCTCGAACTCGGTCGCTACGACTACACGGAGGCGACCTGCCGTCAGCTGCACGACACGATCGCCGACTGCGTGGTGCCGGCCGTGCGCGAACTCGACCGCCGGCGCGCCAAGGCGCTGGGCCTGGTGCGACTGCGCCCCTGGGACCTCGAGGTCGACCCCGAGGGGCGGCCGCCGCTGCGCCCGTTCACCACGGAAGCCGAACTGATCAACCTGTGCCGGCGCCTCGTGCACGCGGTCGATCCGACCTTCGCCACCTGGATCGACGAACTGGTGGCCCGCGACCTGCTCGACCTGATGAGCCGCCCCGGCAAGGCGCCGGGTGGCTACCAGTACCAGCTCGAGGACGACCGCGTGCCGTTCGTGTTCGCCAACGGCGTCGGCGTGCACCACGACGTGCAGACGCTGCTGCACGAGTCGGGGCACGCGTTCCACTCGCTGCTGTGCCGCCACTTCGACCTGCTGGCCTGCCGCGACTACCCGATCGAGATCGCCGAGACCGCGAGCATGTCGATGGAACTGCTCGGACTCGAGCACCTCGGCACGGTCTATCCGGCCGCAGACGCCCGCCGCGCCTACAAGAAGCACCTCGAGAGCGTGCTGCGCACGTTGACCTGGATCGCGTCGATCGACGCGTTCCAGCACTGGATCTACGGCGCCCCGGGCCACACCCGCGAACAGCGGCGCATCGCCTGGCTCGACATCCGTCGGCGCTTCGGCGGCGACGTCGACTGGGACGGCCTCGACGACGCGCTGGCGATGCAGTGGATCGCCCAGACCCACCTGTTCAATCACCCGTTCTACTACATCGAGTACGGCATCGCGCAGCTCGGCGCACTGCAGGTGTGGCAGAACTACCGCCGCGATCCGGCCCGCGCGGTGGCCGGCTACAAGCGCGCGCTGGCGCTCGGCGGCAGCCGCAAGCTGCCCGATCTGTTCGCGGCGATGGACGTGCGCTTCGACCTGTCGCCGACCATGTTGCGCGGCCTGGTCGCCGACGTCATGCGGTCGATCGACGCCTGATCCGATGCATCCCGAGGCCCGGTGGCAGCGTGCGATCCAGCTGTGCCAGCACCGCCGCTGGGCGATGGCCGCCCAGGAGCTGCGCGCACTGCTGACGGCCGAACCCGACCACGCCCCGGCGCACGCGATGCTCGCGCAGGTGCTGGCACAGCAGGACGAGCTCGACGCGGCGCTGCAGGAGGCTCGCACCGCGGTCGGTCTGCAGCCGGATCTGGACTTCGCCCACGGCGCGCTGGCCGCGGTGCACTGGCAGCGCGGCGAACTGCCGGCGGCCGCCACCGCGATCCGTGCGGCGATCGAACTCGATCCCGATGACGTCGGCCACCGCGCCACGCTGGCCCAGATCTGCATCGCGCAGAAGCGCTGGGACGAGGCGCTGGCCGCCGCCGACGATGGTCTGGCACTCTCGCCCGAGCACACCGACTGCCTCAACCTGCGTGCGCTGGCGCTGACCAAACTCGGTCGCCGCCAGGAGGCCGCGGACAGCGTCGAGGCGTCGTTGGCGCACGACCCGGACAACCCGTACACCCACCAGACCCGCGGCTACGCGCTGCTGCATCGCGGCGACCCCCGACAGGCGCTGCACCACTTCCAGGAAGCGCTGCGGCGCGATCCGACGCTCGACGGCGCGCGCGCCGGGCTGGTCGAGGCGCTGAAGGCGCGCAACCCGATCTACCGGGTCGTGCTCGGCTGGTTCCTGTGGCTCGGCCGGTTCTCCGGCGCGCGGCAGATGCAGATCATGATCGGGCTGTGGCTCGGCACTCGCCTGCTGAGCCGCGCGCTGCGCGACGGCGGCCACGAACGGCTCGCCGACCTGGTCGGCTACAGCTGGCTCGGCTTCGTGCTGCTGACCTCGTGCGCGGTGCCGCTGTTCAACCTGATCCTGCTGCTGCACCCGGTCGGCCGCCACGCGCTCGAGCCGGGCGCCCGCCGCGATGCCCTGGCCCTCGGCGCGACCGCGGCGACCACGATCCTGGTCGGCCTGCACGGCTGGCTCGGCAGCAGCGCCTGGTCGCAGCACGGCTGGCTGTTCTGGCTGCTGCTGCTGCTGCCGGTGGCAGGTATCGGGGTGTTCCATGCCGGCTGGGGCCGCCGCGCGCTGCAGATCTTCTGCACGCTGGCGGTCGGGTTCTGGGTGTGGTGGTCGGTGCGGCTGCACCAGCTGCTGGCGGCACCCGGGCCGATCGAGCCGCTGCGGGCCCACGGCGAGCTCTACGGGCACCTGCTGCTGGCCGTGGTGCTGAGCACCTGGTTCGTGCTGCTGGCGCCGAAAGGGTCGCCGCGGCGGCGCCTGGGCGCCGACGGCTGAACCGTCGCATTCGTGCCCCGGGGTCCATCCGCCCCCTTGAACCCGGCCGCGCCGGTCGCAATCCTGGCTCCCCCGTTTTCACGCCACAGCAAGCACCATGACCGCGACCGTCGAGAAGCACGTTTTCCAGGCCGAAGTCAACGAGGTCCTCTCGCTCGTCGTCAACTCGCTCTACAGCCACCGCGAGGTGTTCCTGCGCGAGTTGATCAGCAACGCGGCGGACGCCATCGACCAGTTGAACTTCCGGTCCCTCACCGACCACTCCCTGCTCGGGGACGACAAGGAGCTGCGCATCGAGCTGATCCGCGACGACAAGGCGGGCACGCTGACGATCCGCGACAACGGCGTCGGCATGACCCGCGACGAGATGATCGGCAACCTCGGCACCATCGCCCGCAGCGGCAGCAAGAAGCTGATGCAGTCGCTGTCCGCCGAGCAGAAGAAGGACATCACGCTGATCGGCCAGTTCGGCGTCGGCTTCTACAGCGCGTTCCTGGTCGCCGACTCGGTGACCGTGATCTCGCGCAAGGCCGGCAGCGCCGACAGCTGGCAGTGGACCAGCCAGGCCAAGGGCGACTTCGAGGTGCAGAAGGCCGAACGTGCCGGCCGCGGCACCGACGTGATCCTGCACCTGAAGGACGACGCCAAGGAGTACCTGAACGAGTGGCCGGTGCGCGAGGTGATCGGCAAGTACAGCGACTACGTGCGCTGGCCGATCCGCATGGAGGTCGAGCGCGGCGGCGGCGACGAGAAGAAGACCGAGTGGACGACGCTGAACCAGGCGCGCGCGATCTGGACGAAGCCGAAGGGCGAGGTGACCGATGCGCAGCACCACGAGTTCTACAAGTCGTTGTCGCACGACTGGACCGAGCCGCTGGCCTGGACCCACTTCAAGGTCGAGGGCACACACGAACTGACCGGCCTGATCTACCTGCCGCAGAAGGCGCCGTTCGACCTCGTCGAGCGCAAGAAGAGCGGCGTCAAGCTGTTCGTGAAGCGCGTCTTCATCATGGACGACGCGCAGGAGATCGTGCCGGAGTGGCTGCGCTTCGTGAAGGGCGTGGTCGACAGCGAGGACCTGCCGCTCAACGTCTCGCGCGAGATCCTGCAGAAGGACGCGACCACGCGCTTCATCAAGAAGCAGGTGGTCGGCAAGACGCTGACGCTGCTGGAGGAACTCGCCGCCGAGGGCGAGACCGAGCGCGAGGTCGACGGCGAGAAGAAGAAGGTCGACCGCTTCCTGCAGTTCTGGGGCGAGTTCGGCCGCATGCTGAAGGAAGGCGTCTACCACGACGTCGATTCGCGCGACCGCCTCGCCAAGCTGCTGCGCTTCCGCAGCACGCACGACGACGGCTGGCACGGATTCGCCGCCTACAAGGCGCGCATGCCGGCCGATCAGAAGGCGATCTACTACGTCGCCGCGGACAGCCTGCCGACCGCGAAGTCGAGCCCGCACATCGAGTCGCTGAAGAAGCGCGGCTTCGAGGTGCTGCTGCTGACCGACCCGATCGACGAGTGGATCGTCGACGCGCTGCGCCAGTTCGACGAGGTGCCGTTCACGTCGGCCGCCAAGGGCGCGCTCGAGCTGCCCGAGAGCGACGAGCAGAAGCAGCAGAAGGAGGCGAAGCAGAAGGAACTCGCCCCGGTCACCGAGCGCATGCAGAAGGCGCTCGACCAGCACGTGAAGACGGTGCGCGTCACCGATCGCCTGACCGACTCGCCGGCGTGCCTGGTCAGCGACGAGCACGGCATGAGCGCGCGCCAGGAACGCGTGCTGCGCGAGGCCGGGCACGACGTGCCGGTGCAGAAGCGCATCCTCGAGCTCAATGCCGACCACCCGGTGGTGAAGAAGCTGCAGGACCTCGGCGACGACACCGCGTTCGCGGACTGGTCGGCGCTGCTCTACGACCAGGCGCTGCTGGCCGAGGGCACGCTGCCGGCCGACCCGGCGGCCTTCACGCGCCGGTTGACCGCGCTGATGCAGAAGGCATGACTTGCGCGCGGCGGCGCGCCGGCCGAAGCTCGCCGCCCGCACCATGCCCACCATCACCCCGGCCGCTCTCCTGCAGCAACTGAACTGGCGCTACGCGACCAAGCGCTTCGACGCACAACGCAAGCTCGCCCCCGAGATCTGGGCGGCGCTCGAACAGGCGCTGGTGCTGGCGCCGAGTTCGTTCGGTCTGCAGCCGTGGAAGTTCCTGGTGGTCGAGACCCCGGCCGTCCGCCAGCAGCTGCGCGCCGCGTCGTGGAACCAATCGCAGGTCACCGACGCGAGCCACTACGTGGTGGTCACGGGCCTGCGCACGACCACGGTCGAGGACGTCGACCGCTACCTGCACCACCAGGCGAAGGTCCGCCAGCAGTCGTTCGAGTCGCTGGCCGGCTACCGACAGGTGCTGGTCGGGTTCCTGCAGCAGGGCTGGGCCGCAGCGGACCTCGGCGCCTGGAATGCGCGCCAGGGCTACATAGCGCTCGGCCAGCTGATGACCGCGGCCGCCGTGCTCGGCGTCGACACCTGCCCGATGGAAGGCATCGACATGGCCGCCTACGACCGGCTGCTGGGCCTCGACGGCTCGCGCCACACGACGCTGTGTGCGTGCGCGGTCGGTTACCGCGCCGCCGACGACAAGTATGCGTCGGCGATCAAGGTCCGCTTCCCGCTCGACCAGGTCGTCGAGCGGCGCTGAAGCGTCACAGATACGTGTAGCTGGTGGTGGCGGTGCAGCCGCCGGGCGTCGTGATGACGACCGCGGCCACCCCGGGGGTGCCGGCTGGCGTGCGCATCGAGATCAGCGTCGCGGTGACCGACAACACCTGGGCCGGCGCACCACCGATCGTCACCGTGGTGCCGGCGGAGAAGCCGGTGCCCTGCACGATGAAGTTCAGGTTGCCGGCCGCGCTGCCGCTGGCGAGCAGCGTGTTGGTGACGACGGGGACCGGATTGAACGGCGACGTCACCGCCTGACCGTCAGGGTTGGTGACCACCAGCGACGAGCCGCAGGCCAGACCGGCCGGATACGGGAACACGATCTGCTGCGCGGTGCTCGACGTCGGCACCACCGGGTTGCCGTTCACGGTCAGCGTGAAGCCGGGCAGGAAGCGCTGGCCGGTGATCGTCACCGCCGCACCGGCCACCGCACTGAGCGGCGACACCGTCGTGATCGCGGGTGGCGCCGACGGCGTGAACTCGACATCGATCGCGTTGGTCACGCCGAGCCCGAACGGGCTCACCGAACCGATCGTCACCGCCTGCAGGGTCAGCGACAGCGGCGTCGTCACCACGCCGGGCGGCACAGGCAGCGTGAACGGCGTGCCGCTGGCCGGGAAGATCGCCGGGAACAGCCCGAACGAGTCCGCCAGCACCAGCTCGGTCGGTCCGAGCGGCAGCACCGGGAAGCAGGTCTCGCCGAAGCCCAGTGCCGTGCCCGGGGCGCCCGGCTGCGGCAGCAGCGACGCGAACAGCACGAACGGTGCGCCCGGCCCGACGGCCGCCACCGGCGCCAGCGCGATCGAGAACGACTGCGAGGTCGACAAGCCGACCTTGCGCAGCAGTCCGCCCGTGTTGCCCTGCACGGTCAGCGGCTCGGCGCCGAGCGAGCCCTGGTAGCAGGCCGGCCGCAGCGGCGTCGAGGTCCAGTTCCACGACAGGATCTCGACCAGCTCGGTCAACTGGTTGGCGCCGGTCGTGGCACAGAAGCCGACGAACGCGGTGCCGTTGGCGAGCGTCGGCGCCGGCGCCACCTGCCCGTTCAGGTAGAGACCGCCGGTCTGCAGGCTGTAGGCGCGGCTGATCGCCGGCGTCGTGGCGCCGTCGACGAACACCTCGATGGTGCCCGGCACGTAGCGCACGCGCAGCGTGTGCACCTGACCGTTGGCGAGGTTGGTCGCCGGGGTGTTGCGGCCGATCGACCACTGCTCGTTCTCGCTGTTGCCCTGCGCCCCGCGGGTGTGGATCGTCAGCTCGTTGTTGCTGGTGTCGCTGATCGGAGGGACATCCATGTAGGTGTCGAACTCGATCGCGATCGAGTTGCGGATGCCGACCGAACCGTTGGCACCGTTGCCGTAGCCCATGCCCCACACGGTGCCGCCCTGCGCGCTGGCGCCGTTCGGGTCGTCGTGGATCACCAGCGCCATGCCCTCGGCCTTGGTGCCGACGACCGGCGGCGTGATGCGGAACGTGAACGTGGTGTCGAAACCGGCGAGGACCGGCACCGCGGACTGCCGCCACGCCCAACCGGTCTGGTTGCTGGCGTTGGCGGTGAGCCGCAGCGAGGTGCCGCTCTGCGCGGCGTTGCCGAGCAGGTTCAGCTGCGCGGTGCTGCTGAAGTCGGGATAGTTGAAGGACTGTGCGGCGAGGCCGAACGCGGCGAACGAGCAGACGGCGAGCGAGCGGAAGGTCATGCGATGCGTGGCGGGGTCGAGGAGTTCCGGGGACTCAGTGGGGCGAAGATGGTAGCGCAACCGCACCGACCGCCAACCGCCGACGGCGACGACACGTTGCCCGGCTCGCCCGGCCGCAAACGACCCGCGGGTATTCCCCGTGGGGCCGCCGAGCAGCACCGGCCGAAAGTCAGGGAGCTTCCGCATGGATACCCGTCGCGTGCCGTCGCCGAGCTTGCTGCTGCCAGCGCTGCTGCTGTCGCTCGGCAGCTGCGATGACAACGAGGCGGTGCGCCAGCTGCGGATCGGCAT
>JALORC010000015.1 GCA_025459175.1 Planctomycetota bacterium | reverse complement strand
AGCCACCACCGCCCCCAAAATTTGAAGGCTATTGGCTCGCAATTGTTGGACGGTTAACGTATTGAAGCGTGGATCGAGATCTTCCCAAGTCCGTTTCAATGAAGTCAAATGAACTTCGGCAGCCGCCAACTCACCTTGCGCTGGCAATACCCATGATTCCCCTGACGCTACACGCTCGACTCGGATGTCGACGGTGTCGATGTTCCGGATGAACCCCTTGGATACACGACTGTGCCATGCACCGAAGGCATTCATCATGAACAAGGGTGACCCGAGGGCCGCCAAGCAGGCTAGGGCAGCCAGAGTCAACCTCGCCGGATCACGGATCATGGATCATGGATGCTCTGGCCAACGTCTTCGACGCTCAGCCGCGGGCGCCGCTGCGGCGCTCGCCGGCTCCAATGTCTTGTTGGACGGTCAATCTACACGATGACCTTGCTGCGGTGTCCAGAGCCGCCGACGCAGACCAGTAGCCGGCCCCCTACTGGCTCCTTGTCGAGACAACGTAGATCAGGATCGGCACAAGGACCGCAAGGCCGATCCAAACGGGCGACCAACCGGCCGCCAGCAAAAGCACTCTTCTCACCGGCCCAACGTCTTGTCTTCCGACCATCAGGCTCGACCCGTCCAACGTCTCTTGCCGCTGAGCAGCGAGCCGCCCGAGGGCTTCAGCTCTCGCGGTTGTGTTGGTCGCGGCTCGGCTGCTCCTGCGGCGGGTTGGGCAGCCATCTTACCGCGCAAGAAGCCAAGCAGAACAACCCCAGATGGCAGCGAGGTCGACGAGCATGACGATCACCACCAGGACACGCGCTGGAACAGACATGCAGACACACACGACGCCTAGCGAGAGCAGGCTGACAACGGCGAGGAGGATGCCCTGAACGAAACTCGGAGATGGGTCCGTGTTGTTAGCGAGGATCTGGGGGCTGCTCACAGCCCCGGCGCACGACATCAGCCCGACCACAACGAAGAACCTCGTGCTTTGCTTCGAGTCCTTCATCGGCCTGCCCAACTACAACTTCAGCCGAACTACCGACTTCCGGCAGGCAGCCTTCCCCGCAGCCTAACGCCGCTCCCATCCACCACAACCCCTGACGCCATGCCCACCTCCCACCTGCCGTCGGAAGTCGCGAGAACCGCCTAACTCCACCACCCCTCCACCCCCACCACATCGACCCTCACCCCAAAACCGACCACGGGCCGCACCACTGGTGCCGCCCGTGCTCACGACCACTGCGCGGCGCCGCGCGCCGCCGCCCGGCTACCGGCTCTCGACCTTCGTGTAGGTGCGCGGGGTCGGCCCCATGTAGATCTGCCGCGGGCGCGTGATGCGCGCTTCCGGATCGGCCTGATACTCCAGCCACTGCGCGACCCAGCCCGGCATGCGACCGATCGCGAAGAACACCGTGAACATGTCGACCGGGATCCCGAGCGCCTTGTAGATGATGCCCGAGTAGAAGTCGACGTTCGGGTAGAGCTTGCGGTCGATGAAGTAGTTGTCCGACAGCGCGATCTGCTCGAGCTCGAGCGCGATGTCGAGCAGCGGGTCCTTGCGGCCGAGCTGCGCTAGCACGTCGTAGCAGGCCTGCTTCAGGATCAGCGCGCGCGGGTCGTAGTTCTTGTAGACGCGGTGGCCGAAGCCCATCAGCCGCACGCCGCTGTCCTTCTTCTTGGCGAGTTCCATGAACTCGCGCGCGGTGCGCTTGCCGTCGCGGATCGACATCAGCATCTCGATCACCGCCTGGTTGGCGCCGCCGTGCAGCGGGCCCCACAGCGCCGAGATACCGGCCGACACCGACGCGAACAGGTTGGCGCCCGAGCTGCCGACCGTGCGCACCGTCGACGTCGAGCAGTTCTGCTCGTGGTCGGCGTGCAGGATCAACAGCAGGTCCAGCGCGCGCGCGGTGACCGGGTTGACCTCGTACTTCTCGCACGGGTTGGCGAACATCATGTGCAGGATGTTGCCCGCGTACGACAAGTCGTTGCGCGGATACATGAACGGCTGCCCGATGCTGTGCTTGTACGAGTAGGCCGCGATCGTCGGCATCTTCGCCAGCAGGCGGATCGCGTCGATCCAGTTCTGCTCGCGCGTGCCCGGCCCTTCCTTGCGATAGAACGTCGACAGCGCACCGACCGCCGCCGCGCACACCGCCATCGGGTGGCCGACCTTGGGCAGGCTCTGGAAGAGCGCCTTCAGGTCCTCGTGCAGCATCGTGTGGTAGGTCACGTCGTGCGTGAACTGCGACAGCTGCTGCGCACTCGGCAGCTCCTGGTGCAGCAGCAGCCACATCACCTCGACGAAGTGGCTCTTCTGCGCCAGCTCCTCGATCGGGTAGCCGGCGTAGCGCAGGATGCCTTGCTCGCCGTCGAGGAAGGTGATCTTCGACAAGCAGGCGCCGGTGTTGCCGAGGCCGGGGTCGTAGGTGATCGCCCCGGTCTTGGCACGCAGTTGACGGATGTCGATCGCGACTTCGCCCTCACTGCCGACCATCACCGGCAGTTCGAGCTCTTGGTCGCCGATCGTGAGCTTGGCGGTCTTCGGAACGGTCACGTTGGTCATCGCAACAGATGCGGCAGCTGAAGGTGAGGACGGATTCAGGGCAGCTACAGTAGGACGGGACATCGCGGGCGACCTCCAAAAAAGCCGACCCTTTCTTCGACCGCCGCCCGGGTCCGGCTGGGAGGGAATTGTCCCGACCCGGTCGGCTCAGCCCCGGCCGGCTCAGCCCCGGCCGGTTCAGCCCCGGCCGGTTCAGCCGCCGGTCACCACCACGGTGTTGCTGGCCGCCACCAGCGATGCGGCGTCGGCGCCGAGCGCGTAGACCCGTACGAAGGTCGGCTGCCCGGGGACCGGCTGCACCCCCACCACCAGCTCGGCGGACGGCCCGGACCCGGCCAGCGGGAACAGCTGCAGCCCGGCCAGGTCCGCCCCAGGGGGCGCCGCCGGCAGCGGGCGCGGCGCCACCACCACGAGGCGCAGCGGGGCGGGCGGCAGCCCGGTGCAAGTCAGCCGCAGCCCGGCCGCCTCGGGCTCGACCTGCAGGTGCGGCGCCGCCCCGTCCGGGCGACCGTCCGCCAGCACCAGCCGGTCCGGCCAGCTGGCGTCGAGTGCGACGGTGGCGGTCCACGCCGCGTGCCGGATCTGCAGCTGGCCGCGCCCGCGCCGCAGCGCGCGCAGCTGCCCACCGAGGCCGATCTCGACCAGGTCGGCCGGTTCGGCGGTGAACGTGGTGCCGAGCCCGAACCCGCCGACGTCGTGGCGGCGACCGCGATCGTCGACGGCCCACACCGGCGGCGTCGAGGCCACCGGGCCGAGCTGCCAGACCGGGTCCGGCAGCAGCCGCTGCAGCGCCACGCCGTGCAGGTCGAGCCGCCGCCGCACCACCGCCGCGATGTGCTCGGCCAGCAGCTCGTTGCCGCGCGCCCCGAGATGGCAGCAGGTGTCGACGTACAGCGGCTCGGCGTGGGCGCGGTAGATGCCGGTGAGGTCGGTGAACTGCACCCCGGCCGCCGCCAGCAGCGGCACCTGCTGCTGCAGCAGCGGATAACCCTGCCGCACCGCCTGCTCCCACTTGCTACCGGCGTCGAGCGCCACCTTCGCCTCGTCGGCGCCGATCGGCTTGCCTTCGGGCATGTACTGGTTGGGCTGCAGGAAGTGGAAGTACGGGATGCCGCGCGCCCGACACAGTTCGTGCAACGCGATCGAACTGCGGGCCCAGATCTGCGCCATCTCGGCGCGCCCCTGCTCGACCGACGGTGTCGAGGGCCCCGGCCCGGTCGCCGCGAAGCCGGCGGCGGCCGGCGCCGCCTCGATCTCCGCCCGCAGCGCCGCGACCTGGTGCTGCAGCGAACGCGACCGCCAGTGGCGGACGAACTGCACGCTCGGCAACCAGCCGAAGCCGCCGGCCCCGTTCGCCAGCGCCTGCCGCTGGTCGTCGAGCCACGCGAGGCGGCCCAGGCGCCGCAACTGGTCCGCCGTCGGCGCCGACTCGACCAGCCGCGCCCAGCTGCGCGGATACCAGGCGGGCACCCCGAGCGGCACGTTCTCGCCGACCAGCGCCACCTCGTTGAACCCGTCGAGGTTCAGGATGCAGTCGAAGTGGCCGCCGAGTGCGCCCAGCATCTGCACCGCGAGCAGCTGCTGCGGCTGCTTCCATCCGCCGACGCACAACCGCACCAGTTCGACGCGGCGGCCGGCGAGGTGGGACGAGCGCTCGAGCGCCTGCACCAGCGCACCACCGGCATGGATGCCGAGCTGGAGCGCCACCGAACCGCCGACCAGGCCGATGACGAACCGATCGGGGGCCGCCGGGCGCAGCGGCGGCGCCTCGTCGACGAAGCCGTAGCGCGAGACCGCGAAGCCTTCGACCGGACCGAGTCCGGCGTCGACGACATAGCCAAGGTACGGATGCGGCACGATGCCGCGCTGGGCCGCCGCCTGCGCGGCCGCGCCGACCCCTGGCTCGGCGTCCACCGCCAGTGCGCGCCACCAGCGCACGTCACCGCTCGCGTACCACAGCGCCGCGGCCGCCGCCGCTTCCGCGATCAGCCATACCAACACCACCGCCACCACCACGAACCAGGCCCTTCGTCGCGCACGGCGCGGGCGGGACACGAGAGCCGATGTCATTGCGCGACTACAGCAGCGTGGCGTGGCAGCTGTTCGTCACGTGCAGCGCACCGGCGCGCCAGCGCACGGCCTGGAAGTAGAGGTCGGTGCCGCGCAGGGTCAGGTCGTTCGGCACCACCAGCTGCCAGCTGGCCGTGGACGGCGCCGACGGCAGCACGAACGCGCCGAGCGACAACAGACCGCCCAGATCGATGTGGACCGGACGGTTGAATCCGAGGTTCGTGTTGCCCGGCGACAGCCCGCCGAACAGCACCATCAGATCGTTCTCTGCCCCGCTCAGGGTCGCGGTCAGCACTTCGGGCACCGGCGCGCCGATCATCGCGTCGGGAGCCGACAGCCGCAGCCCGTCGTAGATGCCGAGCGCCGTGAAGATGCCAGGGAGGTCGGTGCGCCGACCGATGACGTCCGGGGTGGTGGCTCCGTGCGCCGCCAGCAACGCCGCGATCTGCGCGTTGCTCAGCGTCTGCCCGAGCTGCATCCGTGCGGCGCCCTGGATCGCGGCGATGGCGCCGGCGAGGTGCGGCGTCGACGACGAAGTACCGGTGGCGGCGGCGGTGTAGGCCTGGCTGAAGTCGGTCGTGCCCTGGAACAGGGTGCCGTAGCCGCACGAGATCACGCCGTCGCCCCAGCTGTGGGCGTCGATGCGGGAGCCCCAGTTGCTGAACTGCGCCTTCTGCAGGTTCCCGCCCGCCGAAGCGGCGACGATGATCGCCCCCGAATCGCGGAAGCTGCGATCGAAGCGACCGAGCAACGCCGGGTCGTCGAGGCTGCGGTTGCCGTTGCCGGCCGGGATCACCACGTGGCGATTCAACGCGGTCGCCGTCCGCACCGCATCGAACCCGGCCTGGTAGAACTCGAGCGGCACGAACGTGCCCGGGCCGAGGCCCGGCACCAGCACCATGATGACGATCATCACGACATCACCGGGCTGGCTGCTGCTGACCGCGAGCGCCAGCGAGCCCTCGATGCCGCCGTTGGTCCCGATCGCGATCAGCCGGGCCGAGGCCTCGTCGGCCGCGCCGGTGATGCCGAAGGCGTTGCGATCGGCGACCACCAGCGACGCCCCCGACAAGCCGTGGTTGGCGGTGGTCACCTCGTAGGCCGGCGCCGGCCCGAGCAGGTTGGCGGCCGTCAGCTGCTCGACGTCCTCGTGACCGAAGATCCAGACGTCCTCGATGACCCGCAGACCGATACCTCGCCCGCGCCCACCGTAGACGGCGGCCGCGGCGGGGAAGTCGTGCCCGGGCAACGTCGCCGTGGTGGGCCCGTGCGAGCCCTGCAGCGCCATGTAGGCGGGCGTCGGCGGCAGCGGGTCGTTGCCGGGCACCGCCGCCGAGGCCAGGAAGTAGCGCGGCTCGTGATAGACGCAGGTGACCAGCGGCTCGGCCGCCAGCGAACGGTGCAATGCCTCGGCCTGCGCGGCGGACGCGGCGTGCACGCGGAACCACAGCCCGAGGTGACCGGGCCGCCGCCCTTCGGGCAGCACCGCAGCGGCCTGGTCGTGCCACCGGTCGAGTTCGTCCCACGACACCGTCGCGACCAGCGGCTCGACGCGCGCCTGTCGGAACCAGCGGGCGACGGCCTCGAGGTCGGCACCGGTCCGCGACCGCAACCGGCCGTCGACCAGTTCGGCGCCGGTGCCTTCCTGCAACTTCACACACAGGCGATCGACGTGCACCGCGGCCGGATCGGCGACCACCAGCGGGTCCGCCGCACCCTGGGCCGCGACCGGGGCGAGCGCGGCACCGACCACCAGCGACGACCACAGCAGAGACGTGAGCAAGGGACGCATTGGAGTGGCGAGTCTAGCACCAAAGTCCGCCGACCCAAGCCGGCCCCTGGCATCGGCGCTACAGCGGCGCGTTGCCGATCGGATAGTCGCGCCAGTCCTGGAAGTCGAAGTGCCACCACTCGCCGGGGTTCACGGTGAAGCCGTGCCGCTCCAGCGTGGTGCGCAGCAGTTCGCGGTACCAGCGCTGGCGCGTCGTGCCACCGGGATACTCGGGGTAGGCCCGCGGCGTGAACTCGTCGAAGTCGCTCGGCATCACCACCGGGCGGCCGCTGGCCAGCTCGTACAGCGTGACGTCGACGGCGCAGCCGCGGTTGTGGCGCGACCCCTGCGCCGGATCGGCGACGAACTCGCGCAGCGCCATCGGCGTGGCGTCCCAGAACACCTTGGTCACCGACCACGGCCGGTAGGCGTCGAACACCCAGACGCCCAGCCCGTGCGCCGCCAGTTCGCCGTGGGCCGCGACCAGCGCCGCGGCCGCCGGCCGCTGCAGCAGCGCCCGGGCCCCGACCGGATAGACCGCAGCGCCGAGGAAGTTGTCGGCGGTCGCGTAGCGCAGATCGATCCGCAGCGTCGGCGACAGCGTCGCCAGCTCGACCAGGTCGGCCGCCCGCGGGGTCGGCGCGGCCGGCGGCGGTGAGGCGGCGGCGGCTTCGGCCAGCAGCGCCGGGATCGGCCGCTGCAGCGGAATGCGGAAACTGCCGGGCACCGGGTCCGGGCGGCGAGCGAAGCGCGCGCCGCCGACGCGCACCGCGACGACGGCGCCGCCGGCATCGCGTTCGAACCGCAGCCGATCGCCACCGTAGAGGCCGGGCTGGAACACGTATTCCTCGGCGCCGATGCGCTGCGGCAGGTCGCGCGCGACCCACTCGATCAGCACGCCGAGCTCGCCGCGATCCTCGTAGACGACCAGCGTGTTGTGGTCCCAACCGTACTCGCCGAGCAGCGGCACCAGTTCGGCCGGCGGCAGGGCCGGCAGCGCATCGTCGCGCACGTAACTCTCCTGTCCGTCGTGGAGCCCACCCGCCTCGGTGCGCACGAGGCGCCGATCGCCGAGCGACAGTGGATCGTCGCTGACGAAGGCACCGTCGGCCGCGAGCCGCAGCCGCGTGCGCACGCCGATGTTCGGGTCGTAGATCAGTTCGCCATCGCGTTCGTACAGCTCGACCCAGTCGCGCCCGGCGCGCCAATGGCCGGCGTAGCGCCGCGCCAGTTCGCGGCCGACCGGCTGCGGGAACTCCGGCTCGGGCAGGGTCCGGCCGGCGCGCGCCGCCTGCACCAGGCGCAGCGCCCGCGCCGCGATCGCTTCGGCGGTGGCGTTGGCGAAGTCCTTGGTGACCACGACCGCGACCGCGATGCGTTCGCTCGGCAGCGCGCGCAGCGCCGAGGCGAACCCGTAGGCGGCGCCGTCGTGGCCGACGCAGCGGCGGCCGTCGAGTTCGTCGACGAAGAAGCCGAGGCCACAACCGACCGCACCGGCCTCCAGCATCCACATCGCCGCCTGCGCGGCCGGCGACAGCACGCCGCGCGGCGCGCCGTCCCACCAGCTCTGCGCGAACTGCACCAGGTCGCCGACCGTGCTGCGCAGATCGGCAGCGGGGCCGAAGCCGAAGCCGAAGGTCGGGGTCGGGATCGCGCGACCGTCGTAGGTCCACATCGCCCCGTCGGCGGCGCGCGCCAGCAGCTCGGGGCGCGGCCGGAAGTCGCTGTCGCGCAGGCCGAGCGGGGCCAGCACCAGCTCGTGCGCGGCGTCCGCGAACGGCCGGCCGGTGACCCGCTCGACCACCGCGCCGAGCACCGCGAAGCCGGGGTTGCTGTACTTGAACACGCTGCCGGGCGCGTGCACCAGCGCGGTGTCGTTCAGGCTGGCGACCGTCGCCGCGAGCCCCGGCTCGCTCGGATCGAAGTAGTGACCGACCGGCGGCTCGCGCACCAGCCCGGCCCGGTGACCGAGCAGCTGCCGCAGCGTGACCTCGCCACCGAACGGGTTGGCTGGCCGGAACTCGGGCAGGTAGCGGGTCACCGGCGCATCGAGTTCGAGCCGGCCCTGTTCGACCAGCACCATCACCGCGGTCGCGGTGACGAGCTTGCTGATCGACGCCACCCGGAAGACGGCGTCGGCGGCCAACGGCGGGGCGTCCGGCGCGGGCCCCGCCCGACCGAACGCCTGCTGCCAGACCTGCACCTGGCCAGCCGGATCCCCGACCGCGACGGCGATCGCGAGGCCGGGCAACTCCAGTTCGCGCAGCTGCCGCTGCGCATAGGCCGGCAGCAGGGCGGCGACCGGCGCCAGTTCGCCGGTGGCGACGGTGGCCCCGGGCCCGGCGGCAGCGGGTGGCACGGTGGTGCACGCGGCGAGCACCAGGGCGCCGAACACGGCGGATCGCGACATCGCCGACAGTCTGCCGGCCCGGCGCGCCGCCGGAAAGAGACCGCGCCGTTGCCCACCGGCTATCTGCAAAGAATATGTGTCGCTACTGTGAAGGTTCGACACCGGTCGCCGTTCCCCGCGGCCGCTGCCGAGGCGGTGCTGCCCTCCCGCCCGCAACCCCACAGCCCACCCATGACGAACCGCGGTGTCCTCGTCGCCGTATTGGCGACCGTTGTCTCCCATGCCCGGGCCCAGGTGCCCGACCTCTACGACCCGGCCACCGTACGCGACGTCTACCTGACCTTCGCACCGACCAACTGGTGGGCGCAGCTGACCGCCAACTACGGCCCCGAGCTCAACCTCGCCGCGTCGATGACCGTCGACGGCATCACCTACCCCAACGTCGGCGTGCGCTTCCGCGGCAACACCAGCTACACGCAGCTGCCGACGCAGCCGAACCAGGGCTGGGAGAAGAAGAGCTTCAACATCGAGATGGACTGGCTGGTGCCGGGCCAGGACATCTACGGCTACGACAGCCTCAACCTCAACAACGGCTTCCACGACCCGACCTTCATCCGCGAGGTGCTGACCTACCACACGATGCGTCGGCACGGCGTCGCCCCGAAGGCCAACTGGGTGCGGCTGTTCCTGAACGGCACGCCGTGGGGTGTCTACATCAACGTCCAGCAGCCGAACAAGGACATGATGAAGGAGTGGTTCCGCAGCAACGACGGCAACCGCTACCGCTGCTTCCCGGTCTCCGGCGGCTTCAGCAACGGCCGCTGCTGCTACACGGTGCTGAGCCCGAACACGCTCGCCAACTACCTGACCGCCTATGACGCCAAGCAGGGCGACGGCACCGATCTGCAGAACATGTGTCAGGTGCTCAATGCGATGACGACGGCGACCCCGCAGACCACGCTGACCAGCGTGTTCTCGGTCGACGCGTTCTATCGCTACGCGGCGGTCATGAACGTCACGACCACCACCGACAGCTACCTGCAGAGCGGCAAGGACCACTTCCTGTACATCGACGAGGTGCACGGCGACGGCACGACCTTCCCGTTCGACCTCAACGAGGGCTTGTACGGCAGTGCGACGCTGGCGCCGGACTACCAGACCACGGTGACCACCCGGCCGGCGTTCACCAAGACGCTGCAGTTCGCCGACTGGACGCAGCGCTACAAGGCGCACCTGAACGCGGTGATCCAGCAGACCTTCAATCCGACCTACCTGACGCCGCTGGCGCAGCAGTACCACGCGCTGCTGGCGCCGCTGGTCGCCGCCGACACCAAGAAGATCTACACCACCGCGGCGTTCACCAACAACCTGAACAGCTCGGTGACGATCCCCAATGGCCTGTTCGGCAACATCACGATCCCGGGCGTCGTGCCGTTCATCCAGTCGCGCTACACGTTCCTGAACACCAACAGCTACGTGAACGCGCCGCGCGCGGTGCTGAGCAACCTCGCGCACAGCCCGGCCAGCCCGAACCCGACCCAGGCGATCACGTTCACGGTGCAGGCGAGTGCGCTGGCCACCGGCGTCAACCTGTACTGGCGCCGCATCGGTGCGTTCCAGAAGGTCGCGATGTTCGACGACGGCCTGCACGGCGACGGCGCCGCCGCCGACGGCATCTGGGGCGTCAGCATCGCCGCGCAGCAGCCCGGCGCGCTGGTCGACTACTACGCCGAGGCGCGCACCGCGACCGGCGCCCAGAGCTACCAGCCGTACACCGCCGAGGCCGAGCGCTATTGCCCGAAGGTGCAGATCGACTGGCCGGTCGTGGCCTCGCCGATCGTCATCAACGAGATCCTGGCCCAGAACGTCAACGGCGCCGTCGACGAGAACGCGCAGCACGAGGACTGGGTCGAGCTCTACAACACCGGCAACCAGACCGTCGACATCAGCGGCAAGTGGCTCAGCGACAGCCTGGTGGTGCTCAAGTACCAGTTCCCGGCCGGCACCACGATCGCGCCGAACGGTGTGTTGCGGGTCTGGTGCGACGAGGACGGCACCCAGGGGCCGCTGCACGCCAACTTCAAGCTGTCGGCCGCCGGGGAAGTGGTCGCGCTGTACGACTCGACCGGCCTCGCGCTGCACGAGAGCTACACGTTCGGTCAGCAATCCAGCGACGTGTCGACCGGCCGGCTGCTCGACGGCGCGGGCCCGTGGGTGACGTTCCCGGCGCCCAGCTACCTGGCGCGCAACGAACCGGCGGCCTGCGGCCAGCGCACCTACGGCGCCGTGACCCCGGCCGTGCACGGCGTCGACCTCGCCGCGACCGGCACGCTGCAGGTCGGCACCAACATCAGCTATGCGGCCACCAGCGGCCCGGCCGGTGGTATCGGCATCAGTGCGTTCGCGCTCGCCGGCGACCACCTCGACCTGTCGCCGCTCGGCATCGGCGACGACGTGCTGCTGCTGTCGCCGGCGACGCTGGCGCTGCCGTTCACGGTGCTGTTCGACGGCGCCGGCGCCGGCGCCTTCGCGTTCCCGGTGCCGGTCGGACCCGGCATCGCCGGCCAGCGCCTGCACGCGCAGGTGTTCGCACTCGACGCCGCCGGCTGGGACAGCAGCCGCGCGATCGAGATCACGATCTGCCCGTGACGCCGACCCAGCCGCCCCGGCCGTGACCTACCACAACCGCCACGAATGCAAGTTCGTCGTGCCCGAAGCCGTGGCCGGCGCCGTGCTGGCGCGGGCCGCGGCGTTCGTCGAGCCCGATCCGAACGCGCGGCAACGGCCGGGGCACTGTTATCCGATCGCCAGCCTCTACCTGGACACGGTCGGCCGCGGCCTGCAGCAGGAGACGCTCGACGGCCGGTCCGAACGCTACAAGCTGCGCATCCGCAGCTACGACGACAAGCCGGAGCGGCCGGTGTTCCTCGAGATCAAGAGCCGCACCGACCGCATCGTGCACAAGCAGCGCTGCCCGTTGCCGCGCGCGCTGCTGGTCCCGCTGCTGCGCGGCCAGGTGCACGACCTGCCGGGCCTGCGGCCGGCCGAGCTCACCGCGCTGCACGAATTCGTGCGCCGCATGACGCTGCGCCGGGCCACACCCGCCTGCACGGTCCGCTATGAACGCCAGGCCTACATGGGCCGCGGCGACACCGAGGTCCGCGTCACCGTCGACCGCCAGCTGGCGGCGATCGCCGAGCACGGCCCGGTGCTGCAGATCGACGACCCGCGCTATCGGCCGGTGCCGATGCAGGGCGTGATCCTCGAACTGAAGTTCACCGACCGCTGCCCGAGCTGGCTCGGCGACATCATTCGCAGCCTGGACTTGCGCCGACGGTCGTTCTCCAAGTACTCCACCTGCATGGCGGCGCTGTCCCCGACCCCACGCGCCGCTCCGTCCTGACCCGCTCTGCCCATCTCGCTGCGATGCCCGAACTGTTGCGACGCCTCGGCGACTGGTCGATCACGCTGCCCGGCCTGCCGACCCTGCTGTTCACGCTGCTGCTCGCCTTCGTGCTCGGCAAGCCGCTGGCCTTCGTCTACGTGCGCACCCACCAGGGCACCAGCTACTCGCGCTCGTTCGTGCAGTCGCTGGTGCTGCTGCCGATGATCATCACGATCATCATGCTGGCGGTCGGCGACAGCATGGCGCGCGCGTTCGGCCTGTTCGGCGCGCTGGCGCTGATCCGCTTCCGCACCCCGATCAAGGACAGCCGCGACACCGTGTTCCTGTTCCTCGCCGTCGCGATCGGCATCACCACCGGCGTGCAGAACACCACCCTGGCGGTGGTCGGCACCGGGGTCACGCTGGCCTGCGCCTCGTATCTGTTCGGCGTGCGCTTCGGCGAACGCATCGCCAACGACGGCGTGCTGCGCGTCTCGCTGCCACAGCCCGGACCGCACGACGCCGACCTGCAGGCGATGCTGCGCCACTACTGCCGCGAGTTCTCGCTGGTCAGCCTGACCGAGTCGCACCAGCACCGCGGCAACGTCGACTACACGTGGCAGCTGCGGCTGCGGGTGCCGAACTCGCACCCCGCCCTGGTCGCCGACGTGCGCACGCTGCCGGGCGCCGCCGACGTCAGCGTGCTGGTCCAGAGCCAGCACGAGGAGATCTGACGTGACCTGGCAACCGACCCGCCCGGCGAGCTCCTGGTCGCAGCGCCTGCGCGCGCAGCTGCGCACCGCCACCCCGCTGGCGGTCTGGCTGCTGGCGGTGGCGGCGCTGTTCTTCCTCGGTCGCGCGCTGCCGCCGGTGCACTCGATCCGCGCCATCGTCGACGCCAGGAGCGGCACCGTCAGCCCGCCGGTCGACGGCCGCCTGCACACGCTGCTGGTGAACCTGCACCAGGACATCGAGGCCGGCGCCGTGGTGGCGCGGCTCGACGACCGCGACGTGCGCCTGCGGCTGGCCCAGGCCAACTTCGAACTCGAGCGGCTGCGCGCCGACATGGCGCGCGAGGAACTCGATCGCCAGCAGGACGCGCGCGACAGTGTCACCGAGCACGTGCTCGAGTCCGGTGCCGAACAGCGGCGGCTGGCCAGCGCGGTCGAGACCTTCCAGCTGGCGGCGCTGTCGACGCGCACCCAGCTCGAGGAGGCGCGGGTGCGCCTGCAGGGCGCCGCCGTCGAGGCCGAACGCCAGCGCCAGCTCGGGGTGCAGGGCATGGTCGGGCAGCCGGAGGTCGTGCGGCTCGAGACCGAACGCGGCGCGCTCGCCAAGCGGGTCAGCGAACTCGAGCACCTGCTCGCCGAGCAGCGTGTCCGCATCGATGCCGCCCAGCAGCGGCTGCAGGACTTCGCACCCGGCCAGCCGAGTTCGCCGGCGATCGACGCGGCGCTGGCGCCGATGCGCTGGCGCCTCAAGGAACAGGAGGCCCAGCTCGAGCGCATCACCAACGACGCGCAACAGCTCGACCTGCGCGCGCCGATCCGCGGCCGCATCGTCACCATCAGCTGCCATCCGGGCGAGTGGGCGATCGCCGGCACGCCGCTGCTGACGATCGTCGACCCGACCCCGCGCCGGATCCTCGCCTACGTGCCGGAGTCGGTGCGCGGCACGCTGCGGCCGGAACAGAATCTGCGCGTGCACCGGCAGGACAGTTCGCAGCTCGGTTCGGTGCCGATCCTGAGCATCTCGCCATCGATCGTGCAGCTGCCGGAGCGGCTGTGGCGCGACCCGCAGCAGGAGGAGTGGGGCTACGAGCTCGTGGTCGCCGCGACCGGCGCCGAGATGCCCGGCGAACGGCTGCTGCTGGCGCCGAGCAACTAGGCGGTCAGTTGCCGATCTCGGCCGCGACCCCGTTGCTCATCTCCAGCTCCGGGATGCCGCCGGCCCCCAGCACCAACGCCTGATTGCGGAACAGCAGGCCGACCAGCGCCGGGTTGTTGGGGATCGGCAGCAGGTGTTGCACGAGGCCGTTCTGGAAGATCTGGAGACTCCAGCCGAGCGAGCCCGGATCGAGGAAGCGCGCGCAGTAGCCGACCCCGATCCGCGAGGTGCCGGTGGTGTGGTTGTCGATCAGCGCGAGGCTGAGGCCCGGATCGGGGCCACCACGGACCGTCAGCGTCATCGTCGTGCCGAGCACCGGATCGCTGCCGGACAGCTCCGGACCGGCGGTGCCGCGCGCGCTGCACGAGTAGCCGACCTGCTGGTGGTTCGTGCCGACGTCGATCACCCACGGCTCGTTGCCGAACTGCGGGTGCGCGGCGCGGAAGAACAGCTTGCCGGAGGACAAGGTCTGCCAGGCGGGGAACGAGCCGGTCGCGCCGGGGACGAGGTCGGCGACCTGCACGGTGCCGGCGACGGTGCCATCGGTGCGCCACAGCTCGGCGCCGGCCGGACCGTTCGACCCGAACCACGCGGCGCGATCGCCGGTCGTTTCGATGTAGTGCGGCTCCTGATTCCGCAGCGGGAAGGTGCCGGCGGCAGTACCGTCGGTGCGCCACAGGCGAGGTGCTTGGATGCCGTCGCTGCCGTTCCACAGGATCAGGTCCCCCATGACTTTGTGGCTATGACCGGACAGGCTGCCACCGCCGGTCGGCACGAACCACTCCCGGGTGCCGAAAGGCGAGCCGTCGCTGATCCAGAAGCGCACGCCGCGGCCGGGCCGCCAGGCCTGGAACACCAGCTGGCCCCGGAAGGCGATCAGTTTGTCGATGCTCTGCGGCGGTGCGGTCATGGCGGCCGTCAGTTCGACGGTGCCGGCAACCGTGCCATCGGTCACGAACAGGCGGTCGCGCAGGAACCCGGTGGCGAAGACCCGATCGCCGACGCGCTCGAGCAGGTCGAACTCCGCGCCGGTCACACTGGTCGAGAGGTCGGCGAGCCGCACCGTCCCGGCCTGGGTGCCATCGGTGTAGTAGAGCCCCTTCGGGCCGCTGAACTGCCACAGCGTGAACACGAGGCCGCGACCGAGTGGTTCGGCCTGCGCGATCGTGCCCCAGCCGACGATCGGCACGGTGCCGGCGGCGGTGCCGTCGGTGCGCCAGAGTCCGGGCCAACTGCCGTTGTAGGTCTGGTAGTAGAGCCAGTCGTCCGCGGCGATCGGGTAGGACGCGCCACCGTTCCCGGGTCCGGGGAACGCATCGTGCACCAGGCGGGTGCCGGCCGGGGTGCCGTCGCTGACCCACAGCTCGGCGCCGTGCATGGCGTCGTAGCCGGTGTAGAAGACCCGCGTCCCGACGGCTGTCAGCCTGCCCGAGTTGCCGGCAATGGCAGCACCCAGCGCGATGGTGCCGGCGGCGGTACCGTCACTGCGCCAGAGCGAGGACGCCGTGCCCATCTTGGCGACGAAGAACAAGGTGCCCGCCGCATCGACGAAGCCGTCCGGGTCGCTGCCCTGGCTCCAGAGACTCTCGTCGGCGAGGTTGGCGATCAGCGCCGTGCCGGCAGCAGTGCCGTCGCTGCCCCACAGCTCGCGGCCGACCTGGACGCTCCAGGCGCTGAACAGGAGTTGGCCGGTGCCGGGGACCGCGAACAGAGCCTCCGGATCGAAGCCGCCGCCGACCGGCGCGGTGCCGGCTGGCGTGCCGTCACTCGACCACAGCACCGGACCACCGCCGGAGTAGTCGTTGCCGCCGAAGTAGATGCGGTTGCCGAGCACGGCGAACTCGAGCTCGGCGCTCACCGCCACCGTGGCGGTGCCGGCCGCCGTGCCGTCGGTGAGGTAGGTCCGGGCCGATCCGAACGTGCTGAAGAACGGCAGCAGGAAGCGCTGGCCGAAGGCCTGGATCGGCGCGGGCGGCCACGAGGCGCCCGGCAGCGCCGCGATCTGCTGCGCAGTCCCTGGCGCGCCATTGGTGGCGAACAGGCCCTGCCCGGCGACATAGCAGATCGTGGTCGCCGTGGCGGCCACGGTGCCGACCGACGCCGTTTGGATCGCGACCGAGCCGGCCGCCGTGCCGTTGCTCAGCCACAGCTGACCACCACCGCCGAACAGCACCTGGTTCTGGAACGAGGTGATCGAGACCGGGCCATCGAAAGCCGAGCCCGGGGCCGGGTCCATCACCAGCTGGGTGCCGGCGACCGTACCATCGCTGCGCCACAGCGCGCTGCCTTCGCCGGGTCGGGTCGCCGCGCAGTAGACGTGACCGCCGACCACGAACAGCCCTTCCGGGTAGGAGCTCGCAGCACCTGGATGGATGTCGACGACCTGGGTGCCGGCCGCGGTGCCGTCGCTGACGAACAACTCGGTACCGACCGCAGAGCCGCCGTTGGCGACGAACACCAGCCGGCCGTTGACGACCCGGATCTCGCGCGGTGAAGAAGATGTACTGCCACCGATGTCGAGCACGCGCGAAGTGCCGGCCTGGGTGCCATCGCTGCGCCACAGCTCTTGTTGGCCCGATGCGTCGGTCGCTGCGAACCACAGTGAGCCGCCAAACACCGCACTGCCCACAGGCCCGCTGCTGCGCGTGCCAGGGTAGATGTCCGCGACCAGCCGCACATTGCGGGTGGCGAGGTCCATTGCATACAGCTCGGTGCCCGTGAACGGCGTCTGCGCCGCCAGCAGCACCTCGCCGCCGAGTCGGGCTAGCGGCCGCGGGTTGGAGTCGAACGGCTGCGTCAGCGGCGCCGGGTTGAGGTCGGCGATCAGTTGGGGCTGTTGCGAAGCGATCGGCGCGGCCAGCAGGGCGACGACGGCGAGCGGGAAGGCATGAAGCGTGGGTATGGTCACGTTCTCTGGTGGCAACGGGATGGCGGCGAACACCGCGCAGGCAAGCCGCGTGCCACCATCGGCGCCGGGGATTGCACTTCCCCTGGGGCCTGGAACGGTCCGAATCCCGTCGGGATCGACGACATCCGGACGGAGGCGGGTCCCTCACTGTCGCCGCCGGCAACCCCGACCCGGCACCCCATTCCGTCCGGTGGCCGAGCACCGAACTCGCGGTGCTCGACCTGCAGCGCCGTGGGTGGCCTGGCGCCTTGGCCACGATCCGTTGCCATGCACGGCAGGGTCACCTAGCCTGCGCGCCGCGGAACCATGCCATCGAACCAGAAGCGCCGCGGCTCGCACGTGTTGCTCGACGAGTTCTTCGCGAGCGCCGACGACCGCTTCGTCGACGAGTTGCTGCTGGTCGACGATGCCTCGAAGCTGCAAGGGCTGGTGGAGCGCTGGAAGGTCGATCCGCGACCGTGGGCGATGGCGATGCAGTGGCGCTACCTGGAGTCACCGTGGGCCACACCGGGCCACAACGTCGTCGTGAAGCGACTTTACAAGGCCGCCGAACGCCGCCTCGACTTCGCGATGGTCGGCGCCTTCCTGCATCGCTTCGACTGCATGGTGCGGCGCAAGCTGCGGACTCGACACACCTGGGATGCGGCGACGCGCACCGCGGAACGCGTCGAGCAGATCGGTCACGCCACCGGTGGCCTGCGCGGTGCGGTGCCGACCGCAGGCGGCAAGCCGGCGCTCGCCGGCAAGCGGCCCGGCGATGGCCGGCAGTTCTCGCTGCGCACGCGGCTCTACCTCCGCCGCCGCGCGCTGCGCGTGCTGCGGCACCTGGGCTTCCGCGATGCCGATGCGTACGTGTTGGCGGCTGTTACGGCGCTGGTGCGCTATCGCGACGACGACCTCGACTCGGGTCTGGCGATCCTCGACTCGTGGTGTCTGCTGCAGCTCGCCTACCACGGCCACGCGGCGCTCGAGTTCGGCGTCGCGCACGCCGCTCTCGCCGAGGGCCGATCGCTGGCGGACCTGACCCCGGCGCCGTTGCACCCGACCGCGTGGCGCAGCGATGCCGCGTGCAGGGCATTGCTCGACCTGCTGGCTCGTGCCCGGGCGCGGCTCGTGCGCACGTGGGCCATCGCGTTGCTGCGCGAACAGCACGCCGAACGGTTGCGGCTGCTGAGCGTCGATCGCCTGCTGCCGCTGTTCGAGCACGACGACGACGAGGTGCAGGCGTTCGCGGCGGCGACCCTGGCGCAATCGAGCGACAGCGGCAGCATCGACGGCGCCGGTTGGTTGCGATTGCTGTCGATCCGCAGTGCGCTGGCGTTGCCGTCGATCGTGGCGGCGGCGCGGTTGCACCCGGCGGCGCTGCAGACGTTGTCGCTGGCGGAATGCCTGCTGCTGGCCTGCCGCGAAGCGACGCCGGTCGCGGAGCTCGGCGTCGAGCTGGTGCGGGCCCACGCGGCGAAGGTGCTCGATGCCGACGCATTGCCCCGCCTCGCCGACGTGCGTTGTGCCAGCGTCGCCGCGACGTCAACCGCGTGGGCGCTCGGTGTGCTCGGCGATGCCGCGCACTACACGCTGGCCCGCGTGATGCCGTTCTTCGATGCGGCGCTGCCGGCGGTGCGCGCGGCGGCGTTCGCGTGGCTCGCCGGCCATGCGACCGCGCACGCCGATGCCGGGCTGTGGTCGCGCCTGCTCGAATCGCCGTTCGACGACGTGCGCACCCGGCTGGTGCACGCGCTCGATGCTCGCGCCGGCACGCCACCGCTGCACCTCCGCGACCTGCAGCCGCTGTGGACCGCCGTGCTGCTGAACGTGCATCGCGGTGGTCGGGCCAAGGTGCAGGCGCTGCACCAGCTGGCGCGCGCCGTCGCCGCCGAGCCGGCCGATGCCGCGGCGCTGCTGCCGGTGTTCGCGGTCGCGGTGCGTTCGGTGCGTGCGGCGGAGGCGCGCATCGGCCTCGCGGCGCTGGTGCAGGCAGTCGATCGCCTGCCGTCGCTGCAGCCGGCCGTGCAGGCAGCGTTCCCCGAACTGCGGTTCGTGTCCGCGGGAGCCACGTCGTGAACCTCTCGCTCGGTTACCTCGGTCGCTCCGGCCTCGCGGTGCACGGCGACGCCGCCCAGCTGTCGTTCGCGCCGAACCTGTGTCGTGAGCCGGTTGCCTTCGATGCAGCGTTGCGCCAGCCGCTGCGCTTCCGCGAAGCGATCTCGGCGCTGCACGACGTCGTGGTCTGCGACCTGCGCGTGGCCAAACCGGATCGCACCGCGTGGCGGCAGTGGCGGGCCGGCCAGCAATCGCGCGAACAGCAGATCCGCCGCGACGCGCGCACCGCGGCGCAGCAGCAGGGCGATGCCGCGGTCGGCATCACACCGGAGCTGCGCCGCGAGTTCGGCAAGGCGACCAAACGCTACTGGCAGCTACGCGACCAGTATTCGCGGTTGCTGATGCGCGAGGACCCCGAGCTGTGGCGCATGTTGACGCCGTGCGATCCGATCGTCACGGTCGCCGACGACGCCTGCCTGTTCGAGGGCTTCTCGGTCGACGAGTCGGCCTACGGCTGTCTGTCGGTGCGCCGCGACGACGGCTTCGCGCCGGCGGCCGGCGTGCAGCTCGGCACCACCAACGTCGACTACTCGCCGGCGCTGTACGAACAGTTCCAGCAGCTGCGCACCTACCGGCAGACGCGTTTCCTGGTCGATCCGGCCGGATTCACGGTGCGCACCGCCGGCAACGCCGACTACCGCGAGGAGAAGATCGACCTGCCCGCCGGCTGGCTGCGCGGCCTGATGCAGGTGCAGGTCGCCGCCGGCCTGCCGGCGACGACGATCCGGCTGCCGCGCGAACTGGTCTACTCGCTGCTCGCGTTCCTGCGCCGGCACCGCGAACGCAGTTCGCCGCGCGCGCTGCGCTTCGAACTGGTCGAGGGCCAGCCGCCGGCGGTGGTGCTGGAACCGTTCGGTGAACGCCTGGTCGCACATGGCTGTCGCCACGACGGCCCGAGCCTCGAGCCGATCCGCATCTGGGGCCGCCGCCGGCTGATGGTGTTGGCGCGCGTGCTGCCGCTCGCCGATTCGATCACCGTGCACCTGGTCGGCACCGGCCTGCCGTCGTTCTGGGTCGTCGGCATGGGCGAGATGACGCTGACGCTCGGCCTGTCCGGCTGGACCAGCAACGACTGGACGCGCGGATCGTCGCTCGACACGCTGCGGCCGCCGACGGTGGCCGGGCGCGATGCGATCGCGATCACCGCCGGCCTGCTGCAGCAGCGCCGCAGCCTGACCCGCCGCCAGCTGCTCGAGTTGTCGCGCTTGCCGGCGGCCGAGTTGTTGACCGCGCTCGATCACCTGGCGCGCACCGGCCAGGTGCTGTTCGACCTCGCCGCCGGCGTCTACCGGTTCCGCTCGATCCTGCCGCAGCCGCTCGGCGAGGCCGATGTCGGCGGTCCGAGTCCCGAGCTGCTCGCGGCCTGTGGCGCCGTCGAACGCGGCGAAGCGCGCGTCGATCGTCGCGAGGTGCTGGCGACCGATCGCACGTTCGCCAGCGGCACCGTCGGCAAGCAGGCTTGCGAAGTGCTGTTCGACGCCGACCAGCGGCTGCTGCGCGGCAAGTGCGGCTGCTCGCACCATCGCCGGGCGGGACTGCGCAATGGTCCTTGCCGCCATCTGCTCGCGCTGCGTATGGTCGCCACCGCGACGTCGCCGGCGAGCGCCGTCACCGATCCCTGGCAGCAGCTGGTCGCCCGCTGGTTGCCGAGCTGAACCATGACATTCCACGAGAGGAAGGAGGCCCGTACGTCCGCACAGCACCATGTCTGAGACTCCTCTGCGGCGTTCCGCCGCGGATGCCGTTTGACTCCCCACGCGTCCCCAAGGTCGTTGTTCGGTTTGCCGCTGTCGCACCTGTGTGCGGCTACCGAGCGCAGGACCGAGGCCTTTGCCGCACACAGGTGCGACAGCGGCTTGGGTGAACGACCTTGGTCCATGGTCTGAAGTCAGGCGCTGTGCCTTCTCGGGTCGCCTTCCTCTCGCTTTTCCCTACTCGCCACTGCGCGCCCACCCTTGATCTCGCTGATCCAGCGCCTGCTGCAGCTGCTGTTCGGTGGCAAACCACGCCCGCGCCCGACGGCGCGGCCCGGCCGCCCGGCGCCGATCGCGTCCGGTTCGGCGGCCCCCGCGCGGCCGATGACGCCGCCCGCGGCGCCAGAACGCGCCGCCGGCATCGGTCCGCGCCTGCAGGCACCCAACCTGACGCCGCTCGCCGGCAGTGAGCTGAAGCGTTCGCTGCGCCAGCGCGGTCTGTCGGTCTGGTCCATCTTCGGTGGTGCGTCGTGGTGGGGGCGCCGCGACCTGGTGCCGCCGTCGACCGACGAACGCACCAACCTGATCGATCGCGGCATGATCGGCCGCGGCCTCGCGTCCGCCGACGAACTGGCGGCGATGCACCGCGTCGGCGACGAGATGCTGCGGCTCGATCCCCGCCGCGACGGGGGCGCGGCGGCGGCCGAAGCCGCGGTGCAGGACGATCGCGCCGAGCGAGCGCAGCGCAAACAGCAGAAGAAGGACGCGGCCGCGCGCCGCCGCGCCGAACGTGCCGCCGCGATCGCGGCCCGCCGCGCCGGCGACATCGTGTTCCTCGGCCGCGGCGTATCGAAGGGTCTCGCCGATCGCACCGCCGACGCCGCGCGACTCGGCGGCGCCGGCCTGCCGGTGCTGGCGACGCCGGCCGATGTCGCCGCGGCCCTGCAGTTGCCGATCCCGCAGTTGCGTTGGCTCGCGTTCCATGCCGAGGCGACCGCGCGTCCACACTACGTGCGCTTCACGGTGCCGAAGCGCTCCGGCGGCACGCGCGACCTCGCGGCGCCGATGCCGCGCCTGCGCGCGACGCAGGACTGGATCCTCGCCAACCTGCTGGCCAAGGTGCCGACGCACGCTGCCGCGCACGGCTTCGTGCCGGGCCGCAGCACGGTCAGCAACGCAGTGCCGCACCTGCAGGCGCTGGCGGTCGTCAACTGCGACCTGAAGGACTTCTTCCCGACGATCCACGTGCATCGTGTGCGCGGTTGTTTCGAAGAACTCGGCTACTCGCCGGCGGCCGCGACCATCCTCGCGCTGTTGTGCACGGAAGCGCCGCGGCGGCTGGTCGAGTATGCGGGGCGGCCGCTGCACGTCGCCACCGGCCCACGTTGCCTGCCGCAAGGCGCGCCGACGAGCCCCGCGCTGAGCAACCTGATCGCGCGCCGCCTCGATGCGCGTTGCCAGGGCATCGCCAACAAGCTCGGCTTCACCTACACGCGCTACGCCGACGACCTGTCGTTCTCGACCACCGAGCCCGAAGCTCTCGCGCGCATCGGCTACCTGCTGGCGCGAATCCGGCACATCGCGCAGGACGAGGGGTTCACGGTCAACGAGAAGAAGACGCGGGTGCTGCGGCCGAGCAGCTGCCAGCGGGTGACCGGCATCGTCGTCAATGGCGCGCAGCCGCACATCCCGCGCGAGACCGTACGGCGATTGCGCGCGATCCTGCACCAGGCCGCGAAGACCGGCCTCGAGGCACAGAACCGCGACGGTCACCCGGACTTCGCCAACCATGTCGCCGGCATGTTGGCGTGGGTGCGCATGGTGTCGCCGCAGCAGGCCGAGCCACTCGTCGCCGCCTGGCGGCAGCTGCGGCGCGACGAGACGGCTTAGCCGGCGCCATCAGGTCGTGGCGGCCCCCAGCGTGCCAGCCCCACCACCGTGCTGCTCCTGCACCGGTCGCCGGTACGGGGACCGGCCGGTGAGCAGGCGCCACAGCATCACCGCGGTGGTCCGCAGCGGCGCCCGATCGAACCGCGCCCGCTGCTGCCGCAGGGTGTCGAGCACCAGCGCAACGAAGCCGGGCGCATCGAGCGTCGCGGTCGCTGCGAGCACGCGCCCGCGACCGCGCGCGAATGCGAGGCCCTGCTCGTGCAGGCGCAGCAGTTCGGCGGCCGGCGCCGCGACCGCGATCTGCATCCAGATCGCTTCCGGCAATGGCAGCAGCCCCGCTTCGTGCACCGCCGCGGTCGTCAACATGCCGCCATCGGCGAACGGCGTCACCAGATCGGTGTTGCTGCGCCCACCCGGGAACTCGTAGACCGCCGCCAGCACCCCGCGGCGGCGATGCACCAGCGGCACCACCACGCCGGGCGTCGCCTGGTTGACCGTGAACGCTTCCCCGACCGGTTCGAAGCCCAGCGCGTGCAGCTCGGCCACGCGCCGGCTCGCGGCCGCCGCGAGCGCCGGCTCGCCGAGCGCCTGCGCCAGCGGCGGCTTCGGCAGCGCACCACGCGCCGCGCGCCAACCGATGACGAACACGCTGCCGGCGGTTGCAGCCACCGCCAGCAGCGCCACCTGCATGCCACCACCGAGCCACCACGTGCTGGTGGCGACCACGACCCCGATCGACAGCAACGGCGCCATGCGTCGCCTGCATCGGCGCTCGCCGCCTGGGGCCACAGCGAGGGTGCGGCCGTCGGTCCCGGAACGGGATCAGCCGAAACCGACCGCCTCTTCGCCGGCGATGCGTTGCTTCTGCGCGGCATCGGGCTTGCCCGCCGCCGGCGCCGCCCCACCCTCGGTGAAGCTGTCGACTTCCTGCAGCGACACCGCGATGCGCGAGCTCACGCCCCGCCGCTGCATCGTGATGCCGTAGAGCACCTGACAGTCCGCCATCGTGCGCTTGTGGTGCGTGACGATGCAGAACTGCGTCTGCGCGGTGAAGTCGCGCAGCACGCGCAGGAAGCGTTCGACGTTGGTCTCGTCGAGCGCGGCGTCGACCTCGTCGAGGATGCAGAACGGGCTCGGCCGCACCTTGAACAGCGCGAACAGGATCGCGACCGCGGTCAGCGACCGTTCGCCACCGGACAACAGGTTGATCGACTGCAGCTGCTTGCCGGGCGGTTGCGCGACGATCTCGATGCCGGCCTCGAGCAGGTCCTCCTCGGTGTTGGAGAGGAACATGTCGGCCTTGCCGCCCTGGAACAGCTTGCGGAAGATCTCCTGGAAGTTCTTCCGCGCCTCGTGGAAGGTCTGCTCGAACAGCGTCTTCGACTCCGCCTCGAGCTTCTTCAGCGTGTCCATCAGCGCCTTGCGCGCGTCCTTGAGGTCCTGCACCTCCTGCTCGAGCGTCGTGAACTGGCCTTCTTCGGCGTCGAGTTCCTTGACCGCGTCGAGGTTGACCGCGCCGAGGCGCTCCTTCTGGGAGTGCAACACCTGCACTTCCTTGCGCGCCTGCTCCTGGTCGAAGTCGGGTTGCTCCCACAGCCGCTGCAGGCCGTACCAGGCCGCGATGTAGGCCGGCGGCAGCGGCGGGCCGAGCAGCTGTTCGACCATGCCGAGCCGCGCCACCGGTCCGTGGTAGGCGTCATGGCCCTCGATGCCGATGCCTTCGATCTCGCCGAGACAGCGCCGCAACTCGATGCCGGTCTCCTCGCGCAACCGGTCCTCGAGCCGCTGGAAGCGATGGTCGACGTCGGCGCGGTGCAACCGCGTCTGCGTCAGCGCCTCGTTGGCGGCGCTGCGCCGCTGCTCCCACTGCTGCACCTCCTGCTGCACGCGGGCGCGCGCGCTGCGGGCCCGGTCGACCGCGGCCTGCGCCTCGGTCTTGTGGCCCTCGAGCTCGGCCAGCCGGTCCTCGAGCACCATCGCCAGCTCGGCGAGGCGCTCCTGTTCCGACAGCGCCTTGGTGCGATCGTCCTCGGCATCCTGGTGCCGGTCGACGAGTTCCTGCAGCGCGCGCTCGAAATCGCGCACCGCCTCCTCGTGCATGCGGATCGAACGCACCAGCCCCTCGCGCACCTCGCCGGCCTGCACCTGCTTGATGCGCAGCTCCTGTTCGGCGCGCTGCTGCGCCTGCGCGTCCTGCTCGGCCGCGCGGATGCGATCGCCGAAGCCCTGCTCGTCGGCGCTGATCGCCTGTTCGTGCCGGGTCAGCAGGAACTGGTTGAACAGCGACTGGCCGAGCCGGCCGAGCGCACCGCAGCGCACGTGCGACAGCTCGGCGGCCTCGTGCTCCAGTTCGCCGAGCTCGCGCTCGACGTCCTGGCTGCGCGCGGCGAGCCGCAGCTCCTGACCGTGCGCCTGCTGCATCGCGCGCCGCGCGGTCGCCAGCGCATCGCCGATCGCCTTCAACTCGCGCTTGAGCCGATCGACGCGGCCGGTGGCCTGGTCCTTGCCCTGCTGCTGCGACTGCAGGCGCTGCTGCACGGCGGCCACCGCGGTGCCGAGCTCGGCGATCTGCGACCGGCGCACCACCAGACCCGACTGGCCCTCGGCGGAGGCCCCACCTTCCATGCGCGGACCGCACACCAGGGTGCCGTCCGGGGTCACGAAGCACAGGTCGGCGCGGGCGCTGTCGGCGATGTCGAAGTCGGCGACCACGACGCCGCGCAACAGCCAGCCGAGCAGCTTGCGGCTGCTGGCATCGTCGCCGCCGTGCACGACGTGGCGGATCAAATCGGTCAGGTAGCTGACGCCGGTCGGCGGCTTCAGCAGCGACGACGACGTCGCACACGGCGGCGCCTCGCCGAACGCTTCCTCGACCAGCAACAGCACGCGCCCGAGCCGCTGCTCGGCGAGCTGGCGCACGATCGCCGCCGCGTTCTCGCGGGTGTCGACCACCAGCGCCTGCACGTACGGACCGAGCGCCGCCTCGAGCGCGGCCCCGTGCTGCAGGTCGATCTCGATCAGGTCGAGCAGGCGGCCGCGCAGCCCCACGGGCTGCATCTTCAGCACGTGCCGCGGCCCCTGGTCGAAGCCCTCCATGTGGGCCTCCATCGCCGACAGCGCCTGGCGGCGCCCTTCGACCTCGGTCAGCTCACGACGCAGCACCGATTCCTGTTCGGCCATCGCCGCCGCCTGCGCGTCGGCGCCCTCGAGGTCGCCGAGTGCGGTGCGCTCGCGTTCGCCGAGCAGTCGCTCGCGGGTGCCGTAGTCCTGCAGTTCGCCGCGCCAACGCTGCAGTTCGTCGGTGAGCCGCGCCTGCTCGGCCCGCAGCACGCCGGCGCGTTCCTGCAGCCGCTGCTCGCGCGCGCGCGCCGCACCGAGCTTGGCCTGCGCGTCACCGGCACCGTTGCGCAGGCGCGTGCGGCGATGGATCAGCTCGAGCTGCCGCTCGCGGATCGTCTCGCGCTGTTGCTGCATCGTGCGCAGCGCGGCCAGCGCCTGCTGGCTGCACTGCCGCTGCTCCTCGAGCGCCTTGTGCAGCTCGATCAGCTCGCTCTCCTTCGCCACCAGGTCGTCGCGGGCGATGGTCAGCGACACCGACCGTTCGTCGCGCTGGTCGACCAGGCCCTGGGCCCGCTGCCGGCCGCGCTCGAGCTCGGCCAGCAGGTCCTGGGCGCGGCGCTTGTGCGACTCGGCGCGTTCGCGATGCGTCAGCAGTTCGCCCTGGCAGGCGCGCAGTTCGTCCTGCACCTGCGCCAGCTGCTGCGCGGCCTTCGTGATCGCGTCGTCGGCGGTCGCGAGCTGGTCGGCGGTGCCGTCGCGGCCGTCCTCGGCGGTCGCCAGTTCGACCTGCAGATCGGCGAGCCGGGTCTCGTGCCCGCCGAGTTCCTGCCGCAGCGCGATGCCGTCGATCACCGACAGCGCCGCGCGCAGCGAGCACAGCGCCTGCTGCAGTTCCTGCCAGCGCCGCGCCTTGCCGGCCTGGATGCGCAGGCTGCGGATCCGGCGCGAACGCTCCTCGAGCAGATCGGTGACGCGAGCGAGGTTCTGGTCGGTGCGCTCGAGCTTGCGCAGCGCTTCCTTCTTCTGGATCTTGAAGCGCGCGACGCCGGCGGCCTCCTCGAAGATCGCGCGCCGCGCCTCGGGGTTGGCCGACAGCACCGCATCGATGCGGCCCTGCTCCATCACCGAGTAACCACCCGTGCCGAGGCCGGTGTCGAGCAGCACGTCGCGCACGTCCTTGAGCCGCACGTCCTGCCCGTTCAGCAGATACGTCGACTCACGATCGAGCGTCAGCCGGCGCGAGATGTCGATCTCGGTGCGGCCCTCGAGGCGGCCTTCGGGGTCCTCGAAGGTGATCGTCACCTCCGCCATGCCCATCGCCTCGCGACCCTCGGCGCCCTTGAAGATGACATCGGTCATCTCGGTGCCACGCAGACTCTTCGCGCGCTGGTCGCCGAGCACCCACTTGATGGCGTCGACGACGTTCGACTTGCCGCAGCCGTTGGGCCCGATGATGCCGGTCAGCCGCGAGTCGAACTCGAACTCGGTGCGATCGGCGAACGATTTGAAGCCGCGGGCGACCAGTCGCTTGAGGCGCATGCGCTCACTCCCCGAAGCGGCGTTGCGGCCGCAGCCCGGGCTCCGCCACGGTTTCGGGCAGGCTGGCCAGCAGCGGCGCCACCACCGGGGCCGGGCCGCCGAACCGGCCGAGCACCGCGACACTCTGGCGGCGGCGGCCGCGTTCGGCCGCGACGGCGCCGTACGCGACGGCCGCCGGCGCCTGGCCGGTCACGACCAGCAGGTGCTGCACCGCGTCGGCGATCTCGGTGGTCGTCAACACGACCTCGCTGCCGTCGCCATCACCAGCGGCGCGCTTCTGCCGCAAGGCCTGCAGCACGACGTTGGCCAGCTCCAGCGCGCGCCAGTCCTCGTCGACGCCGACGCTGTGCAGGGCGAGATGGATCGATCGCGCCAGCTTGGTGGCGCGCAGGAACTCGCGCCGACCGCAGCGCTTCTCAACCAGATGCTCCGTCCGCCTCTTCATGACCACCCTCCCGCCGCTTCTCCAGCATGGGCTTCAACTCGTCGAGGAACTGCGTGACGTCCTTGAATTCGCGGTAGACCGACGCGAAGCGGACATACGCCACCTGATCGAGTTGTCGAAGCTCCTGCATGATGAGGTTGCCGATCACCTTGCTCGGCACCTCCTTGTCGAAGGCCTCCATGCACTGGCGTTCGATGCGGTCGGCGATCACCTCGAGTTGATCGAGGGACACCGGTCGCTTCTCGCACGCCCGCAACATGCCACCGAGCACCTTCTGGCGATCGAACGCCGTGCGCTCTCCGTTCTTCTTGACCACTCGCAGCGGCGCCGTCTCGACCCGTTCGTAGGTCGTGTAGCGGCGGCCACAGTCGGAGCAGACGCGGCGACGACGAATTGCGAAACCGTCCGCGCTGGCGCGGGAATCGATGACGCGATCATTGTCGGCCTTGCAGTACGGACAGCGCATGACGGCTCGCTGCCCTCACGCCGGACGCCACGAGCGGCGACGCGAGGGTGTTACTCGGTGGACAGAACTTCCAGCTGACCCTGGACGATCTGGCCCTGCAGACGGTCGGACCATACTGGCCCAACCCGTTGTGTGTCAAAGACAGAGGCATGGAAGATCCTGCATCGCGGCGAGCTCTTGGCCGACGCGAACGGGAACGGTGTCTGGCGGACCGCCGATCCGCGGCGACAATGCCGCGATGCGCGCCGCCATGCTCATTCCGGTCGCCGCGGGCTGCGCCCTCGCCGCCCCACTCGCCGCCCAGCCACCGTGCAGCAGCAGCTTCGCGCCGGCGGCTGCCCTGGCGGGCGCCGATGGGGACGTCTACCTGAGCCAGCCCTGGGACCCGGATGGAACGGGCCCGCTGCCGGAGCTGCTGGTGCTCGGCGGCAAGTTCCGCACCGCCGGCAACCTCGCCTGCAGCAACGTCGCCGCCTACGAGCCGAGCACCGGCACCTGGTTGGCGCTCGGCAACGGCCTGCCCGGCGATTTGACGGCGCTCGCCGCCGACGGCACCGGCCGACTGGTCGCCGCCACCTTGGGCAGCCTGGTGTTCGAGTGGAACGGCAGCAGCTGGGTGCAGCTCGGCCCACAACTCGGCAACACGTTCTTCATCGGCGTCAGCGCCGTGGCGTTGCTCGCTACCGGCGAGGTGATCGCCGGCGGCACCTTCCAAGGTATCGGCGGCGCCCCGATCCACGGCATCGCGCGCTGGAACGGCACCGCGTGGCTGGCAATGGGCAATCCCACCACGCCGTTCCTGCTCGGCAGCGTCGAACGGCTGCAGCGCCTGCCGAACGGCGACCTGATCGCCGCCGGCCTGTTCCTGCAGATCGGCGGCGTCAACTGCGACCGCATCGCGCGCTTCGACGGCAGCCAATGGCATCCGGTCGGGCAGGGCGTCCAGAACGCGTCCCGGCTGATCGCCGACACGGCCGGCAACCTGGTCGCCATCGGCTCGTTCGCGACCCCGACCGGGACCGCGACCCTGGCGCGCTGGAACGGCAGCACCTGGATCGACGTCGGCCAGGGTCTGCCGGCATCGCCGACCGTGCTGGCGCCACTGCCGGGCGGGGCGCTGCTGGTGCAGAGCGGCGGCGCGCCGTGGTCGAACGCGAGCGGCACCTGGACGCAGTTCGCGCCGTGGAGTGCCTCGACGGCCGCGCCCGGCGGCGCCTTCACGTTCCACGCCTGGGCCGGCAACGACGTGCTGGCCACGGGCCGGTTCGCGCCGACCGCGCTGGTGCCCGCGCGCAACGTCGCGCGCTGGAACGGCACCGCGTGGGCGCCGCCCAACCGCGGCACCGATGGTCCGATCACCGCGGTCGCCGCACTCGCCGACGGTGGCTACCTGGTCGGTGGCAATCTGGCGCAGGTCGACGGCACCCCCTGCAATCGCTTCGCGCGCCTGGTGGGCAGCACCTGGATTCCGGTCGCCTCGTCGGCGACCGCGGCCCCGCGCCGCATGCTCGCGCGCCCCGATGGCTCGGCGGTCGTGATCGGCACGTTCCCGAATGCGACCACCGGCGGCCTCGACTTCGTGATGGAGTGGAACGGCAGCCAGCTGCAGCCGATCGGCACCGGCCTGTGGGGCACGCGCCTCGTGCAACAGCTCGGCCTCGCCGCGAACGGCGACGCGCTGCTGTCGTACCAGGAGCTGTTCCCGACCCAGGGTGGCTTCGCGCGCTGGGACGGCAGCACGCTCCATTTCACTGGCCTGCCCGGTTCGTTCCCACAAGCGATCACCGGCCTGCCCGGCGGCGAGGTGCTGCTGTCCGGCACCCACCAGATCGGCGGCAGCAACGTCGAGCTGGCGCGCTGGAACGGCACCCAGCTGACGCCGTTCGGCGCGCCGCTGAACGGCCTGATCCGGGCCCTGGCCGTGCTGCCGAACGGCGACGTGCTCGCCGGCGGCTCGTTCACGCAACCAGCCCACATCGCGCGCTGGGACGGCACCGCGTGGCAGCCGCTCGGCGCCGGGCTGCCGTATCCGGTGGCGTCGCTGGCGGTGCTGCCGAACGGCGTGGTGGTGGCCGGGACGATTCGCCAGCCGGGCAACGTCATCGAGAGCACGGTGCATCGCTGGAGCGGTTCGGGCTGGACGCTGCTGGCCGAGACGCAAGGCCGCGCCGATGTGGTGAAGTCGCCGAGCGGCACCGTGGTGGTGCACGGCGAGTTCGTGCAGGCCGCCGGCGCGGTGCAGGCCTACTTCGCGCAACTGGTGCCGGGCTGTCCGGCCAGCGTGCTCGACCGCGGCGGCGGCTGCGTCGGCAGTGCGGGCCCGGTGACGCTGGTCGCGCGCGAGCCGGCCTGGCTCGCCTCGACGCTGGCGACCGAGGCGCGCGGCCTGCCCACGCCGTCGCTGGCGTTGTCGGTGCACGGCTTCGCGTCGTGGTCGCTGCCGCTGTCGCTGCTGCATCCCGCCGGGGTGCCGGGCTGTTCGCTGCTGGCCACCGGCGATCTGGTGCAGTTGCTGCCGAGCAGCGGTGGGATCGCACGGCCGGTGTTGGCGATCCCGAACGCACCGGCGCTGGTCGGCGCGAGTTTCGAGCACCAGGTGCTCGGCCTCGAGCTCGATGGGCTCGGCAACGTGACGGCGATCACCGGTTCGAACGCGCTGCAGTTCGTGCTCGGCGCGCTGTGAACCAGGCAGGGTGGCCGGCGAGCGCATGAAGCCGATTTCACGCCGGTTTCATGCCGGGCTCAGCTGCGCCTCGTTCCATGGTCACCATGCGGTCCTGGTGCGGGGCTCGTGCCCCGGCCGACCCGCCGCGGCAAGCGCCATCGATGCCGCTGCGGCCACCCACCGCGCCCCGACCTGATTTCCCCTGCTACGCCCTTTTGCCAGGACCGCGAAGGGATCGGGACGACTACTGTGCCCTTCGCCACCAAGGGAATTCATGCGCACGCTGCTCATCGAGGACAATGCCAGGCTGGCGCAGTCGATCAAGTCGGGCCTCGAACAACAGGGCTACGTGGTCGACGTCGCCGCGACCGCGGACGAAGGCGACGAGATCGCCGTCGTGCACCGCCATGACGTGATCGTGCTCGATCTGATGCTCGGCGATCGCGACGGCATCGAACTGTGCCGGCAGCTGCGGCGGCAGAAGGTGACCACGCCGATCCTGATGCTGACGGCCCTGACCGCGACCGAGGACAAGGTGAAGGGCCTCGATGCCGGCGCCGACGACTACCTGACGAAGCCGTTCCAGATGGACGAACTGCTGGCGCGCCTGCGCAGCCTGCTGCGCCGCGCGCAGGCGACCGAAGGCGCGGTGCTGCGCTCCGGCGATCTGGTCATGGACCTGCACGAGCACCGGGTCAGCCAGGGCGGGGTCGCCGTCAAGCTGTCGGCGAAGGAGTTCGCGCTGCTCGAATACTTCCTGCGCAACCCGCGCAAGCTGCTGACCCGCACGATGATCAGCGAGAGCGTCTGGGACATGAACTACGAGTCGAGCAGCAACGTCATCGACGTCTACGTGTCGTCGCTGCGCCGCAAGGTCGATCGCGACCGCAAGCCGCCGCGCATCGAGACGGTGATCGGCAGCGGCTACCGATTCGTCGAACACACCGAACCGAGCGAAGCCGGTCGCCCTGTCGGGCCGAGTTGAGCCTCGCCACCGGGCGGACGTCACCACCCCGCGCGCCCTGGGCGCTGCTCGCCGCGGCGGGCCTGCTGGCGCTGCTCGCCGTGTGGCTGGGCGCCGGCAGTGCCTCGGCCACGTCGGCGTGGCTGCTGGCAGCGGCACTGCTGACGGCGACCGTGGCGGTGGCCCGGATGTCGCACCGGGCCGCGGTGCAATGCAGCTCGCTGCAGCAGCAGGTCGAGCAGCAGGCGGAGCGGCTGGCCCGGCTCGCGGCGGCGCAGACGCGCTTCGTCGACGGCGTCGCCCACGAGCTCCGGACCCCGCTCACCGTCGTGCTCAACCACGCCGAGCTGCTGGTGCGCTGCAGCGACGATGCCGCGGCGGTGCGGATCCACGCGCGGCACCTCGCCGACTACACGCTGCACTTCTCGGCGCTGCTCGACGGCTTCCTGCGGCTCGTCGACGCACCGTCGATCGCGGCGGCCGGCCACCACGTGCCCGTGCACTGCAACGACCTGATGGTCGAAGCCGTGCGCCGGTCGCGGTCGTTCGCGGACGGCCGCGGGGTGCACGTGGTGCTCACCGTCGCCGACGCGGGCCTCGATCCGGAGCCGCTCGAGGTCGCCGGCGCCCAGGCGTTGCTGGAGGCGATGCTCGAGAGCGTGCTGCGCTTCGCGGTGAACGCCTCGTGGCGCGGCGCGCGGGTCGAACTGCAGGTCGGCGCCGTCGGCGCATCGGTCCGGTTCCGGGTCCGGCACCACGGCCTGACGATCGCCGGCTCGGAACTGGCGTCGGTGTTCGATTGGTTCGGCACACCGACCACCGCCGGAACGCCGACGCCCGCCACCGGCGGCGCCCTCGCCATCGCCAAGCGCATCGTCGAACACCATCGCGGCACGATCGAACTGCACAACCACGCCGAGGGCGGCGGCGAGTTCGTCGTGACCCTGCCCCGGTATCACGGTCCAGGGCCGCCGCGGCCCGCAGCCGACCCCACCGATCGCTCGTCGCCGTCGCCGCACGGACCCGACCGAACCAGCCCCACCGACCACGCGACGAGCCCCTGATGACCACCGACCCCCTCGACCCGCCGACCACCGCACCGGCCTCACCACCGTCCCTCGCCGATCGCGCGGCCGGGTTGCCGATCGTCGGCATCGGCGCGTCAGCCGGCGGGCTCGAGGCCTTCACGCAGCTGCTCTTGGCGCTGCCGGCGGACACCGGCATGGCCTTCGTGCTGGTGCAACACCTCGCCCCGTCGCACCCGAGTGCGCTGGCCGAGATCCTGTCGCGGGCCACGGCGATGCCGGTCGCCGAGGTGATCGCGCCGGTTCGGGTCGAGCCCGATCACGTCTATGTGATCCCGCCCGGCCAGAACATGGTGATCGCCGCCGGGGCGCTGCAGCTGCTGCCGCGCCAGGGGCACGGGCTGCACCATCCGATCGACCAGTTCTTCCGCGCGCTGGCGCAGGACCAGCGCCACCGGGCGATCGGTGTGGTGCTGTCGGGGACCGCGACCGACGGCACGCTCGGGCTGGAGGCGATCAAGGCCGAGGGCGGCATCACCTTCGCCCAGGACGCGACGGCCCAGCAAGGCAGCATGCCGCACAGCGCCATCGACTCGGGCTGCGTCGACTTCGTGCTGCCGCCCGACGCGATCGCGCGCGAACTGGTCCGCATCGGCCGCCATCCGCACGTGGAGCAGACCGCTGCCGCGACCGACCTCGGCGAGGAGCCCGGCTTCGGCGCGGTGCTGGAGCTGCTGCTGCAGGCGAGCGGCGTCGACTTCCGCCACTACAAGTCCAACACGGTGTTCCGCCGGATCACCCGCCGCATGGTGTTCGGGAAGTGGAACGACCTCGGCACCTACGTGGAGCACCTGCGCCGCACGCCGAACGAACTGGCCGCCCTCTACCAGGACATCCTGATCGGCGTCACCAGCTTCTTCCGCGACCCGGGGGCCTTCGCGGTGCTGGCGAGCACGGTGTTCCCGCGCCTGCTGCAGAACCGCTCCCGCACCGATCCGGTGCGCATCTGGACGCTCGGTTGCTCGAGCGGACAGGAGGCCTACTCGCTGGCGATCGCGTTCTTCGAGGCGGCAGAGGTGGCCGGCATCCCGGCCACGCTGCAGGTGTTCGCCACCGACATCAACGCCGCCAGCATCGAGCGCGCGCGAGCCGGCGTCTACGGCAAGGACATCGCCGCCGACGTGTCGCCGGTGCGGCTGCAGCGGTTCTTCGTCGAGGTCGACGGCGGCTACCGGATCTGCAAGACGATCCGCGACGCCTGCGTGTTCTCCCGGCACGACGTGCTGGTCGATCCGCCGTTCTCCCGCATGGACCTGGTCAGCTGCCGCAACCTGCTGATCTACCTGGACCCGGTGCTGCAACAGCGCATCCTGTCGATGCTGCACTACGCGCTGCGTCCGGCCGGCTGCCTGTGGCTCGGCACGTCGGAGACGATCGGCAACTGGCGCAACCTGTTCGAGGTCGCGGACGGCCGCTGCAAGCTGTTCACCCGGCGGCCCGGCACCGGACCGGGCCTGTTCCCGGTGCAGCACGGCGGTGCCTTGCGCTCGCCGTTCCTCGCCGCCGCCGCCCGCCCGCGCGTCGCCACCGAACTGCCGCGCGAAGCGGATCGGGTGCTGCTGCACCGCTTCGCCCCACCGGGCGTGCTGGTCTCGGCCGAACTGGACATCCTGCAGTACCGCGGCGACACCGACCCGTGGCTCGCCCCGGCGGCGGGCAAGGCCAGCCTGAGCCTGATGAAGATGCTGCGCGAAGGCCTGCCGACCGGCGTGCAGGCGGCGATCCGACGCAGTGAACAGACCAAGCTGGCCGCGCGCGAGACGGGCCTGCGCGTGAAGACCCCGCGCGGCTACCAGGCAGCGGCCGTCGAGGTGATCCCGCTGCGCGGTCAAGGCGAGGCGATGGACGGTGGTTACCTGGTGCTGTTCGAGGCCGTGGCAACCGCTGGCGGCCCGGCGCCGGCTCCGCTGCCGGCGGCCCGAACCGCGAGCGAGCTCGACCACGAGCGCCTGGAGCAGGAGCTGGCGGCGACGCGCGACTACCTGCAGTCGGTCATCGAGCAGCAGGAGACCGCCAACGAGGAGCTGCAGTCGGCGAACGAGGAGGTGCAGTCGGCCAACGAGGAACTGCAGAGCACCAACGAGGAACTGGAGACGTCCAAGGAGGAGATCGAGTCGAGCAACGAGGAGCTGGCGACCGTCAACGGCGAGCTGAACGAGCGCAACCTCGAGCTGCACCGCAGCAACGACGACCTCGAGAACCTGTTCGCCAGCGTGCAGATGGTGCTGGTGATGCTCGATCCCGAACTGCGGGTGCGGCGCTTCACGCCGCTGGCCGAGCACTGGTTCCACCTGTTGCCGACCGACGTCGGCAGCCGCCTGGTCGACCGCCGGCTCGAGCTCGACGGCCTGACCGACCTGGAGCCGCTGCTGGTGCGGGTGCGCGACACCGCGCGCGCCGAGGAGCTCGAGGTCCGCGACCGGCGCGGCCGCTGGCACGCGCTGCGCGTGCGCCCGTACCGCACCCGCGACAAGGCCGTCGACGGGCTGATCGTGATGCTGGTCGACATCGACAGCCTCAAGCGCTCCCAGATCACCACCGAGAGCATCGTCGCCACCGTGCACGAACCGCTGCTGGTGCTCGACGGCGAGCTGCGCGTGCGGTCGGCGAGCCGGGCGTTCCACGCCACGTTCGGTTCCGCGCCGGAGAGCACGCTCGGCAAGGTGCTCTACGAACTGGGCGAACGCGAGTGGGACCTGCCGGGACTGCGGCCGCTGCTCGCGGCCGTGCTCGAACACGGCGAGCCGTTCAGCGGCTACGAAGTGGTCAACGACGCCGCGGCGCGCGGCAAGCGGGTGCTGCGCCTCAACGCGCGGCGGCTGGTGCAGGCCGCCGGCGAACCGCCGTCGATCCTGCTCGCGATCGAGGACGTCACCGACCGCAAGCAGGCCCAGGCCGCGCTGCAGGTGTCGGAGCTGCGCTTCCGCCGGCTGTTCGAGGCCTCGAAGGACGGCATCCTGATCCTCGATGCCGACAGCCACCAGATCACGCACGTCAATCCGTTCCTGACGCAGCTGCTCGGCTACCCGCCCTCGCACTTCCTCGGCAAGGAACTGTGGGAGATCGGCTTCCTGCGCGACAAGCAGGCCAGCCAGGCGGCGATGCGGCAGATCACCGAACAGGGCTCGGTGCGCTACGAGACCATGCCGCTCGAGGGCAGCGACGGCCGTCTGCACCCGGTCGAGATGGTCGCCAACATGTACGAGGAGGACCGCCACCGGGTCATCCAGTGCAACATCCGCGACATCGCCGACCGCAGCCGGATGGAGGCGCTGATGCGCGGGCAGGCGGCCGAACTGTCGGACCTGCACCGGCGCAAGGACGAGTTCCTGGCGATGCTGAGCCACGAGCTGCGCAGTCCACTGGCACCGATCGCCAACGCCGTCCGCCTGCTCGGCCTCGAGCACGGCGCCGAGAGTCCGCTGCAGCAGCAGGCGCGCGGCATCATCGTGCGCCAGCTGGCGCAGCTGCAGCACCTGGTCGACGACCTGCTCGAGGTGTCGCGCATCACCACCGGCCGGCTGCAGCTGCGCCGCGAACGGGTGGCCGCGCGCGACCTGGTCGAGCACGCGGTCGAGACCGTGCGGCCGTTGCTCGAACAGCGCCGGCAGGCGCTGGTGCTGTCGTTGGCGAACGAGCCGATCGTGCTCGACGCCGATGTGGCGCGGCTCGAGCAGGTGCTGAACAACCTGCTGACCAACGCCATCAAGTTCACCGATCCGGGCGGCCACCTCGCGGTGTCGATGCAGCTCGAGGGGGATCGCTGCGTGCTGCGGGTGCGCGACGACGGGATCGGCATCGCGCCGGCGCTGCTGCCGCGCGTGTTCGACCTGTTCGCGCAGGGCGAGCGCTCGCTCGACCGTTCGCAAGGTGGACTCGGCATCGGGCTGGCGCTGGTCCAGCGACTGACCGAGCTGCACGGCGGCACCGTCGAGGTGCACAGCACCGTGGGCCAGGGCAGCGAGTTCGTCGTGCGTCTGCCGGTCGTGGCGACGGAGGTTCCGTCACCACCGGCCGCGGCGGCCCCGCCGGCGGTGCCGCGGCCGCTGCGGGTGCTGGTCGTCGACGACAACGTCGACACGGTGCTCAGCTTCTCGATGCTGCTGCAGGCGGCCGGGCACGAGGTCGACACCGCGTTCGACGGGCCCATGGCCGTGCAGACCGCGCTCGCGCGCCGGCCCGACGTGGTGCTGCTCGACATCGGCCTGCCGGGGCTCAGTGGCTACGAGGTCGCGGCGCAGCTCCGGCTCGAACCGAGCCTGCGCGGCACGGTGCTGGTCGCGTTGACCGGTTACGGGCAGGAAGCCGATCGGCTGCAGGCGAAGCAGGCGGGCTTCGATCACCACCTGACCAAGCCGGCCGACTTCGGCCGGCTGGAGCGCATCCTGCTGGATGCCGCCGCGAGCAAGGCGACCTGACCGCCGGGCTCGGTCACCCGCGCGCGCAACCGCGGTCGCGCAGCAGGCCGGCGAACTCCGCCGCATGGGTCTCCTCGGTGGCGAGGATCTCCTCGATCAGGCGCCGCGTGGTCGGATCGCCGCTGCCGAGGAACTGCACCATCTCGCGATAGCTCTCGATCGCGATCCGTTCGGCGATCAGGTCCTCCTCGATCATCGAGTCCAGATCGGTGCCGGGCCGGTACTCGGCGTGGCTGCGGCCGGCGAGCCCTTCGGGCGCGAAGTCGGGTTCTCCACCGAGCTGCACGATGCGATCGGCGAGGCGATCGGCGTGGCCCTGTTCCTCGGCCGCGTGTTCGAAGAACTCCTGGGCGATGTCATCGGCGCCCCGCCCCTTGGCCATGAAGTAGTGGCGCTTGTAGCGCAGCACGCAGACCAGCTCGGTCGCCAGCGCGGTGTCGAGCAGTTGCAGCACCGCGTGCCGATCGGCGGCGTAGCCCTCGGTGACGGCACCCGCCCCCATGTTGGCCCGCGCGCGCGCGCGCAGCGCCACGAGCTCCGGCCGCGGCGAACGCACCGCCGGGGCCGCCGGCGCGAGCGCAGGCGGCGTGGCACTCGGCAGGATCGAGGTCACTTGGCGCCGCCGGCCTTGTGCACCTTGCCCTCGCGCGCCGGTGCCGGATGGGCCCCCGCCGAGCCCCCAGTGTTCACGGTCGCGGGCTTGTCGGATGGCTTGCCGGCCGGCTTGCCGGTCGCACTGTCGTGCGGTTTCTCGGTCGGCTTCTCGGTCGCCTTGGTGGCGGCGCGGGGAGCGGCGGGCGCGGCGCCGTGGTCGTCCGCCTTGCCGGCGGCCTGCTTCTTCTCGGCGCGCCACGCCTCGAGCCCACCTTCATAGGTGCGCACGTCGCTGTGGCCCGCGGCGGTCAGCGCCGCGGCAGCCTTGCCCGAGGTGCTGCAGCCGGTGCCGCTGCAGTAGACGACGACCTTGCGGGTCTTGCTGCCGGCGGCGCGGCCGGCCGCGGCGACGAAGTCGGTCGAATCGAACGGCACGTTGCGCGCGCCCTCGATGTGGTCCTGGTCGAACTGCGCCTTGGGCAGCACGTCGAGCAGCAGGAAGTCGGTCTTGCCGTGGTTCAGCTGCTGGAGCTCGCTGGTCGAGATGGTCTTGTTGTTGGTCATTGCGAGCGCCGCGCAGCAAGTTGCTGGCCACGGCCGTGGAATCGCGACCGCCACGGCCGCCGCCGCCGGCCGAGCCCCCGTCCGCCGTCGCCGCAGCCTCGCTCGTTTGTAGAAAGGTCCGGCGATCGCCGGGGAATCGCCGCGACCTCGGCCGGTCTAACCCCGCTCTCACGCCGACTTCAGCCGCGATCGCTACAGCTTCCCCTTCGCGGCCGGTCCCGCCTCGGCTCACTGCACCCCCGCAGCGCCCCGAGGTCGAGCACGTCGCCAGGAACGGAGCCATGCTGACCACCCACCCGAACCTCGCCGCCACTGCCCGGCCGGCGCCCTCGTTCGTCCGCCCCGCCCGCTGGCTGCCGCCCACTGCCGCGGCGACCGAACTCGCCTGTCCGCCGCTGGTCGGCCGCAGCGAGGTGATGCAGCAGCTGTACCACCGTATGCAACGCGTGGCCAGCAGCGTCGCCACCGTGGTCATCACCGGCGAGACCGGCACCGGCAAGGAACTGGTCGCCCGCGCGCTGCACGACGGCAACCCGGCGCGGACCGGCGCGTTCGTCGCGGTCAACTGCGGGGCGATCCCGAACACGTTGATCGAGAGCGAGCTGTTCGGCCACGAGAAGGGCAGCTTCACCGGCGCCAATCGCCGCCACGACGGCGTGTTCGCGCAGGCCGAACACGGCACGCTGTTCCTCGACGAGATCACCGAGATGGGCGCCGAACAGCAGGTGCGACTGCTGCGCGTGCTGGAGTCGGGCACCTTCCAGCGCCTCGGTGGCGAGGACGTGCTGCACAGCGACGTGCGGGTGCTGGCGGCGTGCAATCGCGATCCGCTCACCGAGGTGCGCAACGGCCGGTTGCGCGAGGACCTGTACTACCGACTGGCCGTGGTCGCGCTGCACCTGCCGCCGCTGCGCGCGCGCGGCCACGACATCCTGCTGCTGGCGCGCCACTTCCTCGACCGGTTGAACCTGCAGTACGGCACCACCAAGGCGTTCGGCGCCGACGCCGAGCAGCACCTGCTCGACCACGCGTGGCCCGGCAACGTGCGCGAGCTCCGCCACTGCGTCGAACAGGCCTACCTGATGCACGACGACGCGATCGACATCGACGCCCCGACGGCGGCGCGGCGCGGCACCGACGCCGATCCCGATGTCGATGCCGACACGGTGACGATCCCGATCGGCGCGTCGCTGGCGGACGCCGAGGCTCGCATGATCCAGGCGACCATGATCCGCTGCGAGGGCAACAAGAGCCGGGCCGCGACGATGCTCGGCATCAGCCTGAAGACGCTCTACTGCCGGCTGAACCTCTACGCGGCGATGGCCGCGATCGGCGCCTGACCCGGCGCGGCGACCACGGCCGCTGTCGCCGATTTCACGACCCCTTCAGCCCGGCCTCATGGCCGCGGTGCATGTTCGAGTGCGACACCGACACGGTGCCAGCTGCAACGAGGTTCCATGCATGAGCTCGCCCACCGTCACCCTGCCGCGACCAACGGCGACCCCATGAACGCGTCGCCTTCGCCGCGGTCCCCGGCCCACCACGTGCGCATGGAGGCCGTGCGCTGCGCCTTCCGCAGCCGGCGCCTGGCGCACGAGCAGAGCCGCTTGTTCGGCTTCTACATCGAACACAACCTGCTCGACGAAGCGTGCCGCTGCCGCGAGCAGGTGCTCGAGCACCTGCGGTTCGCCCGTCGCCAGTGGCAGACCGTGCTGGGTTTGAACCTCTGAACCACGACGCCGCGCCGTCGGCGCCGCGACCGGGCCAGCCAGCGCCACCGCGCTGGTGGCGGCGGTCGCCGCGCGTCGACGAGCCGATGATCCGGACCAACCCGTGCCCGCCGGAGGCCCTGGCCACCGCCGGCCGCGAGCTCGCGGCGGACCATCGCGACCGGTCGACCCCGGGCAGCAGCCACGCGCTGGTGACGCGCCTCCGGCAGAACGAGCGACAGCTGCGGCGCTGCCACGCCCTCGTCACCGAGGCGCTGTTGGAACAGCGCGCCGTGACGCCCGCGGCGGAGTGGCTGGTCGACAACTTCCACGTCGTGCAGGCGCAGCTCGACGCGATCGAGGCGACCCGACCCGGGCCGTGCTTCCGCCGCCTGCCGTCGCTGTCGACCGGGCCACTGGCCGGCTACCCGCGCATCCACGCCATCGCCTGGGCGGTACTGGCCCGCGCCGACAGCGGTCTCGAGGCCGCGCCGCTCGACACGTTCCTGCGCGCCTACCAGCACGAGCAACCGCTGACGATCGCCGAACTGTGGGCACTGCCGACCGCGCTGCGGCTGGTGCTGATCGAGAACCTGCGCCGCGCCGCCACCGGCATCGTGCGGCACCGCGACGACCGCGCCGCCGCCGACCGGTTCGCCACCGCGGTGCTGGCCAACGACCGCGGCGCCGACCGCGCGCTGCGGCACCGCGATCGCGACCACGCGCCGCTGCCGATGGCGTTTGCGGCGCAGCTGGTGATGCGCCTGCGCGACCACGACCCACGATCGACCCCGGCGCTGGCGTGGCTCGACCGACGGCTCGCGGCCGCGGGCACCGACGCGGACCGCATCGTCGCCGACGAGCACCTGCACCAGGGTGCGACCAACGTGACGGTGCGCAACATCATCACCAGCATGCGGTGGATGGAGGCCGTCGACTGGGCCGAGGTGGTCGAGTCGCAGAGTGCGGTCGATGCGGCGCTCGGGGTCGGCAGCGGCTTCGCGGCGATGGACTTCGCCTCGCGCGACCGCTACCGACACGCGATCGAGGACCTGGCCCGCGGCAGCCGCTGCAGCGAACTCGAGGTCGCTGGCGCCGCGCTGCGCATCGCGGCGGCGACCCCGATCGGCACCCACGATGCGGCGGCGCTGGCGCGGCGCCGCGATCCCGGCCACCACCTGCTCGGCGCCGGTCGCCGCGAGTTCGAACGCACCCTCGGCTATCGCCCGCCACTGCGCAGCCGGCTGCCGCGCTGGCGCATCACCGCCGGCATCCACGGCCACCTGATCCTGGTCGGCGCGTTGGTGGCGTTGCTGACCACGATCCCGATCGCCGGTTGGGTGCTGGCCGACGCGCCGCCGTGGCTGATCGTCTGGCTGGCGGCGCTCGCCATCGCGCCGGCGGCCGAGCTCGCGCTCGCCGTCGTGCACCGCTGCATCACGCGTCAGCTCGGCCCGGTGACCCTGCCCGGGCTCGAACTGACCGGCGGCGTGCCGGCCGAGCTGCGCACGCTGATCGCGGTGCCGACCATGCTGGTCAGCCACGCGGGCATCCGCGACCAGGTCGCGCGGCTCGAGGTGCACTACCTGGCGAGCCCCGGCGACGACCTCGTGCTGGCGCTGCTGACCGACTGGACCGATGCGCTCGAAGCCAGCCGCGCCGACGACGCCGAACTGCTGGCCACCGCCCGCACCGCGATCGCTCTGCTGAACGAGCGCCACGGCCCGGCCCCCAGCGGCGCGCGGTTCCTGTTGCTGCACCGGCGGCGGATCTGGAACGCCGGCGAGAACCGCTGGATCGGCTGGGAACGCAAACGCGGCAAGCTGCACGAACTCAACCGCTGGCTGCGCGGCGCCACCGACACGACGTTCCTGGTCGATGCCCCGGAACTCACGCGCCCACCGGCCGCGGTGCGCTACGTGCTGACCCTCGATGCCGACACGCGGCTGCCGCGCGGCGCGGCGCGCGCGCTGGTCGGCAAGATGGCGCACCCACTGCAGCGGCCGAGCCTCGATGCGCACAGCGGGCGGGTACACGAAGGCCACGGCGTGCTGCAACCGCGCATCGCCGCGGCGATGCCGAGCGAGCAAGGCTCGTCGTGGTTCCAGCGCCTGTTCTCGGGCCCGACCGGCATCGACGCCTATGCCGCCGCCGTCTCCGACGTCTACCAGGACCTGCTCGGCGAGGGCTCGTACACCGGCAAGGGCATCTACGACGTCGACGCGTTCGCGGCGGCGCAGGCCGACCGCGTGCCCGACAGCACGGTGCTGAGCCACGACCTGCTCGAGGGCATCTTCGCCCGCGCCGGGCTCGCCTCCGAGGTCGAGCTGGTCGACGACTTCCCGGTCCGCTACGACGCCGCGGCGGCGCGCCAGCATCGCTGGGCCCGCGGCGACTGGCAGCTGCTGCCGTGGATCCTGGGCCGCGGCCGGGATGGTTCGGGCCACGCCGGTCGCGCCACCATCCCGCTCGCCGGCCGCTGGAAGATGCTCGACAACCTGCGGCGCTCGCTGGTGGCGCCGTGCAGCGTGGCGCTGCTGCTGTCGAGTGCATGGCTCGGCACCGGCGCCGCCCTGGTCAGCAGCGGCTTCGTGCTGGCGACGCTGGCGCTGCCGTTCCTGCTGGCGTTCCTGTGGCCGTTCGGACGGCGGCTCGGCGAACGCGACGCGTTCCACCATCTGCTCGCGTGGCTGGCGGCGACCCGCGGCGGGCTGCTGCGCTGCGCCTGGACCGCGACCATGCTCGGCCACCAGGCCCTGCTGATGGCCGATGCGATCGCGACCACGCTGGTGCGCCTGTTCGTGCGACGGCGCCGTCTGCTCGAGTGGTTGACGTCCGCCGCCGCCGAACGCGCCGGCACACTCGGGGTCGCCGGCTTCTACGGCCGCATGCAGGCCAGCGTCGCGGTCGCCGCGGGCGCACTGCTGCTGACGATCGGTGCCAGCGGCGCCCCGGTGCTGTGGCCGTGGCTGTTGCTGTGGAGTGTCGCGCCGTGGGTCGCCGAACGCGGCAGCCGCCGGCGCCGTCGCCTCGTCGTCGATGCCGCCGGCGCCACCGCGCTGCGCCAGCTCGCGCGCCGGACCTGGGCCTGGTTCGAGCAGATGGTCGGCGACGAGGACCACGCGCTGCCGCCCGACAACCTGCAGCTGTCGCCGCAGCCGGTGACCGCGCAGCGCACGTCGCCGACCAACATCGGCCTGTACCTGCTGTCGGTGACCGCGGCCCACGACTTCGCGTGGCTGACCACGACCGACGGCGCCGACCGCCTCGACGCCACGCTACGGACCGTCGACCGCCTCGAACGCCATCGCGGCCATCTGTTCAACTGGTACGACACCCGCACGCTGCAGCCGTTGCCGCCGAAGTACGTGTCGACCGTCGACAGCGGCAACCTCGCCGGCCACCTGCTGGCGACCGCCGCGGCGGTGCGCGACTGGCCGCAGCAGCCGCTGCTGCACCCGGCCTGGCGGACCGGTATCGACGACGCGGTGCAGCTGGCCCTGGCGACGCTGCGCGCGGAACCGGACGTCGCCGCGGCCGAGGCGCCGCGCGTGGTCCAGCTGACCAGCACGCTGCAGGCGATGGCGACCGCGCTGCTGCGCACCGCTGCGACCCCCGCCGCGATCGCGGCGGAACTGATGGACCTGCGCTGGTTGGCGGACGCCGCCAGCGCTCTGTTGCCGCGGCCGGCCGCGGCCGAGGGCGAACTGTCGCGCTGGGTCGCCGCCGCCCGCACCGCCATTCGCGCTCGGCTCGCGACGATGACCGAACTGCTGCCGCTGGCCGTGCGGCAGGCGCGCAACAGCGCGGCGGAACCGCCTGCCGATGCCGCCGCCGAGGCCTTCGCCGCCGCACCGGTGCCGACGCTGGCCGAGTTGCCCGGCTACTGCGCACGGGCCCGGCAGCTGCTCGGCGAGGCCGCGGCCGAGCCCGAACTGGTGGCCGCGCTCGACCGCGCCGCGGCGCTCGGCCTGGAGCTGCAGCAGCGGCTGCTCGATCTGCAGCAGCGCCTGCAGGCGCACAGTGCGGCGATGCAGTTCGGGTTCCTGTTCGACCAGCACCGCTGCCTGTTCTCGATCGGCTATCGGGTCGCCGAGGACACCCTCGACGACAGCCACTACGACCTGCTCGCCTCGGAGTCGCGGCTGGCCAGTTTCCTCGCGATCGCCAAGGGCGACATCCCGGGCAAGCACTGGGCGCGGCTCGGGCGCGGCGCGGTGGCGGTGGCCGGTGGCACCGCGCTGGTGTCGTGGTCCGGCTCGATGTTCGAGTACCTGATGCCGAAGCTGGTGCTGCACGAGCCCGAGGGCAGTCTGCTGGCGGCGAGCAACCACTCGATGCTGCGCCGCCAGATCCGCCACGGCCGACGGCTCGGCATCCCGTGGGGCATCTCGGAGTCCGCCTACAACGCCCGCGACCTCGACCTCACCTACCAGTACTCGAGCTTCGGCGTGCCGGGGCTCGGTCAGAAGCGCGGGCTCGCCGCCGACACCGTGGTGGCCCCGTACGCGACCGCGCTGGCGGCGATGGTGATGCCGAGCGCCGCGGTCGCCAATCTGCAGCGCATCGGCGCGGCGGGCGGCAACGGTGCGTTCGGCTGCTACGAGGCCCTCGACTACACCGCGGCGCGCCGTCCGCCCGGCACCGCGGTCGCGGTCGTGCAGGCGTTCATGGCCCACCACCAGGGCATGACGCTGTGCGCGATCGACAACGTGCTGCATGCCGGCATCCTGCGCGACCGGTTCCATTCGCTGCCGCTGGTGCGCGCCACCGAACTCTTGCTGCAGGAACGGGTGCCGCCGCGCCAGGTGCTGACGCTGACCCCGGACGCCCACCCGGTGCGCCCATGGTCGAGCAACCCCGCGGCGCCGGCCCCGATGCGGATCTTCCACGGCCCGCACGATCCGATCCCACGCACCAACCTGCTGTCGAACGGCAACTACACCGTGGTGCTCACGGCGGCCGGCGGCGGTGGTTCGCGCTGGCGCGCACAGGCGATCGGGCGCTGGCGCGAGGACGCCACCACCGACCTGCACGGCAACTGGATCTACCTGCGCGACGCGCGCAGCGGCGCGGTGTGGTCGGTCGCGCACCTGCCGACCGGCGTCGAGGCCGCCAGCTACGAAGTGGCGTTCCCCGAGGGCCGGGCCGAGATCGCGCGCCGCGACGGTTCGATCGCCAGCTGCCTGCACGTGGTGGTGTCGCCCGAGCACGATGCCGAGGTCCGGCGGGTGTCGCTGAGCAATCTCGGGCTGCAGACGCGCGAGCTGGAAGCGACCTCGTACACCGAGCTGGTGCTCGGCCCGGCCGCCGCCGACGCGGCGCATCCGGTGTTCGCGCGCATGTTCGTGCAGACCGAGTACGTGGCCGAACTCGGCCTGCTGCTGGCGACCCGCCGCCGCCGCGACCCGACCGACGCCGAGGTCTGGGTCGCGCACCAGGCCGTGGTCGAGGGCGAACCGGTCGGCAGCCTGCAGTTCGAGACCGATCGCGAACGCTTCCTCGGTCGCGGCGGCAGCGTGCGGGCGCCGCGCGCGGTGATGGACGGGCGGCCGTTGGCGGGCGGCTCCGGCACCGTGCTCGACGCGATCTTCAGCCTGCGGCTGCGGGTGCGCATCGCCCCCGGCAAGACCGCACGCATCGCGTTCTGGACGCTGGTCGCATCGAGCCGGGCCGAGGTGCTCGCACTCGCGGCGATCCACCGCGATCCGAACGCGTTCGAACGCGCGGCGACGATGGCGTGGACCCGGGCCCAGGCGCTGCTGCTGCACCTCGGCATCGCCGCCGACGAGGCGCTGTTGTTCCAGCGGCTGGCCAACCGTGTGCTGTATTCCGACCCGAGCCTGCGGCCGCCCGACGCGCTGCTGCGCGCCGGTTGCCACGGGCCGTCGGCGCTGTGGGCGCAGGGCATCTCCGGCGACCTGCCGCTGGTGGTCGTGCGCATCGACGACCAGGGTGATCTCGGCCTCGTGCGGCAGCTGCTGCGCGCGCACGAGTACTGGCGCAGCAAGCGGCTCGCGGTCGACCTCGTGCTGCTGAACGAACGCGCCAGCTCCTATGTGCAGGACCTGCACACGGCGATGGAGACGCTGGTGCGCAGCAGTGAACAACGGACCCGCAACTCGCCGCCGGACCAGACCGGCCGCATCTTCGTGCTGCGCGTCGATCGCATCGCCCCGGCGACCCGCAGCACGCTGTTGGCGGCGGCCCGCGTGGTGCTGTTCGGCCATCGCGGCAGCCTCGCCGAACAGGTGCGCCGCCGCGCCGAGACCCCGCTGCCGCCGACCGCGCGCCGGCTGCCGTTCGCCGCCCGCACGGCACCGTCGACGAGCCCGCGGCGACCGCCGCCGGCGGTCGAGTTCTGGAACGGCCTCGGCGGCTTCACCGCCGGCGGCCGCGAGTACACGATCGCGCTGCCGACCGATCGCGGCACGCCGGCACCGTGGATCAACGTGATCACCAACGGCAGCTTCGGCTTCCAGGTCGCGGCCGAAGGGGCGGGCTACACGTGGTCCGGCAACAGCCGCGAGAACCAGCTGACCGCGTGGTCCAACGACCCGACCGTCGATCCGATCGGCGAGACGATGTTGCTGCGCGATCTCGACACCGGCGAGGTGTTCGGTCCGACCGCGGCCCCGGTGCGCCTGGCCGGCGCCGACTACACGGCGCACCACGGCCAGGGCTACACACGCTTCGTGCTGGACAGCCCGGCGCTGCGCGTCGAACTGGTGCAGTTCGTGCCGCTCGAGGACCCGATCAAGCTGTCCCACCTGCGCCTGCACAACCGCAGCGACCGGACCCGGCGCCTGTCGCTCTCGCTGTACGTCGAATGGGTGCTCGGCAGCCGCCGCGAGCAGGCCGCCCACCACATCGTCACCGACCACGACCACGACAGCGGTGTGCTGCTGGCGCACAATCCGTGGCGCGAGGAGTTCCGCCACCGCGTCGCGTTCGTCGACCTCGGCCAGCGCGATGGCGAATGGACCTGCGATCGCACCGAGTTCCTCGGCCGCAACGGTACGCTGGATCGCGCCGCCGGCATGCACGACCGGCGACCGCTGCTGAGCCGCTGCGGCGGCGGCCTCGACCCGTGCGCCGTGCTGCGCACCGAGCTCGAGCTCGCCCCCGGCGCCTCGATCGAGTTCGTGTGCAGCCTCGGCGAGGCGAACGACCGCCCGGCCGCGATCGCGCTGGCGCTGCGCTATCGCACCATTGCCGCGGCCGCCGTGCTGCGGGCCGTGATCGCCCACTGGGACGCGCTGCTCGGCACGGTCCAGGTCGAGACGCCGGACCGCGCGTTCGACCTGCTGGTCAACCGCTGGCTGCTCTACCAGACGGTCGCCTGCCGGCTGTGGGCGCGCGCGGCGTTCTACCAGGCCGGTGGTGCGTTCGGCTTCCGCGACCAGCTGCAGGACCACATGGCGCTGGTGCTGGTGCGACCGGCCCTCGCCCGCCAGCACCTGCTGCGTGCCGCCGCCGTGCAGTACGAGGCCGGCGACGTGATGCACTGGTGGTTGCCGCAGTCCGGTCGCGGCGTGCGGACCCGGATCAGCGACGACGCGCTGTGGCTGGTGTTCGCGACCGCGCACTACCTCGACGGCACCGGCGAGACCGCCGTGCTCGACGAGCAGGTGCCGTTCGTGACCGGTCCGGAACTGGCCCCCGACGCGACCGACGCGTTCCTGCCCGGCGACCCGACCTCGACCACCGCGACGCTGTTCGAACACTGCGCGCGCGCGCTCGACCGCAGCCTGCAGTTCGGTGCGCACGGGCTGCCCCACATCGGCACCGGCGACTGGAACGACGGCTTCAACCGGGTCGGCCAACAGGGCCGCGGCGAGAGCGTCTGGCTGGCCTGGTTCCTGCACCGCAACCTGACCGACTTCGCGCCGCTGGCGGCCGCGCGCGGCGAGACGGCGCGCGCCGCAGCGTGGTTGACGGCGGCCGCAACCCTGGCGCAGGCGATCGACCAGCACGGCTGGGACGGCGCCTACTACCGGCGCGGCTACTACGACGACGGTTCGCCGCTCGGCAGCAGCACCTCGGTGGCGTGCCGCATCGATTCGCTGGCGCAGTCGTGGGCGGTGCTGAGCGGCGCCGGCGATCCGGCGCGCCGGCGACCGGCGATGACGGCGATGTACGAGCAGCTGGTGCGCGCGCCGCGCCAGCTGGTGCTGTTGTTCACGCCGCCGTTCGACACCGATGGCGCCGATCCGGGCTACGTGCGGGCCTATCCGCCGGGACTGCGCGAGAACGGCGGCCAGTACACCCACGCCGCCGCCTGGGCGGTGATGGCGTTCGCGCGGCTCGGTGACGGCGATCGGGCCGGCGAACTGTTCTCGATGCTGAACCCGATCCGCCACAGCCTGCACCCGGCCGAGGTGCAGCGCTATCGGGTCGAACCGTACGTGGTCAGCGCCGACATCTACTCGGTCGCCCCGCACGAGGGTCGCGGCGGCTGGACCTGGTACACCGGCTCGGCTGCGTGGCTGCATCGGGCCGCGATCGAGTCGCTGCTCGGTCTGCGCCGCCGCGGTGCGGTGTTGCTGCTCGAACCCTGCGTGCCATCCGGCTGGCGCCGGTTCCGCATCGACTACCGCATCGACACCACGCGCTATCGCATCGTCGTCGACAATCCGGACGGCAAGTGCACCGGCATCACGCAACTGAGTCTCGACGGCGCGACGCTCGCGGTTGAGCCCGCGGCGATCCCGGTGTTGGCCGACGGCCAACTGCACCAGGTCCAGGCGCAGATCGGTTGAGAGGCCAGGCGCCGACTGCCGTTTCTCATGCCGGCTTCAGCTCGTCTTCAGGCGCTGCGGGTAGAGGTGAAGGCGTGAGTGCAGGCGGCGCCGCAGTCCACCCACCCGTGATCGCTGTCGGCAGACAGCAGCAACGCCCGGCGCCGCCCGCACCGCATTTTCCCGAACGGCACGCGGCCGCCGGTGCGATCACCGCGACGGCGACGGGCCGGCGACCCAACGCGGCAGCTGTACCTCGACCTTGCAGCCACCGTCGGGGCCGTTCGCCAGCGAGAGCGAACCACGATGGTGCTCCGCGACCCGCATCGCCACCGCGAGGCTGAGGCCGGCCGCCAGCGGCCGCCGCGACGGCACCGGCGGGAAGAAGGCGAACATCACGTCCTCGACCGCTCCCGGCGGCAGCGGCGGTCCGGTGTCGTGCACGGCGACGTGCACCTGATCGCCGACCACCTGCACGCGCAGCTCGACCACGGCCCCGCGCGGCGAGGCCAGGATGCCGTTGCGCACCAGGCTCTCGAGCATCGATTCGAGCAGGATCGAGTCGCCGAGGACCTCGACCGGCGCGCCGTCGTGGAGCTCGGCCAGCACCGGCACGATCGTCACCCCGCGCGTGGCCGCCAGATTGCGGCAGCGCTGCGCCGCCGCCAGCAGCACGTCGTGCACATGCACCGGCACCATCCGGCCCGGGTCGGCCTGCACCACTGGCTGCGCCAGTCGCAGATAGCTGTCGACCAGCCCGGACAGATGCTGCAGGTCCTCGACCAAGCCAGCGGCGAACCGCTCGACGGTGGCCGGCTCGCTGCTGTTGGTGACCAACAGCTCGGCATGGTCCAGCGCCGTCGCCAGCGGCTCGCGCAGTTCGTCGGTCAACGTGAAGACGAAGCCCGCCTGCGCCGCGGCGAAGTCGCGGATGCGTCGTTGCGCCACCGCCAGTGCCGCTGGCAGAGCTGCCGGCAGTGCTGCAGGCAAGCGCGCGCGACGGCGCCCCAACAGCCACCACCAGCCAACGCCGGCAGCGACCAACGTGCCCCCCAGCGCGACGGCCGGCCACAGCTCGATCTCGAACCCGATCGGGGCCACCAGCGACGGCACGGTCACCGCAACGGCGGGGCGGCGGCCACCGGCACCGGGATCGGCCTGGGCTCCTCGTCGCGGTTCAGGATCTTGCCGCGCCACCCACCGGTGGCGACCGCCGCCTGCTCCACGAAGGCGACGAATCGCCGCAGGTCGCGCAAAACATCGAAGTACGGGACGCCGAGCAACGTGCCGATCCGCTCGATCAGCCCCTCGGGCTCGTAGTCGATCTGCAGCATCAGCCGGCACCGGTCAGAGGCGAGGCGATGGAACGTGATGACGCCCTGGTGCACGAGGCCGGCGGTGGTGCGCCAGGCGATCCGCTTGTCGGGGATCTGCTCGACGATCTCGGCCTCGAACTCGCGCACCTGGCCGCCGAGCTCGACCCGCCACAGCAGCCGGCGGTCGTCGACCTGACGCACACTCTTCACGTGGCGCATGAAGCGCGGGAACTGCTCGAACTGGGTCCACTGGTCGTAGGCGGTGCGGACCGGGACGAGGACGTCGACGCTGCGTTCGATGTTGGCCATGCTGCAAGGCGCAGCGCAACCATCGTGCCCGGCGCCGTTGCCGAGCCGACGATCGACCTTGTTCACATCGTTGCCGCGCCACGCCCCGCCAGCAGGCGCACTACCAACAGCACCACGACCACCACCAGCAGCAGGTGCAGCAAGCCACCGAGCGTGAACGACGAGACCATGCCGAGTGCCCAGAGCAGCAACAGCACGACGACGATTGGATAGAGCATGAGGATCAGGCCGCGGCCGCACGGCCGCCGGTCGGGCTCGCGTTCGGCAAACAACATGCCGCTCGCCCGCCGCCCCGCCGGCGCCGCCGCCACAGCCCGCCGCGGCCGGTTTCTACAAAAGGAATCCCGTTCCATCGGCGCGCGGCCCGGCCGACGGCCCCACTTCCCGCGGCCACCAGAATCCGCACCGGCGCGGCGCAGTTCGTGCTTCTGGCCTCGCACGGCGGACCTCCGTTCGCCGCCCCGATCGAATGCCCCTCATCAACGTCGTGATCACGCTCGTCGTGGTCGGTCTCCTGCTCTGGTTGGTCAACACCTACATCCCGATGGACGGCAAGATCAAATCGATCCTCAACGTCGTCGTCGTCGTGGCCGTCGTGCTGTGGCTGCTGTACGGCTTCGGGGTGATCGGCCGCGGCGACACGATCCAGCTGCCGACGATCAAGTAGCGGCGCCGCATCCGGCCGCGGCCGGCCCGTGAGTTGCTCTGTCCGGTGCACCGGCGCGTGAAGGCCGGAGCAGGTGTCGGCGACCCTCGCCCCCCGGCTCCGGCTCGCACCGGCCATGAGGAACCCCCAGATGACCGACATCACCAGCCTGCAGGACCGCCTGCGCGACAAAGCCGCCGAGACCCGAGGCAACCTGGCCGACATCGGCCACCTGGCCAAGGACGCCGTGAAGGAGAAGCTCCACGACTGGAAAGAGAGCGCCGCCGAGAGCTACGCCGGCGGCAAGGACAAGCTGCACGAACTCGAGGCGAGTGTGCTGAACGCCGTGCGTTCGTCGCCGATCAAGGCGCTGCTGATCTCGCTCGGCACCGGCGCTCTGCTGAGCATGCTGTGGCGCCGCCGGTGATCGCGATGGCCTGTTCCCGTTCCGCGCGGAGGGCCTGACCATGGTGGCCCGCAACCGACTTCGCCAGGGCCACCGGCCCGAACCCGGCCGCCGCCCGGCCGCGCGCACCAACGGCAGCAACGGTGCAGCGCCGACGCATGCCGCACCACGCGCGTGGCGCACGTTGGGCATCCGTCTGCCGCGCCTCTACGCGCACTGCCGGCGCCTGGGCGCGATACAGATCGACCGCCTGCGACTGGTAGCGGCCGATGCATCGCTGCGGCTGATGGCCGGCTCGCTGCTGGTGCTGACCACCGCGGCAGTGACGACGATCGCGGTGACGTTGCTGCTGCTGGGCGTGACCGGCGGCCTGTCGGAACTGCTCGCCGGCAGGCTGTGGCTGGCCGCGCTGCTGGTCGGTATCGGCGCTCTCACTACCACCGGCGTGGCGCTGTGGTCCGGCCTGCGCTGGCGATCGCGACACCGCCTCGCCAGCTTGCGCCGCCGCCACGAGCCCCAGCCAGCCGCGACGCCGGCCGCGGCGCCGGTGACGGCCGGCACCGGGAGCCACGATGACTCCTGAACGACGCTATCTCGCCGAACGCGCGCGCCTGGCCAAGGCCGACCTGCGCGCCGAGGCGAACGGAGTCGCCGAGGCCGCGCTGGCGCCATTGCAGCTGCGCGAGCTGGTGCGTCGCCATCCGCGGCTCGCGGTCGGCGGCGGAGCGCTGCTCGGCATGCTGCTCGTGCGCACGCTCCGCGGTCCGCGAACGCAGGTCGCTGCGGCGCCGTCAGCCAGCTGGTCGGCGGCGCTCGCCCATCGAGTGCGCCGCCTGCTCGGCAGCACGTTCGGCGCGCTGTGGCTATCCGGCCTGCGATCGCCACCGGCGACTCCGCCGCCGAGCGACGCGAGCACCGATGCCGCGGTCAGAAGCGCACGCCGAGACTGAGGCCGTAGAGGATCTGCCCGTCGTCGAACGCGGTGTCGATCGTGTCGCTGCGATCGAAGTAGAACTGGTACTCACCGGACAGCAGCACGAACACGTCCGGCTTCACGTAGAACTTGACGCCGGCCTCGGGGCCGCCCATCAGCGAGTCGCGCACGCCGTTGCCGTAGACGTAGCCGAGGTTGGCACCGACGTAGGGCACCACGTTGCCGAGCGGCAGGTGGAAGTCGATGGCGACGCGGCTGGCGCCGGTCCACACGTCGGAGAACCCTTCGCCGGGGTCACTCATCGCGCCGTTCTGCCGGAACAGCACCTCGATGGAGTCGTTCAGGTAGTAGCCGATCGCGCCGGTGGCCTGGCCGCTGCCGGCATCGACGCGGTCGTTGCTGATGCCGGCACCGCCGAGCGAGAACTCGAGCGGGCCGCTCTTCGAATGGTGGGTAGGACTGGCCTGCTGCACAGGACGGGGTTCCTCGGCCGCGCGCGTTCGCGTCGGCGTCGACGCCGAGGCCTCGGCCGGCGGCATGGAGCGCCTCGCGTCGGCATCGCTGACGCAGCCAGCGAAGGGCAGCGGCGCCAGGGCAAGGAGGAAGGAGACTCGGTGGATTGCACGCATGCCCGCTGTTGGCAACGTGCGTACCGCCGGCGAGGAATCCACGAACGCCGGCCCAACCGGGCCGTCGCGCGCGGCTTGCGCGCCGTCGTCCCACGCCGTGGCGCCGTTCGATACCATGCCCGGATGCCAGGCCTCGAACCGCAACGCGCCGCCGTGCGCCCGCGCATCCGCATCGAAGCGGGTGGCGTGCCGCGCCTGCTCGAGGAAGAGATCGCCGAACTGCTCGCCGCCGGCCGCCCGACCACCGTGCACCTGCTCGGCGGTCGCGGCGCCGGCAAGACCACCGCACTCGCCCACATCGCCTTCGTGTTCGCCGGCGATGTGCGGCTGGGCCTGCGCGATGGCGCGCCCACGACCACCGGCGACTTCCTGGTCGTGGTGACGGCGACGCCGCGCGGCGTGCTCAGCCGGCCACCGGCGCGCCCCGGCGAACGGGTCTTCCACCTGATGCCGTGGAACGACGACGACTGTCTCGAATACCTGTGCACGCGACATCCCACCCGCACCGCGGCGGCGTGGAACGCGTGGCGCGCCGGCAATGCCGAACACGACCTGCGCCAGCACCCGGCCCTGTGCACGCGCGTGCTCGATCACCTCGCGTCGGCGGCCGCGCCGGCCGATGCGCTGCAGGCGCTGCACCAGATCATGCTCGCGAACCTCGGCGACGCGCGCGCGGCAGCGCAACACAACGCCCTGTCGACCTGGTTGCGGCAGCCCGGCCATGCGGAACACTCGCTGCCGGCCGACACCGCGCCGTGGTTCCGTTCGTCGACCGCACGCGCCCAGCTCGCCGCCGAGCAACTGCTGCAGCTCGCCGCCGTTCGCGAACCGTTCGCGCTGCAGCACCTGGTCTGGCGCCGCGATCTCGCGATCGCGGTCATCACGCTGCTGCAACTGGATCCGGCCCGCGCCGAAGCACTGCACGCGCGGATCGGTATCGCGACCGACGCCGACGACCGCCTCGCGCTGTCGCTGCTGGCGATCGCCGCCCCGGGCTACCGCCCGCCCGCCGAACGGCTGGTCGACGGCTCGCATGCGATGCTGTCGTTCGCGGTGCTCGAGGGCCGCGAACTGTCCGGCAACTGGAGCCACGCGCACCTGTTCGGCGCCGTGCTGCGCGCCGCCACGCTCGACCACTGCCTGCTCGTGAACGCCAACCTCGCCGACGCCGATCTGTCCGCGGCATCGCTGCGGCAGGCCCAGGCGCTCGACTGCATCGCGACCGGACTGCGCGCGGGGAACCTCATCGCCGAGGCCGCGAACTTCCGCGGCGCCAACTTCGCGCGCGCCCAGCTGCAGGGAGCGAAGCTGATGCTGGCGGCGTTCGACCATGGCCGCCTCGACGACGCGGACCTCACCGGCGCCGACCTCACCTCGGCCTCGTTGCTCGGCACCGACCTGCGCACGACGCGTCTCGACGGCGCGATCCTCGACTACGCCCTCTGCGACCGCGCCTGCGCCAGCGAGACGCAATGGCCTGCCCTGCAGGCCGAGGACAGCCAATGGCGCGATGCCGACCTGACCGGCGCCCGTTGGCCACGCGCGAAGCTGCAGCGCGCATCGTTCCGCGGCGCCCGCCTCGCCGACGTCGACTGGTCGGGCGCCGACCTGCGCGGCGCCGACCTGAGCGGGGCCACCTTTCACCTCGGCAACTCGCGCAGCGGCCTGGTCGGCAGCGAGCTCGCCAGCGAAGGCACGCGCACCGGCTTCTACACCGATGAATCGCTCGAGCGGCACTTCCAGCAGCCCGAGCTGGTGCGCAAGGCGAACCTCGGTGGCTGCGACCTGCGCGGCGCGAATCTGGTCGACACCGACCTGTATCTGGTCGATCTGCGCGGTGCGAAGCTGGATCCGCGGCAGCGCGAGCACGCGCGCCGCTGCCGCGCGATCCTCGATCGTCGCGAAACCACCTGACCGCTGCGGCGACCGACGGCGAGCGGTGGATTGTGCAATCTCCCCCGGCCGGCGCGGTCTGCGCACCCCAACCGACCGGGCGCAGTCCGGCATCGCGATTGCTCATGCGATCCGGCGACCGCGCCGGACTCCACCCTGGACTTCGCCGCGTTCGGCCCGCGCGCCCACGACCAGCGCCCACCACCCGCCGTGACCACCATGAAATCCGACCTCCAACTGCACCGTGAAGTGAACGCCCAGCTGCACTGGGACCCGAGCCTGACCGAAACCGACATCGTGGTGGCGGTGGCCGACGGTGTCGTGACCCTGAGCGGCTCGGTGCCGTTCTTCGCCGAGAAGACGGTCGCGGAGCGCGCGGCGCAGCGGGTCGTCGGCGTGGTCGCGATCGTCGAGGCGATGACGGTGCGCGCAGCGGGCGAACATCAGCGCAGCGACGCCGAGATCGCCACCGCGGTGGTCGCGTCGCTCGCCGCGCACGTCTGGGTGCCGGACACTGTGCAGGCGACGATCGAGAGCGGCTGGGTCACCTTGAGCGGCGACGTGCGCTGGGGCTTCCAGCGGCAGGCCGCGACGGACGCCGTGCGCTGCCTCTACGGCGTGCAGGGCGTCACCGACCGGATCGACGTCCGGACCGCGGTCGACGCGGCCGGCGTGCAGGCCTCGGTCGAGGCGACGCTCGCCCACGACGGCGAACTCGACGCGCGCGACATCCGCGTGACCACGGCGGGCAGCTGCGTGAACCTGGCCGGCAGCGTGCGGACCTGGGACGAACGCGAGGAAGCGCGCGCGGCGGCGTGGAGCACCCCGGGCGTCACCGCGGTGCAGAACGACCTGCGGGTGCGTTCGTGAGCGCCGCCGTGCCGCCGCTGGTGCTGCCGACGCCGGGTGCCGCCGTGGTCTGGATCCACGCCACCCACGACGCGGCGGAAGCCTCGGTCAAGCAGCTGCAGCGCGGTGGCCTCGACATGACGAAGCTGTCGATCGTCGGCGCCGACTACCACACCGAGGAACACGTCGTCGGTTACTACAACACCGGCGATCGCATGAAGGTGTGGGGCAAGTTCGGCGCCTTCTGGGGCGGCTTCTGGGGCATGCTGACCGGCTCGGCGCTGTTCGTCGTGCCCGGCATCGGCCCGCTGATGGTGTTCGGGCCGCTGGTCGGCTGGATCATCGGCGCCCTCGAGGGCGCGGTGGTCGCCGGTGGCTTCGGCGCGATCGGGGCGGCTCTGTACGGGCTCGGCATCCCGAAGGACAGCGTGCTGCAGTACGAGACGGCGCTGCGCTCGAACCAGTATCTGGTCGTCGTGCACGGCACGGCGGCGGACGTGGCGGCGGCGCGGCGCATCCTCGGCGCGTCCGCGGACGACGCTCGCGCGGCGGTGGCCGGCACCCCGGTGATCTCCGCCTGATCGCCCGGCGGCTCCTGCGATGAGCGATTCCATCGATCCGCCGGCGGCTGTGCCGGCGCCTGCGCCGCCCTCGCCGCCGCGGTGGCGGCGGCGCGCGTGGTGGGCCGCCGGCGTGGTCCTGTTCGCCGCCGCCGTCCTGTGGTGGGCCGTGCCGGCGGTGCTCGGACCGCAGCAGCGCGCCGTGCTGGTGCGACGTCACGAGATCGTGCAGACCGTGGTCGCCAGTGGCCGCGTCGAGAGCCCGGCGCGCATCCGCATCGGCAGCCAGCTGACCGGCCGGGTGACCGCGGTGCCGGTCATCGAAGGTCAGATCGTGGTCGCGGGCCAGCTGCTGATCGGCCTCGACGACGCCGATGCGAGTGCGGCACTGGAGCAGGCGCGCGCGGCGGTTGCGCAGGCCGAGGCGCGCGTCGACCAGCTGCGCGAGCTGCTGCTGCCGGTCGCCGAACAGGCGCTGGTCGAGGCCGAGGCGAACCGCAGCAACGTGCAGCAGCAGTGGACCCGGACCCAGGAGCTGCGCACGAACGGCTTCGTCAGCCAGTCCGACCTCGAGGTCGCCGACCGCGGGCTCAGCATCGCCAACGGCGACCACGAGACCGCGCGGCTGCGCCTGCAGGCGACCCGGCCCGGTGGCGCCGATCACGCGATCGCGCAGAGCGACCTGCGCCAGGCCAACGCCAGCCTGCGCCTCGCGCAGGCCGGCCTCGACCACACCGCGATCGTGGCCCCGGCCGACGGCACCCTGATCGCGCGCAACGTCGAACGCGGGGACGTCGTGCAACCCGGTCAGGTGCTGATGGAGCTGTCGCCGAAGGGCAAGCTGCAGCTGGTAGTGCAGATCGACGAGAAGAACCTGCGCCGGCTGGCCATCGGTCAGCTCGCGCTCGCCGCCGCCGACGCCGGGCCCGAACGGCGGTTCGGCGCCCGCCTGGTGTTCGTCAACCCCGGCATCGATGCCAGCCGCGGCTCGGTCGAGGTCAAGCTCGACGTGATCGACCCACCCGACATCCTGCGCCAGGACATGACGGTGTCGGTCGACATCGAGGTCGACCGTCGCACCGATGCGCTCGGTCTGCCGCCGGCGGCGCTGCACGACGCCAGCGGCAAGGCGCCGTACGTGCTGCTGGTCGAGGGCGGCCGCGTGCAGCGGCGCGCGGTGCAGCTGGGCGCCCGCGGCGAGGCGCAGATCGAGATCCTGACCGGGCTCGCGGCGGACGACGTGGTGCTGCTCGCCGGCCCCACGGACCCGGCCGTCGGTCACCGCGTGCGGCCGCAGGTGGAGCCGTGAGCCTCGGCACGCCGTTCGAGTGGATGACCGCGGTGCGGTTCCTGCGCGAGGGCCGCATGCAGTCGGTGTTCATCGTCAGCGGCGTCGCCATCGGCGTCGGCGTGATCGTGTTCATGTCGGCGCTGCTCGGTGGGCTGCAGGCCAACCTGTTCCATCGCATCATGAGTTCGCAGCCGCACATCACGATCGATCGGCCGCGCCAGCGCGCGACGCCGCAGCGCGGACCGGCGGCCGGCGAGCTGGTGATCGCGGCCGTGCAGCTGCCGTCGCAGCGGATGAACTCGATCGACCAGTGGCAGAAGGTGCGCGACCAGCTGCAGCGGCGCCAGGACATCGCCGCGGTGTCGCCCACCGTCAGCGGGCCGGCGTTCGTGATCCGCGGCGACGCGACCCAGTCGATCCAGCTGATCGGCATCGAGCCCGAGCCCTACGCGCGCATCGTGCCGCTGCCCGAGAAGATGGTCGCCGGCAGCTGGCAGATGACCAACACCGACCTGCTCGTCGGCACCGACTTCGCCACCGAGATGGGCGTCGAGGTCGGCGACAAGCTGCGGCTGGCGAACCTGTCCGGCGCGCGGCTGACGCTGAACGTGTGCGGGCTGTTCGATCTCGGCAGCCGCGGTGCCAACAAGCGCACCGCCTACGTGCTGCTGACCACGGCGCAGAACCTGCTCGACCTCACCGGCGGCGTCTCCGGCATCGATCTCACCGCGATCGATCCGTACGCGGCCGAACAGGTGGCGCGTTCGATCACGGCGCAGACCGGTCTGGAGGCGATCTCGTGGATCGCCGCCAACAGCCAGTTCTTCGCCAGCCTGAAGGCGCAGGAGTTCTCCAGCCTCCTGATCCGCCTGTTCGTCGGGCTGTCGGTGGCGGCCGGCATCGCCAGCGTGCTGGTGGTGTCGGTGGGTCGGGCTGCTCGGTTCGGTCGCCGGTTCGCTGTTCGGGGCCGGCCTGCTGCAGGTGTGGACGGTGTTGGCGAAGAACCCCGACGGCACGCCGATGTTCGTGATCCCGCTCGATCCGAGCCTGTTCCTGTCGACGGCGGTGCTGGCGACGCTGACCGGGGTGCTGGCGGCGGCGACCCCGGCGATCCGGGCCGCGCGCCTCGATCCCGTGGTGGCGATGCGTGGCTGAGCCCGTCCTGCGCCTCGCCGGCATCCGCAAGAGCTACGGGCTCGGCACCCCGATCGAGATCGAAATCCTGCACGGCATCGACCTGCAGCTCGAGCCCGGTGAGTTCGTGGCCCTGATCGGGCCATCGGGATCGGGCAAGAGCACGCTGCTGAACATCCTCGGCCTGCTCGACCGACCGACCGCCGGCGAACTGTACGTCGCCGGCCGCGCGACCGGCGGGTTGCGGGAGTCCGAACGCACCCAGCTGCGCGGCAGCACGATCGGCTTCGTGTTCCAGGCCCACTTCCTGCTGTCGGCGTTCACCGCCGCCGAGAACGTGATGATGCCGCTGCTGCTGCAGCGCGGCCGCACCGACGCGGCGATGCGAGCCACGGCCCGCGCCCTGCTGACCCAGGTCGGCCTCACGCGCTGGCAGGACAGTCCGGTCGGCAACCTGTCGGGCGGCCAACAGCAACGGGTCGCGATCGCGCGGGCGCTGGCGTTGGCGCCGCCGCTGGTGCTCGCCGACGAGCCGACCGGCAACCTCGACACCCACACGGCCGACGCCGTGTTCGAACAGATGCGGGGGATCAACCGCGACGCCGGCACTACGTTCCTGATGGTGACCCACAACCTGGCGATGGCGCAGCGCTGCGATCGCACCGTCGAACTCGTCGACGGCCGCATTCAGGGGACCCATGGTTGAGACGGCCATCGACCCCGTCACTCGGACCGTCGAGCAACTGGTGGGCACCCTCGGGGCGGACCCGGTCCGTGGCCTGAGCAGCACCGAGGTCGCGCAGCGCCAGGCGCGCGATGGCAAGAACGTGCTGCGTGCCGCCGCGGTGCGGTCGGCCTGGTGGCGCTTGCGCGCGCTGCTGGCCGACCCGCTGGTCGTGCTGCTGACGGCGGCCGCGGCGATCGCGTTCGGGGCCTGGCTGGTCGAGGGTCGTCACGGCTGGCCTGTCGACACTGGCGTGATCCTGGTCGTCGTGCTGTTCAACACCGGCATCGGTTGGTGGCAGCAGGCGCGGGCCGACCAGGCGGTGGCGGCGCTGGCCAGGCTCACCGAAGCCAGCTCCAGCGTGCGGCGCGACGACCGGGTGCAGCGGATCCCGAGTGCCGAGCTGGTGGTCGGCGACCTGCTGCTGCTGAGCGAGGGCGATGCCGTGGGCGCCGATGCACGCGTCGTCGGCGCGGCCTCGCTGCAGCTGCTCGAGGCTTCGTTGACCGGCGAGAGCGAGGCGGTGGCGAAGGACCCGGCGGTGCTGCCGGGTGCGGCCGCACTCGGCGACCGCGTCAACATGGTCTTCAAGGGCACCGCGGTGGCACAGGGCAGCGGCTCGGCGTTGGTCACCGCGATCGGCATGCAGACCGAACTCGGCCACATCGCCACCCTGCTCGACGCCACCGCCGAAGTGTGCACGCCGTTGCAGAAGCAGATCGTGCACCTCGGCCGGACGCTGGCGGTGGCGGCAGCGGCGATCGCGGTCGGCGTGGTGATCGTGCTGCTGCTGGGTGGCGCCAGCCGCAGCACCGGCGACGTGCTGCGGGCTCTGCTGCTCGGTGTGTCGCTGGCGGTGGCCGCGGTGCCCGAAGGGCTGCCGGCCATCCTCTCGGTGGTGCTGGCGCTGGGCGTGCAGCGCATGGCGAAGCAGAAGGCCATCGTCAAACGACCGGCGTCGGTGGAGACGCTCGGCTCGGCCACCGTGATCGCGACCGACAAGACCGGCACCTTGACCAAGGCCGAGATGACCATGCAGCGCGTGGTCACGCTGACCGGCCAGAGTCGCCTCAGCGGCGTCGGCTACCCACCCGAGGGCCGTCTCGAACACGACGGGGCCGAGCTGACCGCGGGTCCGCTGTTCGACGCCGTGGCCGCCGTGCTGATCGGTGGTGGCATCGCCGGCAACGCGGTGCTGCAACAGGCCGAGGGCGGCATCTGGACCATCCAGGGCGACCCCACCGAAGGGGCCCTGCTGGTGGCCGAACAGAAGCTGGGCTCGACCGCGGCCCGCCGGCAGCGCTACCAGCGCCTCGGCGAAGTTCCGTTCAGCGCCGAGCGCAAGCGCATGTCCGTGCTGGTCACCGACCGCGAACGTGGCGACGCGCCGGTGCTGTTCACGAAGGGCGCCCCGGGCGACGTGCTCGCTCGCTGCACGCAAGCGCGGCTCGGCCCGGACCAGGTGCCGCTGGATGCCCCGCTGCGGCAGCGCATCCTCGCCGAGGTCGCCGGGCTGGCCGATGCCGCGCTGCGCACGCTGGCCGTCGCTTGGCGGCCGCTGGCCGAGGGCGAGCCAGCGCTGCCGAACGAGGACCTGGAACGCGACCTGATCTGGCTCGGCGCCGTCGGCATCGTCGACCCACCGCGGCCCGAGGTCGCAGCGGCCATCCGCGAGGCGCATGCCGCCGGCCTGCGCGTGGTGATGATCACCGGCGACCACCCGCGCACCGCACTGCGCATCGGCATCGACCTCGGCCTCGCGACCGAGGGCCAGCCAGCGCTCACCGGCGTCGAGATCGACGCACTGGACGACACGGCGCTCGCGACCCGGTTGCCGTCGGTCACGGTGTTCGCGCGCGTGGCCCCCCACCACAAGCTGCGCCTGGTGCAGGCGCTGCAGGCCGGTGGTGCAGTGGTGGCGATGACCGGCGACGGCGTCAACGACGCTCCGGCCCTGAAGGCCGCCGACATCGGCATCGCGATGGGCATCACCGGCACCGAGGTCAGCAAGGAGGCCGCCCGGATGATCCTGGCCGACGACAACTTCCGCACCATCGTGCAGGCCGTGCGCGAGGGCCGAGGGGTGCTGGACAACATCCGCAAGTTCCTGCGCTACCTGCTGTCCTCCAATCTGGGCGAAGTGCTCACGGTGTTCGGTGGTGTGGTCGGCGCGAGCTGGATCGGGCTCGACACGCCGGGCATCGCCCCGGCCGGCACGATGGTGCTGCCGCTGTTGGCCACGCAGATCCTGTGGATCAACCTGATCACCGACTCCGGCCCCGCGCTCGCCATGGGCGTCGACCCGGTCGCGGCCGACACGATGACCCGGCCACCCGGCCGGCGCGGCGCGCGCATCGTGGACGCCCGCATGACCGCCGGCATCGTGGGCGTCGGTGTGGTGATGGCGCTGGCGACGCTGCTGACGTTGGACCTCTACCTGCCCGGTGGTCTGATCGCCGGCACCGCCAGCCTCGGCGAAGCCCGCACCGCCGCCTTCACGGTGCTGGTGCTGGCACAGTTGTTCAACGCCTTCAACGCCCGCTCGGGCGACGCCAGTGCGTTCCGCGGCATGTTCGCCAACCGTTGGCTGTGGGGCGCGGTGTCGCTGTCGGCGGCGCTGCAGGTGGCCGTGGTGCATGTAGGCGGGCTGAACACGGCGTTCGGAACGGTACCGCTGTCGGCGGCGCAGTGGGCCGTGTGCGTGGGCATGGCCAGCACCGTGTTGTGGGGACGCGAGCTGGTCAAGCTGGTGCGACGGTGCGCGCGACCGAGCCGCTTGCCAGCCCATGGCCCGTTGCAAAGCCGCGCCGCGACCACGGCGCCGTGATGGCCTGGCCGGGTCTGCCTCACACTGCCGTGCCGAACAACGCCCCCACCCCGGCGGTGATGCCCATCGCGAGCGCCCCCCAGAACGTGACGCGCAAGGTCGCCCTCGGCACCGGCGACCCGCCGACCTTCGCAGCCACGGCACCGAGCCCGCTGAGGCAGGCGAGCGAAGCCACCGACACCGTGGCGAGCAGGGCCGTCGGCGGCGACATCACCGCGACCAGCAGCGGCAACGCCGCGCCGACCGCGAAGGTGGCGGCCGAGGCCAACGCTGCCTGCACCGGGCGGGCGCGCGTCGCGTCGGCGATGCCCAGTTCGTCCAGGGCGTGCGCGGCGAGGGCATCGCGGGCCGTCAACTGCACGGCCACTCGTTCGGCGAGCCCGCGGTCGAGACCACGCTGCTGGTAGATCGCCGTCAGCTCCTCGAGTTCGTGCAAAGGGTCGCTGGTCAGCTCGCGGCGCTCGCGCAACAGGTCGGCGTTCTCGGTGTCGGTCTGCGAACTCACCGAGACATACTCGCCGGCGGCCATCGACATCGCCCCCGCGACGAGCCCGGCGAGGCCCGCGGTGAGCAACGCGCCGCGGGAGGCGTCGGCGGCCGCGACGCCGAGCACGAGGCTCGCCGTCGACACGATGCCGTCATTGGCGCCGAGCACGGCGGCGCGCAACCAACCGGCGCGACGGCTGCGGTGCAACTCGGGGTGATGCGGGTCGGCCGGCGTCGGACGGACCGGCAGAACTGCGGCGAGGGTCTCGAGCATGCGTTGCGCCCTGCAACGAGCACACCGCTGCCACGCCGCAGGCCACCGGCCAGCACGACGGCGGACCCGCGCTCCGGCGCCGTCGGGGGGCCACGATTCGCACCGCACGCAGGCACGCCGTCGTGTGGATTGTGCAAACGGCACCCGGGCCGCCCACGGTCGCCTACCGCAGCGCCTCGTCGAGTTCGCGCAACAACCGGATGGCCAGCGAGTCCGCAGCGAACGCGCCGGCAACCAGCGCTGCCAGCGCGGTCCGTTCCCGCTGCGCGGCAGTCCGATCCCCGAGCTGGCCATGAGCCATGCCGCACGCGAAGTGCAGCAGCGGCAGGTAGCGGCCGGCGTTGTCGGTCGGCTTGGTCGCGGCGACGGCCAGGTCGCCGCAGGCACGCAACGCTGCCTGCGGTTCCCCGAGCCGTACCGCGAGCAGGGCGCAGCCGATGCGGGCCAGCTGTTCGTGCTCGTCGCACCCAGCAACCAGCGCCTCCTGCAGCGCGGCGAACAACTCCCGCATCCAGATCCGGTCCGTTGCGGACGGCGCCGCACCGGTGCCCAGATCGAGCGCCAGGTTGCCGATCTCCCAGGGGCTGAGCGGTGGCAGCAACGATCGGGCCAGTTCCCGTACCGCAGGAGTCAGGTCGGGATCCGCGGCCAGTACCCGCTCCACGTGCGGCCGCCACGCCACCTTGAGCATCGCGGCGCGGATGCGATCGCGCAGGTCGGCGACCTGCAGACGCTCGTGCACGCGCCGCGGGTCGCCGATGCCGATGCCGATGCCGGCGACCGCCCGCAGGATCTTCGGTTCGCCGCCGGAGCCGATCGCGGCCACCCACTCGCCGCGTGGATCGACGACCAGATTGCGCACCCGCTCCGTGAACAGCTGCAGGTCGAGGATCGGCGTCAGCAGTTCCCGATCCCAGAACACCACGTGCCCGTTCTCCGTACCGACCACCAACCGCTGGTCGTCGAGCACCCGTATCACGACCACGGCATCGCTGACCGCCTGCGACCGCAGCGCTGCCCCCGTGCGCGCGTCGCGCTCGACCAGCACGCCGCTGGGCGCCGCGAGCGCCTGCTCGCTGGTGAAGAGCACTGCCCCGGCCATCGCGATGGACCGGCACGCGGCGCTGGTGCGGCACAGCAGCTGCGGCGGTGCCTCGCCGGCGGCATCCATCGCCAACACGGCGCCATCGGTGCCACCCGACAGCAGCCGCCGCGGCCCGTCGAACACGATCTCCGTCAACATCCCCACGTGCACGGCCCGGCTCTGCAACACGGTGCGCGCCACCGGGTCGACCAGCGTCACATGCCCGGTCTGGCCACCGACGGCGAGCAGGTTGCCGCCGGGCGCCACCGCGATGCGCATCGCACGCGAACTGTCGGCGGGCAGGTCCAGGTGGCCGCGCGAGGTGCCATCGGCAGTCGACCAGAACCAAAGCCGCGTCCCCACCGAAGCGACCAACAGCTGCTCGGCTTCGACCACGGCCACCGCGTTCACCCAGTGTGGGTGCAGGGCCTGCCAGGCCACCGCCCCGGTGTCGGGATCGACGGCCCGCACGGTCGCATCATCGCCGCCGGTGAACAGCCGCCGCTGCGCATCGATCGCCAGCGAACGGCCCCAGCCGACGCCGGTCAGCTCGACCCGATCGCGCGAGGCCGAAGCACTCCAAAGCCGCACCGTGCCGTCCGCACCGCCGGTCACGAAGGTGTTGGTGCGGGGCACGACCGCGGCGGACGTGACGGCGCCCCGGTGGCCGCACAGCGTCCGCACGTGTTGCGTCCCCGGATCCCGCACCAGGATCTCGCCGGTGTCGCAGGGAGCCACGACGAAGCGGCCGGCGCGGGGCAGCAGCACCTTGATCGGCGTGCGACCACCGAGGCTGAACGAGGACCCGCGCTGCTCGCCGAGGTGCCACGCCATCAGGTCGGGGCCGTGCAGACTCGCGACCATCGCCGCGCCTTCGCTGACGCCGAGCAAGCTGGTGCCAGCGGCGTGCGGCAGCTGCGCGCGGCAACTGCCATCGCGTGAGTCCCAGATCGTGATGCCGCGTGTGCCACCGGCCAGCACGTCCTCGCCGGACACCACGCACGGGTTGTCGTCGGGCCAGCCACGCAGTTCCAGATCGACATCGCGAAGGACCGCCAGCGACCGCGCGTCGAGGATCGTGAGGCGTCCGCCGGGGCGCGCGACCACCACGCGGTCGACCTGGTCCGGCAAGGCGAGGCGCTCCTTCGCCGCGGCCCCCGGCCGCTGCCGCAGCAGCTGGCCGGTGCTCACGTCGTAGACGCGCAAGACCTGTTCGGCATCGACCGCGAACAGCTCCGCGCCATCGCCGTCGAACGCGATGGTCGCCAGTGCCGACTTGCCGACGGCCTTGAACTCCCGGAGCAGTTCCCCGGCAGCAAGCGCGTACAGCCGCAGGCGGCCGTCCGCGGTGCCCGCGATCAGGCGATCGCCGGCCGGCGTCACGGCCACGGCGGTGACCGCGGCGGTGCCGGTCGGCATCACCAGGAAGCTGGTGTCGACCGCCAGCTGCAGATGGTGCCACTCGAAGCCGCGCAGGTCAGGCGCGCAGCCATCCAGCAGCAGCCGCGCCGCGTTGCCGTTGCCGGCGAGCAGGGCGGTGGCGGCGGCCGACACGCTGGCGCCGTACTCGCGGCGGCGCGCCTGCTGCTCGGCCACCTGGGCCCGATCGCGCTGGCCGGCGATCGCCAGCGAGATCGCGGTCGGCACCAGCAGGGTGCCGAGCAGCAGCAGCGCGGCGGCGGTCGCCAGGGCCGGCCGCTGCCGCGCCCACCGCGACAGGCGCGCCCCCAGCGCATCCCGCCGCGCCTGGATCGAGCGATCCTCGAGCACCGCCATCAGGTCGGCCGCCAACTCCAGCGCCGAGGCGTAGCGCCGTTCGGGATCGACGTGCATGGCCCGTGCCACGACGACGGCGAGATCGCGACTCACCGCCGGATTGCGTTCGGTCAACGGCGGCACGCCGCCGGCCAGGATCGCGGTGCGCAGCTGCTGTTCGTCGCCGGTTGCGAACGCCGGGGCCATGGCGAGCAGCTCGTACAGGCAGACCCCGAGCGCATAGACATCGGTGCGCGGGCCGATCGCCGCGGCAAAGCCGCGCAACTGCTCGGGTGCCATGTAGGGCACCGAACCGAGCTGGCTGCCTTCGCGGGTCAACGCCGACGTGCCGGCCGCGACCGCGAGGCCGAAGTCGATGACGACGACGCGGCCTTCCGGCGTGACCATCAGGTTGCCGGGCTTCAGGTCGCGGTGCACCACGCCGCGGGCATGCGCGTGCGCCAGCGCCTCGGTGGCAGCCAGCACGATGCGCACGGCGGTGCGGGTCCACGGGCCGGCGAACAGGGCCGACGCGCTGCTGTCGACCTGCGTGCCGCCCTGCCGCAGCACCGTCAGCAGGTCGTGGCCGGAAGAGCTGGCCGGGGACACGGCCGGGCGCCGTGCGCGCAGCGCGGTCAGGATCTGTTCGCAGTTCGCGCCGGCGACGTATTCCATCGCGAAGAACGGCACGTTCTCGGTCTCGCCGACTTCCTGGATGGCGACGCAGCCGGGATGGCGCAGTCGGGCCACGGCCTCGACCTCGCGTTGGAACCGCTCCCGCGCGTTGTCGAACCACAGGCGCTCGGGGCGCAACATCTTGATCGCGACTTCGCGGCCGAGGCCCTCGTGCAGCGCCAGCCACACGGTGCCCATGCCGCCTTCGCCAAGGCGACGCAGCAGCCGGTAGGACCCGAAGCGCTGCGGTACCTGGCCCGGAACCGGCGCGCTCAGCGCCACCGGTTCGGTGACGCCACAGCGCTCCAGGTGCGCGAAACGGCGCCGCAGCTCGGTGGCGCAAGCCGGATGTTCGGTGCAAACCCGCTCGAGTCCGGCGCGCCATTGTTCCGGCGGTAGGTCCAGCAGTTCGGCGAGCAGGTCGTCGGTCGAGTCCATGCGAGGGCAGGCGCGGGGCAGCGCCCACAGGGTAGAGTGCCGCGCCAGCCAGATCCTTGCGAAGTCCCCCGTGGATTCGCGCTGGGCGTCCTTCCTGCCATGAGCGAACTCGGCGACGACGAGAGTCGGGACCTCGCGAGCCGCGCCTCGCGCGGGGACCCCGTCAGCATCGAGCGGATGCTGACGCTGTACGTCCCGCGGCTGCATGCGTTCCTGCGCGCCCAGATCGCCGCCGAGCAGCGCCTGAACGAGTCGGTCGCCGATCTCGTGCAATCGACCTGCCGCGAGCTGCTTCAGGCTGGCCCGGACTTCACGTGGCAGGGTGAGGCGCGCTTCCGCAGCTGGCTGTTCACGGCGGCCCTCAACAAGGTGCGCATGCGGCTGCGCAGCCAGAAGGCGCAGAAGCGCCACCACCAACGCGAAGACGGCGTCGACCCGAGCGAGTTGGTGGACGGCCGGGCGCAGTTGAACTCCCCCAGCCGCGAGGCGATCGGCCACGAGGCCAACGCGTCGCTGCAGGTCGCCCTCGAGCGGCTCAAACCCGATCAGCGGGAAGTCATCGCTCTGGCGCGGCTCGCCGGCCTGCCGATCCCCGAGGTCGCTCGCGTGATGGGTCGGACGGAGAACGCCGTGCGCACGCTGCTGTCCCGGTCGCTGGTGGCGCTGTCCGCCGAACTGGATCGCGGGGCGAGCTGATCGACCGGGACGACGGCGCGCTGGGGCGACCGAATCGCGCGGATCGGTTCCGGGTCGGCAACCGCGGCCGGCTCGAGGAGGCCGCCGCGGTTTGCTGCCCGGGGTCACTGCAGGGTTTGCACGGTCACGAACAGGGCGTCGGTGGTGTCGATGCAGCCGTTGGCGTGGAACGACAGGCCCTGGGCCGACAGCAGGATCCCGGCGGCAGCCGGTGGGATCGGCACACTGTAGCTGAACCTGTTGCCGACCCCGACGTAGCTGGCGACGGGTTGCACATAGAACGGCTGGCTGCTGCAGAACAACGGGGTCGGCAGGTACGCGAGCGGCTGCGGTGCCCCGCCGATCGCCACGAACAGCGCCGACAGGCCCGCCGAGCTGGCGATGTCGACACCGAGCGGCGTCGTGTTGCTGCCGTTGACCGTCGGTGCCGAGCTGAGGATCAAGGACACCGGGGCCTGCTGGCCGGGCGCCGACGGTCCGGCGGTTTCCACCAGTTCGTAGGTGTTGTCGCTCGTCGCACTACCGGTCCACCCACCGAACAGGACCACTCGCTGTGTCCGGTGGTCGTAGGCCATCGCCGGATTCTCGGTCGGAGTGATCGAGCGCATCACGGTCGTGCGCTGCGCCCAGCTGACACCGTCCCACTCCCAGATGTCGTCCAGGAACGCCCCCGTGTTCATGTCGTAGCCACCGACGAGCACGGTGCGTTCGCGCTGGCTATCGTAGGTCATGCCGTGGTTGACCCGGCCGGAGGGTGACTGCGCCGGGAAGCGCTGGGTCCAGGACGGACTGGCCTGCGACAGATCGAGTTCCCACGTATCGCCGAGCTGCTGGAAGAACTCGTTGCGGCCGCCGAACAGCACGAGCTTGTTGCGCCGCTCGTCGACGGCGATGGCGTGGAGGTCGCGTACGCCGACGTTGCCTGTTCCGCCGACTTGGATCTGGCTCCAACTCCAGAGGCTCAGGAAGTTCTCCAGCTTGTACACATCGCCGAACCAGTTCTGGCCGTCGGAGCCACCGAACAGGTAGGTCTCGCCGCTGACGTAGTTGGTCGCCATGGCGTGGTTGAAGCGGGCGGCAGGAGACGTGAGCGGCGCCAACTGCTGCCAGCTCGACCCGACCAGGGCCCAGGTGTCCCCCATCGCCTGGTTGTTGCTGTTCATGCCGCCGAACAGCACGACCCGGTCGGCTTTGCCTGCCAACGCCGCCGCGGAGCGTGGGGCAGGCGCGTTCGTCGGGTTGACATTGGTCCAGTCGCGACTGTCCCAGAGCCAGGTTTCGTTGTTCGGCACGTTGTTGTTGTCGCGGCCGCCGAACAGGATTGCCCCGCGGCTGTCATCCACCGCGAGCATCGCATCGTTGCGCGGGGTCGGGCGCACCGTGGATCCGCCGAGGTCCGACCAGGTGGCGATGATCCCGCTGGGACCTTCGTAGGCTCGGGTCCGCAATGGCCCGGTTGGCGTGTCTTGGGTCGTGCAGACGATTTTTCGACGACCTTCGTCGTACACGGCGTTGCCAATGGTCGCTGGGTAGTCGGGGCCAGCCCACAACTGCGTAAGACCGTAGTTGGTGTCATACTCGAGCACGGAGCCACTGCCGTTGAAGTGACCGAGAACGACGAGGCGCGAACGATGCGTATCGAAGCACGCGCCGCTTGCTAGGAATCCAGGCATGGGCGCCACCCGCGGAGTCCAAGTCGATCCGTTCCAAGAACGGATCTCGCCTTCGCGGGTCACGGATTCAACGCGTTGATGCGTGCCGTGGTAGACCAAGTAGATCTCTTCTGCAAATAGATTACTACTGCTCCACGGATGCGTGCTCGACGCCAACGTCCAGGTCTGCCCATCGAACTCGAGTGTCCAACCTACCATCAACAATGGTCCGGCGGGCGTCGCGACCTGCTTGGCGGCGCATACAGCTACCTGCCGAGCCTCATCCATGACCAAGCCAACGCCCCTCGAAATGGTAATAAACCCCAAACCTGGCAAAGTAGGGCTGGCTACAAGAAGTAGCTGCCATGCTCCATTCTCGTAGGCGTAAGTGCTTTGTAGAAACGCACTGACGCCTAAACCCACTCCAGGCCGGCCAGGGAACGGACAAATGGGCCGCTCGTAATCAATCACACTGATCGGGGCTGTCATGACTTCGCCGCGCCCGGACCACTCCCTGAGATACGGCGCGTTCGAAGCGAGACCGGCGGGTTGCAAAGTCTGGTTCACGATCGTGGCACGAGCCCGATCGTAGTAGGCCAGCAATAGATTGCTGAATCCCGAGTCATCGAGCCCCTCATGCCGCGCCCGCTCGAGCACACGGATCTGTGCGCTGGCGAAAGAAGGAAGCGCGAGGGGCGCGAGACCCAACCAGAGCAGGTTCGACCAGAAGGAGGACTTAGCCATGACCCGTGCAGTGCAGAAGGCCGCCGCCTCTTGCTGGGGATCTGCGAAAACTGCGGCCTGAGCGCGGCCCGCCACGGCCGCCACGCAGCACGGTCGCTGGTGGCGCTATCCGCCGAGCCGGCTCGCAGGCCGAGCTGATCCACCGGGCTGCCGATCCCCCAGATTCTCGGCAAATCGACGCGGGCTTCGGCACTGCACGGACGTGAACTCCACCGCCAACCCGCTCCTCCCCCCACTGTTCCGCCGGCTGGCCGCGACCGCTGGCCCGGTAGCTGCGATGGCGATCGCGGCCCTGTCGACGGCACTTACTGCCCAGTGCTCCCAGTGGCTGCCCGGCGCCAACCCGCCCGGCACCGATGCGGAGGTCTACAGCTCCACCGCCTGGGATCCGGACGGCCCCGGTCCACTGCCGACCTGCCTCGTGTTCGGCGGCGATTTCGCCACCGCCGGCGAGGTCATCACCCCGCGGATCGCCCGCTACGACCCGACGGCCGGCACCTGGTCCGCCCTCGGCACCGGCGTCGGCGGCCGCGTCAACGCGCTGCTGGTGCGCGCCAATGGCGACCTGATCGCCGGCGGGGCGTTCACGGTCGCCGACGGCGCGACCGTCAATCGCATCACCCGCTGGAACGGCACCGCCTGGACCGCGCTCGGCACCGGTGTCAATGGCACCGTCAATGCGCTCGCCGCGCTGCCGAACGGCGACCTGGTCGTAGGCGGGCAGTTCACCACCGCCGGGGGCATCGCCGCCAGCAACCTGGCCCGGTGGGACGGCAGCGGGTGGTCCGCGTTCGGTGGCGGCGCCAACAGCACGGTGTTCGCACTGACCGTGCTGGCCAACGGCGAACTGGTCGCCGGTGGCTCCTTCACCTCGATCGGCGGCACCGCCGCCAACTCCATCGCGCGGTGGAACGGCACCACGTGGGCGGCGCTCGGCAGCGGCATCAACAATCGCGTGCGCTGCCTGCGGCAGCTGGCCGGCGGCGACCTGATCGCCGGCGGCGAGTTCACGGCCGCCGGCGGCAGCCCGGCCAACATCGTCGCGCGATGGAACGGCAGCAGCTGGTCGGCGCTCGGCACTGGCTGCAACACCGACGTCTACAGCCTCGGGGAACTCGACAACGGCGACCTGGTGGTCGGCGGCACGTTCTCGACGGCCGGCGGCCTTGCCGCCAGTCGCATCGCGCGCTGGAACGGCAGCGCCTGGGTGACGATCCCCGGCCTCAACTCGCGCGTGAACACGCTGACGAAGCTGGCCACCGGCGAGCTGTTCGCCGGCGGCGCGTTCGTCCGCAGCAGCCCGGCCATTCCCGGCACACCGACCATGTGGCGCGTGGCCCGCTTCAACGGCACCAGCTGGGCCCCGTTGACGCCCGGCAACGACAACGAGATCCGCGCGCTGCTGACGCTGCCGAACGGCGACGTGATCGCCGGCGGTCCGTTCCGCACGCTCGGCGGCGTGCCGGTCAACCAGATCGCGCGCTGGAACGGCGCCAACTGGAGCCCCCTGGGCAGCGGCATCAACACGACCAGCAGCGGCACGGTGCAGGCGCTGGCGCGGTTGCCCAACGGCGACATCGTCGCCGGCGGCAGCTTCACGGTCGCCGGCGGCGGACCGGGTGACTACATCGCGCGCTGGAATGGCACGACGTGGCTGCCGATGGGGCCCGGCTTCGACAACGCCGTGCTGTCGCTGACGGTGCTGCCGAACGGCACCCTGGTCGCGGGCGGCTTCTTCATCATGTCGGGTGCTGTGGTCGTCAATCGCGTCGCCACCTGGAGCGGCACGTCGTGGTCGGGCCTCGCGCAGGGCATCCAGAACCCGACCCAGACGGCCAGCGTGGACACGATGCTGGGCCTGCCGAACGGCGATCTGGTGGTCGGTGGTGTGTTCACGTCCGCCGGCTTCAACCCCGTCAGCAACATCGCGCGCTGGAACGGCACGGCGTGGTCGACCTATGGCGCCGGTCTGCCGGTGCCGCCGCGCGCGCTCACGCTGCTGGCGAACGGTGACCTGGTCGCAGCCGGTGGCCTGACGACGGCGAGCGTCGGCTACATCCAGAGCTGGAACGGCTCGGTGTGGGCGACCCTGGGTGCTGGCACCAGCTTCGACATCTTCGCGCTGGCCAACCTCCCCAACGGCGATCTCGTCGCCGGCGGCGAGCCCGGCGCTGCCGATGCGATCGCCCGCTGGAATGGCACCGCGTGGCAAAGCATGGCGATGACCAGCAACGGCCGTGTGCTGGCGCTGGCGAGTCGCAGCAACGGCGAGCTGTTCGCCGGCGGTCAGTTCACCCGCATCGACGGCGTGCTGTCGCAATACTTCGCGCGCCGCGTGTCGACCTGCCAGGCTGGGGTCGCGGTGGTCGGCGCCGGCTGCGCGGGCCCCGGCGGCATCAACACATTGACGCCCACGTCGCAGCCGTGGATCGGCACCACCTACACGGCGGTGGCGACGGGGCTCACCGCACCGTCGCTGGCGGTCGAACTGCTGGGCTTCAGTGCGCTGAACCTGCCGTTGAGTGCGCTGTTCCCCGAGGGTGGTGCTGGCTGCTCGCTGCTGGTCTCCCTCGATGCGACCATCGTGTCGATGACGACGACCGGCACGCTGAACACGGCGTTGCCGATCCCCAACTTCACCAACCTGATCGGCGCGATCCTGCGCCAACAGGTCGGCGGGTTGGAGTTCGGCGGAACGGGCAACCTGCTGCTGGCGACCACCAGCAATGCGCTGGCGCTGACGATCGGGACGCCCTGAGTCGGCGAGGGTGAGAGGCAGATCGCCTGGCCGACGGTCGTCGCTGCGGGCGGCCGGGGCGCCATGGGCCGCCGACGTGATTTGGGAGATTCCCGGCAATGGCAGGTGGCACCCCGCACTGCACCGGTCGTCACGAGACTGCAAACCCCGCCTCGCAGGCACTGCTGCCTCCGTTGGTGCCCCCCGGCCTCGGCGCCGACGCGGCGCCGCAACAGGCCCTCATTCGCCACCGCATCACCAACTACTCACGCCGAAGACGGCCTGCACCGGCTTCCCAGCCAGACTACCCATGATCCGATGCTCCTCGTTCCTCTTCCGAATCCTCCCGATCGGCATCGCGGCTGCGATGGCTGTGCCCGTGCTCGCCCAGGTGCGCGTCATGGAGCGCGCCGCGTGGCCTGGTGTGGGGTCCTTGTTCACCCCCATCGGAAACTACTTTGCTTGGGGCGGGTGGCACGACGCAACCCGCAATCTTCTGGTCTTGGGCAGCGGAGCGCCGGATCTCAAGGAATGGGATGGCCCGGGTGCCGCGCGCTCGGCGACCTTGCCCTACACGGGTGGTGGTAGCTTCCAAGGCCTCAACGTATGCGAGTTTCCGCTGACGCCGGGCGCGGGCCTAGTGTGGAACCCTGTGAACGGCACGTGGCGCTACAGCGGCGGGACCTGGACCCAGTTGGGGCCGGCCTTTGCGCCGCCGATTACTTGTGTAGGGCCACTTGATCGAGGAATGGTATGGGACGCTGCCCGCTCCCGTGCCTTGTTGCTCTTCACTCAATTCTGCAGCAGCACACCACTGGTCTGTCACGAGTTCGACGGATCGGCCTGGACCGCGTTGCCAGTGCCGCCCGCCACCGTCCAGTGCGGCTTGGTCTACGATGAGGCACGCGGCCGCGTGCTCGCGCTCACCAACGCTGGCGCCTTCACCTTCACGGGCAGCCAGTGGGTCGCGGCCGCCGACATCCCGGGCCCTACGGCCATCGGCCGTGCCATGGCCTGGGACGCCGCTCGGCAGCGAATAGTCGCCTTTGGTGGCCGGCTGGAAGATTTGTCTTTTGTGGCCGACACGTGGGAGTGGGACGGCACCCAGTGGACCCTGCGAACGCCAACGACTTCGCCGACGGACCGCGGGTGGAGCACCATGATCTACGACCGGCAGCGGCAGCGCTGCGTGCTGTTCGGTGGCCGCGTCAATACCCCTTCCGGCATTTCGGTCACGGACGAAGTATGGGCGTGGGACGGCACCAACTGGCAGAACTGGTCGGCATCCACCGTGCGCCCCCCGGCCCGCAACGACGCCATGCTGGCCGAGGACGAGTCCCGGGGCTCGGTCCTGTTCGGCGGCCGCGACGCCAACGGCGCGCCGTTGGGCGACACGTGGATCTGGAACGGGGACGCCTGGGGCGCGAGCCTCTCGGTGCAAAACCCGCTGCCGCGCTCGGCAGGCGGCATGGTGCGCAGTGGCTTCAACAGCACGTTGCTGTTCGGCGGCATGGATGGCAACGGCAATGCTCTGGGCGACACGTGGACGTTCGCCGGCGGCTGGCAGCTTCGTGCGCCCGCGTTCTCACCGTCGCCGCGACTCAACCACGCCATGGCCTCTGCGGTCACCGACAACTCGCGCGTCTGGCTGTTCGGCGGCACCAACGGCACCACCTGGTTCAACGACCTCTGGCATTTCAGCGACGCCAACCCGACCTGGATCCTCACCAACACCCAACCGAGTCCACCGGCGCGCGACATCCACGCCATGGCCTTCGACGAACTCCGCAACCGGCTCGTGGTCTTCGGCGGTCGCTCGGCCAGCGGCCAGGCCCTCGACGACACCTGGGAGTACGACATCGCCAACAACCTCTGGAGCCTGCGCAACCCACCCACGCGACCGCAGGCCCGCTTCAACGCGGCGATGGTCTATGACCCGCTGAAGGGGCGCACGATGCTGCTCGGCGGCTACGACCCGAATGCTGGCACGTTCCTGCAAGACCTCCACGAGTGGGACGGGACGCGGTGGACGCTGATCACGCCCGAGACGAGCGGGGTGCGCCGCACCGAGAACCTCGCCGCGTGCTACGACCGCTACACCAACCGCGCCGTGTTCTTCGGCGGCCAGACCGACTTCAGCACGCCGGTCAGCGACACGACCTGGGAGCTGCAGGAGCACCTCGGCCGCTCGGCGCTGGCCCAGGGCCACTCCATCAACCTCGCAGTCACCGGCCGTCCTGTGGTCGGCGGCCTCCAGACGCCGCTCCGCGTCGAGATCCCGAGCACGAGCCAGGTGTCCTTGTTGTTGCTCGAACTTGGACCCCGGCCGCAGCCACTCGTGACCGGCTTGCCACCGCTGTTCTGCTCGCCGCAGGATCTGCATGTGCAGGGCCTGCTCAGCATGTTCGCCATCGGCAACCCGGGGCAATACTCGCTGCCCCTGCCAGCGGCCGCCGCCGGCTATCTGATCACGTTCCAGGGCGTGAGCATCTCGGCCAGCGGTTGCTTCGAAACCACCGCTTCGCACTTCGTGCGGGTCCGCTCGATGTAGCGAGACGCGCCGCTACTTGCCGAGACAGAACCGCCCGTAGATGCGATCGAGCAGCGCTTCCGGCGAATGCACGCCGGCGACCCCGTCGAGCGCGCGCAGCGCCGCCTGCAGATCGACCGCGACCAGCTCCGGCGTCGGCGCCTGCAGTGCCCGTTCGATCGCCTGCTGCGCCTGCGCCAGCGCGGTGCGCAACGGCCCGCCGGCGTCCACGACCCCACCACTGCCGGCCGCGAGCAGCGCCACCCGCAGTTCGTCGATGCCAGCACCGGTGCGCGCACTCGTCGCGAACACCGGCAGCCCCGCGGCGCGCACCGCGACCTCGGGCGGCAGCGGCGGCGGCGCGCCGAGATCGATCTTGGTCCACACCACGCCGAACCACGGCAGCGGTGACGCCAGCGCCGACGGTGGCACGAACGGCTCGCCGCTCGCATCGAGCACCAGCAGCAGCGCGGCGGCGCCACCGGCCAGCCGATCGCGCAGCGCCAGCGCCGCCGCATCGACCTCGCCCGGCGCGTTGAGATCGCCGGGAGCATCGAACACCGCGACCCCGGGCCCGAGTTCGACCCGCAGCACGTCGCGCGTGGTGCCGGCCTGATCGGCGACCAGCGACGCGGCGCGGCCGGCGAGCGCGTTCGCCAGCGCCGACTTGCCGGCGTTGCTGGCCCCGAGCAGCAGCACTTCGCCGCCCGGCGCGGCACCCGGAAGCGTCGTGAGCAGTTCGCCGCAGCGCGCCGCGGCCGCCTGCAACGGCGATCGCCACAGCTCGACCGCGACCGCGCCGGTCTCGTCGTCGGTGAAGTCGAGGCCGACCTCGACCAGCGCCAGCACATCCTGCAGCGCCGCGCGCAGCTCGGGCACCGCCACCGCGAGCCCCCCGCGCAGCCATTGCACCGCCTGCTGCAGCTGCCGCTGGTCGGCCGCGTGCAGCAGCAACAGCAGTGCCTCGGCGCCGACCCCGTCGAGCTTGCCGTGCTGCACCGCGCGCGCAGTGAACTCGCCGGGCACCGCGAGGCGCGCGCCGAGCGGCGCGGCGTCGCGCAGCAGTTCGTCGAGCAGCAGCTGCACCAGCAGCGGACTGCCCGGCACGTGCAGTTCGACGACGTCCTCACCGGTGAACGAATGCGGGCCCGGCATCGACAGCGCGAAGCACGCCGCGGTCTGCCCGAGCAGCGTCAGTTCGCCCTCGACCACCGCGCGCCGGGCCGGGATCGCCGGCTGGAACACGCGCGCCGCCAGCTCGCGCGCGCACGGCCCGCTGAGCCGCAGCACCGAGCGTTCGCTGGCGCCCGGCGCCGACGCGCGCGCGACGATGGTGTCCCCGAGCATGCTCAGCAGCTGCGGCCGGCGAGCCGGCCGGTCGCGAACGCCGCCTGGAAGTTGAAGCCGCCGATCGGCCCGTCGACGTCGAGCAGCTCGCCGCAGACGAACAGGCCCGGGCAGCGCCGGCTCTGCATCGTGCGCGGATCGATCTCGGCGAGGTCGACGCCACCGCGCGTGACCTCGGCATGGTCGTAGCCGAGCGAACGCGCGACCGGCAGCCGCAGGTCCTTCAGCACCGCGAGCAGCTGCTTGCGCTGCGCGCGCGACCAGATGGCGAGCGTACCGGTGGCGGCGGCGAGCTCGCACAGCGTGTGGCGCAGCCGCTCCGGCAGGTGCGCGGGCAGCACCGACTCGATGCGGCGGCTGCCGTGCGTCTTCGCGGCGGCGAGCCAGTCGGCCTCGAGCTGTTCGAGGCTCGCGTCGGGCACGAAGTCGAACCGCACCCCACCGTGCCCCACCGCCTCCTCGACGTCGCCGGCGAGGTCCATCGGGGCCGGTCCCGACAGCCCCTTGTGCGTGAACAGGATCGGCCGGCGGCGCTGCGTGCGCAGCTTGCCGGTCGCGTCGTACGACGCGATCGCCGCATCCTGCAGCACGATGCCCTGCAGCGCGTGCACCCACGGCGCGTCGACCGGCAGCGGCGCCAGCGCCGGGAACGTCGCGGTGATCGAGTGGCCGAGCCCGCGGCAGAAGCCGTAGCCGTCGCCGGTGGCGCCGGTCTTCGGATAGCTGAGCCCACCGGTCGCCAGGATCAGGCTGCGCGCGGCGACCGGGCCGCGCGGCGTCGTCACCACGAAGCCGGCCTCGGTGCGCTGCACGCCCGTCACCGGCCAACCGAGCCGCAGCTCGGCACCACTCTGCTGCAGCTGGCCGAGCAACGCATCGACGACGTCGCGCGCGCGCTGCGAGACCGGGAACAGCTTCTCGAGGTCCTCCTCCTGCAGCGGCACCCCGGCCTGCTCGATGAACGCGCGCAGCTGCGGTGGCGGGAACGACCGCAGCGCGTGACGCAGGAAGCGCCCGCGTTCGGTGCCGTATTGGGCCTCGAGATCCGCGCCCTGCCGGGTCGTGGTCAGGTTGCAGCGGCCGCCGCCGCTGATCAGGATCTTCAGACCGGGGCGCTGGTGCTTCTCGAGCAGCACGGTGCGACGACCGGCGCGCGCCGCTTCGATCGCGGCCATCATGCCAGCGGCACCCGCACCGACGACGAGAACGTCGACGGCGGGGTGCCGCGGCGGGGTTGCCGGCGTGGGGGGAGCCACGGCCGGCGGCACGAGCGGCGCTGGCATGCCGGCGCCGCCGCGCGATCAGCCCTTTGCCGGCGCGTCGGCCGGCTCGGTGATGCGCAGCACGGGGCGGTTGCCCCCCGGCTCCTTGCGGTTGGCAGCGAAGCCCTTGCCGAGCTTCTTCTTCTTGAAGGTGCCGCGGCGCGGGCCACCGTTTTTGCGACGGGAACGAGCCATGATCAGTTTCCTCTGGTTGTGTGGTTAGGCGCCGTGAATCACTTCTTGCCCTTGGCAGCCATCGCCTTCTGGGCGGCGGCGCGGACCACGAGGCCCGGCTTGAACTCGATCGCGCGCTCGTTCTTGACGGTGTTCTTGACCGTCAGGTAGCCATTGGTGTGGCCGGCGACGGCGCCGCGCACGAACAACAGGTTGCGCTCGGCGTCGATCTTGATGATCTCGAGCCGCTGCTTGGTGACCTTCTCGACGCCGTAGTGACCGGCCATCTTCTTGCCCTTCGGCACACCGCTGCTGATCGAGTGCTGACGACCGAGACCACCACCGGTGCGGTGGTTCAGCGAGTTGCCGTGCGACGTCGGCTGGCGGCTGAAGTTCCAGCGCTTGATCGTGCCGGCCCAGCCGCGACCCTTGGTCACGCCGGTGATGTCGACGAACTTGACGCCCTCGAACAGCTTGACGGTGACGTCGTCACCGGGCTTGTGGGTCGGCGCCGCACCGAGCCGGAACTCGCGCACGAAGCGCATGCCGTGGTCGAGGCCCGCCTTCTTGGCGTTGCCGAGCTCGGCCTTGCTGCAGCTGCGCGCCGGCTTCGGATCGAAGCCGAGCTGGACCGCGTAGTAGCCGTCGTTGGCGCGAGCGCGGTTCTGCTTGCCGCGCTTCTTGCCGTGGTTGACCACCGCGGTGCGGTGGCCTTCCGGCAGCTCGGCCGTGGTGGCGGCTTTGATGGCGAGCACCTTGCACGGGCCGGCCTGGATGACGGTGACGGGGACACAATCCCCGTTCGGCTGGAAGATCTGGGTCATCCCGACCTTCTTGCCGAGGATGCCGAGGGTTTTGGAGGCAGTCATGTCTGTAGCTTGCGAGCCGCGGCTGGGCCGCGACCCGGTCAGGGGCGAAGAGGTCTGCGTCCGGCACCGACGAGGTCCGGGGCGTACGTTCGCTGTTTGGGGCGGAGGAAGCTACGGATCCGCCGGATCGGAAGCAAGGGCCCACTGCCCGGCTGCCAGCGCAGCATTCACCGGACCAAGGACCGCAGCGCCAGCGCCACCAGCGCCGCCAGCAGGCACCACGGGGCGAGGTCTTCGGCGGCGGTCGCGAACGGCGGCAGCGGTCGGTCGGCGGCGCTCGCCGGCGCCAGCAGGTCGAGTTCGGCCAGCGGCGGCGGTGCGGTGCGCTCGACCAGCCGCGCGCCGGCCCCGTAACAACGCACGAACGCGCGCCGCAGCAGCTGCGGGAACGCCGCCAGCAGCGGCAGATTGCTGTCGCCGAGCCGAAACGCCAGGTGCACCGAGGCCAGCTGGTCGGTGCCCGCGACGACGCCGAGCGGCACCCGTTCGCCGAACTGCTCCGACCACAGGAACACCTCGCCCGGTGGCAGCAGTTCGGGCCACGCCTGCTGCACCCGCAGCTCCGACAGATCGAGGCCGGCGCACAGCGGCAGCTGGCGGGCCCAGTCGAGCCCCTCCGGCTGCATGCCGAGCGGCTCGCTCGCGGACGATTCACCACCAGCGCCACCGGCGCCGAGGCGGGTGCCGAACGTCATCGCGCGCAGCGCCCCGGGCTCGAGCTCGATGCGACCGCCGTCGACCAACAGCAGCCCGACCGCCTGCCCGGTGCCGGCCGGCACCACCTCCCCACCGACCTCGGCCGCCAGCGATTTCGCCGCGACCGAGGCGAACGGACCGGCGTCGGCCTCGCTGCGCACCGCGATGCGCGGCGCCGGCAGCGGCGGCAGCCCCAGCCGCCAGCGATCGTCGCCCGGCAACACGTCGCCGGGCATCACCAGCGTCAGCACCAGCTCACCCCCTGCCGCCGTGCGCGACAGTTCGAACGGCACCGTGGTGCGTTCGCCGGGTCGCAGCCGCACCGACACCGGCGCGGGCAGCGGCGCGATCGCCCCCGCAACCTGCAGTTCGGCGGCCACCTCGGCGGCGGCGAACGCGACCACGTCGACGAACACGCGCAGCTCCGGCAGCGGCCAGCGATCCTCGCTGCGCACCGCGACGATGGCGCCGTTCGGGCCAGCGGCCGCGAACACCGACAGCGCGCCGTCGTTCGGCAACGACGACTGGCCCTGGCCATCGGTCAACGTCCACACCGCGGTGCCGGGCAGCGCGATCGCACTCGCCGCCACTGCCGGCAGGTCGACCGCGAGTGCGCCGGCGGGCGACTGCAGATCCTGCAGCGCGCGGGCCGAGGCGCCGTGCCGGCGGCGCAGGTCGGCGCCGGGCACCAGCAGCGTCACGTCGACGCCCGGGGGCACCGTCGCGAGGCGTTCGCGCAGCGTGCGCTGCGCGCGCAGCCAGGCCGACTCGCCGCTGCGATCGAGCGCCGCCATGCTGGCCGAACCATCGAGCACCACCACCAGCCGTTCGGCGCCGGGCGCGCCGGGTCGTCGTGGTGCAGCCAGCGCCAGCACCAGCGACGACGCCGCCAGCGCCAACAGCAGGAAGCGCAACGTCGCGAAGCGCGGCGGCCGGCGCCGCAGCGCGTGCAGGGCCTGTTGCCACTGCAGCAGGTGCGGCGTCCATTGCTGCTGGCGCGGCCGCGGCGGCATCGACAGCCACCACAGCAGCGGCAGCACCAGCGCCGCCAACAGCCATTCGGGGGCCGCGAGCGTCACCGCGCGCACCAGGCGACCACCGCCTGCCACGACGCCGCCGTGAAGTCCGTCGCCGCCGGCACCGGCCAGCGCACGAGTGGTGCCCCCGCCTGCGTGAACAGCCGTTCCTGCTGCCGCGCCAGCAGCGCCAGCTGGCGCTCCAGCTCGGCGGCCAGCGCCGCATCGATCGGCACTTCGAGTTCTTCGCCGGTGGCGGGGTCGCACAGGCGCAGGTAGCCGGTGCGCGGCGCGTCACGATCGCTCGGCAGCGCCGGCAGCCAGCCGGTGACGCGCGCCCCGCGCCGGCGCAGCGCCTGCAGCGGCTGCTCGGCGTCCTTCGGGCGCGCGAAGTCGCTGATCCAGTGCACCCGCCCCGGCACGCCGCGCTGCAGCACGAGGTCGATCGACTGCTGCGGCGATGCCACCGCCACCGGCAGCGCGGCGAGGTGCTGCAGCAGCGCCGCCATCGCCGCCGGTCCGGCGAACGTCGCCAACGACACCGCGCCGGCGCCGGGTGCGGCCACGCAGACGCCGTCGAGATGCTGCAGCGCCAGCGCCGCGATCAGCGCCGCGAGCCGCAGCGCGATCAGCCGGCGCGGCGGGGTTCCCGCCAGCAGCCGCGGCGACAGGTCGAGCAGCACGGTCACGGCGCGGCGATCCTCTTCCTCGAGCTGCTTGACGAACAGTTCGCCGCTGCGCGCATAGGCCGCCCAGTCGAGCCGGCGCAGGTCGTCGCCGCGCACATACGGCCGATGCCCGGTGAACGTGCCGCTCTGGCTCAGCAGCGCCGCCCGCGCCCGCTGCCGTTCGTCGCGGGCGCCGCCGATGCGGCCGGGCCGCGCCAGCAGCGTGTGCAGCAGCGCGCGGAACGGCGCCGGGAACGGCGCCGGCAGCTCCGGCAGCGCGAGAGCGCGCGCGCGCGCCTTCACTTCGCCACCTCGCGCAACGCCGTGAAGAACCGCTGCACGATCGCGCGTTCGGCGGGCGGCACGTGACGCGCGCGCTGCGCCGCTTCGGCGGCGCGCACGAACTCTTCCACCTGCGGCGGCGGCACCGGCGCCGGGGCGCCGTCGCCGCTCGGCCGCGCGACCGCGGTCGGCGGCGGGGCGCCCTGCTCGAGCTCCGCCGCATGCATGCGCACGCGCCGGGTCGGGCCCTCGCCGATGAACTCGGGCACCAGGAAGCGCTGTTGGGTCGGCAGATCCAACAGCGGCGGTCGCTCGTCCGGCGGTGGCACCGCGGCGGCCTCGGGTGCCGGTGGTTCGGCGGCAGGTGGCTTTTCGGCGGGCGGCTCCTTCGGCTCGGGCGGTGGCGCCTCGTCCGGCTCGCTGTCGCCGCCGCCGGCGCCACCCGGCCCCGGGGCTTCACCACCACCAGCACCACCCGCGGTCGGCAGGTCGCGCGGCCGGCCACCGAGTGCGCCGGGCCACGGCGGCGCCAGCAGTTCGGCGAGCAACATCGCCAGCAGCGCCAACAGCAGCAGCGGCAACAACCACAGCAGGCCACCGAGCGACCGGCGGCCGATCGGCGCCAGCTGCTGGCGCGGCACCTGCGGCAGCTGGTCGTCGATCGCGCTGGTGAGCCATCCGGTCATCGCGGTGCGCTCACCGCGTCGGTGCGCCTCGAGCCAGGTGCCGAGTTCGTCGCCGAGCACCGCCAGTTCGGCGCCGGCCGTGGCCGGCTCGGCGCTGCGCAGCAACGCGGCATCGGCGAGGCCCGCCGCGCGCCGGGCCGCGAGCAGCGCCGCGAGTGCGGTCGCCGTGCCGGCGCCGAGCACCAGCGGCAGCCGCCAGTCCGGCACCAACCACGCCAGCGGCAGCACCGGCACGGCGAGCAACAGCCCGGTGCGCAGCGCCGCGAACGTCGCCGCACCGCGCCGGTGGCGCCGGCGCAGACTGGCGGCGAACGCGAGCAACCGCGCAGCTCTTGGATCGGTGTCGGACGGGGACACCCGGGCATCATGCAGAGCCCCGGTCACGAAGGGAACGACCCGCTGCGGCGGCACCGCGGCGCGCTGCGATGCACCGCGCCGGTCGCCGCCGCTACTTGCCGTCGGCGGGCTTCGGATCCGTCGGCGGCGCCGGTGGATCGAACCACTGCGCCTTCACGTCGACCTCGAACGGCACCACGTTGCCGGCCGCCCACGTCATCAGGAACGGCGACTCGTTGGTCTGCAGGTAGAACTCGTTCTTGCCGTCGAGGCGGTTGCCGACCGCCAGCTGCAGCGTGCGATCGCGGTCGCCGTCCTTCCACTGCACCTCGAACTCGAGCTGCGGCGGCAGCAGGCCGAGCTGCTGCAGGTTGCCGGCCTTGTTCAGCGGCGTGCGGAAGTCCTGCGCCGCGACGAAGCCGAGCCGCTGGATCAGCGTCTCGACCTCACCCTGCCGCAACGCGCCGAGTCCGGGCGGCGGCTCGACCGCGTGCCACGACGCCTTGCCATCGCGGCGCTCGAACGTGAACCTGGTGCCGGCGCCGGCGGCGTTGCGCAGCGAGAAGCGTTGGATCTTCTCGGTCGGCACCCGCGCCAGCGTCTTGTCGAGCCACAGCTCGTTCTTGACGTCGCGGCGCCAGCCCTTGTCGAACTCGTAGAGGATCACGTCGGTGCTGTCGCTCTTGCGCACGAACACGCCGCGCACCGCGTCGGTGCCGGCCTGGCCGAGCGCCGCGTCGCGACCGACCAGCAGGTCGGCGATCAGGTTGCGGGTCTGGGTGGCGTCGAACGCCTGCACCACGAACGCGTGCTCGTCGTCGAGCCCGAACTCGGCGAGCTGGGCCGGCGTCGCGTTCTGCTGCACCAGCGTGTCGCGATCGGCGCGGATGCCGCGCAGGTGCTGCAGGATGTCGGTCTCGACCCGTTCCTTGACGACCGGCGCGCCGGCCAGTTCGCCCTGGCCGAGCACCCAGCCCTTGTCGACCTTTTGCAGCACCAGCTCGTCGTGGGTCACGCGGGGCGCGTTCGGGTTGGCGGGATCGACCGGCGGTGGCTCGGCCTTCGGCTGCCGCAGGCGCAGCGAGCCGAGGTTGTCGCTGGTGAAGCCGTCGAACAACAACGGCACGCGGCTGATGTCGACGAAGGTCTCGGCATCGGCGCGCAGCTGCAGCGCGGTCGGCACGGCGAGACCGGCGGCCAGCACCGCGAGGACCAGGTTGCGTCGCTTGAGGTTCATCGGGATCTCCGTGGATTCGTTCAGCCGAGGGAAGCCAGGAACGCGCGCTTCTGCGCCCGGCGGACCAGGAACACCGCGAGCCCGAGCCCGGCCAACAGCAGCCCCGGCAGCACCAGGTTGATCGCGCGCAGCCAGAACGTCTTGCTGCGCAGGGCTTGTTCGGCGAGGCGCGGGTCGGCGTTGGGCACGGCGCCCCCGTCGACGAACTTCAGCGTGCGATCGACGGCGCTGCGCGACTGCAGCTCGACCAGGTCGCGGTCCTCGGCCAGCCAGTCGAGCAGCTGCGCGAAGAACGGCCCGGCCATCAGCGAGCACGGCCCACCCTGCTGCGCGTAGGTGCGGTTGACGAGGTCGTCGCGCACGAAGTCGGCGTCGCCGATCGCGACGATGCGACCTGCCTTCTCGCCGGCGGTCAGCATCGGCGCCTCGGCGGCGAGCGCGGCACCGTCGGTCACCGGCTTCACCGCGTCGGGCTGCGGGCCGGCATCCGGGTCCGGCTTCGACTCGTCGACCGGCGTGTTCGGATCGTCGACCTTGGCCGCCGCGGCGGCCGCCTTCTGCTCCTCTTCCTTGATCTCGCTGGGGCGCTTGGGGCGCTCCTGGCCGGCGAAGAACGACGTGAAGCGACCGCGCACGTCGACCATCAGCGGCACCTGCTGGCGCGGCTCGGCGCGGTAGCGCTCGACCAGCTTCTCGTTGAACTTCTTGAACTCGGCGGTGCGCTGCTGCGGGTCGTAGCCGACCGGGTTGACGCTCGCCGGTGGATCCTCGGCCAGCGCGAACGGGCTCGAACGCAGCAGCACGCGGCCCTCGACGCCGGGCGGCAGGTCCGGCACGCCGCCGGCCTTCTCACGCAGCCCGACCCAGGTCGGCCAGTAGAGGCCGGGGCCGCGGCCGAGCTGCTTGAACGCCTTGAACAGGAACTCGTCGCTCGGCATGCCGGAGCCGAAGCGCTGCCGATACGAGTCGGCGGCGGCGCGGTCGATCTCGCCCTTGGCGTTCTTGGCCAGGTCGTCGGCCGCGCTGCTCCAGTCGAACGCCAGCGGGTGGAAGAAGTACGGATAGCCGACCGCGGCCAGCTGCTGCTGCCCGAACATGTTCTGCTGCGGCAGCGCGAAGTACTCCATCGGCGCCTGCAGCGAGTTGCTCGGCGTGTGCGCACGCGGCGCCATGTCGGCGATCAGCTTCGGCTTCCAGTCGATGCCGTAGTGCAGCAGCTGGTCGACGAACACCTGCTTGCTGCCGGCGACGTCGATCTGCAGCGGCAGCTTGCTGAACGAGCGCTGCGGTCCGATCGCGTACTCCGCCGCATCGGCGAACAGCACCAGCGTGCCGCCGCGCACGACGAACTGGTCGATCACGTACTTCTGGCGGTCGGTCAGTTCCTTCGGCCGGAACAGGAACAGCGTGTCGCAGTCGGCCGGCAGCAGCGCGCCGTCCTCGTCCTTGAAGTTCTGGAACTCGTAGCGCTTGGCTATGCCCTCGAAGGTGCGCAGCATGTTCCAGCCGATGCCGCCCGGCTGCTGCGCGCCGACCGCGGTCGCCGGCCACTCCATGTAGCCGTACTTGCGCCGCTGCTCGGTGGTGACTTCCTTGATCGCCGGCGTCAGCACCGCCTCGGCCAGGAAGCTGTTGCCCGGCGCGAACTGCGCGATCACGCGCTGCTTGCCGCCGCCGTAGAGCAGCCGCAGGCCCTGCCAGTGCCGGTCGACCGAGACCGAGGTCGAGGTGCGGTTCTGCAGGTCGAGCGACTGCACGCCACAGCGCTTGGCGCGGGCCTCGATCGCGGTGTCGGCGTTGGGGTCGAAGCGCTGCACCACGACCTTGCCCTTGCCGAGCTGCACCAGCTCGTCGAGGAACGCCTCGGCGATGCTGCGGGTCTCGCGGTAGACGACCGGCAGCTTGTCCTTCGGGCTGAAGTAGGCCTCGACGACGAGCCGCTTGTCGAGCTTGTCGAGCAGCTGGCGGGTCGACTCGGTCGGCGACCACAGCCGGTCGGAGGTCAGGTCGACGCGCACGCGGTGGCGCGAGGCGAGGTAGACGATCTGGCCGAGCACCAGCAGCAACAGCACCACGTGCACGACGACGGCGAGCGCGGTGCCGCGCTCGGCGTGGACAGCCGCGGCAGCACGGATCGCCGCGGGGCGGGAAGCGGAGTGCGTCATCGGATCAGCCCTTCAGCCGCCGGGCCTGCAGCACCAGCGCGTTGGCGTAGAGGAAGAACCCGCAGAAGCAGGCGAAGTAGACCAGGTCGCGCGAGTCGACGACGCCACGCGCGATGCTGAGGAAGTACTTGTAGGGACTGATGCCGTTGGCGAGGTCGATCGCCCAGGTCGGCATCCAGTTGGTGGCGAGCTCGATGTTGACCGGGTTGCCGAGCTGGTAGAGCACGAACAGCGACACCAGCGAGAACAGCATCGCCACGATCTGGTCGCGGGTCAGGCTCGACCAGAACATGCCGACCGCGACGAACGAGCCGGCGAACAACAGCGACGCCAGGTAGCTGCCGAACACCGGCGGCCAGTCGAGCTTGCCGTAGGCGCCGAGCGTCAGCGGCAGGCCCAGCGTCAGCAGCATCACGACGCCGAGGAACACCACCGCGGCCAGGAACTTGCCCGTCACCAGCTGCCCGATGGTGACCGGGAACGTCATCAGCAGCTCGAGCGTGCCGAGCTTGCGTTCCTCGGCCCACAGCCGCATGGTCAGGCCCGGCACGAACAGGATCAGCATCAGCGGCAACGTGCCGAACAGCGCGTCGGTGCTGGCCCGCGCGCCGTTCACCAGCGCCGCCTCGGTCGAGTACCACAGCAGCACCGACACCAGCAGCAGGCCGAACACGTAGGCGATCGGCGACAGGAAGTAGCTCTTCAGCTCGCGGCGGAAGACGACCAGGGACTCACGCATGGGCGGCCTCCGAAGCGCTCTGGGTCACACTGCGGAACACGTCCTCGAGCGAGGCGCGTTCGCGCACCATGCCGAGCAGGTCCCAGCCGTTCTTGACGATCAGGCGCGCCAGCGCCTCGTCGACCGGCGCGGTCGCGGTGCCGAGCTCGATGCGCAGCTCGAGCGCCGTGCCGGTGCGCTCCACCACCTGCACCGGGGTGCCGGGCGGCAGCAGTTCGCGGACCTGCGCCAGCACCGCCGGCTCCGGCCCGCGCACCGACAGCCGCAGGCCGCCCGACGGCAGCTTGTCGATCAGCTGCTGGCGGGTGCCGTCGGCGACGATCTCGCCCTGGCGCACGATGATCACGCGCGAGCAGGACTTCTCGACCTCCTGCAGGTAGTGCGTGCTGAGCACCACGGTGTGCTCCTGGCCGAGCCGCTCGATCAGCTTGCGCACCTCGATGATCTGGTTGGGATCGAGGCCCGAGGTCGGTTCGTCGAGGATCAGCACCGGCGGTTCGTGCACGATCGCCTGGGCGAGGCCGACCCGCTGCTTGTAGCCCTTGCTGAGCTCGAGGATGTTCTTGCCGGTGACGCGCTGCAGCGCACACAGCTCGACCGCGCGGGCGATCGCCGCCTTGCGCTTGCCGCCGGGCACGCCGCGGATCTCGGCGCAGAAGCCGAGATAGTCGTCGACGCGCATCTCGCCGTAGAGCGGCGTGCTCTCCGGCAGGTAGCCGATGCAGCGGCGCACCGCCAGCGACTCGGCGACCACGTCGTGGCCGGCGACCGTGGCCCGGCCGCCGCTCGGCAGCAGGTAGCCGGTCAGGATCTTCATGGTGGTCGACTTCCCGGCCCCGTTGGGACCGAGGAAGCCGATCACTTCGCCCTTCTGCACCGCGAAGGAGATGCCCTTCAAGGCGCGGGCGAAGCCGTAGCTCTTCTCGAGGCGTTCGACTTCGATCATGGGGAGAACTCGCGAGGGATCGGCGATCGGGATCACTGCCGCGGACGTCGCCTGGTAGCACGCACGGGCCGGCCGGAAACGCCGCGGGACACCGAAAGCTCCCCCGCCGTTCCCGGCCGCCACCGCTGTCGCGCGACCGCCCGCGCGGGCGCGCGGGCGGCGCAGGCTCAGTCCTCGAGCCGGAAGCTGTCGAGGAACTGCTTGTTGGTGTCGGTCTTCATCAGGCGATCGATCAGCAGCGGCATCGCGTCGAGCGCGTTCATGCGCGCCAGCACGCGCCGCAGCGTGTAGATGCGCTTGGTCACGTCGGCGCCGAGCAGCAGCTCTTCCTTGCGGGTGCCGGACAGCTCGATGTCGATGGCGGGGAAGATGCGGCGTTCGGCGAGCTGGCGGTTGAGCACCAGCTCCATGTTGCCGGTGCCCTTGAACTCCTCGAAGATCACCTGGTCCATGCGCGAGCCGGTGTCGACCAGCGTCGTCGCCAGGATCGTCAGCGAGCCGCCCTCTTCGCAGTTGCGCGCGCTGCCGAAGAACTTCTTCGGCACCTCGAGCACCTTGCTGCCGAGGCCGCCCGACATGGTGCCACCGCCGCGGCCGCCGAGGTGGCTGTTGTAGGCGCGGGTCAGGCGCGTGATCGAGTCGAGCAGGATCACCACGTCGCGCCCGGTCTCGACCAGACGGTGGGCCCGCTTCATGCAGATCTCGCTGACGGCGACGTGGTTCTTCACGCCTTCGTCGAGCGTCGACACCAGCACTTCGCGGTTGGGCCCTTCGACCGAACGCTTCCAGCCGGTGGCTTCCTCGGGCCGCTCGTCGATCAGCAGCACGATCATGTGGATGTCGGGATAGTGCTTGCTGATCGCGTGGCAGACCTTCTGCATCAGCATCGTCTTGCCCGACCGCGGCGGCGCCACGACCAGCCCGCGCTGGCCGTAGCCGAGCGGACACAGCAGGTCGATGATGCGCAGGCTGATGTCCTCGTCGCCGCCCGGCGCCAACACGAACTGCGGCTCCGGATCGATGACGGTCATCTCGCGGAACGTCTTCAGCTCGCGCCGCTCGTCCGGCGGCATGTCGTCGACCGACTCGACGGTGGTCAGCGTCAGACGCTGCGGGCCGCGGTTGGGCAGCCCGGCCTGGCCGATGATCTCGCTGCCTTCCTGCAGCCGGAACTGACGGATCAGCGCCGCCGGCACGAACGTGTCGCCGTTGGGGATCGAGTCCGGCATGTAGCTGTTCTGCTTCTTGCGCAGCCAGCCGTTGCCTTCCTTCGAGTATTCGAGCACGCCGATGGCCTGTTCGGTCGGGCCCTCGACGACTGGGCGGAAGTCGCCACCGCCACCGCCGCCGCCGCCATTGCCACCGCCGAAGCCGGCGGCTTCCCCGCCGCCGCCGCCATTGCCGCCATAGCCGCCGCCGAAGCCGCCGCCACCCTGGCCGCCGCCACCGCCACCACCACCCCCGCGACGACGACGACGACGCCTGCCGCCGCGCCAGCGCTTGCGCTCAGGGCCACCCTGGTCGGGGGCGGAGTCCATGCCACCGGGGAAGTCGTTCTCCGAAATACTCATGCAAAGCCTTCCAACCGCGCAGCGAGCCGCTGCCGGTCGAGCAACCGTGGCCCACCGGCCGACGGCGCGTTCCTGCTGGCGACAGCCGGTCGGCCGAGTCGGCGGACCGCGTTTCACCACATCGTTGCCCTGGCGCGATCGGACGTGCCGACCGGAGGTGCTGCTCCTGGGCTCCGGCGGCAGAAACAGCCTGCCTCCGGAATGCGACGAATGCCGAGTTGCTGCCGCCGGGATCCCACGATCGAGACCATCGGTGGGGCAACACAACCGCCGTCGCGTCCCGCCCCGACCAGGCTGCGCAAGACGCAGATACTGGCAGCGCGCCGCGGCGACCTCAGCTGCAGCGCGGGCTCGCACCGGGGATGCCGAACCAGTCGGCAATCACCAGTCGGGGGCGAGTGTCGCCAAACCGCTGATTCCACAGCGTCTCGGCGACGGTCGCGAACCCTATCGGTTGCCAGCGGAGATCGCAAGCGGGCATTGCTCCTTTTCTGCGCGACGGGTCAGGCCGCAGAAGCACGGTTGCGCCCCACCGCGGGCTGCGCTATCCACGGCCCACTGCGAACGGGCGTTCGGACTCAACTTCCCGACCTCCGAACACCGAAGAACGCCGCGTGGGCGATCGCCCACGCACCCACCGAACGACGCACGATGCAGAACCCCTTCGACATCGATCCCCGCCGCCTCCGTCTCGACGAAGACGAGGACGACGACCACGAGTGCCCGGCTCAGGACAAGGAGAAGGAAGGCGGTGCCGGCCCGAACCCCTACGAGAAGGCGCTGTTCGAGTCGCGCACGCTGCTGATCAGCGGCCCGGTCGACGACAAGATGCTGCGCGACGCCACGGTGCGGATCCTGGCGATGGAACAGAAGGACGCCAAGAAGGCGATCACGGTCTACATCAACTCGCCGGGCGGCAGCGCCGACGCCGGCTTCGCGATCTACGACCTGCTGCGCTTCGTCAAGCCGCCGATCAACACGGTCGTGAACGGCCTGTGTGCGTCGGCCGGCATTCTGATCCACCTCGCCACCGACAAGAAGCGCCGCTTCTGCCTCAGCGAGAGCCGGTTCATGATCCACCAGCCGTCGACGATGGGCCGCGGCACCGCCAGCGACCTCGACATCACCGCCAAGGAGATCCTGAAGCTGCGCGATCGCTACAACCGGATCATCGCCGAGACCTGCAACAAGACGCTCGAGCAAGTGACCGATGCGGCCCGCCGCGACTTCTGGCTCGATGCCGGCCAGGCGCTCGAATACGGCCTCGTCGCGAAGGTGCTGAAGAAGCGCGACGACCTGCCGGAGTGAGTTGCTCCGCCGCGGCTCGGACCGCGTTCGCGCCGACGCGCGCCCCCGGGACTTGAACCGGCGGCGCGCGTCGTCGTTGATGGCGACCATGTCGCGCCCGGTCGCCATCGGCACCGCCTGCTGCTTGTGCCTGCAGTTCGCCGCCCCGGCGCAGGCCCCTGGCACGGCCCCACCGCCGCGGCCCCGACCGGCGCTCGCCACCACGCTGCTGCTGCAGGTGCGCGACCAGAGCGGACCGATCGCCGGCGCCACCGCCGAACTGCTCGGGCAGCCCCGGTTGCAGCTGCCGGCGCTGGCCGGACTCGAACTCGGCCGCGCGCCGCTGGCACTGCGCGGCAGCAGCGACGCGCGCGGCATCGTGCGCATCCCGCTGCCGGCAGCAACCGAGGTCGGCAGCGCCTCCGGCTACGTGCACACTGCCGCCGGCCTCGGTGGCCTCGTCGCCGACCTGCAGCCCGGCCGCGCGCAGCGCCTCGAACTGCAGCCGATGGGCGAAGTGACGACGGCGACCGGCACCGAGCCGTTCACACTGCATGCGCGCGCGCGGCTCGCCGATGGTGGCCGGTGCCGGCTGCCGCCGCAAACCGGCACCCGCGTGCGGCTGCCGGCCGGCGACTACGAACTGTGGGCGCACAGCGACGACGGCTGGATCTGGCGCCGGATCCAGCTGCGCTCCGGCGCCCGCGCCGAACTGCACTTCGACGGTGCTCCGCGCACGCTGCCGCTCGCTGCCGACACGCGCCTGGCTCCGCTCGACTGGCCCGGGCTCGAACTGGTCGGCGCCGACGCGCAGGTGCTGCTGCGCGGCACCGCGGCCGAGGCGGAGCTGGTCACTCGCCGCGGCGACCGCTGGCTCGGACCGCACGCCGCCGATACCGCGGCGCCAGCGCCGACGACCAGGACCATGCCCGCCGCCGACGGCATTCTGTGCTGCGTGCTCGAACACCAGCGCAGCGGTCGCTGGCTGCTGCGCGAAGCCGGCCTCGTGCGCGCCAACGAAGTCCGCCTCGCCGCCCCACCGCCCGGCGACACGTGGCTGCTGCAGTGCGGTCCCGACACCGCGCCGATGGCCGCGCCGTGGTCCGCCGGCGAACTGCCGCGCCTGCCCGCGGCGCACGGCGTGCCGCTGCGCGTGCGCGCGGTCGATCGCAGCGGCGCCCCGCTCGGCCACATCGCCGTCGACTGGACCCCGCACGGCATGGATCCGGCCCAGCTCGACACCCACACCGACGAACGCGGCGAGGCCACCTTCGGCCCGGTGCACGCCCCCGGTCGGCTGCGCGTCAGCGATCCGCGGTTCCTGAACCAACAGCTGGATCTCGACGCGGTGCCGCACGACGGCCTCGAACTCGTGGTCGCGACCGGCAGCGCGTTGCTCGGCACCACGACGTGGCCCGACGGCAGCCCCGCCGCCGGCGTCGTCGTCACGTTGCGCGATGCCGATGGCCGGCTGCGACCGGCCCTGCGCGCGGTCGCCAGCGACGACCGCGGCGCGTTCGCGTTCGCCGGACTGCCCGACGATCGCCCGCTGGTGCTGTTCGCCAGCGCGCAGCGCGAGGGCCGCACCTGGTCCGGCAAGCTCGCTCGGCAACTCGCCGGCGGCTTGGCGATCACGCTGGTGCTGCGCGACGAGGATCCGCAGCTGCTGCCGGCGGGCGGGCGCTGACGTCGGACGACGGCGGCATTCCGCTGGTGACGGCCTCGCCACGCACCGCGCGGAGCTACACTCATCGCCCCCGTATGCGCGATGACTTCCCGGCGACCCAATGGAGCGTCGTGATGAGTGCGGTCGCCAGTGGCGCCGACAAGCGAACCGCCGTCGGCCAGTTGCTGTCGGCCTACTGGTATCCACTCTATTGCTGCGCCAGACGCCTCGGACGCTCCCCGGAGGACGCCGAGGACAGCGTGCAGGGTTTCTGTGCGCGCTGCATCGCCACCGACGACTGGCGGGTGGACCCGGCGCAGGGACGATTCCGGCATTGGCTGGTCGCCGCGCTGCGCAACTTCATCGCCAACGAACGCGATCGCGAACGCGCCGGCAAACGCGGCGGCGGCGTCCGTCACGTGCCGATCGACGACGACGCGGAACGGCGCTTCCTGACGGCCGGCATGGACCGCGACTCGCCCGAGCGCGCGTTCGAACGTGGACTCGCGCGCTCGCTGCTCGCCCAGGAACGGGACGCACTCCAGGACGAAGAGCGTGCGGCCGGCCGCGGCGCGACCGCCGCCGCGCTGCTGCCTTGGCTGGCGCCAGGATCCCAGCCGCCGTGCGCCGACCTGGCAGCCAGTCTTGGCACCAGCGTCGGAGCGCTGCGCGTCGGCCTGCACCGGCTGCGCCGGCGCTACGGCGAACTGGTGCGCCGACGGGTGCTGGCGATCGTGCGCGAGCCGAGCGAAGTCGACGATGAGGTCCGGTCGCTGTTGGCCGCGCTGGCCGACTGAAGGCGCGACACAGGTGCGCGGACCCGCGCACGAAGACGGTGTTCGGAGCCACCCGCCAGATTTTCTCGGGTATCCGGTAATCGCGCGACGCCTGCTGCTTCTCGGGCTCTCGATGGTCGATCCTCACAATCGCTGTGTTCGCTGTGGCGCGCCGCTGACCGAGCTGGACGCCGCCTGCCCCCGCTGCCTGCTGGGACTCGCGCTGCCGGGGGACGAGCCGGTGGAGTCGGACCTCGACGATCCGGACCATGATGCTCCCGCCGGCACCGGCGCGGCGGACGACGCCGCCGCACACGAGATGGCGCAACTTGCCGCGGCCCTGCCGCAGCTCGAGTTCCTAGGTGCACTCGGCGCCGGCGGCATGGGCCGCGTCTACCGCGCTCGCCATCGCCAGCTGGAACGCGAGGTCGCGGTGAAGATCCTGGCGCCGGGCCTCGACGAGCCGCAGTTCGCCGAACGGTTCCAGCGCGAGGCACGAGCGATGGCGCGACTGGACCATCGCAACATCGTGAAGCTCTACGAGTTCGGGTGCGCCGCCGGTCGCTGGTTCATGCTGCTCGAGTACGTCGGCGGCGGCAACCTGCGCCAGCGCATGCGCAGCGGACTGTCGGCGACCGAGGCTCTGGCGATCGTGCCGCAGCTGTGCGAGGCCCTGCAATACGCCCACGACCGCGGCGTCATCCACCGCGACATCAAGCCGGAGAACGTCCTGCTGGACGGCAACGGGCTGGTCAAGATCGCCGACTTCGGCCTCGCCAAACTCCGCACACCGATGGAGCCGGGCCTCGGACTGACCGCCAGCGAGGCCACCATGGGCACCTACCACTACATGGCTCCGGAACAGATGGCCCACACCCGCGACGTGGACCACCGCGCCGACCTCTTCTCGCTCGGGGTCGTCTTCTACGAGATGTTGACCGGCAATCTGCCGGTCGGCGTGTTCGAGCCACCGTCCCGGCGCGCCGCGGTGCCGAGCGACGTCGACGCCATCATCCACCGCAGCCTCGAACGCTCACCGGACAGCCGCTACCAGCACGCCGACGAGGTCAAGACCGATCTGCAACGCGTCGCCGTCCGAACGCGAGCCGGCACGCCTGGAACCACCGGCCGGGCGAGCCCCGCGCGGCAGCTGGTGGCCCTGGTCGCCGACGACCTGGCTCGCGCCGGCCGGGTGACCGAACTGCTGCTGGGCCGCTTCGTGGTTGCCGCGCTGTGCGGCGCCGCCGTCTGGTGGATCGTGCAATGGCTCACCGGCGAGCGTGAGGCGTGGGCTTCGGTGGCTTGGTATGTGCCGGTGCTGTGTGCCGCGGGCTTCGCGCTCGGCTTCTGGCGCCCGGATCGCATCTGGGTCCACGGCCTGGGCCTGCTCGCCGGCCAATCAGCAGTGGGTCTGACCGGGCTGCAAGGTGAGGGTGAGGCACTCTGGCCCATCGGCCTCGGCGTACTGTTCCTGTTCACGCTCGGCACCCAAGGTCTCGTCGTGCTGGGCGCGTTTGTCCGCAAGTTCCTGCTCCACCTGGCGCAGCGCCGCAATCGGCCCTGACCTCGGCGGGAACCGGACTCACTCCCACTCGATCGTCGCCGGCGGCTTGCTCGAGATGTCGAGGCAGACGCGCGAGAAGCCCTTCACCTCGTTGAGGATCCGGCTGCTGATGCGCTTGAGCACCGGGGTCGGCAACAGCTCCCAGTCGGCAGTCATCGCGTCCTGACTCGAGACCAGCCGCAGCATCACGATGTCCTCGTAGACGCGCGCGTCGCCCTTCACACCGACCGACTTCTGCGGCACGTAGACCGCGAAGTACTGCCAGAGACCCTTGTGCAGCCCGTTCTTCTCGACCTCCTCGCGCACGATGCGATCGGCGCCGCGCAGCGGCTCGAGCTTCTGCCGGGTGACCTCGCCGAGGCAGCGCACCGCGAGGCCAGGCCCCGGGAACGGCTGGCGATCGACCAGCGAACTCGGCAGCCCGAGCTCGCGGCCGAGCTCGCGCACCTCGTCCTTGAACAGATCGCGCAGCGGCTCGACCAAGGTCATGTCGAGGTCCTTCGGCAGACCACCGACGTTGTGGTGGCTCTTGATCGTCGAGGTGGCGCCACCGTGCGCGGCGACCGACTCGATGACGTCGGGATACAGCGTGCCCTGACCGAGGAACCTCGCGTTGCCGCAGCGCTCGCGTTCGCCGCGGAACACCTCGACGAACACGCGGCCGATGATCTTGCGCTTCTGTTCCGGGTCGGTGACGCCCTTCAGCTCACCGAGGAAGCGCTCGCTGGCGTCGACGACCTTCAGGTCCATCCGGTAGTGGTCGCGGAACAGCTCCTCGACGCCTTCGCGTTCGCCGGCGCGCAGCAGGCCGTTGTCGACGAACACGCAGTGCAGGCGCTTGCCGATGGCACGGTGGATCAGCACCGCGGCGACCGAACTGTCGACGCCACCCGACAGGCCCATCACGACCTCGCCGCGCTCGCCGACCAGCTTCTTCACCGCCGCGATCTTGGTCTCGACCAGGTTGCCCGGCTTCCAGTCGGTCGAGCACTTGGCGATCCGCAGCACGAAGTTCTGCAGCATCGTGGTGCCGTCCTCGGTGTGCGCGACCTCGGGATGGAACTGCAGGCCGTAGAACTTGCGCGCGCGATCGGCGACCACCGCGAACGGGCACGGCTGGCTCTGCGCCAGCACCGCGAAGCCCGGCCCGAGCCGCGCGACCTTGTCGCCGTGCGACATCCAGACGATGCCGTTCTGCTTGGTGCCCGCGAGCAGGTCCTTGCTGTCCATCACCTGCAGCTCGGTGCGGCCGTACTCGGCGCCCGACTGCGCCGGCGTGACTTCGCCGCCGGTGTGCTGCGCGAGCCACTGCAGGCCGTAGCAGATGCCGAGCACCGGCACACCCTGCTGCAGGATCGCCGGGTCGAGGGCCGGCGCATCGTGTTCGTAGACCGAGCGCGGACCGCCGCTCAGGATCACCGCCTGCGGCCGCATGTGCTGGATCATGAACAGCGCCCGCTCCGGCGCGGTGATGTACGAGTACACGTCCATCTCGCGCACGCGGCGCGCGATCAGCTGGCAGTACTGGGCGCCGAAGTCGACGATGAGGACGCCGCCGGTCGGGCCGGCGGGCTGCGCGGATGACTGGCTCATGCTTCGCCGCTGTAGTTCGGCGCTTCCTTGGTGATCTGGATGTCGTGCGGGTGCGACTCGCGCAACCCCGCCGCGGTGACGCGCAGGAACTTCGCCTTCTGCGCCAGCTCGAGCAGCGTGCGCGCGCCGTTGTAGCCCATGCCCGAACGCAGCCCGCCGACCAGCTGGTAGACGAAGTCGGCGACCGCGCCCTTCCACGGCACCATGCCCTCGACGCCTTCGGGCACGAACTTCATCTTCTCCTTGACCTCGCCCTGCGCGTAGCGATCGGCCGAGCCCTGCTCCATTGCGCCGAGCGAGCCCATGCCGCGCACGGCCTTGAACTGGCGACCGCGGAACAGGATCGACTCGCCGGGCGACTCGTCGAGACCGGCCAGCATCGAACCGAGCATCACCGTCGACGCGCCGGCGGCCAGCGCCTTGACGATGTCGCCGCTCTGCCGGATGCCGCCGTCGGCGATCACCGGCACGTCGGCCGGCCCACACGCCTTCACCGAGTCGAGCACCGCGGTCAGCTGCGGCACGCCGCAGCCGGTGACGATGCGCGTGGTGCAGATCGAACCCGGGCCGATGCCGACCTTGACGCCGTCGACGCCGGCATCGACCAGCGCCTTGGCACCGTCGTAGGTGGCGACGTTGCCGGCCACCACCGGGATCGCGCAAGCCTTCTTGATCGCCTTGACGGTGTCGATGACGTTCTTGCTGTGGCCGTGCGCGGTGTCGACGACGACCACGTCGCAGCCCGCTTCCAGCAGTCGCCCGACGCGGTCGAGGTCGTGCACACCGACCGCGGCGCCGACCAGCAGCCGACCGCGGCTGTCGCGCGCGGCGTGCGGGAACTCCTCGGTGCCGCGGATGTCCTTCATCGTGATCAGCCCGGCGAGCTTGCCGTCGGGCTGCACGAGGATCAGCTTCTCGACCTTGTTCTGGCGCAGGATCTGGCGCGCCTGGTCGAGCGTGGTGCCGGGCTGCGCCTTGACCAGGTTCTGCTTCGTCATCACCGCGCCGACCTTGGTGTCGCGGTTGTCGACGAAGCGCAGGTCGCGATGGGTCAGGATGCCGACCACGACGCGGTGCGCGTCGACCACCGGCAGACCGCTGATCTTGTGCGCCGCCATCAGGTCCTTGGCGCGGCCGACGCTGTCCTCGGCCTGCAGCGCGACCGGGTCCTGGATCACGCCGTTGGCCGAGCGTTTGACCTTGTCGACCTCGCTGACCTGCTTCTCGACCGGCAGGTTCTTGTGCACGATGCCGATGCCGCCCTGCTGGGCGAGCGCCACCGCCATGCGCCACTCGGTGACGGTGTCCATCGCGGCGCCGACGATCGGCACCTGCAGGTTGACGCCGCGGCACAGGCGGGATCGGGTGTCGACGTCGCGCGGCAGGGCCGAGGCCATCTGCGGCACCAGCAGGACGTCGTCGTAGGTGAGGCCTTCGCCGAGGAACTCCGCCAAGTCGCTTTCTCCGGTAGGGTCGGGAAAGCGGGCCAAGGCTAGCGAGCCGGGATGCCGGCCGCCATCCAGGTGATGCGATTCGTGGCGGTCGGGCCCCGGCCCGGCGCGCCCTCGCGTGAGCGCGGCCCGGCGCGGCCGGCGGTGCGCTGCTGGCCGCGCGCGAGAATCGTCATCGCGTATTCCACGTCGCGCAGCCCGAGCTTCGCCTCGGGGTAGTGCTGGCTCAGTTCGAGGGCCTTGCGGAAGCAGCGAGCGGCCTCGCGGAAGCGGTGCTGGCCGCGGCGGACCAAGCCCAGGTTCAACCAGGCTTCGTCGATGCAGCCCTCGCGGCAGCGGGTGGCGCGGCGGTGGCATTCCGCCGCGGCAGCGAGGCGGCCGCGCCTCGCCAACAGGCCGCCGAGATGGATCCGCCACGAGGCTTCCCAGGGTGCCGCGGCGATCGCCTTGCGGAACCAGCGGATCGCCGCGGCGGTGTCGCCGCGCTGCTCGTACAGCAGGCCGAGGCGGCCCATCACCCAGTGACGCACCTCGTCGGGCGCCAGCCGCAACGCGCGGCGAAGGGCACGCTCGGCGGTCGCGTAGTTGCCCAGCGCGCGCAGGTTGTCCCCGAGTTGGTTCCACGTGCCGCCGCGCCGCGGTCGCCGCCGCAGCACTTCCTGCGCCAGCAGCACGGTGCTGGCAACCATGTCGGCGCGGTCGACCCGCCGCAGTTCGCGCACCAGGCGCCGCAACTGCGGATCGGGTGGCGCGACCGCGCGTTGGCTGATCCGGAAGGCGCGAAGCGGTTTCGGCACGAGGAACCTGCGCGGAGGGTAGCAGCGGTTCGCGGCGTGGCAATTGCCGAGGGCAGCAGACGCAACCGACCAACGGCAACGGCAAACCAAAGCAGCGCCGTGCCCGGATCGGACCGGACTGCATCGGCGCCGCCGACCTACTTGCCCTGGCGGCCGGCCAGCGCCGCCCGGCATCGGGCGAGGTTGTCGCGATACGCCTGCAGCCGCGGGCTGTTCGCCTCGAGTCGCTGCTCCGCCATGGCGACCACCTCCTCCAGCTCGGGCAGCGCCCCGGCGTAGTCCTCGGTGTCGAGCCTCGCCGCCGCCGACCGCCCCAGGATGTCGAGCAGCGGCCCCGATCCCTCGGGCAGTCGACGCAGCATCGCCACCGCGGCATCGAACCCGTCGCGAGCGGCGGCGTGATTCTGCAGACGGTGCTGCATGCGCGCGAGATTGGCGTGGCAGATGGCGACCCCGATGTGATCACCCGGGTAGAGCCGCTGGTGCATCGCCAGGGCCTCGATGCACACCGGTTCGGCGGCCTCCGGTGGCCCCTTCCGCATCCGCAGCGCCGCCAGCGTGAACAGGCTGTGTGCCGTCTGCGGATGGTCGCCCGGGAACAGCCGCTGGCGCATGGCCAGCGCTTCCTGGATCAGCGGCTCGGCCTCGTCGATGCGGCCGAGGTCGTTGCGCACGTAGCCGAGATTGGCGAGTGCCTCCGCGACCTCGGGGTGGTCGCCGCGGAACAGCCGACGCTTCATCGCCAGGGCCTCGGCGAACAATGGCTCGGCGGCCTCGCGGCGTCCGTTGCGCACCCGCGCGCCGGCCAGGTTGTTGATGCCGATGGCGAGGTCCGGGTGATCGCCCTGGTAGAGGCGCCGGCGCATCGCGACCGCTTCGGCGTAGAGCGACTCGGCTTCGTCCTCGTGCCCCAGCCCGGAGCGCACGCTGGCAAGGTTGTCGAGACACTTCGCCGTGTCGGTGTGATCGCCCGGCTGCAGCCGCTCGAACATGGCCAGCGCCTGCCGCAGCAGCGGCTCGGCCTCGGCCGGTCGGCCGAGGTCCGACTGCAGGTCGCCGAGGTTGTTCAGCAGCGTCGCAATGTGGGTGTTGTCGTCCGGCTGGAGTCGCCGGTACATCGCCAGCGAACGCACCAGCAGCGGCTCGGCTTCGCGCTCGCGACCGAGCCGGCCGAGCACGATGGCCACGTCATTGAGGCAGGACGCCACTTCGGCGTGATCGCCCTGGTGCTGGCGTTCGTAGAGTTCCAACGCCGCGGTGGCGAGTGCGAGCGCCCGCGCCGGCTGGCCGTTGTTGCTGAGCACGACGGAGATGGTCTTCTTCAGCGCGGCCGCGGTCTCGGCGTCGGCTTCGAACCTCCCGGCCTCGAGGTCGGCGATGGCATTCTCCATGGCTTCGAGCACCGTCACCTGCTGGCCGCCACCCGGGTTGACGGAATCCCCCGCGCGCAGCGCCGTGACCACGAAGTCGGTGATGGTCTCGGCACGCTCGCGCGCCTTGGCTTCCTGCTGCTGGGCCGCCTCGGCGCGGCGCGCGGCGGCGACGGCGCGCTGCTCGTTCTCCTCGGCAGCGAGCCGGGCCTTGCCCTCCGACTCCTGCAGGCCCACGGCACGATCGCGCTGCTCGGCGGCGATGCTCGCCTGCCACGCGAACGCGACCAGGCCGAGCGCCAGCGCCAGCATCACCGCCGCCGCGGCCGCGACCACGCCGCGGTGCCGCCGAACCAACTTGCGCAACCGGTAGCCGGCGCTCGGTGGCGCGGCGGCGACGGCGTCCCCGGCGAGGTAGCGGCGCACGTCCAGCAACAGGCCGTCGGCGGTGTCGTACCGCCGCGCCCGATCCTTCTCGAGCGCCTTCATCACGATCCAGTCGAGTTCGCCACGCAGCAGCAGGCCCAGCCGGCGTGGCTCGATACCGCGCTGGGCGGCGATGCTGGCCAGGGTCGCCTGAGACTCGTTCAGGCGAGTCGAAGGGCGCGGCGGATCCACTTCGCGGATCATGCGCTGGATCTCGCCGAACATCGCGCCGCGCAGGGCCCGCTGGTCGAAGGGCGTGCTGCCGGTCAGCAGTTCGTAGAGCAGGATGCCCAGCGAGTAGACGTCGGTGCGGGTGTCGATGTCGAGCGACCCCGCCGCCTGCTCGGGACTCATGTACTGCAGCGTGCCGATCACCTGATGGTGCTCGGTGAACAGCGTCTTGTCGGTGAGCTTCTGCGCGGTCGCCTTGGCGATCCCGAAGTCGATGACCTTGGCCAACGGGCGACCGTCCTGCGTGGTGACCAGGATGTTCGATGGCTTCAGATCGCGATGGATGATGCCTTTGCCGTGCGCGTGCTGTACGGCGGCGCAGACCTGGCTGAAGAGCTCGAGCCGCTCGTCGATGGTCAGGCCGCTCTTGTCGCAGTAGTCCACGATCGGCGCCCCCTTCACCAGATCCATGACGAAGTACGGGCGCCCGGTGGCGGTGGCACCGGCATCGAGCACGCGGGCGATGTTGCCGTGGTCCATCAGCGCCAGCGCCTGGCGTTCCTGCTCGAAGCGGGCCACCACCTGCTTCGTGTCCATGCCGAGCTTGATGATCTTCAGCGCCACCCGGCGCGCGACCGGCTCCTTCTGTTCGGCCATGAAGACCACGCCGAACCCACCTTCGCCCAACTGCTGCAGCAGCTTGTAGGGTCCGATCCAGGTGCCGGGGCCCTCACCGACCGGTGCACCACCGTTGCCGGGCGCTGGTGTTCCAGCCGGCAATTCGCCGGTCGGGCTGGCGAGGAACTGTCCGCCTTCGGCCGCCGCCACCATGACCTGCACCCGCTGCAGCAGATCGGCATCTGCTCCGCACTGCTCGCGCAGGAACGTCGCTCGCGCCGCCGCCGGCAGCTCGAGAACCAGGTCGAACAGTCGCCGCAGGCGGGCGTGGGAGTGGTCGGTCATGGGGCGAGGAGTGCGAGCCGCCCGGCGGATCCGGAACGGCCGCCGTGGCTCGGATCGGCAAGCGGGAGATCGCGGTCCGGCGGCTCAGGAATCCCCGGTCTTCCCGACCACCACGCGGTTCGCGCGATCGGTCGTCAGCCTATTTCAGGGAGACGCAGCGGGGCCGGTTGCGTCGATCTCGTGGTGGATGGGTCCCGCCGGGTCGCCCCGCGGGCGAGCCGGCTCAGCGCCGCAGGAACGACGCCCGCAGCGGCTCGTGCACCGCGGTGCCGTGCACCTCGGGGCGATTGGCGCACAGGTGCTGCAGGATCGGCCAGCAGTCGGCCGGGTCGGCCCCCACCTTCGCCGCCAGGGCGCGCACGTCCTGCGCGACCGGCCCCAGCGCCGCCAGCAGTTTCTGCTGCAGCGCCAACACCACCGCGGCCGCCTTCTTGCCGGCCTCGACGCCGGGCTGGTGGAACGCGTTGACGTCGATCAGCTCGGCGTAGATCGCGACCGCGCGCTCGAACAGCGCCACGATCGCGCCGAGGGTGCGTTCGTCGAGCCGGTCGATGCCGATCGTGCCCGACCGCCGCCCCTTGTCGTGCAGCGCCGTGCGCGTGCCCTGCCACAGGCCGTCGAGGAAATCGCCCGAGGTCACGCCCGGCTCGACCTCGAAGTGACCCTGCTGGCGATCCTGCAGCACCCGCACGAACAGCGCGAAGAAATCGTGGCGGCCGTCGCGCAGCTGCTGCACGTACGCGTGCTGGTCGGTCGAACCCTTGTTGCCGTAGACGGCGATGCCCTGGTTGACCACCTTGCCGTGGCGATCGAGCTCCTTGCCGAGCGACTCCATCACCAGCTGCTGCAGGTAGCGCGACAGCAGCAGCAGCCGGTCCTTGTACGGCAGCACCACCATCGCGCGTTCGCCCACGCCGTTGCCTTCGTGGTGCCAGAACGCCGCCAGCATCGTGGCCGGGTTCTGCCAGACGTCGGGCCGCCGCGTCGCGTCGTCCATCGCCGCCGCGCCGGCCAGGAACGCGCGCAGGTCCATGCCGAGCAGGGCGCCCGGCAGCAGCCCGACCGCCGACGTGATCGAAGTGCGGCCGCCGACCCAGTCCCACATCGGGAACGTCATCGCCCACCCGTCGCGCTGCGCGCGCTGGTGCAGCGCCGAGCCGGGCTGCGTCACCGCCACCGCGCGCGGCGCGAACGCGAGGCCCTGCTGCTTGCAGGCGCGCTCGACCTCGAGCATGCCGTTGCGGGTCTCCGGCGTGCCGCCCGACTTGCTGATGACGACGACCAGCGCGTCCTGCAGCGAACCGAGCCCCTCGATCGCGAGGTCGATGCCCTCGGGGTCGGTGTTGTCGAGCACACACAGCGTCATCGGTGCCTCCGGCCCGCCGAACGCATCGGCCAGCAGCATCGGCCCGAGCGCACTGCCGCCGATGCCGACCAGCACCACCTTGGTGAAGGTGCCGCCTTCGGGCGGCGCGATGCGGCCGCTGTGCACCGCCTGCGCGAACGCCTCGACGCCGGCGATCGTGCTGGCGATCAGGTCCTCGAGCTCGGGCTTCGGGGCGAGGCCGGGCGCGCGCAGCCAGAAGTGGCCGACCATGCGCTGTTCGTCGGCGTTGGCGATCGCACCGGCCTCGAGCTTCTGCATCGCCGCGAGCGCCTTCTCGAGCCCCGGCCGCAGCCGATCGACGTCGGCCGCGACCAGGCCGGCGTGGCCGAGATCGAGTTCGACGAACGGATCCTCGAGCACGCTGCGGAAACGCAAGTATTGGGCGAAGCGATCGGTGGGCGTTGGCATGGTTCCTCGCGCGAGCGCGGATGGTAGTCTCGCGCCATGGAACGCTCCACCGCGATCCTCCTCGCTCTGAGCGTCTATCTGCTGGGCCTGCTGGCGCTCGGCTTCCTGGCCCAGCGGCGCACCCACGACGCCGCCGGCTTCTATCTCGGCGGCAAGACGCTCGGCCCGTGGGTCGCCGCGCTGGCCGCCAACGCCAGTTCGTCGTCGGCGTGGAGCCTGGTCGGCACCAGCGGCTTCGCCTACCAGTACGGGATGGCCGCGCTGTGGCTGATTCCGGGGTGCGTGGGTGGCTTCGTGTTGAACTGGTGGCTGGTGGCGCCGCGGTTGCGCGACCAGACCGGCAGCGCGATCACGCTGACCGACTTCCTGGCCGGGCCGGTCGGCAGCCCCGGGCGCGGCCCGCTGGTGCTGGTCGCGTCGCTGCTGACGCTGGCCTCGTTGACCACCTACGTGGCGGCGCAGATGCAGGCGGCCGGCGGCGCGTTCACGCACGCGTTCGCGACCGAGGCGAAGCTCGGCATCGTGCTCGGCGCCGCGGTGACGATCGCCTACACGCTGCTCGGCGGTTACCTCGCCGCCAGCATCACCGACACGCTGCAGGGACTGCTGATGGTGGTCGTGGCGCTGGTGGTGCCGGCCGCAGCGGTGGCCCACCTCGGTGGGATCGACGGCTTCGTCGAGGCGGTCGCGGCGATCGATGCCGAGGGCTACCAGAGCCTGTTCGGCGGGCGCAGCGGTGCGGCAGCGGCGGCGTTCGCGTTCGGCCTCTGTGGCATCGGCCTCGGCTATCCGGGCCAACCGCACGCGGTGAACAAGTTCATGGGCATGGCGCCGGGCGCCTCGATGACCACGGCGCGCGTGGTCGGCATCAGTTGGGCGGTGCTGCTGTACGGCGGCATGCTGGTGCTCGGCTTCGCCGCGCGGACCAGCTGGGCATTGCCGGCCGGCCAGCACGAGGACGCGCTCTACGAGGTCAGCCGCCAGCTGTTCCCGCCACTGGTCGACGGCGTGATCCTGGCCGCGGTGCTGGCCGCGATCATGTCGACCGTCGACAGCCAGCTGCTGGTGTGCGCGAGCTGCATCACGCACGACCTAGGCCTCGGGAAGCGGTTCCCCGACCGCATGCTGTGGCTGGCGCGCGCCACCGTGCTCGGCATCGGCGTGCTGGGCACGGTCGCCGCGCTGCAGCTGCCGACCAACGTGTTCGGCAACGTGCTGTTCGCGTGGGGCGCACTCGGTTCGGCGTTCGGCCCGCTGCTGCTGGTGCGGTTGTGCCGCGGCCCGGTGCACCCCCGCTGGGCGCTCGCCTCGATGCTCGCCGGCGGCCTCGGCGCGATCGTCGGCTTCTACTGGCCACTGCTGGCGCCGCGCTTCGCCGAACTCGTGGTGTCGTGGCTGCTGTCCTCGGGGATCGCGTTGTTGGGCAGCTCGCGCAGAACCGTTCAAGCCTGACCGCCGGCAACGGCCGATAGCAGCGGTCCCAGGAGAAGGAGAGTCATGGCGGAGCCACGCGTCTGCATCGTCGTACCAACCGTGCGGGAGGAGTGCATGCAGCAGTTCCTCGCCGCGTGGGAGCCCGAGTTCGCGGGCCAGGAAGTGATCGTCGTCGAGGACCACCCCGAACGTTCGTTCCGCCTCGCCACCGACGCCCACGTCAGCCACTACTGCTGGCGCGACATCGAGGCCGAGCTCGGCGAACGCGCCTGGATCGTGCCGCGCCGCACCGACTGCGTGCGCAGCTTCGGCTACTGGCAGGCGTGGCGCCGGCAACCCGACTACATCGTCACCCTCGACGACGACTGCCTGCCGCCGGCCGCGGGCCCGCGTGGGTTCCTGCGCGCGCACTGGCAGCGCCTCGAACAAGGCGGCCACCACGATGCGTGGGTGTCGACGACCTCCGGCACGATCCCCCGCGGTGTGCCCTACCAGGCCCGCGCCCGCAGCCAGCGCTGCGTCGTCAACCACGGTCTGTGGACCAACGTCATCGACTACGACGCGGTGACGCAGCTGAGCCAGGTGCGCACCCCCACCGCCGTCGGCTTCCCGGACCAGACCATCCCGCGCGGCGCCTACTTCCCGATGTGCGGCATGAACCTCGCGTGGCGGCCCGAGCTCACTCCCGCGCTGTACTTCCTGCTGATGGGCCGCGACCACGGTGTCGACCGCTTCGGCGACATCTGGGCCGGCCTGTTGTGCAAGCGGATCTGCGACCACCTGGGCCTCGCGATCAACAGCGGCAGCCCGACCGTGCACCACGCACGCGCGTCGAACGTGTGGGCCAACCTGCGCAAGGAAGCGCCGGGCATGGAACGCAACGAGACGCTGTGGCGCCTCGTCGACGGCACCGTGTTGACCGCGACCACGCCGGCCGGCTGCTACCGCCAGCTCGCCGAGGCGTTCGCGCAGGCGGCCGGCGACCAGGACCCGTGGCTGCAGAAGGTCGCGCAGGCGATGCAGCACTGGTGCGACCTGTTCGGGCCGGTGCTGGTGCCGACGCCGAACCAACGCGTGGTGGCCACGAACGAGGTGGCGGTGTGAACGAGAGGCCTGCGGTCACGGTGGTGTTCGCGGCGCTGAACCACGGCGCCACGCTGCCGGCGCTGCTGCGCGCGCTCGACGACACCGACTGGCCGGGGCTGCGCGCGATCGCGGTCGACTGCGGCTCGGCCGACGGCAGCCTGGACCTGCTGCGCCGCCGCGCCGCCGCCGGCCGTGGGGTGCCGCTGCAGCTGCTCGAACTGCCCGGCCGCGGCCGCGCCACCGCACTGCGGGCCGCGATGCAGGCCGCGGGTCGCAGCGACGTCGTTCGCCTGCACGCCGACGTGGTGCCGGATGCCACCGACTGGCTGCAGCAGCTGTGGTCGGCGCTGGAACGACACCGCGAGTGCGGCATCGTCGGCGGCAAGATCGCGATGCCCGGCGGCCGCATCCAGAGCTGCGGACGGCGCCTGATCAATGGCCTCGGCATCGCCCCGGAATGGAGCGATCTGCGCTGGCTGGAGGCCGATGCCGACGAGCCGGTGCCGCCGCGCGAGGTCGACGGGGTCGCCGGCGAACTGTGCTGGATCCGCCGCGCGGTGCTGGATGCGACCGGCGGCCTGGATCCCAACTTCGATCCGGTGCACGGCTGCGACGACGATCTGTGCCTGCAGGCGCGCTGGCACGGCTTCACGGTGATGGTCGCACCGGCGGTGCGTGGCGTGCATCACGCCCCGCGCTGGAACCACCTGACACCGGATGGCATTCCGGAACCGACCGGTACCGTGCAGAAGCAGCGCGAGGCCGCCGATCGGCTGCGGCGCTGCCACCGCGACTACTTCCAGCGCAAGTGGGGCTTCGACCCCGAGGCACCCGACCTGCACGAGATCCGCCGGCGCTACGGTCACACCCGCATCTGCTGGCAGATCGGCAGCGCGCTGCGCGAGACGCTGCCACCACGGCCGGCGGTCGACGTCTGCCTGGTGACCTGGAACAGCCGCGCCGTGCTGCCGCGCATGCTCGACCTGCTCGCCACCACGCGGTGGCCGGAGCTGCAGGTGTGGGTCACGGACAACGGCAGCACCGACGACACCGTCGCCTACCTGCGCGAACGCGCGGCGGGTTTCCCGTTCCCGCTGCACATCGAGGCGCTGCCGCAGAACCTCGGGGTCGCACAGGCGCTGAACCTCGCCTTCCGTCGCGGCCGGGCGCCGCTGGTCGCGCGCCTCGACGACGACACCTTCGTCGGGCCGGACTGGCTCGAGGGGCTGGTGCCGAACTTCCACCAACGGCCGTACGCCGGCGTGGTCGGACCGCGCATCCTGAACACCAACGAAGGCGAGTCGCTGCAGAACGGACCGTCGCGCGGTTGGCCGGAGCCGCTGCCGGGCACCGGCCCGGGTGATGCGGAACGGGTGCGCGGCAAGGCCCGCGTGCACGCGATCTGCGGCTGCTGCAACGTCTACCGCCGTTCCGTGTTCGCTCGCATCGGCCTGCTCGACGTGCGCTTCTCGCCGAGCCAGTTCGACGAGTCGGACCACCACGTGGCGTTGCACGTGGCAGGTTACGAGGCGATCTACGACGGCAGCGTCACCGTTCACCACCAGCGCAATGCCGGCCGCAGCGAGACCCCGGCCGCCTACGGCAACTTCCTCGGCAACAAGCAGAAGCACGCCGCCAAGTGGGCCGGACGGGCATGGCAGGCGATCGACCGCGCGATCGACCTGTCGATCGATGGTCGGCTGTTGCCGCCGGACGGCGACACCTCGGTGCTGTGGGCGCGGCTGCCCGAGCCGCCCCCCGGCCCGCCGCGACCGCAGCCACGCGACCGTGTCGAGTTGCGCGATCTGCTGGCGCTGGCCCGCCGCAACAGCCTGCTGCGCAGCGGCTCCAGCCCACTGCAACCGTGGTGGCGCAACCAGATCGCGCGCTGCGAACAGGCGCTGGCGCTCGGCCCGAATCAGGCGCTGCGCTACGCGGTCCGGCTGCGCGACCTGCTCGGCACCGATCCGCGCGCGCTGCTGGCCGTCGCGCGCTGGCAGGCCGCCGACGGCGAATGGGCGCTGGCGGCCCGCACCGCGCGCAGCGCGCTGCGGCTGCAGCCGGACGATGCCGAACTCGCCGCCGCGGCCGCCCCGCTGCTGCAGCCACGGCGACCCGCCGCCACGGCGACCCCGCCGGTCGCGATCCCGCGGCCGTCGGGGCCGTGGGCGCGCGTCGTGTTGCTGGCGCCGATCGCCCCGGATCCCGACACCGAAGCGCTGCTGACCACGATCGAACCGGCGCTGCGGCGCCGCGGCGTGACGGTTCGCATCGATCGCGACCTGGTGCCCGACGTGCGCGGAGCAGAGGTCGTGCACGCGTTCGGCGACGAACGCGCGACGCTGCTCGGGCGGTTGCAGGTGGCGCGCGCCATGCAGCCGACGGCGCACTTCGTGTTGTCACCGCGGCTGGTCGACGGCGCCCGCGCCGAGTGGGCGCGCCCGGTGCTCGGCGGCAGCTACTTCGCCAACGCCGAGCGGCTGTGGCAACTCGGCGACGCGGTCATGCTCGGCATGGTGGAGGTCGGTGGCCATCGCGACCGCCGCCTGCCAGCCGCACCGGACCCCGACGGTGCGGCCTACCTGCGCCGAGCCGCGGCGCTGGCCGACACCGTGCTGACGCTGCTGCCGGCCGAAGGGCACTGGTGGCGCAACCTGCAGGTCACCGAGCAACCGTTGGTCCAGGTCGACGAAGGGGTCCCCTGCCCACCGCCGGCAGCCGCGATCGCGGCCGGGGCGGTGATGCTCGGCACCCGCACGGCCACCGATCACCACCTGCTGGCGACCGTGGCGCTGGCCGGCAGCGGCACGCCGCTGACCCTCGCCGGCGACGGCGATCTGCCGTACGGCGACTGGCACCTGCCGTCCCTGGGCGGACCGGACCTGACGCTGGCACCGGCTCCTCCCACGGCCGCGGCAGCGGCGGCGCTGCTGGCCGAGCACCGGGTGCTGCTGTGGCTGCCCGCGGCGCCGCGTTCGTTCCGCGTGCCGCTGCAGGCAGCGTTGGCCGGCGCCGAGCTGGTGTTGATCGCCGGCGTCGGCGCCGAGGAGGTGTTCGGTCCCCACGCGACCTACGTCGATCCATTCGCCCTGACGGAACTGCGCCATGCGGTGGTCGCTGCCGCCGCCCGCTGGACCGGGGACCGCGACGTTCCTTGGCGGCACCAGCTCGCCGACCGCCACCATCCCGATCGCTTCGCCGACCGGTTGCTGGCGGCGTACCGGCTCTCGGCGACAACCACTACGAACTTGGCGGGGAGCTTGCCGATAGCCGAAATGGATCGGCCCGCGCTTTTGCGTAGCGTGTGAGGCCCCCTCACCGCATGCGCGCCAACTACCTCGTCTTCGGCCAGCCCCGGATCGAACAACCCGAGATCGACGAAGTCCTCGCCTGCATGCGCAGTGCGTGGCTCGGCACCGGTCCCAAAGCGGCCGAGTTCGAGCGCCGCGTCGCCGCCTACAAGGGCGTGCCGCACGCGGTCGGGCTCAACTCCTGCACCGCCGGTCTGCACCTCGCCTGCGTCGTGCTCGGCCTGAAGCCGGGCGACGAGGTGATCACCACGCCGATGACGTTCTGCGCCACGGTCAACGCGATCGTGCACGCCGGGGCCAAGCCGGTGCTCGCCGACGTCGACCCGGTGACGATGAACATCGATCCGGAGCAGGTGCGGCGCAAGATCACGCCGCACACCAAGGCGCTGCTGCCGGTGCACTTCGCCGGCCGCGCCTGCGACATGGACGCGCTGATGGCGATCGCCCGCGAACACCGGCTCAAGGTGATCGAGGACTGCGCCCACGCGATCGAGACCGAGTATCGCGGCAAGAAGGCCGGCACCATCGGCGACCTCGGCTGCTTCTCGTTCTACTCGACCAAGAACATCGTCACCGGCGAGGGTGGCATGGTGCTGACGCGCGACGAGCAGCTGGCCAAGCGCGTGAAGCGCATGGGCCTGCACGGCATGTCCGCCGATGCGTGGAAGCGCTTCACCGACGACGGCTACAAGCACTACGACGTCGAGGAAATCGGCTTCAAGTACAACATGATGGACCTGCAGGCGGCGATCGGCCTGCACCAGATCACGCGCATCGAGAGCTACTGGCAGCGGCGGCAGGAGATCTGGCAGCGCTACCTGCGCGAGTTCGCCGATCTGCCGCTCGGGCTGCCGGCGGCGTGGCCCGCCGACGAACGCCACGCGCTGCACCTGTTCACGGTGCAGGTCGACAAGAGCCGCTGCGGCCTCGGCCGCGACGACCTGCTGATGCGGCTGCACCGGCAGAACATCGGCACCGGTGTGCACTACCGCTCGATCGCCAGCATGTCCGTCTACCAGCAGCGCTTCGGCTGGCGGCCGACCGACTTCCCGAACGCGCTCGCGATCGGCGAGCAGACCTTGTCGCTGCCGCTGTCGGCGCGGCTGAGCGACGACGACGTCAGCGACGTCATCGCCGCGGTGCGATCGGCAGTTCGCCGCTGACCGGCCGCGGCCCGGCGGTCGGCGACGTTCGCCGGCCGGACCGCCCTCAGGCGGGATCGGCCGCAGGTCGATAGCGGACTGCTGTGAGCGGCAACGGAACACCCTCGGTCGAGAACGCTGAAGTTGCACGCGCGGGCCGTGCGGCGGTGCGCGCGTTCGCGACGATGTGGCGAAACGCTCGCATCTACGCGCCCTCCCATCCGCGGGTCTCCTCCGCCATCGAGGTCGCACTGACCCAGTTGGCGTCCCTGCGGATCGCCGAGGGCAGCGTGCTGCTGCAGGTCCGCGATCGCGCGCTGTGGATCGGCAACGCCTCGCTGCCGCTCGACGACCCCGATGCGGTGCCGTTGATCGAACGGTTGCGCGACGTCGGCCTGCGCGGCTTCGAGTTCGGCCCGATCTGCGCCGCCGGCGATCTGCTGGCGATGCTGGACCACCTGCAACACAAGCGCGGCCGCTCGCACGAGCAGCTGTTCGCCTCCTGGCCGATCGACCAGAACAACCTGCGCCCGCTGCAGCTGATCTACGACGGCCACTTCGACGCCAACCCCGGGTCGGGCGGTGGCGGCACCGGCGCCGGTCCCGGCAGCGGCAGCGGTCGGCCCCCGGTGGCGCCCACCGCGACGGCCCCGCAGCGCCCGTCCCGGCCGAGCCCGGTGCCGCCGCACGTGCAGCAGGCGCTCGAACGCCTGAGCGCCGATGCGACGGTGCAGGCGCGGCTGCGCGCCGTCGACGTGCTGACCAAGGCCGACACCGACGACGCCACGATCCGGGTCGACGTGCTGGAACGCATCGGCACGCTGCTGCCCGCCGATGTCGGCGCCGATTCCGCCTCCATCGAAGGCGTCGTCAAGCTGATCCTCGAACGCCTCGAACGCGACCTCGCCGAGGTCGTGCGGCTGGGCGCCCGCGTGCGCGGCGGCGGCCTGCTGCGGCTGGCGCTGGACGTGGCGCGGCAGTTCTTCCGCACCTCGGCGACGCCGTCCGCGCCCCGACCCGGGCTGCCGTCGGGCCGCCCCGAGGACGACAAGATCACCGCCGACGTCGATCTGCTGCTGGCCGAGCTGGAGGACATCCCGCCGGGTGGTGCCCTGGTGCTGCCGAAGGCGAGCGACCTGGTGACGGCGCGCGAGGTGCTCGGGGCGTTCCTGCACACGCTGATCCACGGCCACCTGGAGAGCGGTGCCGAGCGGCTGGTGACGATGCTGCGCAAGCTGTTCGCCGACCACGGCGAACGGCTCGGCACGGTGCTCGATCCGTATCTGCGCGTCGACCGCAAGGACGCGATCAAGGAGCCGATCCGGCTGCAGATCCTCGAGGCCCTGGTCGAGATCGGCGGCCCGGCGCTGCCGTGCGCCCGCCGCTACATCGACGCCCAGTTCCTGGCCGCGCACTTCCCGGAGCGCCTGCCGCTGTGCGCGCGGGCCCTCGGTGGCGACCAGGCCGGGCGCGAGGTTCTGCGCCAGGGGCTCGAGAAGCTCGCGCCGATGCTGGCGTTCGGCGGCCTCGAAGCAGCGGAACGGGCGCGGGTGCTGACCGACCCCGCCGTGGCCGGAACCCTGCTGGCGATCGACGGCCCGGTGGTGCGCCAGCTGCTGCCGGTGATGGCCCGCCAGGCGACCGGTCCGGCGCTGGAGCAGCTGCTCGCCTTCGTGCGCACGCTGCCGCTGTTGCCGGCGACGCTGGCGACGCTGGACGTGGCCAGTGCCACGCAACTGCCGGACGGCCATCTGCCGCGGCTGCTGACGAACTTCCTGAGCCGGCGACCGGGCCAGACCATCGACCAGGAGTCGATCGCGATCCTGAACGGCAACGTGCTGCGGGCCGAGGCCGGCCCCGTCGAACCGTTGCTGCGCGCGATCGACGCGCTGCGTCACGCCGGTGGACCGACCACCATCGGCCTGCTGCAGCGTCTGGCCAGACATCGACGCCTGCGCTTCTGGGACCGCCGCGCCCGCCTCGTCCGCGAACGGGCCGCCCACATCCTGCTGCTCCTGCGTGCGCCATCATGACCACAGCCGCCCCCCAGCAACCGGAAGCGCCGTTCGATGCCACCATCGAGGCCACGCTGCTCGTCGATCGACTCGCGGCCTGCCTGGTCAACTGCCGCATCTACGAGCTGTCGCACTCGCGCGTGCAGAACGCGCTGCAGGAGCTGCAGCGGCGCCTGCAGGACTTCGCCCGCGCCACCAGCGCCGGCAAGATCCTGATCGGGGTCGCGGAACGCATCGTGTTCTGCCAGGGCAAGCCGCTGCTCGGCGCCAGCATCGGCGCCCCGCGCCTGGTCGAACTGCTGGCCAACTGGAAGGCGGGCGGCATCGAGTTCGAGCCACCGGTCGAACTCGCCGCGCTCGAACAGCTGCTGCTGGCGCTCAACTCGCGCCCGGACGCGGGCGCCGACGCCGAACGCTTCAACACCGCCCTCGCCGAGCGCAAGGTCGCGCGCGTGCGACTGCTGCCACCCTACGTCGATCGCCAGGCCGCCGCCGGCGGCGCCGAAGCCGCCGCGGCGCAGCCCGAGCTCGACTCCGCGGTGCAGATCGGCCTGCGCTTCTACCAGACCGTCGTCGACCTGCTGCAGACGGTGACGGTGTCGGTGTGCCGCGGCGGCCGCATCGACTTCGCCCCCGTGCAGACCCAGGCCGAGCGCATGCTGCACCTGCTCGAGCAGAAGGACCGGCAGGCGCTCGGCCTGCTGCGCCAGGAACAGTACGACGCGTTCACGTTCGGCCACTCGCTGCGGGTCGCGCTGCTGGCGATGCAGTTCGCGCGCAGCCTCACCGACGACCGCGACCTGCTGATCCGGATCGGCACCGCCGGCCTGCTGCACGACGTCGGCAAGGCCAGGGTGCCGTTCGAACTGCTGCACGCGACGCGGCCGCTCGACGCCGAGGAGCGGAACCTGATGAACAAGCACTCGGAGTTCGGCGCCGAGATCCTGCTCGACCACCACGATGCCGACCCGCTGGCGGTCGCCGCCGCGTTCGGCCATCACCGCGGCCCCGACGGCAGCGGCTACCCGCGCACGCAGCACGAGCACCACGTCTCGCTGGTGACCAGCATCGTCAAGATCTGCGACATCTACGAGGCCCTGACCGCGGCCCGTCCCTACAAGCAGCCGATGTCGCCGATCCGCGCCTACCGCGTGATGCTGGCGATGGGCGATCGACTCGACCGCAAGCTGCTGCGGCGCTTCGTCGAGTGCAACGGCGTCTACCCGGTCGGCCAGCTGGTCGAACTGCTCGACGGCCGGCTCGCCGTGGTGCGTTGTCCGACCCGCGATCCGCTGCGGCCGGTGGTGGCGATCGTCGAGGACGTCGGCAATCTCGATCTCGAGTGCGACGACGACGTGGTGATGGACCTCAGCGACATCGAGTGCTGCTCGGCGCACGGCATCCTGTGCGACCTGACGGCCGAGGAAGCGCGCTTCCGTCAGACGGCGCAGGTCGCCAGCTCGTGAACGGCCGGCGACCCGCGGCGCGGCAGCTCAGCCCTCGCTGATGCGCTCGATGTCGGCGCCGATGCACTGCAGCTTCTCCTCGATGCGCTCGTAACCGCGATCGATGTGGTAGACGCGCCGGACGTCGGTGGAGCCGCGCGCGCACAGTCCGGCCAGCACCAGGCTAGCCGAGGCGCGCAGGTCGCTGGCCATCACCGGGGCGCCGCTGAGCTCCTCGGTGCCCTCGATGATCGCGCTCGGGCCCTCGCGGCGGATGCGCGCGCCGAGGCGCTGCAGCTCGGCGGTGTGGATGAACCGCTCCGGGTAGATCTTCTCGGTGATCACCGACACGCCGTCGGCGCGCGTCATCAGCGCCATGAACTGCGCCTGCAGATCGGTCGGGAAGCCAGGATACGCCATCGTCGTCATGTCGCAGGCGCGCAGCTTGCCCTTGGCCGTCGGCACGTTGCGGATGAAGTCGCGGCCGAGCTCGAGCTGGGCCCCGGCCGCCCGCAGCCGGTCCACCACCGCCAGCATGTGCATCGGATTGCAGTCCTGCACGATGACATCGCTGTTCATCAGGATCGCGCCGCACAGGAACGTGCCGGCCTCGATCCGGTCGGGGATCATGCGCCACTCGCAGCCGTGCAGCGTGTCGACGCCCTCGATCACCAGCAGGTGGCTGCCGATGCCGGAGATCCGCGCGCCGCAGGCATTGAGGAAGTGGCACAGGTCCTCGATCTCCGGCTCCATCGCCGCCGACTCGAGGTAGGTGGTGCCCTTGCCCAGCGTCGCCGCCATCACGACGTTGGCGGTGCCGAGCACGGTCGATCCCATGTTGCCACCGAGGAACACCGCGCCGCCGCTCGGACGACCGCTCAGCGTGACGTAGCCGTCGCTCTGCTCGATGGTGCCGCCGATGTCGCGCAGGCCCTTCAGGTGCAGGTCGATCGGACGGTGACCGAACACACACCCGCCCGGATAGCTGACCCGCGCGACGCCGCGCCGCGCCCACAGCGGGCCCAGCACGACGAAGCTGGCGCGCATCGTGCGCACCAGGTCGTAGGGCGCCGTGTAGACGGTCTTGTCCTTGGCCTCGAGTTCGAGCGTGCCGTCGGCGTGCCAGACGTGCACGACCCCGAGCCGGTCGAGGATGCGGAGCAAGTTCTCGACGTCGGTCAGCCGCGGCATGTTGCGCAGCAGGATCGGACCATCGACCAACAGCGCCGCAGCCAGGATCGGCAGCGCGCCATTCTTGCTACCAGAAACACGAACGGTGCCGCGGAGACCGCGGCCACCCCGGATACGAATGCGATCCAAGGAGCCCCTCCCCAGAATGGGAGTTGAGTTGCCTCTGGCGGAGCCGGCAACGGCACGGGGGAGAAATCCGGAGAGGGATCCGGGACCCGCGCCCACCACCTGAACCGCCACCAATCAGAACGGGACGAAGTGCTGCTGCTCCTCGGGCACGACCACCTCGGCTCTCGGCGAGGACCGCTTTGGCAGGAACCTGTCCTGTTGAGCGTTGTCCACAACGAGCTGCGAAGGCTGACCGGTCGTCGACCGCGAAACGTGGCAGCGCTCCCTTATTACCGTCGCTTCGCGCCATCGCAAGCTTCGGCTCGCCGGTTTTTCACAATGCCGGTGGAGAGTCTGCGCAAGCCGCGGCTCGGACTCACGAATTGCCGGGTGCATCGTCGAGCAATTCGGCCAGGTCGATGACGATCCGCCCGAACGTGAGATCGGCACCGAACTGCAGCACGCGCTCGCCGAGCCGATCGAGCACATACACATTGCCGCGGCGATCGGTCGCGAAGCCGATCGGGTCGATGCAGTGCTGCTGCAGCTCGCCGCCGCCCGACAGCACCCGGCCGTCGACCCCGAGCAAACGCACCCCGGTGCGGTCGCCGCGCTCGGCGATCAGCAGCGACCCGTTCGGCAGCCGCGCCACCGCGATCGGCCGCGCCAGTTCGCCCGCGTCCGCGCACGGCACCTCACCGAGGAAGGTGCCGTCGCCGCGAAAGCGCTGCAGCACGCCGCGCAGGGTGTCGGCGACCAGCACCCCATCGGCATCGGCCCACAGCCCGCGCGGCGCGCCGAACTTCGCCTCCGGATCGCCGCGCGATGCCAACGGCTTCAGCACGGTGCCCTGGCGCGAGAAGCGCTGCACGGCGCGCCGCCGCGGCGCATCGCCGCAGGCGACGTAGAGCAGGTCCCCGCGCAGCGCGACCGCGTGCGGGCGGTCGAGCACACCGGGCCGGTCGCGGCCGGCATCCCCCTGCGCGGGCGCCGGCTGGCCGAACTCACCGAGGCTGCGGCCGAAGGCGCTGAAGTGACACACCCGATCGTTGTGTGGATCGGCGACGAACAGGTGGTAGTGCTCGTCCATGGCGACGCCGGCCGCATCGGAATAGCCTTGTGGTCCGACCGGCATCGTCCACGCCGACACCCGCTGCTGCGCCTCGAGATCGAACAGGAACACATGCCCACGCGCCGCGGACCACGTCACGCACAGCAGATTGCCTTGCACCGCGACACCACCGACCATGCCCGCACGGTAGCCCGCGGTCCGGGCGGAGGCGATGCCGGCGCCGCGCGCAGGCGGCCCGCACGGCGGACCAGCGCGGCGCTGTTGCCGTGGCTCGCCGCCTGCTCGAGCTTGCCGGCCCCGACCTGGCCCACGTTCACCGAGCAGGCGCTGCGCGCCGCGTATCGCGTGCCGGCCGACGGCCGCATCCAACTGCCGCACTCGGATCCGCGCGTGACGGTGCTCGAACTGCACTGCGAGCCACCGGCGCTGCGCGAGGAGTTCGCCGCCGACGGCAAACGAAGCATGGTGTTCGTCCCCGGCAGCTCGGTGCAGATCCTGGCGCGGCTGCGCAGCTATGCGCGCGGCGCCGAGCCGCCGACCGCGCCGGCAGAGCTGCTGCCGGGCGCCACCAGCATCGAGCCCTGGTCGCCGCCGACCGCGCCGGAACCGCAAACGCCGCGCTGACCACGACCCCGGCCCTCGCTACAGTCGGCGCCGATGTCCCGTGCCAGCACCGCCACTGCCCTGCTGCTCGTCGCCTGCGCGAGCCCGACCGCAGCGCCCGCGGACACGGCCGCAGCCGTCGGGCCGCAGACTTGGCTCCGGCACATGGAGCAGCTCGACGTGCACTGCAGTGAGCTGCATCGCGCGTTGCTGCAGTCGCCGCAGGGCGACCTGAAGCAGGCGGCCGCCACCGCGCAGCAGGCCGCCGCGACGTTGGCGCTCGGCTACGGCCGCTTCGAGAACCAGCAGGTGCCGGGCTTCGCCCGCTACGCCCGCGACGCCGAGTCGTGGCTGCTGCAGGTGGCGCTCGAAGCGCGCCAGCATCACGGCGACCTCGCCGCCGACCTGTTCCGCACCGGCCGCGAACGCCACTGCACCGCGTGCCACGACGCCTACGAACGCGCCGGCCGATGACCCAGGGCTCCGACCACGAACCGAGCACGGTGGTCGATCCGACCACCGGCCGCCCGATCCTGATGGCGCCGCGCCGCCAGCAACGGCCGATGCACACCGGTCCGCAGGCGAGCGGCAAGGCCTGTCCGTTCTGCCAGGACCAGGAAGCGGAGACGCCACCGGAAGTCGATGCCGAACGCGATGCCTGCAGCCGCGCCGACGGACCGGGCTGGGTCGCCCGCGCGTTCCCGAACAAGTATCCGGCCAACCTGCACCACGAGGTGATCGCCGAGGGACGCTCGCACCACGAGCAACCCGCCGACCTCGACCGCGGCACCTGGCGCCGCTGCCTGTCGCTGTGGCGGCGCCGCGTGCAGGCCCTCGAGCAGCGGCCGGGCATCGCCTGCACGTTCTTGTTCAAGAACATCGGCGCGCTGGCCGGCGCCTCGATCGAGCACAACCACAGCCAGGTGCTCGGCCTGCCCGAACTGCCGCCGCGGCTGCAGCTCGAGCTGGCGCAGGCCCGGACCCTGCCCCGCTGCCCGTGGTGCGCGACGTTGGCGAACGCCGCCGAACAAGGCCGGCTCGTGTTCACGACCGGCACGCACGCGGTGATCGCGCCGTCGCCGCCGAAGCTGCCGCACGAGACCTGGCTGCTGCCGACCCGCTGCGACGACGACTTCCTGCACACCGACCTCGACTCGCTGGCGACGGCGCTGCACGCGTTGTTCACCGCGGTCGCACACGGGCTCGGGCGACCGGCCTGCAACCTGTGGCTGCACCGGGTGCCCGGCGAACGCTTCCACTGGCACTTCGAGCTGCAGCCGCGCACCGGCCAGATGGCCGGGCTCGAGCTCGGCGGCGACATGTACATCAACGCCTTGCCGCCGGAGGTGTCGGCGGCGCGGTTGCGCCGCGGCCTTCAGTCGGCGGGCGGGGCCGCCGGCGCGGCCGGGCTGTAGAACACCAGCCGATAGCCGTCGAGATCGACCAGCGCACACTCGCGGGCGCCGTAGAACTGCGTCTTCGGGCCGAGCAGCAGCTTGACGCGGCGCTTCTTCATCTTCGCGGCGAAGCGATCGACGTCGGCGACCAGCACGTAGTAGGACACGCCGATGCCGAGCGCGCCGCGCGCCATCGCGCGCGCGTCCTGCTTGACCAGGTCGAGTTCGTCGGCGTCGAGTCCCATCTGCCTCGCCTCCTGCAGCGACGGCAGCTCGCCGAGCATCAGCACCTGGCCGTCGAGCACCATCTTCGCGTAGACCGGCTTGTCGCCCTCGGGCCAGCAGCCGTCCTGCTTGAAGCCGAGCTTCTCCTCGTAGAACCGGATCGAGCGCGGCACGCTGGCGACGGTCAGGTGGATCGCGTTGGGGTGAGGCCGCTTGCCCTTGGTCTTTGCCATGGTGTCGAGGCGGCGGATTGGACCGCGCGCGCGTGGCCTTGGCGAGCACGTTCCGGCACGAACTCGACACGTCCTTTCTGGGCAGACCCGGTTGCATCATCGCGGGACCGGCGGGACAGTCCCGCCGCTCACTCGTCCGCTCGCGCATGACCAAACAACCTACCCAGCAGTGGGGCTCGCGCCTCGGTGTCATTCTCGCGGTCGCCGGCTCGGCGGTCGGCCTCGGCAACTTCCTGAGGTTCCCGGGCAATGCGGCGGAGAACGGCGGCGGCGCGTTCATGATCCCGTATTTCCTCGCGCTGGTGCTGGTCGGCATCCCGATCGGCTGGGCGGAATGGGCGATGGGCCGCTACGGCGGCCGCAAGGGATTCCACAGTGCTCCCGGCATCCTCGGCGTCTGGTGCAAGGGCAGCTTCGGCCGCTACGCCGGCGTGCTCGGCGTGCTCATCCCGCTCGGCGTCTACTTCTACTACGTGCTGATCGAGAGCTGGTGCCTGTACTACTTCTGGAAGTACTGCACCGGCGGCATCGGCCTCGATCCGAACACCAGCGTCATCGACGTGCAGGTGCCGAAGACGCACGGATTCTTCGGTGACGTGGTCGGTGCCGCCGAACACGGGGCGCTGTTCACCAACATGCACCCGGTGCTGGTCGCGTTCGCGATCACGGTCGTATGCAATGTCTGGTTCGTCTATCGCGGCCTGTCGAAGGGCATCGAAACGGTTTGCAAGTACGCGATGCCGGTCATGGCGCTGCTCGGCGTGATCATCCTGGTGCGCGTGTTGACGCTAGACGCGCCGGCCGGCACGACCGGACAGACCGTGCAGGACGGGCTCGGCTTCCTGTGGAACCCCGACTTCGAGAAGCTCTGGAACCCGAAGACCTGGGTCGCCGCGACCGGCCAAATCTTCTTCAGCCTGTCGGTCGGCTTCGGCGTGATCATCAACTACGCCAGCTACATGAAGAAGAAGGACGACGTGGTGCTGTCGGGCCTCACCGCCTCGGCCACCAACGAGTTCTTCGAGGTCGTGCTCGGCGGCCTGATCACGGTCACCGCCTCGGTGGTGTTCGTCGGCGCGCTGCTGACCTCGCAGGCGACCGGCGGCTCGATGAGCCTCGGCTTCAAGACACTGCCGATGGTGTTCGCGCAGATGCCGGGCGGCAACTTCTTCGGCGCCGCGTTCTTCCTGATCCTGTTCCTGGCCGCGATCACCAGCTCGCTGTCGATGCTGCAGCCGACCAAGGCGTTCTTCGAGGAGGCGCTCGGCATCGACAAGAAGAAGTCGACCACGCTGGTGACGATCTGGGGCCTGCTCGGCAACGCGTTCGTGCTCTGGTACAGCAAGGGTCTGACGGCGCTCGACACCATCGACTTCTGGGTCGGCTCGGTGTTCATCATGGTCGTGGCCGCGGTGCAGATCATCGCCTTCGGCTGGATCTTCGGCCTCGAGCGCGGCATCGCCGAGGCGCACGAAGGCGCCCAGATCCGCATCCCGAAGTTCTTCCAGTTCGTGATCAAGTACGTGTCACCGGCGTACCTGATCGTGATCCTGATCGGCTTCTGCCTGAACAACGCCACTGGCTACGTCGAGACGTTGCGCGGCAACGTGACCACCTCGCCGAAGCTGAACGTCGCCGGCCAACGCGACCTGGTGGCCAGCTTCCCCGCAGCGCACGGCGACCAGGCCACGAAGAAGCTGTCCTATGCCTGGAAGCAGGTCGACGGCACCCCGGTGACCTTGGCCGATGCCGACACCAAGAGTCCTTCGTTCCTGGTCGTCGAGCCCGCCGAGCCGAAGAACTTCGTGGTGAAGTTCGAACTGACCGTCGGTGACGGCACGACCACCAAGACCTATCCGGTCGCGGCCGAGGTCGACGTCGAGAGCCCGGGCAGTGCCCGCCGCACCTGGGTGTTCCTGTTGCTCACCATCGGCGGCCTGGTCGCCGTCACATTCGTCGGCACCCGCCGGTGGCGCGCCGAAGGGCGTGACCTCGATGGCCGACTTCCCGCCACGGACTGAAGGAGACGATCCATGCTCGCAACCCTGACCACACTCGGTTGGACCTTCATGCTGCTGTCGATCAGCAGCGTGAGCTACCTCACCTTCTGGTGCTTCAAGAAGGTGCTGTTCCCGCCGCACGACGAGCCGGACCTGCCGGGCGGCCTCGGCCCGTGAACCTTCGCGGGCACGCACGATGATCCAGGCGCCACCGCGGCAGCGGGTTCATCGGCCGTGTTGTGCGGCGAACTCGCGAGCCACGGCGCGCCGGATGGCTACCAACATCCATCCGGCCGTGGCGACGATCCCCGCGACGAAGCCGAACACCGGGGTCGACGGCAGCGTGCTCGCTGCCCCTGTGGCGACCGCGGCGATGCCGTTCACGATCCAAGCGAACAGCCCCTGCAGCAGCAGCGCCATGCACTGCAGCGCGCCGGCCATGGGTTCGACCGCGCGCAGCCGAGACGCTTCCGGCAGGGCCTGAAACCGGATCGCGTCGGGCATGTTGAGCCGTGGTGAGTTGCGGCGCGCGGCGGCGCGGGTCCATCCGGGCAGGATCAGCCCGAGCGCGGCGCCGAGGCAGGTCGCGAACGCCGGCAGGCCGAACCACAGCCACGGCGATCGCGGCGCGTCACCATCGGGTCGCCCCGCAGCGTCGAAGTGCAATGGGATGCGATCCGGCAGATCCGGCCACGCGGCGATCGCGAGCCACCAGACCGCGGCCATCGCCGCCAACAGTGCCACTCGCAGCATGGCGATCAGAACGTCGCGAAACCGGGCACGCGCGGATACGGGATCGCGTCGCGGATGTTGGCGAGGCCGCAGATGTAGACCAGCAGCCGCTCGAAGCCGAGCCCGAAGCCGGCGTGCGGCACGGTGCCATAGCGGCGCAGGTCGCGGTACCACCAGTAGTGCTCCGGCACGAGCCCCATCTTCTTCATCCGTGCATCGAGCACGTCCAACCGCTCCTCGCGCTGGCTGCCGCCGATGATCTCGCCGATGCCGGGCGCCAGGATGTCCATCGCCGCGACCGTCTTCCCATCGGCGTTGCTGCGCATGTAGAACGCCTTGATCGCCTCGGGGTAGTTCATCACCACCACCGGTCGCCCGACGTGCTCCTCGCACAGGTAGCGCTCGTGCTCGGTCTGCAGGTCCATGCCCCACTGCGGCGCGTAGTCGAACTTCTTCTTCGCCTGCTGCAGGATCGTGATCGCCGCCGTGTAGTCGATGCGTTCGAACGACTGCTGCAGGAACGTCTCCAGCCGCGCGATGACGCCCTTCTGGATCCGCTCGTCGCAGAACTTCAGGTCGTCCATGCGCTCCTGCAGCACGTAGTGGAAGATGTGCTTCAGGAAGCGCTCGGCGAGGTCGGCGTCGGCGGCCAGATCGGCGAACGCGATCTCCGGCTCGATCATCCAGAACTCGGCGAGGTGGCGCGTCGTGTTGCTGTTCTCGGCGCGGAACGTCGGCCCGAACGTGTAGACCTTCGACAGCGCGAGGCAGTAGGCCTCGACGTTGAGCTGGCCCGACACGGTCAGGAACGCCTCGCGGCCGAAGAAGTCCTGCTTCCAATCCACCTTGCCGGCATCGGTCTTCGGCAGGTTGTGCGCGTCGAGCGTGCTGACGCGGAACATCTGGCCGGCCCCTTCGGCGTCGCTGGCGGTGATGATCGGCGTGTTGACCCAGAAGAAGCCCTCCTGGGTGAAGAACTGGTGGATCGCGAACGCAGCCGCGTGGCGGATCCGCGCCACCGCGCCGAACGTGTTGGTGCGCGGCCGCAGGTGCGCCATCTCGCGCAGGAACTCGAGCGTGTGCTCCTTCGGCTGGATCGGGTAGGTCTCCGGGTCGTCGACCAGGCCGCAGATCTCGACGCTGTCGGCCTGGACCTCGACCGACTGCCCCTTGCCCTGGCTCTGCACCAACGTGCCGCGCGCGATCAGCGACGCGCCGGCGGTGAGCTTCAGCACCCCGTCCTGGTAGTTGACGAGGCTGTTCGGCGCGACCACCTGCAGCGTGCCCTGGCAACTGCCGTCGGTGACCTGCACGAACGAGATACCGGCCTTGCTGTCGCGGCGCGTGCGCACCCAGCCGCGGATCTCGACCTTGCTGCCGACCTGGACCTGACCGGCGAGCGCTTGCTTACAACTGACGGTTTGCATGACGACCTCGAGGCGGCGCGAGCGCGCCGGGGGCGCGGAGACCGCGCTGGAGGCGGAGCATGGTTCCGGCGGTGCCGCCGCGGGTCAAGCACGGCGCCGCGCGACTGCCGTCACCGCGGGCCGGCTTCCGGCGTCACTCAGGCGTCGACGTCGAGCGGTGCGGCATGTTCGCCGGCGTGCACATAGCGACGCATGCGGATGCGATCGCCGACCAGACCGTCCTGCACGAAGCCCTGGTCGGCGAAGAACCACAGCGCCGAAGCGTTGTCCCGATCGATGCTGGCGATCATGCCGCGCAAGCCGAGGCGCCGCGCCACCTGCAGCCCGGCCAGGAACATCGCGCGCCCCCAGCCCTGCCGCCGGCACTCCGGGGCGATCACCAGGGTCACCTCGGCCACCCGATCCGGCCCACAGTCCAGCCGCACGAAGCCGACCCGGCGACCGCCGGCTTCGCCGACCATCGCCACGATGCGGCTGTCGGCCAGCAGCCGCTGCGGCCATTCGCGGCGCAGACAACCGGCCGGGATCGACAGCCCGGGGGACGCGAGCCAGGGCTCGACCGCGCCGGCATCGGCGAGGGCGAACGGGCGAGTGCGCAGGGAGCTGGCGGCGTCGTGCATGCGGAAGGTCGGCGAGGACCGGCGAGGACTGGGCGAGGACGGGCCGCCACCGGCGCGAGCCGGCGCAGCATGGGCACCTAGCCCCGCGGTCGGCAAGGTAACCGCCGGTCGGTCCGAACGTTGGCTTGACCGACCCGGGGCCCGGGATAGCATCTCCGCCCTCCCACCATCGCCACGGCGACGATGGGAACCGTCGCTGCCCAGGCCCAGCCCGGACAGTCGGTGGAATCTCTCCGAACGGCATGCCGCCGGTCTGGAGCCCCGAACCCGAGGGTTCGGGGCGCGGGGATTCTGCCGCCTGCCGGGCTTACCGTTTCTGCCAACCGTCATTTTCGTCACTACCCGATCCAACCGATCCCGGCCCGCCGCGGCCCGGATCCCAGCCCCAGTTCCCCCGCCGCACGCGCCGTCCCGCTTCCGCACTGTCCACGTCGACTCTCCCCACGTCGACACTCCAAACACCGGCGCCCGCGGCCGTTCTTCCTCGTCCCGCTCGCATCGTCGCAATCGCTCCGCAGGTCATGGCCAATCACGCTGACATCCTCCGCTACATCGACTCCATCGCTCGCGACAAGGAGATCGACAAGGAAGCGCTGATCGTCGCCATCGAGCAGGCGATGTCGATGGCGCTGGCCAAGAAGTACGGCGTCGACGATGTCGAGATCGCCCTGGACCGCGAGACCGGCGAGTTCGTCTGCAACTACGACGTGTCGATGGAGGAGCAGGGCCGCATCTTCGCGATGTCGGTCAAGCAGGCGATCACCGGCAAGATCCGCGAAGCCGAGCGCGACGTGGTGTTCACCGAATACGAGAGCAAGGTCGGCGAGATCGTCAGCGGCACCATCCAGCGCTTCGAGGGCGACACCGTGATCGTCAACCTCGGCCGCACCACCGAGGGCATCCTGCCGCGCTCGGAGAAGGTGCGCAGCGAGTCGTACAACATCGGCGAGCGGATCCGCGCGCTGGTGTTCGAGGTCAAGAAGGTCGGCCCGCGGGTCAAGGTGATCCTCAGCCGCACCCACCGCGACCTGGTCCGCGCGCTGTTCGAGCTCGAGGTGCCCGAGATCGCCGACGGCACCATCACCGTGCGCCGCATCGAACGCGAGCCGGGCTACCGCACCAAGCTCGCGGTCGACTCGGCCGACGACAAGGTCGACTGCGTCGGCGCCTGCGTCGGCGTGCGCGGCAACCGCATCAAGTCGATCATCGACGAGCTCAACGGCGAGCGCATCGACATCATCCGCTGGAACAACGACCCGACCACGCTGATCGCCAACGCGCTGAAGCCGGCCGAGGTCGGGGACATCACCCTCGATCCGGCGGCCAAGAAGGCGCTGGTGATCGTCAACGAGGACCAGCAATCGCTCGCGATCGGCCGCAAGGGCCAGAACGTGCGGCTGGCCAGCAAGCTGACCGGCTGGGACATCGATATCATGACCCGCGCCGAACTCGAGCGCTCGGTCGCCGAGGAGAACCAGACCGATGCCCCCTCGGGCGACGGCGGCGCTCCCGGGAGCGATGCCACCGACGGCGGCACCGACACCACCGACACCGACGACGGCGACGACAACACCCCACCCGCCGGCTCTGCAGGCAGCGTGACCGGCTGATCGCCGCGAACTTGCCGACCACGACCACACGCAACGCATCACGACATTCACCGGCGCGCGGCACGAGACCGTTCCCACGCACCGCAGAGGAGCAAAGCGATTGAAAAAGGTAAGAGTCTTCGAACTGGCCAAGGATTTCGGGATGCGTGGTCCCGACCTGGCGAAGCTGCTGCGTGAGATCGGTTTCGAGAACGTCAAGACGCACATGACGGTGCTCGACGACGCCGATCTGATGATGGCCGAGGCGCGCCTGTCGGCGCAGGGCCTCAAGAAGCAGCCGATGACTTCCGAACCCGGTGCGTCGAGCGGGCTGCCGAAGAAGAAGTCGCTGAGTGCGACGGCCGAGGAAGGCGATGCGATGCCGGCCGGCGACGCCGCCGGCGGCGCGCGCAAGGAGCTGCCGAAGAAGGTGCTGCCGCCGCCGAAGCCGGCCGCGAAGAAGCCGCTCAAGCGCGAGGACGCGGAGCCGCAGGCCGTGGAGCCGGCGACCAAGGAACCGATCCCCAGCGAACCGGCCGCCAGGGAGCCGGCTGCCAGGGCCCCGATCGCGACGCCGCGCGTCGAGCCGATGCCGACGCCGACCGCGTCGAAGCCGGCTTCGATCCAGCCAGCCCCGACCCCAGCCCGGACCCCAGCCCAGATCATCGACGAGCCAGCCACGGCGAAGCCGGCGGCAGCATCGAAGCCGGCGAGCATCGAGCCGGAGCCCGCCGTGCAGCCGATCGCTCCGACCACGGTCGCAGCAGCGGGCAAGGATGCCGCGAACCCGGTTGCATCGCGGCCGTCGAGCCACCCCGCCGCCACCACGGAACCGCCGGCGGCCGACCCGCTGCCGACACACCCGACGCCGGTGCATCCGCAGCCGGTCAACCAGATGCCGAGCAGTGGTCGGGACACGCCGGTCGAAACCCCGCGCACGACCCCACCGACGAGCCAGCCGGCGGCCGCGACGACCGCCCCGCGCGGGACCTCACCCCGCTCGGTCACTCCCGCGGCGCGCACCGGTGGGGCGCTGCCGATCACCCCGCCTGCCGCCCAGCCGCCGGTCGTGCCCGGGGAAGTGGATCCGGTGCGCCGGCTCCTGGTGCCCCAGAAGAAGGCGACCGTCGTCGGCCGCATCGAGCTGCCGCAGGAGACCATCCGCGACGCCACCCGCCGCTCGGCGCCGGCGGCGCCCGGCAACATCCGCCGCCAGGCGCTGCAGAAGCTGCAGCAGCGCACCGGCACGCGGCCAACCACGACCACCGGTGGCATGCGGCGACCGCCGTCCGGCCCCGGCGGTGCACGCGGCGGCTTCGGCGGCCGCGACATGCGCGGCGGCCCCGGCAACCGCAAGGGCAAGATCGGCCAGGTGGTCGACCCCAACCGCGTCATCGAGGTCGAGGAACCGGTCTCGATGAAGGCGCTGTCGGAGGCCCTCGGTGTCAAGGTCACCGAGCTGCTGGCGACGTTCATGTTCAAGCTCAAGATCGCGGGCAAGAACATCAACTCGATGCTGACCAACGAGGAGGTCGAACTGGTCGGCCTCGAGCTCGAGCGCAACATCAAGATCGTCGAGCACAAGGAAGCGATGGACGAGCTGATGGAACAGCTCGTCGAGGAGTCCGAGGGCGAGCAGCAGCTGCTGCGGGCGCCGGTCGTGACCTTCATGGGCCACGTCGACCACGGCAAGACCTCGCTGATGGACGCGCTGCGCGAGAGCGACGTCGCCAAGCACGAGGCCGGCGGCATCACCCAGCACATCGGCGCCTACCAGGTCACCAACGAGGCCGGGCAGTCGATCGTCGTGCTCGACACGCCGGGCCACGCCGCGTTCACGGCGATGCGCGCCCGCGGCGCCCAGCTGACCGACATCGTGGTCCTGGTGGTCGCCGGTGACGACGGCGTCATGCCGCAGACCGAGGAGGCGATCAACCACGCCAAGGCCGCCAAGGTGCCGATCGTGGTCGCCATCACCAAGTGCGACCTGCCTTCGGCCAAGCCGATGCAGGTCAAGCAGCAGCTGATGATCAAGGGCCTGCAGTCCGAGGACTTCGGCGGCGAGATCGGCATGATCGAGGTGTCGGCAGTGACCAAGAAGGGCCTGCCCGAACTCATCGAGCGCATCATGCTCGAGTCGGAGATCCTCGACCTGCGCGCGCGTCCGGACGCGGCCGGCAAGGGCATCGTCGTCGAGTCGCGGCAGTCGCCCGAACAGGGCGTCGTCGTCACGCTGCTGGTCACCGACGGCACGCTGCGGCTGAAGGACCAGATCGTGTGCGGCGAGAGCTTCGCCCGCGTGCGGGCGATGATCGACGACCACGGCCAGAACCTCGACGAAGCCGGCCCGTCGACGCCGATCACCGTGTTCGGCCTCGACCGACTGCCGTCGCCCGGCGACAAGCTGTTCGTCATCGAGGACGTCAAGAAGGCCAAGGAAGTGGTCGAGGAGCGTCAGCGCCGCGTGCGCGAGCTGTCGCGCGCCGAACGTTCGGCGGTCACCCTGGAGACGCTGTCGGCGAAGCTCGCCGAGAAGAACACCAAGGAGATCAAGCTGATCCTGAAGGCCGACGCGATGGGCTCGCTGGAGCCGATCAAGAAGTGCCTCGACGAGCTGCAGACCGCCGAAGTGCGCGTCAACCTGGTGCACAGCGCCCTGGGCGGCATCAACGAGACCGACGTCAGCCTCGCCAGCGCCTCGGGCGCCGTCATCGTCGGCTTCCACACCGTCGCCGACAGCAGCGCGCGCCAGGCCGCCGAGCGCGAAGGCGTCGAGATCCGCTACTACGACGTCATCTACGAACTGCTCGACCAGGTGAAGGCAGCCATGGAAGGCATGCTGGCGCCGCAGGAAGTGCAGTCGGTCATCGGCCACGCCGAGATCAAGGCGACGTTCCGCTCCAGCAAGTTCGGCGTCATCGCCGGTTGCCGCATCCTCGACGGCATCGCCCGCCGCAGTGCGATGGTGCGGCTGTCGCGCGAAGGCACCGTGGTGTGGTCGGGCAAGCTCGCCAGCATGCGGCGCGAGGACGACGACGTGCGCGACGTCAAGGCCGGCTTCGAGTGCGGCATGACGTTCGACGGCTTCCAGGACCTCAAGGTCGGCGACCAGCTCGAGTTCGTGGCGACCGAATTGATCAAGCGCACGCTCGGCGGCTGATGCCGGGCGGGCTCGCTGCCAGCGACCCGACGCAGAGAACCACGTCATGCTGCACATCGGCGTGCTCCAGTTCACCCTCGAGATCCCGTACGCGGAGACGCTCAAGGACAAACGCAACGTCATCAAGTCGTTGAAGGACCGGCTGCGCCGCTCCTTCAACGTGTCGATCGCCGAGATCGAGGACCTCGACAGCTGCACGATCGCGACGCTCGGCGCCGTGGTCGCCGGCAGCGAGATCGCCCACCTGAACAGCACCATGGACCATCTGCTCAACGAGCTGCAGGATTGGCGCGACGGCACCCTCGCCGACCACCAGCTCGAGATCATCTCGCCTCGATGAACGACCGCCGCATCGCCCGCCTGCAGGAACAGATCAAGCAACGCCTCGCCGAGGTGCTGCAGCGCGAGATCGCCGATCCCAAGCTCGGCCTCGTCACCATCACGCGCGTCGAGCTCGATGCCGAGTTCACGCTGTGCAAGGCGTACTGGTCGGTGCTGGCCCCCACGTCCATCGGCGAACAGAAGGCGCGGCGCGAGAGCCAGGAAGTGCTCGACCGCGCCCGCGGCTTCGTGCAGCGCGAGGTCGGCAAGGCGCTGCACACGCGCACGATCCCGCACCTCGAGTTCGTGCACGACGAGGGCATCGCCGGCGCGATCCGCGTCAACACGCTGCTGAAGGACCTCGCCGAGGAGCAGGCGAAGAAGCCGCCGCCGCCCGCCGAGCCGGAGCCCGGCGCCTGATCGGGCGACCGCCGGCGGCAGCCACCGAGTATTCTCGGCCGCCATGCGCCTTCTGCCCATGCGACTCCTCCACGCTTGCACGTTGGCCCTGCTGGCAGCGACCGTTCCCGCCCAGGCGCCGTCCCCGGCCCCGTCCGCGCCACCACCTGCGCCCGACGCACTGGCGGCCGCCAAGCAGCGCCTGCAGCTGTCGCTCGAGAAGGCCACCGCTCTCCGGGACACCGCGTTCGCAGCCCAATGGGGCCCCGACAGCAAGCAGGGCGACGAGGCGGACCCGATGGTCGCGATGATCCTGGGCGGCCCGAGTGGCAAGGGCAAGGCCAGCGGCAGCTGGCACCAGGATCGGGTGCACGTCGTGTTCGAAGGCGACGAAGGTGACGAGCTGGTGCTGGTCGGACGTCGCCTGCTGGCGAAGGACGGCAAGTCGGAGTGGCGACTGCGCGGCAACCGCTTCGCCGACGGCAATCCGGTCGGCTTCCTGCCGGACGTGCCGCTGCTGCTGCATCTGCTCGCCGGCTGGGACCTGGCGGTGACGCAGCGTGAGGTCGGCGCCAAGGACGACCGTCCGATCGAGATCCTGTCGGTGACGCTGTCGTCGGAGCAGGTCGCGGAAGCGGTCTGGAGCGGTGCGGTGCCGGAGTCGTTGGTCCAGTCGCTGGGTGGTGTGATGGCGTTCCGGATGATCGGTGGCGTCGGCGGCGGCGCCCGCCCTGCCGCCCCCGCGCCGAACGCCACGGTCGACCTCGCGATCCAGCTCGACCCGGCGACCAGCGTCATCCACCAATTGCACTTGCGCAGCTGGGTCGAGGACGGCGCGATGCCGGGGGCCATGGGCGCCGTGCGCGTGTTCCGCGCCGGGGCTGCCGTGCGGGTCGTGGGCGGAGGCGGTGACGACGACGAAAAGGACGCGGCCGACGACGAGAAGGAGCAGCCGGAGCCCGACGCCAACGCGCCGCTGCGCTACGAACAGGGCCTGCCGCTGCGGTCGCGCAAGAAGACCAGTGTCACCGACTACCGGATCGAGCTCAGTCAGCACGGCCAGCGCCAAGCGCCGGCCCTCGACGCGCTACAGCAGAAGCTGCTCGGTCGCTGAGGCCGGGCCAGCTCAGGCCAGCAGCTCGCCCGGCGCGCGACCGTCGACCTCGACCACGACGAACGCGTCGGCATCGCCGAACTGGATCACGCCATCGGCGCCGCAGACCACCAGCACCCGATCGGCGCCTTCGTTCTCGACCGGGAACAGATCGCCGAGCAGGACGTGGGCGCGGGCCGTCTTCCACTTCGCGAGGTTGGCGCCGATCACGACGAACCGCGCGCCGGTGGCCTTGTGCTTCACGATGGTCGCCATGACCGGAGCATGCCGCGCCGGCGCCGACCACGACAGGCCATCACGGCCGCGCGCTAGACTGCGCGCATGCATGCCGTCGACCTGCTGACCCTGTGCTGCGCGCTGTCGGCCACGCCACGGGCGCAGCAGCCGACCACGACGGCTCCGGCTCAGACCTTGGTGCGCGCGGCTGCCGATCTGCGCCGCGTCGCCGCGGTGGCCGCCGCGCAGGACCACACGTTCGCCGGCAGCTGCGCGTTCCCCACCCTCGATCCGTCCGAGCCAGCCGTGCCGTTCACCATCGCCCGGAGCGCCGAACTCGACTGGCTGCGGCTCGGCAATCACGTCGTGGTCCGGCGCGGTGCGGCCCAACTGGTCCAACACTCGGCTCCCACGTGGCAGCTGCCGCAAGGCAACGCTCCCGAGCCGCCGCTGGTGCCGCTGGAGCTCCTGCAACAGTCCGCGACCGCGGTGGTCCTGCGCAGCGAACCCTGCAGTCATGCGGATCGGCCGGCGCAGCGGGCGGTGCTGCAATGGCGCGGGAACGCGGCGCGGCGATTGCTCGACCAACTCACGGTGCCGTGCACCCGATCGCAACAGTTGCTCGAGCAGTTCGCGGTCGTGGCCAGCAAGGAGGAGCAGGGGAAGAACTTCGTCATCGACGGCACCGTGACCTATGACCCTGCCAACCATGCCTGGTTCGGGTGCAGCCTGCGGATCGCCATGATCGACCGCGAACGGGAACCATCGAGCGAACCACCGCTGCCGCCCGCCGGGCTCCAGCCGCTGCCGCATCGCATCGACTACCAGTTCGCGTTCGAACTGACCCGGATCGACGCGCCGCCCGTGGCCTGGCCGGAGTTGAGCGCCGACGACCGCGGCAGGCTGGTCGCGGCGACGAAGCGCTGACGCTCAGGGGGCTGCCCACCCGCAGCCTGCCTCGCCTTGCACCAACACCGGAACGCAGTGGCTGTAGCGACCGCCGTGGACCGGACGTTGGACTCCGACTTTGGGGCCCGAGTGCTGGGAAGCCGAGGGATCCGGTCAGAATCATGCCCCGGCCCTTGCGCCGCGCACATCCGTAGCATAACATTGCGAAATCAAGATGGCGACCGTGGTGAAGGCGAAGCCGAGCAAGAAGACCAGAGGTGCGAGTGCCCCGCTGCTGCCATTCCGCGCGCCCCACGGCGGCCGCCGCGCCGGTGCCGGCCGCAAGCCGAACGGCGATCGCGCCGGAGTGCCGCACGACACCCGCCAGGCACTCGCCGCCCGCTTCCCGGTGCACGTGACGCAGAAGCTCCGCGAGCACTTGCCGCCGTTGCGCCGTCGCGAGGCCTACCAGGCGCTGCGCGCGGCCTTCGCCGCCGGCTGTGACCGCAACGGCTTCCGGCTGATCCACTATGCGGTGCTGAACGACCACCTTCACTTCGTGGCGTGCAGGGCCTGCTGGTCCGCATCGCGCGCACCCTCAATCGGCTGTGGAAGCGCCGCGGCCGCGTGTTCGCCGACCGCTACCACGACCACATCCTGCGTTCCCCGCGCGAAGTGCGGAACGCGCTGCGCTACGTGTTGGGCAATGCGCACCACCACGCAGCCGAGGGCCGCATGGTGGCGGTGCCCCAGCCGATCGACACCTACACGTCAGCACCGTGGTTCGATGGCTTTCGCGAGACGATCGTCGTGCGCGGCATCGAAGCCGTCGTTCGCCCGGTCACCGAGGCACACACGTGGCTGTTGACGATCGGCTGGCGGCGCCATGGCCTGCTGTCGGTCGCGGAACGCCCGGCCTGACGACGCTCACCGCAGCGACAGCGGCGGCACTCCGGCCGCGGCCGGCTCGAACGTACCGAGCTCGGCGTGGCACAACGCCCCCGCATCGCGCAACCGCCGCACCACCGCCGCGGCATCGGCGGCGGCCACCGCGAGCAGCAGCCCGCCCGAGGTCTCCGCATCGAACACCAGATCGGCGAGCGCCGGATCGACGCCGGCCCCGATCGCGACCTTCGGCCCGTAGTGGGCCTTGCCGCGCTTGCAGCCGCCGGACATCACGCCGTCGCGGACCAGCTCGAGCGCCCCCGCCAGCACCGGCAGCGCGCTGGCCTGCAGTTCGAGCCGCAGCCCGGCCCCGTCGGCCATCTCGAGCGCGTGCCCGACCAGGCCGAAGCCGGTGACGTCGGTCGCGCCGTGCACCGCGAGATCGAGCACCGCCTCGCAGGCCACCTTGTTCAAGGTCGCCATCTGCTGCATCGCGGCCAGCGCCAGCTCCGGGCTGCAGCGCTCACGTTTGATCGCGGTCGAGATCGGCCCCATGCCGAGCGGTTTGGTCAGCACCAACACGTCGCCCGCCCGCGCGCCACCGTTGCGCCAGAAGCGCTGCGGGTGCACCAGCCCGGTCACCGACAGCCCGTACTTCACCTCGGCATCGACGATCGAGTGCCCGCCGCACAGCACGGCGCCGGCTTCAATGGTCTTCTCGAGCCCACCGGCGAGCACTTCGCCGAGCAGCTCGAGCGGCAACTCCTTCGGCCAGCCGACCAGGTTCATCACCGTGATCGCCCGCCCACCCATCGCGTAGACGTCCGACAGCGAGTTGGCCGCGGCGATGCGGCCGAACCAACGCGGGTCGTCGACGATCGGCGGGAAGAAGTCGACGGTCTGCACCAGCGCCCGCTCGCCGTCGAGACGGAACACGCCCGCATCCTCGAAGCCGCGGTGACCCGCGAGCAGATCGGGATGGTCCGGTACGCCGAGATTCTGGAGAACCTGCCCGAGGCTCCCCGGTGGCAGCTTCGCGGCTCAACCCGAGCCGGAGGCGTAGCGCGTGAGCCGATGGTCGGGATGGGGTTGCATGATGGGATCGTTCACGACAACGCCGCGCGCACCGCGCCGGCGACCTGGTCCGGATCTTCGAGCAGCAGCGTGCGCGCGTCGAGCCACAAGCGGCCGTCGTGCAGCCGCGCGAACACCGCGACCGGGTCGGCAGCGCGCAGTGCATCGGCGCGCGCATCACTGCCGGGCAACGTCACCGCGAAGCTCGGCAGCGAACGGGCCGGGTTGGCGCCCGAACCGGCGAACGAATCGCTGGCGACCACTTCGGCGCCGAGCCCGGTCAGCATCGCGGCGAGCTGCTCGCTGCGCGCGCGCAGCTCTTCCGGCAGCGCCGTCAACATGCGCAGCGTCGGGATCTCGTGCGCCGGATCACCGTCGCGGTAGATGCGCAGCGTCGCTTCGAGCGCGGCCAGCGTCAGCTTGTCGCAGCGCAGCGCGCGGTACAGCGGGTGCGCGCGGCAGGCGGCGATCCGCGCCGCGTCACCGATCAGGATGCCGCACTGCGGCCCGCCGAGCAGCTTGTCGCCGGAGAAGCAGGTCACGTGCGCGCCGGCGGCCGGACTGTCGACGACGCGCGGTTCGTCCTCGCAGCCCGGGATCGGCTGCGGCAGCAGCAGCCCCGAACCGATGTCGTCGAGCACCAGCAGGCCGCGGGGTGCGGCCAGCGCAGCGAGTTCGCGCACACTCGGCACAGAGGCGAAGCCTTCGATGCGGAAGTTGCTCGGGTGCACCTTCAGGTAGGCGGCCGTCGCGTCCCCGGTGGCGGCGGCGAAGTCGCGCAGGTGCGTCTTGTTGGTGGCGCCGACCTCGACCATCGTGCAGCCGGCGCGCCGCATCACGTCGGGCACCCGGAAGCCACCGCCGATCTCGACCAACTCGCCGCGCGAGATCACGACCTCGCGGCCGGCGGTCAGCGCGGTCAGCATCAGTGTGGTCGCCGCGGCGTTGTTGTTGACGACCAGCGCGCCGGTGGTGCCGGTCAGCGCGCCCAGCAGCCGGGCCACTTCCAGTTCGCGTTGGTCGCGCTGGCCGGACGCCGGGTCGACCTCGACCACCGCGTAACCGGCGGCCTCGCCGATCGCCTGCACGGCCGCGGCGGCCAGCGGCGCCCGGCCGAGCCCGGTGTGCAGCACGATGCCGGTGGCGTTGAGCACGCGACGGTGGCGGCGCCGACTGCCGGCCCGGCAGCGCGCCGCGATCGCCGCCACCATCGTCGCCGGCGCACAGCGCGTGGCCAGCGCCGCCGCATCGAGCCCGCCGCCGAGCACCGCCGTGCGCACCTCGTCGAGCCACGCGCGCGCCGCCGCCAGCACCACCGGCCGCGGCCAGCCCTGCAGCGCCTCGTGCCGGACGATGGAATCGACCGCCGGCAGCTGCCGGAGGACCGCAGAACGCTCGGAGTCGGTTCTAGGCATCGATGTTCGGCTCGCTACCATACCTCACCCCGCATGCAGCGCGCCGCCCCGAAGACGCCACAACCGGACCCTCGCGAGCGCGCCCTGGCCAAGACGCTGGGCCTGCCGGACCTGGTCGTGCGCGTGCTGCTGGCGCGCGGCGTCGACTCGCCCGAACGGGTGAAGACGTTCCTGCGGCCCGATGTCACCGCGCTGCACGACCCGTTCACGTTCACCGACATGGGCCGCGCCGTCGAACGGATCCGGCTGGCGCTGCGCAACGGCGAGTCGATCCTGATCCACGGCGACTACGACGTCGACGGCATCACCGGCACCGTGCTGCTGCACAAGTTCTTCGGCCTGCTGCACGCCAGCAGCAAGGCCTACATCCCGGCCCGCGGCGACGGCTACTCGTTCTCGCGCGCCAGCGTCGATGCGATCCGCGCCGGCGGTCACCAGCTGGTGATCTCGGTCGACAACGGCACCAACGCGACCGCCGCGATCGCCGAACTGCAGCAGGCCGGCGTCGACGTCATCGTCACCGACCACCACGGCACCGACGACAACGTCGCCAAACCGTTCGCGCTGCTGAACCCGCGGCTGGCCGGGGCCGGCTACCCGGACCGCAACCTGGCCGGCTGCGGCGTCGCGTTCCGGCTGGCGGCGGCGATCGCCGGCACGCTGACCGGCAGCCGGCTGCAGAGCGACGAGTTCCGCGAGTTCCTGGTCGACGCGATGGGCTACGTCGCGCTCGGCACGGTCGCCGACGTGGCGCCGCTGTGCGGTGAGAACCGCACGCTGGTCTACCACGGCCTGCACTCGCTGGGCCAGAGCCGCAATCCCGGCATCCGCGCGCTGATGGACACCGCCGGCCTGCAACACCGCGGCGTCGACGTCGAGGACATCGCGTTCCGGCTGGCGCCGCTGATCAACGCCGCCGGCCGGGTCGGGCACGCGCTCGATGCGGTCGCACTGCTTTGCGCGCCCGGCTACAGCGAGGCGCAGGTGGCCGCCAAGGTGCTCGAACGGCACAACGAGGAACGGCGCAAGGTCGAACGCACGCTGCAGGACGAGGTGATGCAGCTGGCGGCGGCCGAGACCGGCCCCGTCATCGTGCTCGGCGCCGACCACTGGCACCCCGGCGTGCTCGGCATCGTCGCCGCGCGCATCGCCGAGACCTTCCACAAGCCGGTGATGCTGGTCGCGTTCCGCGGCGAGACCGGCCGCGGCTCGGGCCGCTGCACGACCGGCGTGCACCTGCGCGCTGCCCTGTCGGCGTGCACCGACGTGCTGGTCGCGCACGGTGGCCACGCGGCGGCGGCCGGGCTGGAGATCCGCCGCGACCGCTTCGAACTGTTCCGCAGCCGCTTCGCCGAAGCCTGCGCGAGCCAGAACATCACCGGCGACCGCATCCCGGTCGACGGCGGCGCCGCGTTCCCCGAACTCGATCCCCACACCGTGCGCCGGCTCGAGATGCTCGGCCCGTTCGGCAGCGGCCATCCGCGGCCGCGCTTCCTGTCGCACGGCGTGCGCGCGGTCGGCGCGCCGTTCGTCGACCAGCGCGGCCAGGACGTGCGCATCCGCGTCGTGCAGCAGGGCCAGATCCTGCCGGCGCGCGTGGTGCGTGGCACCGCCCGCTTCGAGGAGCTGCGCGCCCACCGCGGCACCTGGACCATCGCCTACTCGCCGCGGCTCAGCCACCGCAGCGAGGACGGCCCGGTGCAGCTCGACGTGCACGAACTGGTCGCCGACGGCATGCAGGAACTCGGCGCCCGCAACGACCCGAACTCCCCGTGACCACCAACACGCCTGTGTCCACGCCGTCCGCACCTCCCACCCCGCCTGCCAAACGCGGCCTGATCCGCCGGCTCTATGACTGGGTGCTGCACTGGGCCGAGACCCCGTACGCGATGCCGGCGCTGTTCCTGCTGAGCTTCGCCGAGAGCAGTTTCTTCCCGATCCCGCCCGACGTGCTGCTGATCGCGCTGTGCATCGGCAACGTGCAGAAGGGCTATCGCTTCGCACTGTGGTGCTCGATCGCTTCGGTGCTGGGCGGCATCGCCGGCTACGGCATCGGCATGTTCTTCTGGAACATCGCGGCGGTGCAGGGCTTCTTCACCACCTATATCTTCAGCCAGGCGACCGTCGACCACGTCGGCGAACTCTACAAGGAGTACGACTTCTGGATCGTGTTCGTCGCCGCGTTCACGCCGATCCCCTACAAGGTCATCACGATCCTGGCCGGGGTGTTCGCGATCAACTTCCCGATGTTCGTGCTGGCCTCGGTGATCGGCCGCAGCGCGCGCTTCTTCCTGGTCGCATGGCTGTTCCGCCGCTACGGGCCGCCGATCAAGGACTTCATCGAGCGGCGCTTCGGCCTAGTCACCGTGCTCGGCACGCTGCTGCTGATCGGCGGCTTTGCTGCGTTCAAGTTGCTGACGCCCGCCAAGGCCGCGACCCCGCCCGGCCCGCAGTCGCCGCCGCCGGTGCAGACGCCGAAGTGAACGTGCTGTTCGTGCTGCTGCCGGCCGGGCTCGAGCCCGATACCTGGCTGGCGACGCTGCCGCCGGACACCGCTGCTGCGACCCGCTTGCTCCGGATGCGCCGCTACCCGGCCGCCGCATCGCCGGCGCACCTGCACAGCCTGCTGCGCGCCGGCCGCGATCCACTCGCCACCACGCGCTGGCGCGGCGCGCTGCTGGCGATCGCCGGCGGCGCCGTGCTCGGCGGGCTCGTGAACGGCGTGCTGGCTGGCCGCTTCGGCCTGTTCGGCGGCATGCTCGAATTGGCGCTGCCGCTCGGTCTCGGCACCGGCGCGTTCCTCGGTGGCTTCACCGCGGCGATGACCGGCACCGAAGTGCCGCGCGCCGAACTGCGGCCGCTGCTCGCTGCGGTGCAGCCCGGCGCCACGCTGCTGCAGTGGACCGGGCCGGATCGCGCGCCGCTGCTGGAGTTGGCCCGCGCCGGCGAACCGAGCCGATTGCCGATCGCCTGGTGCCCGGCCTGAACGATCGCCGGCAAGCCGTTCGTTCGCGCGCCGGCCGTCGCTACAACGGGCCCCATGCAGAAGCGGCTCTTCCTGATCGACGGCACGGCACTCGCCTACCGCAGCTTCTTCGCGTTCCAGGGCACCGGCCGCTCGCCGCTGACCAACAGCGACGGCCACCCGACCGCGGCGACCTACGGCTTCTGCACGACGCTGCGCGCGCTGCTCGAACGCGAGCAGCCGGACGCGATCGCGATCGCGTTCGACGGGCCGCGCGGCGACCTGCTGCGCACCAAGCTCTACGCCGACTACAAGTCGACGCGCACCAAGATGCCCGACGAGATGCAGGTGCAGCTCGCCGACATCCGCGAGGCGACGCTCGGCTTCGGCATCCCGATCGTCGAGAGCGAGACGCACGAGGCCGACGACGTGATCGGCACGCTGGCGGTGCGGGCCCGCGACCAGGGCATGGCGGTGTTCCTGGTCACCGGCGACAAGGACTTCCTGCAGATCGTCGACGACCGGGTCAAGCTGTGGAACCTGCGCAGCTCGACCAGCAAGCCGGAGATCCTCGATGCCGCCGCCGCCGAGGCGAAGTGGGGCGTGCCGCCCTCGGCGATGATCGACCTGCTGGCGCTGATGGGCGACAGCTCCGACAACGTGCCCGGCGTGCCGAAGGTCGGCGAGAAGACCGCGGTCGAGCTGCTGAAGCAGTTCGGCTCGCTCGACGGCATCTACGCGCGGCTCGACGAGGTCAAGAAGGCGTCGATCCAGCAGTCGCTGCGCGACCACAAGGACCTCGCCTACCTGTCGAAGCAGCTGGTGACGCTGCATCTCGACGTGCCGCTGGCGCTGGACGTCGCGGCCCTGCCGCCGGCGAACCCGGATCCCGAGTTGCTGCGGCCGTTGTTCCAGCGCCTGCAGTTCACCAACCTGCTGGCCGACCTGGCCGCGCGCAAGGCGCCGCAGGCCGAGGTCGAACAGCACTACCAGGTGGTGCGCACGCCGGCCGAGTTCGCGGCGCTGCTGACGACGCTGCGCGGCAGCGAACGCATCGCCGTCGCCCCCGAACTGGGCCCCGGCGGCGTGCGCAGCCGGCGGCTCGGCGGGCTCGCGTTCGCGTGGGCGCCCGGTCGGGCCGCCTACGTGCCGCTCGACCTGCAGCCGCCGCTGTTGCCGGGCGGGCGCAGCGAGCTGCTGACCGCGCTGCTGCCGCTGTTCGCCGGCCCGGCCCCGGCGCTGGTCGTGCACGACCACAAGCGGCTGCTGGCGGGGCTGCGGCAGGCCGGGCACGAACCGGCGACGACGCCCGACGACATCGAGCTGATGAGCTACTGCTGCGATCCGGGCACCAGCTCGCATGCGCTGGCGGCGCTGGCGCTGCGCGAGTTCGCGTTCAAGAAGCAGAGCGCCAAGGAACTGGTCGGCACCGGCAAGAAGCAGCGCACGTTCGCCGAGGTCGACCCGACGCTGGTCGCCGCGTTCGTCAACGAGGAGGCCGACCTGATCCTGCGGCTGTTCCCGCCGCTGCAGGAGCGCCTGCAGCGCCACGGCACCGGTCCGATCTACCGCGAACTCGAACTGCCGCTGCTGCCGGTGCTGCACGACATGGAGTGGGACGGCATCGCGATCGATCGCGACCACCTCGCGTCGCTGTCGCGCGAACTGCAGCAGCGCCTCGATGCGCTGCAGAGCCGCGTGTTCGAGCGCGCCGGCCACGAGTTCAATCTCGGCTCGCCGCAGCAGATCGGCACCGTGCTGTTCGACGAGCTCGAGGCGCACCGGCTGGCGGACATGCCGAAGCCCAAGCGCACCACGACCGGCCAGTACAAGACCGACCACGACGTGCTCGAGAAGCTGGCGAAGCACCACGAGGTGCCGGCACTGCTGCTCGAGTGGCGCCAGCTCAGCAAGCTGAAGGGCACCTACGTCGACAGCCTGCCGCTGCTGGTCGATGCCGGCAGCAAGCGTGTGCACACGACGTTCAACCAGGCGGTCGCGGCGACCGGTCGGCTCAGCTCCGAGGATCCGAACCTGCAGAACATCCCGATCCGCACCGAGGAGGGCCGCAAGGTGCGCGCCGCCTTCGTCGCGCGTGCGCCTGGCTGGCAGCTGCTGTCGGCCGACTACTCGCAGATCGAGCTGCGCATCCTGGCGCACGTGTCCGGCGACAAGGCGCTGGTCGAGTCGTTCCAACGCGGCGAGGACATCCACGCCCGCACTTCCGCGCTGGTGCACGGGCTGCTGCCGAACATGGTGACGCCGGAGCTGCGCAACCAGGCCAAGGTCATCAACTACGGCCTGATGTACGGCATGGGCGCGTCGCGCCTCGCCGCCGAGACCGGCATGAAGCCGCCGGAGGCGAAGAAGTTCATCGACGCCTACTTCCGCGCGCTGCCGGGCGTGAAGCGCTACCTCGACGGTGCGCTGCAGCAGGCGCGCGACAAGAAGGAGGTGTGGACCATGTTCGGGCGCCGCCGACCGCTGCCGGACATCGACTCGACCAACGCGATGATGCGGATCGCCGCCGAGAACATGGCGGTGAACACGCCGATCCAGGGTGCCGCCGCCGACATCGTCAAGCGGGCGATGCTGGCAGTGCATGCCGCGCTGCAGCGCCGCGGGCTGCAGGCTCGGCTGCTGCTGCAGGTGCACGACGAACTGGTGCTCGACGTGCCCGACGACGAGCGCACCGAGGTCGAGCGGCTGCTGCGCGACGCGATGATCGGCGCCGCGCAGCTGCAGGTGCCGCTCGAGGTCGCGGTCGGCAGCGGCCGCACGTGGCTCGCCGCGCACTGAGCGGCTGAGCGGGAGTCCGGGCCCCGCCCGATCAGAACACGCCGATCGTCAGCTTGACCGAGTTCGCGGTCAGCAGACCGAGCGCATTGACGCCGTTCTGCAGCAGACCACCCTGCGTGAACACCTCGACGCCGGCCAGCGACGGGTTGGCCGGGATCGGCAGCGTCCACGGCGTCACCGATCCGGCGACCAGGAACGGCTCGATGACCGCCACCTGCACGTAGAGCGAGCAACCACCCGCACCGACGACGGCGAGGTCCAGCGGGGCCGGCTGCGCGCTCCAGCCGATCAACGACAGGCCGATGCTGGAGGCCGGATTGCTGATCGAACCGAGGTTGACCGTCTGCGTGGTGCCGGTGATCGGTCGGCCGACCGCGCTCCAGGTCAGCGGATTGAGGTCGATGCCCGTCACCAACGGCAGCGCCGCCGACAGGTCGACCACCGACGGGAACAGCCCCACCCCCGGACTCCACCCGGTCACGCACAGCACCGTCTGCCCGGCCACCGCCAGATAGCGGTACTCGGCGCGGCCGTCGGCATGCAGCACCAGCTGCGCCGAGTTGGCGCCGCCGGTCGGCGCCGCTGCCGCGCGGACGGCGAGCCAGGTCACGTAGACGGCGTTGCCGCTCGGATCGACGTCGAAGTGCACCGAACCACCCGCGGCCGGATTCAGGTCCATCCACAGCGGCGCGAAGCGGGCGGGGTTGTTGACCAGATCGAGCGGCGACGGCGTCGCATCGGCGTCGGTCGACGTCCCGTTCAGCCACACGAAGCCGTTGCTGGAGACCTTCGCGATGTTGGTGCTGCCACCCGGGAACGCGAACGCGAACGGCAGATTGACGGTCGCCAACGCGTCGTTGCCGAGCCCGAGATCCGCCGCGACCGGCGCGAACCACGCCGAGCTGCCCTGCTGCACGGTGTAGCCCGGGCCGGTCGGCACGAACTCGATGGTGTTGGCGACCGTGGCGGTGCCGTCCAGGTCGAACGCGTTGGCGGCGAAGGTCTGCGCGAACGACGCCCGCCGCGTGTAGCAGCCGGCCCCGGTGCTGGTCACCGCGGCCTGGATCGGCACCAGCGTGTCCAGCGTCGTGGCCCCGGTGTTCAGCGGATCGAGCCAGTTCGACAGCCGGGTCGCCGCGGTGCCACCGCCGGTCCACGCCGACGCGAACTTGCCGTACCAGTCACTGAGGTTGTTGCCGCACGCCGACGCACCGCCCGACAGCTGGCCGATCACGCGCCTGTTCTGGTCGAACAGCGGCGAGCCGGACGAGCCGCCCTCGGTGACGCCGGTGTCCCAGTCGATCAGGCGCACATAGGTGCCGCCGGTGTTGGTGATCGTACTGCCGTAGTTGGTCAGCTGCGTCGCCTGCAGCTCGAACGAGATCTTCTTGCTGTCGCCGCTCGGGTGATGGATGCCGGTGGCATTGATCGCCACCACGTTGGCCCGGTTCCAACCGGCGTAGGTGATGCCCCAGGCCGGGTTCGGCGCCGCGTTCAACTCGAGCAGCGTGAAGTCCGACGACGCCAGCGTCGCCCGCATCGTCGAGCCGAGCGAGAACTGGGTCAGCGGCGCGCCGGTGCCGCCGCAGGCCGGCTCCTCGTAGTTCCAGTAGAAGACCACGCTCGACGCGGCGCCGGCGGTGACGCCACAGTGGTTGGCGGTCAGGAAGAAGTTGCGGCGGTCCAGCGCGGTGTTGTTGAGCATCGCACCCGAGCACTGCGACGTACCGCCGATGGTGATCATCGCCACCGCCGGGATCTCGTTGGCCCAGGCGCTCGCCTGCGGACATGCCACGTCGACGTTGCAGGTGCCGCTGCCTTCGGTCGGCAGCGCGGTGTAGCCGGCGCCGAAGAAGCGGTAACCCGAGTTGACCTGGTCGAGGCGCAGCCGGACCTCCGCGGTGTCGGCGGTCGGCACGTAGACCTCGACCACGATCTCGTCCGTCTGCACGACCGGTGTCCACAGGTCGCCGGTCGGCGCCTGGTCGGCGCTGTCGAACGGCCGCAGGATGTGCGAGTAGTCGCTCGCATAGAGCATCAACCGGCCGGTGGCCGGCAGCTCGTACTTGCCGAAGCCGAGGTTGACGTGGCTGGCGTCCGGCGCGGCGATGCGCAACCGCCACAGCGACCAGCCGCCGCCCAGATCCTCCCAGGCCCCGTGGCGGTCGGTGTCGACGCTGACCACGAACGGCATCGCGAACCGCGCCGGCAGGCCCTGCTGCCGCCGCAGCACGTCCTCGTTGTCGATCGCCAGACGATCGATCGCCGGCACCGTGTGCACCGGCACCGAGGCCAGCGGTGCGGCTCCCGGATGCACGCGACCGGCGGGATCGATGGTCTGCGCCGGCAGGACCCAACAGCAGGACAGACCGGTGAGGATGGCGACGATTCTTGGCATGGGATTGACGAGGAGCCTGGCCGCGTCGGGGCACGCGCGGCAGACGAGGCCGGAGATGCTAACGCACCGCGGGGCCGCGGCAGAGGGCCTGTTCGCGGCAACGGCCGCGACCAGGACCGGGCCACGTCATGCCTTCCCGATCGGCACGCGAGCTGCCGGCATCATCCCCCACCACCACCGGCACATTGCTGCGCGAGCCACGCCAGCATCACATAGCCCTCGGCGGTGTGGCGTGGCCCCGGCAGCTTCGCGACCCGGCGCGCCGAGCACTGCACGTAGCGGCTGCGGAAGAACTCGTAGAGGATCGAGCCGGCATCGCGCTGCCCGTGGCCCAGCTGGCTGTCGATCTCGATGCTGCTGAGGCCTTCGTCGGCCATGCGCCGGGCCAACCGTTCGAGTTCTTCCGACGACGTGCCGAACAGGAACTCGCGGAACGCCTGCACCTCGGCCTCGCCGTAGTCCTGGTCGAGCAGCAGCTCGACGAACTCCGCTTCGCCGCCCTCGGTCAGCAGCTGGAACATCTCGCTGGTGCCCTGCAGCGTGCCACCGACGACCCGCACCCGCTGCCGCGCTTCCCAGGTCGCGGTCAGGATCGGGAAGAACGTGTGCACGCGCCAGGTCAGCCGGTTGCCCCACAGCTGCGCCACGTTGCGCACCGCCTGGGCCCGCAGCTGCCGATCGATGGTCGGATCGGTGACCAGGTCGACGAGCACCTCCTCGACGAGGCGCGTGTGCACCGCCGCGCGCAGCCGCACCGCCGCCTGCTCGCGCAACGTGGCACCGGTCGCCGCATCGGCGAGCCCGCCGCTGAGCAGCCACAGCATGCGCAGGAAGTTGATGTGCGCCATGTTCATCGCGCGACCGACCAGCGCCTGGGTCGGGGCCCGGAACGGGAACGTCGCGACATCGGTCGTCACCAGCGTGTCGACCAGCGTGTCGAGGCCGCGGCGCCGCCCGTCGAGCACCTGCTCGTGCAGCGGCGACGGATACATCGACAGCAGCTCGCCGAAGCGCAGCAGGCTCGCCTGCTGCCGGCGGATCGACGCGATCGACGCCTCGCCGGCGGCCCCTGGTTGCCGGGCCAGAGCCGCGGTGAGCTGCACCACCAGCTCCAGCTCGTCGGGCTGCAGCGGTTGGGCGCCGTTGCCGTCGCATTCCGGAGGCGTCATCGCCGTCGATCTTGGCCGGCCGAGCCCGCGCCGTCCACCAACCTCAGGATCGCCGCGCCACTTCGACACCGACGCTGGCGACCGGCACCGCGAGCTGTTCGCCGGTCTTCAGGTCCTTCAGCGCGACGGTGCCCGCCGCCAGCTCGGCGCTGCCGAGGATCGCCGCGAACGGCGCCCCGAGCGTGTTCGCGTACGCGAGCTGCTTGCCCATCGCCTTGTCGTCGGCGAACACCTCGACCCGCAGTCCCTGCGCGCGCAGCTGCGACGCGACCCGGATCGCCGCCGCCGCCGGCACGTCGGCCATCAAGCACAGCAGCAGCTGCGGGCCGATGCCGAGCGGCGGGAACATCGAGCGCTCCTCCATCACCAGCAGCACCCGCTCGAGCCCGAGCGAGAAGCCCACCGCCGGCACCTTCTGCTTCTGGAACATGCCGATCAGGTTGTCGTAGCGGCCGCCCCCGCCCATCGAGCCGGCGAGACCTTCGCAGCGCACCTCGAAGATCGGGCCGGTGTAGTAGCTGAGGCCGCGCGCCAGCGTCGGATCGAAGCGCAGGTGCGCACCGGCCGGGCCGTCGGCGGTGGCGGCGAGCAGCGCCTGCAGCGCCGCGGCCGGCCCCTGGAACGGTCCCGCGCCCGCCGCCATCGCCGCCAGCGCCCCGGGCTGCCGCGCCTGTTCGAGCGCGCCCAGCAACGCCTCGCCGCAGCCCGCCGGCATGCCCTTCTGCGCCAGTTCCTGCATCACGCCGTCGCGGCCGATCTTGTCGAGCTTGTCGAGCACGATCAGCGCCAGCGATTCCTGCGCCGGCTCGATGCCCGCTGCCGCGGTGAACGCACGCAGCATCTCGCGGTGGTTGACGTCGATCGAGAACTCGGTGAAGCCGAGTCCGCGCAGCACACCGGCCACCGCGCCCACGACCTCGGCATCGGCCAGCACGCTCTGGGTGCCGGTGATGTCGACGTCGCACTGGTAGAACTCGCGGAAGCGCCCCTTCGCCGGCCGATCGGCGCGCCACACCGGCTGGATCGCGTAGCGCTTGTAGTAGGCCGGCAGGTCGCGGTAGTTGGCGACCACGCGCGCCAGCGGCACGGTCAGGTCGTAGCGCAGGCCCTCGTCGCTGAGCTCGAGTTCGGTCGCGGTGCCGCTCTGCAGCGCGCGCTGCAGCTTGTCGCGGCGGTGCAGGATCCGGTAGAGCAGCTGGTCGCCCTCGGCGCCGTACTTGCCGAGCAGCGTCGACAGGTTCTCGATCGTCGGCGTCTCCAACGGCACGAAGCCGAACGATTCGTAGACGCGCTGCACGACCGACAACACGTGCCGGCGCCGCACCACGTCGGCGGCCAGGAAGTCGCGCATGCCGCTCGGCGGCTTGGTCGAGATCTCGCTCATCGGGCCTATCGTGCAGGCTCGATCGGGACGGCGCCAGCGCAGCATTTTCGGGCCCGAACTGCCACCGCGGCGTCGCTGCGTGCCACGGACGGGAGGCGGCCGCGTGCATGCGGCGCCGGAGGATCTAGAATGTCATGGCCAGAGCCGCACCCCGACGACCCGACCCGTCCATGCCGATCCGCGACCTCGACTACACCGCCTACTGCGCGCTGCCGGACGACGGCCGCCGCTACGAGGTGCTCGACGGCGAGGTGGTGGTGAGCCCCTCGGCCGGCAGCCCGCATCAAGCCCTGCAGGCGGCGCTGGTCTACGAGTTCATGGCGCGGATCGGGCGAAAGCGCCGCGGTCAGGTGTTCGCCGACCTCGACTGCGAGCTGTTGCCGCACGACATCGTGCGCCCGGATCTGCTGGTGGTGCTGCCGGAGCACCGCGATCGCATCCTGCCGACCCACGTTCGCGGCACGCCGGACCTCTGTGTCGAGATCCTGTCCCCGAGCACGGCACATCGCGACCGCACCCGGAAGCTGTCGCGCTATGCGGCGGCCGGCACCCCGGAGCTGTGGCTGGTCTGCGGCCTCACCCGCACGGTGACCCGGTTCGTGCACGATGGCCGCGCCTTCGGCCCACCGACCGTGGCCAGCGCCGAGCTCGCACTGGCGATCCTGCCCGACGTCGTGATCCCGTTCGCCGAGCTGTGGTGATGCCGCCGGCACCGCCACCGAGTACGGTGGCGGCATGCGTCGGTTGCTGCTCCTGCTGCTCGCCTGCCTGCTGTCGGGACTGCTGATCGTTCCCACGGTCCGCGCCCAGGACCCGCCGACGCAGACACCGGCGGCCGGCGCCCTCGACCCCACCACCGCCCAGGCCCTCGACCGGTTGGCGGTGGTGCTGGCCGAGAAGCGGCTCGCCCGCGACCGCGCCACGGCCGCTGGCACCGCCGACCCGACGCTCGACACCGAGATCCGCCAGCTGTCGTGGCAGTTCGCGGCGCTGGCGGCGCGCTTCGACGTGCAGGGCTTCGAGGCGCCGCAGCAAGGCAAGTTCGACCTGCAGCAGGAGCTCGAACAGTTGATCCGCCCGCTGCTGCGCATGCTGAAGGACGCCACCGCCGAACCGCGCCAGGTCGCCGACCTGAAGGCGCGACTCGAACAGGTCCAGCAGCGCCATGCCCAAGCGGCGCGGGCGGCGCGCGGTGTCGAACGCACGCGCGACGCGCTGCCGCCCGAGTCGCCGGCGCGGGCCGAGGCCGAGCGCGAACTGCGACAGCGTTGGGCACCGATCATCGGCTCGCTGCGCGACGAGATGCTGGTGCTGCAGGCCAACCTGGGGCAGCTGCAGGAAGGCAAACGCTCGCTGGTGGAGACCGCGACCGGCTCGGTGAAGAACTTCCTCAACAGCAGTGGCACCAGCCTGGTGCTGTCGGTGCTGGTGTTCCTCTCGGTGTTCTTCGGCCTGCGCTTCGTCGTCGATCTGCTGCTGCGCCGCCGCCGGGCCGCCCGCGGCTTCTCGCTGCGGCTGCTCGAGGTCGTGCTGCGACTGCTGGTGGTCCTGGCGGCGGTAGCAGCCACGCTGGTGGTGCCGTACGCGCGCGACGACTTCCTGCTGCTCGCGATCGGCATCGTGTTCCTGCTCGGCGCCGGCTGGGTGCTGGTGCGCATGGCGCCGCAGTTCGTCGAGCAGGTCCGGCTGCTGCTGAACATCGGCGGCGTGCGCGAAGGGGAACGCATCCTGGTCGACGGGCTGCCGTTCCAGGTCACCGCGCTGCGCTTCTACACGCGGCTCGACAACCCCGACCTGCAGGGCGGTGCGCTGCGGGTGCCGGTGCAGTTCCTGATCGGCCGTCGCTCCCGCCAGAGCGCGCCGGACGAACCGTGGTTCCCGACCCGGGTCGGCGACATCGTGCTGCTGCAGGACGGCACCTTCGGTCCGGTGCGGGTGCAGACCCCGGAGACGGTCGTCGTCGAACATCTCGGTGCGCCGCGCTCGCTGCCGACCGCGGCCTTCCTGCAACAGGCGCCGCGCAACCTGTCGCGCGGCTTCGTGCTCGACGTCACGCTGCCGCTCGGGCGCGAGCCGATGCGCGAACTGCAGCCGGACGCGCTGGCGGGGCTCGAGCACGAACTGCTGCAGGCCGCGGTCGCGCGCCGCTCGCCGGATGCGGTGCGTTCGCTGCGGGTGCAGTTCCAGCAGGTCACACCGAACGGCTGCGAACTGCTGCTGCTCGCCACCTGCGGCGGCGAGCTCGCGGCCGACTACTACGCGCTGCGACGTGGACTCCAGCAGGCGTTCGTGCAGGCCTGCGCCCGCCGCGGTTGGGCGCTGCCGGCGCCGGCGGTCACCGCATTGCTGCCCGGTGGCGACGGCACTCAGTCGGCATAGACCACTTCGACCCGCATCCGCGCGAGGTTGTCGTAGGTGCGCTTCTTCCGCCGCGGCGGCCACCAGTCGTACAGCAGCAGTTCGAGCGGCTTCCACATCGCGACCCAGCCGAGGATCAGCAGACCTTCGTCGACGATGCGACTCCACTCGCCGGACACGAGGCTGCGCCACGGCACGCGCAGCCCCATGCAGACGATCAGGAACGACATCCCGACCAGCAGGCTCTGCCGCCCGTGCTGCAGGGTGCGCCGCACTTCGAGCCGGGCGATGCCGCTGCGGTAGGTGAAGTAGTTGCGGATCGCGTCCTTGACGACGCGCTCGGGCTCGAGCCGCTGCTGATCGCGCGGCAGGTGCAGCCGGAACACCAGCGGCGCGTTCGGCGGGTACTCGAGCGCCCACGAGACGATGAACTCCTCGGCTGATCGGTCGAGGTCCCTCTCGTGGAACGGGGCCGGGTCGAACGAGTCGAACAGCTGCGCGAGCTCGCGCAGGCGCAGCTCGATGCGCGCCTCGCCCGCCGGCTTGGCGGGTGCTGGTGTGGAATCGGTCACTGACCCTTCATGCCGAGCAGGAACCGCCGCAACGGCTCGAGGGAGCTGGCATCGAGGTCGAAGCACTTGGCGCGTGCACCCGGGCCCAGCCGCGGGTCATCGCTGTGGATCGCGGCCAGCAGCGCGGATACCCGCGCCTTGTCCCGCTTGCGCAAGGTCACGCCAGTGCCCTCGACGCAGGCGAGGAACGACTCGACGCACTGGACCCGGGTCTGCAAGTCCTGGCGCTCCTGCACGGAACGCCACACGAGGGTCTCGATCTCGCCCTGGTCATCAGCTTCGGCGCCAGGCACGACGTGGAACCCGATCCGCGCGCCTTCAGGATGCTGAACCCAACCGCCGTCGACAGGCAACTCTATGCCGACGACCCGGCCCAGACGATCCACGAGGCTCTGCCGGGTGGCCACGGCCGACGTGTCGGCATCGAGCACGATGCCGATCGCCTTGGCCTTGCGCAGCCGCATCGGCGTGAACCAGACTTCGAGCTGGTCCAGCAGGTCGCTCTTGCCCTGGAACGCTTTGACGAAGCAAGGCCTCGCTTCGCCGCCCTCCTGGCGGCCGATCCCCAGATGCTCCAGCAGCTCGGCTACGAACAGCAGATCGCTGTAGCCTTCGACGAGCAGGAACCGATCGCAGTCCTTCTCACGCGGCGTCATCGCAGCTCCACACTACCCGACATCGCCGCGCTGACCAGCCGCTGGTCGAGCACGCGTCCCTGCACCGGCAGGTCGCGGTCATTGTCGCTGCGGAACAGCTGGATCACCGAGAAGTCGTAGCTGGATCGGCCGGCGAACACCTCGTGCGCGGCCTCGATGCACTCGCGACTGTGCGTCGTCGCGAACACCTGCACATCGAATTCGCGGGCCGCGGCGGCGATGCCGGCCCAGATCTGCGGCAGCAGCGTGTGGTGCAAGCCGTTCTCGATCTCGTCGATGACGCAGACCTTGGGCGATTCACCGAGCAACATCGAGAAGATCGCCACGAGGCGCGTCAGCCCCTGACCCGTGTGCGCCAGCGGAATACGTTCACTGAGTCCGAGGTCCACCTCGAGGAACGGTGCCTCACCCGCTGGCGTGCGAGCACGGACCTTGCGCACACGCGGGTCGACGAGGCGAAGTAGCGCCTCGATATGCTCTTCGCCACCACGACGGCTGACGGCCTTGTCGAACAATCCGATGACCTCGCCGGTGGATCGCTGCTGCGCTGAGACCGTGCGGCAGGGGATCACAGCAGGGAAGGACCCGACGCCAACGGAGACTTGGCTGGTTCCGCCTCCCGCACCGACCCCGCGTGGGAGCGTCAATCCCGACTCGTTCCGAACGAAGTAGACCTCCCGAAGACCCTGACCACCATCCATGTAGCCAGAGAGTGAAGAAAGGCCCGGCGATCCATCGCGTATCCACCATCGACTTTTTCGTTCGGTGAGCGCGTCGGGATCCGGCCGCAGGGACTGCCAACCGGCCTGCGCCCCCCAACGAGAGTAGTCACACAACACCTCGATGCCCTCGAGCAGCGAAGTCTTGCCGGAGTTGTTCTGCCCGCAGATCAGATTGACGCGCTGCAGCCCTTGCAGGTCGAGGTGCGCGAAGCCGCGGAAGTCACGGAACTCGAAGCGTGTGAACACGGCGCGGACGATACCGCTGCGACCGCGACCGGCGTAGCGCGCCGTCCCTCGACCACGTCACTTCGCGGCCTTGTGCCCCTGCACGATCTGCTCAACGACCTGCGGCTCCGCCAGCGTGCTGATGTCGCCGAGCTCGCCGTAGTTGCCCTCGGCGATCTTGCGCAGGATGCGGCGCATGATCTTGCCGCTGCGCGTCTTCGGCAGACCCGGCACGACCTGGATGCGATCCGGCGTGGCGATCGGCGAGATCACCTTGCGCACCTGCTGGCGCAGCACCGCCTCGACCTCGGCCGCGGGCACGCCGTCGGCGGGCTTGCCGGCGATCACGTAGGCGTAGATGCCCTGACCCTTCATGTCGTGCGGGAACCCCACCACCGCCGCCTCGGCGCAGAACTCGTGCGCGACCAGCGCACTCTCGATCTCGGCAGTGCCGAGGCGATGGCCGGCGACGTTCAGCACGTCGTCGACGCGACCGGTGATCCAGTAGTAACCGTCCTCGTCGCGGCGGCAGCCGTCGCCGGTGAAGTAGAGGCCCGGATAGGTCGTGAAGTAGGTCTGCTGGAAGCGCGCGTGGTCGTTCAGGATCGTGCGCGCCTGCCCCGGCCAGCTGCCGGCGAGGCACAGGTTGCCGGAGACTCCGTTGCCCTCGAGCAGCTTGCCCTGGTCGTCGACCAACACCGGCCGCACGCCCGGCAGCGGGAACGTCGCCGAGCCCGGCTTGCACGGCGTGGCGCCGGGCAGCGCCGAGATCAGGATGCCGCCGGTCTCGGTCTGCCACCAGGTGTCGACGACCGCACAGCGCTTGTCACCGACGACGTCGTGGTACCACTGCCAGACCTCGGGATTGATCGGCTCCCCGACCGAACCGAGCACGCGGATGCTGTCGCGCTTGTACTTCTTGACCGGCTCGTCGCCGAAGCGCAGCAGCGCGCGCAGCGCGGTCGGCGCGGTGTAGAAGATCGTCGCCTGGATGTCGTCGATGACCTGCCAGTAGCGACTCGCGTCGGGATACAGCGGCGTGCTCTCGAACAGCACCGTGGTGGCGCCATTGCACAGCGGCCCGTAGACGATGTAGCTGTGGCCGGTGACCCAGCCGACGTCGGCGGCGCAGAAGTGCACGTCGCCGGGATGCCAGTCGAACACGATCTGGTGCGTGTACGACGCGTAGACGAGGTAACCACCGGTGGTGTGCAGCTGGCCCTTCGGCTTGCCGGTCGAGCCCGACGTGTAGAGCACGAACAGCGGGTCCTCGCTGTCCATCCACTCGGCCGGGCTGTAGGCGCGCTGCTTCTGCATCTCGTCCGCCAGCCACAGATCGCGGCCTTTCTGCATCGGCACCGCGGTATCGGTTCGTTTCGCGACCAGCACCGTGTGCACCGGCAGCTCGGCGATCGCGGCGTCGACGGTCTGCTTCAGCGGGATCGTCTTGCCGCCGCGCAGCCCTTCGTTGGCGGTGATGACGACGCGGCAGTCGGCGTCGGCGACGCGATCGCGCAGTGCCTCGGCCGAGAAGCCGGCGAACACCACGCTGTGCACCGCGCCGATGCGCGCGCAGGCGAGCATCGCGTAGACGGCTTCCGGCACCATCGGCAGGTAGATCGCGACCCGGTCGCCCTTCTTGACGCCGTAGCGGCGCAGCACGTTGCTGAGCCGGCCGACCTGGTCGTGCAGCTCGCGGTAGGTGATGTGCCGGTACTGACCCGGCTCGTCCAGGACCCAAAGGATCGCGGTCTGCTCCGGCCGCTCGACCAGGTGGCGATCGATGCAGTTGAAGCTCGCGTTCAGCTTGCCGCCGAGGAACCAGCCGACCTCGGCGCGCGCGAAGTCCTGTTCGAACGCGCGCTCGAACGGATGGAACCAGTGCACCCGCTGCGCCTGCCGGCGCCAGAACCCGGACGTGTCCTGCAGCGACTCCTGGTAGAGCCGCTGGTAGTGCTCGAACGAGGCGATGTGCGCACGGCGCACGATGCGGGGCTTGGTCGGGACGATGGGGTCGGCCATGGCGCGGCGAGGGCGGACGCGGGACGAGGAGAGGAACGAGCGACGGTGACGGTCAGCGGCTCACAGCGAGCGCACCCAGTGCAGCAGCGTGCGCACCGCGGTGCCGGCCGCACCACTCTTGTAGTAGTCCTTCGCCAGGCCACCGTAGGCGGTGCCGGCGATGTCGAGGTGCACCCACGGCGTGTCGCCGGCGAAGTACGACAGGAACGCGCCGCCGGCGATCGAGCCGTTGCCGTGCTGGCCGCCGTTGATGTTGGCGAGGTCGGCGAACTTGCTCTTCATCTGCTCCTTGTGGCAGTCCCACAGCGGCAGCTGCCACAGCGGTTCGTCGGCCTGCTTGCCGGCGGCGATCAGCGCGTCGCACAGCTTCTGGTCGTTGCCCATGATGCCGGCGACCTCGTGGCCGAGCGCCACCACCACCGCACCGGTCAGCGTCGCCAGGTCGACGATCTGGGCCGGCCGGTAGAACTTCTTGCCGTAGCAGATCGCGTCGGCGAGCACGAGGCGGCCCTCGGCGTCGGTGTTCAGCACCTCGATCGTGTGGCCGTCCATCGCGGTGACCACGTCGCCGGGCTTCTGCGCATCGGGGCCGACGCAGTTCTCGGTCGCGGCGATCAGGCCGATGATGTTGCTCTTCGGCTTGCGCTCGCCGAGGCCGCCGTGCTGCAGCGCGTGGAACAGGCCGAGCACCGCGCCCGCACCACACATGTCGTAGCGCATCTCGTCCATCTTCGCGGCCGGCTTGATGCTGATGCCGCCGGTGTCGAAGGTCAGGCCCTTGCCGACCACGCAGACGTTCTGCTTCGCACCGGGCACGCGGTACTCGAGCACGAGGAACTTCGGCGGCTCGGTCGAGCCGCGCGCGACGCCGAGGAAGCTGCCCATGCCGAGCTTCTCGCACTGCGCGGTGTCGAGCACCTTCACGCGCAGGCGGCCGCCGGCGAGCTTCTTCGCCGCCTTGGCGAGCGTGGAGGGTGTGCACAGGTTGGCCGCCATGTTCTCGAGGTCGCGCGCGAACACCGTCGCCACAGCACCGATGCCGCCGAACTCGAGGCCCGCGGCGAACGCCTGTTCGTCCTTGCTGGCGAAGCCGACCGCGGCGACCTGCGCCTGCTGCGCCTTCGCCGGCTTCGCGGCCTGCTGACGCGGCGGCTCGTAGCGGTAGGCGCCGAGGTGCAGCCCTTCGGCGATCGCGGCGCCGGCGGCGTGCGCGCCGACCTTCGCCAGGATCGCGCTCGGCACCAGCAGCGAGAACGTCGTCACGCCGAGCTCGGCCGCGTGCGCCTGCACCACCGCGGCGATGCGCCGCAGCTTCTCGGCATCGAGCGCTTCGGCCTTGCCGAGCCCGGCCACCGCCAGGCGCTGGCAAGCGGCCTTCGGCCCCTGATGGAACACCGCGACACTGCGGAACGTGGGTTTCAGGTCGCCGGTGGCCTTCGCCGCGGCCAGCGCGGCCTGCAGCTGCGGCCCGGCATCGGCTGCCGTGCCGTCGACCGCGAGCACATAGACGACTTCCCCGCGGCTACCGGCCGCGACCTGGACGTGGCGGATCTTCATGCGGTCGGACACCGTAGCGGGTCCGGGCGGAGCACACCACGCAGCAGTCAGGCCTATCCGCCAGCCGGTCCGCCCTCGGGGCGAGGCAGCTCCCCGACCCAGCGCGAGCCGCCGTCGTGCTGCAGCTGTTCGCGCTTCCAGATCGGCACCTCGTGCTTGAGCCGGTCCATCAGGTAGCGGCAGGCATCGAACGCCGGCCCGCGGTGCGCGGCACTGACCACCACCACGACCGCCGCTTCGCCGACCGGCACCGTGCCCAGCCGATGCGTGATGCGCGCGCGAGTGATCGCGAACCGCTGCTGCGCCTCGGTGAAGATCGCGGTCGAAAGCGCGGTCGCCATCTCGGCGTAGGCCTCGTAGGCGAGCGACACCACGCGGGCCCCGTCGTTGTGGTCGCGGGTGACACCGGCGAACGTGACCACGGCGCCGTCATGATCGGTGCGGCACTGCCGTTCGAGTTCGCGCGCGTCGAGCGGTTCGTGCTGCAGCGTGAAGCGGAACGGCGGCTCGTCGCCACCGCTGATCGGCGGGATCAACGCCACCTCGTCGCCGTCGTGCAGCACGGTCGCCGCGGTCGCGTAGGCGCGATTGCAGGCATAGGCGAGCGCGAGCCGTGCCAGCAGCGGCGCGCGCCGACCCAGCTCCGCCTGCAGCGCCGCGACGGTAGCGCCGGCCGGCAGCTCGACGACCAGCACCTCGACGCCGAGCGCCTCGCGCACGGCGGCGAAGCAGCGCACGGTGACGCGCACGGGAGCAGGGGGATCGCGCAGCGGCTCGCTCATCGGGACGCGCACGCTATCCGCGGCGGGGCTTCAGCGCAGCCGTTCGCAGGCCTCGCGCACGTCACCGGAGCTGCCGAGGTAGAGCGGCGTGCGCTGGTGCAGCTTCTGCGGCTGGATGTCGAGGATGCGCTGGGTGCCGTCGGAAGCCGCCCCACCGGCCTTCTCGCACAGGAACGCCAGCGGCGCGTTCTCGTACAACAGCCGCAGCTTGCCCTCCGGCTTCTTGGCCTCGCCGGGATACATGTAGATGCCGCCCTTCAGCAGCGTGCGGTGGAAGTCGCCGACCAGGGCCCCGGCGTAGCGCGCCGCGCGCTTGCCGCACTTCGTCTCCTGCAGCCGGAACGCCTTCACCATCGCCCGGGTCTTGTCGTCCCACTTCGACTCGTTGGCCTCGTTGACCGAGTAGCTGCCCTCGCCCTCGGGGATCTTGATGTCGGGATGGGTCAGGAAGAACGTGCCGATCGAGCGGTCGAGCGTGAAGCCGTTGACCGGGCCGCCGGCCGAGTAGACCAACATCGTGCAGGGCCCGTAGAGCGTGTAGCCGGCGGCGACCAGGTCGCGGCCGGGCTGCAGGAAGTCGTCGAGGGTCGGATGCCCCGCGTTCGAGCGCCGCTTGTAGATGCCGAAGATCGTGCCCATCTGGCCGGCGACGTCGACGTTGCCGGAGCCGTCGAGCGGATCGACGGTGATGATGTACTTGCCGCTCTCGCCGCCCGGCAGGATGTGCATGTCGTCCATCTCCTCGCTGGCGACGCCGCACACCATCGGCATGTTCTCGAACACCTGCAGCATGGTGTCGTTGCTGATCACGTCGAGCGCACGCACGTTCTCGTCCTGCACGTTGGTGGTGCCGGTGTAGCCGAGCTTGCCGACGAAGCCGGCGCGCATGATCTCGCTGGCCAGCATGCGGGCCAGCAGGCTGAAGCGGTTGAGCACGGTCGACAGCCCGCCGCTGGCGTTGGCGCTGGCCTGGTCGCGGAAGAACTGTTCGCTGAGAGTGAGGCGGTTCATGGACGGTGGCACGCGCGGATTGGAGCGCGGCCGCCCGGCCTTCACAACCGCGGCAGTCGCAACCCGGGACCGTCGCTGCCGCGTTCCACCACGGTCACGCCGGCCCCGACCCATGCCACCGGCACCACCACCGTGGTGTCGACATCGACCTGCAGCAACGGCGCGCGCTCGCCGTCGTCGTGCAGCAACTCGAGCTGCCGGCCCGCGGCCAACGGCCACGCCACCACCGCGGCCCCGGGGCGCTGCCACAACAGGCGCGGCGCGGTCGGCAGCACCGGCACCGGGCCCTGCGACCGGCGCCAGTACAGCCGGCAGCTGTCGCCGCCGGCGCGGCCGTTGTCGACGCCGGGCACGTCGAAGCGCGCCAGTTCGACGAGATCGCGGGCGGGATCGAACGCCTTGCCGAACCACGGCCCGCACGCGTGCGGCACCGCCGGATCGAGACCGAACTGGACCGGGTTGTCGAGCAGGTAGCGCAGCTGCTGCTGGTCGAGCCACGCCGACAACGCACCGCCGCGCAGCGCCGCGAACGCGCGTGCATCGACGACCCCGTCGAGATTGACGACGCCGCGGCGGGCGTCGTCGGCCGCCAGCACGGCGGCATGGAAGGTCACCAACCCGGAGTTGAAGCAGCCGACCCGTTCGCCGGCCGGCACCAGGTGCTGCAGGCACGCACCGGCCAGCGCCAGTTCCGCCTGGCCCGCCAACGGCTCGGGCTGCACGCGGCCACGATCGAGCAGCTGCGCCAGCGCTGCCGCGGCCAACACGAGGCGCAGGCGACCGAACCGCTGCCACGCCACCATCGCCACCACCACCAGCGGCGCCAGGTAGTAGTCGCGCGGATACCAGCGCACCGCCCAGTGCAGCGCGACGATGGCGCCGAGCCCGAACAGCACCGCCGGCAGACCGCGCGGCACCGCGCGGCGCCCCGCCGCCGGGGCCAGCGCCAGCAGCAGCGCCGCCCAGCCGGCGGTCGCCATGTCCCGCGCCCCGAGCGCCGACGCGGTGCCGACGGCCAGCGCCGGCAGCACCCGCAGCGACCGCGGCCAGCGCGAACGCAACACCGCGAACACGGCGAGCCCGACACCCATCGCCGACGCCAGCGCGAACGGACCACCGAGCAGCAGCGGGCGGGTGTACCACCACTGCACCGCCCACCACCGTTCGCCGGCCGGGTCGGCCAGCGCCTGGTTGCCGTGCCACAACCACGCCATCGGCAGCGCCGAATCCGGCAGCGCACCGCCGCCGAGCCACAGGTTGGCACCGAGGTGCACGGCCAGCGCCAGCCCCGGCGCCACCAGCGAACGCACGCGCTGCCGCGGGTGGCGCCACCACGACAGGGCCGCGACAAGCGGCAACAGGTCGCTGCGGGCCGCGACCGCCAGCACCGACAGCAGCAAGAAGCCACGCTCGCCGCGGCGCCGACCGAGCCACAGCAGACTCGCCAGCAGGGCCGCCAGCGCGGTCTCCTGGCCGTTCTGGCATTCGCGCACCAGCAGCGGATTGCCGAGCCACAACAGACCGAGCAGCGCGCCGAGCGCCCGCGACCGGGTGCCGAGCCACCACGCGCACGCGGCCGTCAGGTGCAGCGCGAAGCCGAGCCACGGCGCGAGCACGGGCAGCGCGGCAGCGCCGCCGAGCCAAGCCAGTGGCACGAGGCACAACGACCAGAGCAGCTGCACGCCGCTGGTGGTGACGCCATCGCTGACCACGGGGCCGCGACCGGCGGCGACATTGGCTGCCCACGCGAACTCGTAGAACGCGTCGTCGCGCAACCGATCGGTGGCACTCGGCGCGGCGACCAGCAGATCCACCAGCCCGACCACGGCCGCCACGACCACCAGCAGCGCCGCGAGCCATGCCGGCAGCCGCCCGACGACGGAGCGGTGCGTCAGCGATGGCGAAAGGGCGGCGCGATGGTAGGACACGTTCCCGGGCCCGGGCGAGAGGGCCGCGGCAGCGTAGCGCCGGCGCCAGCAGCCGCCCAGTCCGGGCTGCGGGTGCGGGTCGAATCGTCAGAACGCAGCGCGATGGAGGTCCCACATGCCGCCGACCCACGGCGACCAGGACCGCATCCAGCCGCTGGTGTGGATCTGCGTGTAGCGATCGGTGTAGTCGAACAGCGCCGGGTGGTTCCACTCGTCGCGCAGTCCCATGATGCGCGCGCACAGCACGGCGCCGATCCAGCCGTTCACGGTGCAGCACTGGCGGTAGTTGTTGCCGGTCCAGCTGACGTCGTCGCCGTTCGGCGAATGCGTGTGCGAGAAGCCCCACTCGGGCAGACCGAGCTCGGCCGCGGTGTAGCCGCCGTAGCCCCAGTTGATCTGCGTGCTCGACGTCTGCTGGACATAGAACGTCTGCGCGTCCTCGCCGAAGTGCACCGTGTAGGTGCCGTCCAGGTTGCGGACCGAAGGGTAGTCCTGCCCCACCGCCAGCATCGCCCGGTCGCCGAGCAGCGCCCCCGCGAACAGGATCGGGAACTTGCGGCCCGAGCCGTGGCCACCGACGCCTTCCCAGTAGGCACCGCCGCGCACGTTGCCGAAGAAGTCGATGCCGATCTGCACCAGCCGGATCGCCAGCTGCCGCCGGTCGGCGAGCGGCGCGTTGGTGTTGCACTGCAGCGCCGCCTCGTTGAACAGCGACGCGAAGTCGCGGCCGTAGTCGGGCATGTTCGCGATCGGGTGCATGTAGCGGGTCGGCCAGCCCGGGCCGTGATCGAGCCACGGCCGCTCGAACTTCGGCAGCTGCTGCAGCAGTCCCGGCATGCCGGCCGACGGCGGCAGCGACTGCAGCCGCGACAGGTCCAGCATCTGCTCGTCGTAGCGCACGCTGTGGTCGGCGCCCGCGTACGGCGGCCGGAACGCACCCTGCGGCGGCGCCTCGGCGAGCACCGTCAGCACCGCACAGGTGTGCAGCTGCGGGATCAGCGTCGGATCGGTGCTGCTGATGACCTTGATCAGGCTGTGGCCCGGGGTCAGCACCCGCGGGCTCTGCGGCGAGAGGTTCCGCGCCACGTTCAACGCGTCCTGGTAGCGCGCTTCGTTGCCGGGCCCGTAGAGCGCCTTGTCGTAGCCGTGCAGCAGCGTCGACGGATCGGGATCGATCATCGCACCGTGCATCACGCGACCGTTGCTGGTCACACACGGCGGCGTCATGTCGACGAGCGACACCGGTCCGACCACGAACCAATCGCCGTTGACGAACTGGCCGGCTTGCACCGGCGCCGCGAACTGGAACGTGATGCCGTGCTGCGTGATCGACGTCACCGCAGTGGTCGGTGCCGCCCACGGCGCGATGCGCGCCTCGAGCGCACGACTGACGCCGAGCTGCGCGCCGTTGAGGCCCGGTTGTTCGAACATGACCTGCAGGAACAAGCGCTGCGCCGCCAGCGCCGGCGATGACGGCACCGTGAACGAACTGGCCGCGGTGCCACTGCCGGTGCCGAACAACAGGCTCGTCTCCGGCGCGACCAGCAGCTCACAACCCGGCATGCCGATGCTGCCCAGCGGCAGCGGCAGCGTGGTGCCCCACCAGTCGTGGCGCGAGTTGCCGAACATCAGCATCGCCAGCTGACCGGGGACCAGGTGGTCGATCTGCAGCACGCTGACCTGACCGGGCCGCATCGCCGGCGCGATCGACAGGGTCACCGGTTGGCCCGCGCCACCGCAACCGGCCCCGAACGAGCCGACCGCGACTTGCGCCGCAGCGGTAGCAGCGACGACGAACCCGACGGCCAACCAGGTGCAGCACAGAGGCAATCGCATAGGCGCGCCCCTACGCAGCCGCTTCCCGGCGGCGGCCCGGGATTTCCCGTTGCCATCGCCGCCGAGCCTCGAACGCGGCCAATGTCGCGCCGAAGACGGGCGCGCGGAAGCTGACCGAGCTTCGTTCGTCGATCGTCAACAGCGATGTCCGACCAACCCGATGCAGACCGCGCGCGACGCTCGATCGCAAACCGCTTCCTTCGCAGCGCAGTCGCCGGCAACCTACCGTCATGACGCGTCGCATGGTTGCCGCGGTCGGCGTGCTGCTGGCGATCGCGCTCGGTATCTGGTGGTGGCAGAACGAACCCGAGGCGCCGGGCCCGGTGCTCACCAGTCCCTCGGCTCCGGCGATCCCGACGGCCACCGCACCAGCGGCCCCGGCCCAGCCCGCGAGCCGCGACACCGATCCCGTTCCCGACGAACGCCAACCCGCCGTGCTGCCGACGCGCGACGAACCGCCGGCGCTGCCGTCGTCGCCGCAGGGCCTGCGTGGATTGTGTGTCGATGCGCAGCAACGACCGCTGGCCGACATCGACGTGTATCTGGTCGAGAGCGCCGGCAACGAGCCGCTGGCCTTGCCGCGGCTGCAGCAGCAGCGGCACCCGTTCGGGCCGTTGGCCGCCACCCGCACCGCCGTCGACGGCACCTTCGCGGTCGGCCTCGCCGTGGTGCAGGACCGCATCTACGAGCTGTATCTGGTGTCGCCGCAGCACGCGCTGGTGCGGCTCGGCGGCCTGCGTCTGCTGGCCGATGAATGGCACGATCTCGGCGCCATCACGATGGTCGAGGGCACTGTCGTGCGCGGCCGGGTCAGCGTCGCGGGACGCGCCGACATCCCGGTGCCGCAGGCGACGGTGTCGCTCGCGGTCGGCACCGCGTTCAGCGACGCCGCGCTGCGCGCGCTGCCGGCGGCGGCGCCGGGGCTGAGCACGGTCACCGACGCCAACGGCCACTACGAGCTGCGCCACGCCCCGGCGCGCGGCGCGGTGCAGATGACCGCCGTGGCCCCGGGCTTCGCCCGCAGCGTGAAGTCCGACCTGAAGCTGTCGCCCGAACGCCCGGTCGAAGTGGACTTCGCGCTGCCGCCGGGGCTCGCGGTCGCCGGCACCGTGGTCGACGACCGCGGCGAACCGATCGCCGGGGCCCGGATCGAGGCCTGGCCGCAGAAGTCGCCCGACCAGGCGCTGCTCGGCCGCAGCGACGACAACGGCCGGTTCCAGGTGCTCGGGCTCACCGCCGGACCGCACCGCCTGCGCTTCATCGCCCGCGGCTACGAGAACCGCGACGAACTCGACGTGCCGGCGGGACGCACCGACCTGCTGGCGACCATGCAGCCGCGCAGCCGGCTGCGGGTCCGGGTGTCCACGCCCGACGGACGCATCCTGCGCGTCTACCGGCTGGCGCTGCGCCGGGTGTTCGACACCGGCGACCAGCTCGGCGCGGTCACCGAAGTGCCGGAGCAACGCGTGCGGCTCGACGGGCTGACCGACACCGCCGTGATCGCCGACGTGCCCGGCGGGCGCTTCGTGTGCCAGGTCGAGGCCGAGGGCTACGCGCGGTCGTGGTCGGCGCCGATCGACACCCGGCGACCGCCCGAAGCGCGGCCCGGTCCGGCGGTGGAGCTCGCCGTCGAGGTCGTGGTCGACCCGCCCAGCACGCTGGTCGGCCTGGTCACCGACGAGACCGGGGCCCCGCTCGCCGGCGCGGCCGTGCTGACCCAGCCCGACGGCACCCTGCCGGACAGCCCGCTGGTGCAAGCCGTCCGGTCGCTGCCGACCCGGACCAGCAATCTGCGGGTCACCACCGATGCGTTCGGCCGGTTCCGCCTCGAACCGCTGTGCGCCGGCCTCTACCAGCTGCAGGTCGACCATCCGGATGTCTGCCGCACGTTCGTGCGCGAACTGCGGGTCGGGCGCGGCGAGGAACGCTCGCTGCCATCGATCGCGATGCCGATCGGCGCCGAGGTCAGCGGCCGGGTCCGCCAGGCCGGCCGGGAAGCGGGCCAGTTCAAGGTGGTGTTCACGACCGCCGGCACCGGTTCCGGGCCGGATTTCCTCCGAATCGAGACGATCGCGGCGGCCGACGGGAGGTTTCTGCTGCCCAGGCGCGTCCCACCGGGCGAATACGAGCTGCGCGCCGCCGCGGTCGGCACCGCCGAACCGGAGGCCCAGATCTTCCGCCAACTCTTGCAGCTGCAACGCTCCGCCATCAATGTTGCGATCGCACCCGGCCAACGCCGGGTCGAACGCGACCTCGACCTCCCCGCCGACCGCTGACCCCGAAATCGCCGTGTCCAACGTCGCCAAGATCGCCCTACCATTGCTGTTGCTCGCTGCCATCGGCGGCGGCGCGGCCTACTACCTGACCCAGAGCCAGCCCGACGCGCCGCCGGTGCCGAGCCAGCCCGCGCCGACGCCGGCGCCGAAGGATCCCGAACCGACGGCCCCGGCCCAGCCGGAGGTCGCGGTGGTGCCGCCACAGCAGGACCCGATCCGCACCCAGGCCACCAACCCGACCGGCAACACCCACGCCGACGCCAAGCAGGGCGTGCGCGGCCGCGTGCTGCTGCCGACCGGTGCCCCCGCGGTCGGTCTGCCGGTGCTGCTGCTCGAGAGCGCGCAGAACGACCCGCTGAAGATCTTCCTGCAGAACAAGATGGGCAAGGTGCACCTGCCGCTCGCGGCCGGTGAGACCGACGCCGGCGGCGGCTTCCAGCTCGGCGTGCTGCAACCGGGCAAGGGCGTCGACCTGCGCATCCTGAGCCCGGACCACCCGGAGCTGCAGCACGCCAACATCAAGGTGCAGGACGGCGACTGGTTCGACGCCGGCGACCTGCGGCTCGAGGTCGGCCTGGTCGTGACCGGCCGCATCGTCGAAGTCACCACCAAGGCGCCGGTGCCGAACGCGACGGTGTTCATGCAGAGCAGCCACCAGTCGCACGCGATGGTCGCCACGCCGGGGCGCGAACGAGGCATCGTCGCCACCACCGACGCCGGCGGCTCGTTCCAGTTCACCAACGCCCCGCGCATGGGCCTGATCAACCTGGTCGCCGAGGCGCAGGGCTTCGCCTCCACCCAGCTGCTGAACCAGACGCTGCGGGCCGAGGGCGCCAACGACTTCACGATCGAGGTCGAGCTCGGCCTGCCGATCGCCGGCCACACCGTCGACGGCGACGGCAAGCCGCTCGGCAACATCACCGTGACCGCCAACGGGCTCAGTGCGAAGACGCCGCAGATCGCGACCGCGGTGTCGGACAGCGACGGCATGTTCTCGTTCGCCAGCCTGCGCACCGGCCCCTACCTGCTGACCGCGACCTCGCCGCAGCACGCGGAGACCAAGCTGCAGCCGGTGATGACCGGCGACCTCGAGGTCAAGCTGGTGATGCCGGCGCGCGGCTCGGTCAAGCTGCGGGTGCTGGCCCAGAACGGCCGCGCCCCGGTGAAGTCCTATCGCCTCGGCCTGAAGCGCTTCTTCGAGAACAACCCGCTCGGCATCGCCAACGTGCCGGAGTTCCCGGACAAGAACATCAACCCCGGCGACTACCCGTCGGAGTTCAACGGCCAGTGGGCGCTGATCAAGGGCCTGCCGTCCGGCCACTATCGCTTCCAGATCACCGAGAACAACCACGCGAAGACCCTGTCGCCGCCGTTCCAGGTCGAGGAAGGCGCGCCGCCGGTCGAGGTCGTCTGCGAGCTCACGCTCGGCGGCATCATCATCGGCACCGTGATCGACGATCGCGGCAAGCCGGTCCAGGGCGCCACCGTCACCAGCGACATGAATGCCGGCCTCGCCGCGGACACCCAGATCTTCGAGATCTTCGCGAGCATGATCCCGGAGAAGCACACCAAGTCGTCGACCACCACCGATGCGCAGGGTCGCTTCCGGCTGCCGAAGCTCGCCTACGCCGACTACATGATCCGCGTCGCCCACCCGCAGTACTGCGAGGGCAAGGCGATCAACCTGAAGCTCGAGACCGAGGGCCAGGTCTACGACGTCGGCGTCATCCAGCTGGCGCTCGGCACCGTCATCGAGGGCGTCGCCATGGTCGAAGGCGTGCCGACCGGCCAGATCACCGTGACCCTGTCGACGCCGCCCCCGACCGGCGCCGACGCGCTGCCGACCGCCGCCCAGCAGGCGCAGTCGCCGGAGGCGCAGCAGCAGGCCGCGCGCGCGCTGTTCAGCGCCAAGGCGATCAGCGACGGCGACGGCCGCTTCCGGCTACTCAAGCGCGTGCCGCCGGGCACCTACAAGGTCACCGCCAGTCGCAGCGGCGGCGACAGCCCGTTCAACGCGCTGATCGACATGCGCGAGACCGAACGGCAGATCACGGTGCAGCCGGGCACCGAGTCGCTGCCGCTCGAGTTCAACCTGTCGCGCCGCTGATCGCGACGCGCGCGCCGGCGATGCGGATTGTTGCCCATCGCCTGGCCGGCCCGCGGGAGTAGATTCCGCGGCATGCCACAGCCGCGACCGGCGAACTACTGGGACTACATCCGCGTCGAAGACCTGCTGTCGCTGCAGCGCGGCACCGCCGACAGCGAGAGCGAACTGATCGACGACGAGGTCCGCTTCATCGTCATCCACCAGATCGACGAACTCTGGTTCAAGCTGGTGCTGCGCGAACTGGTGGCCGCGCGCAACCTGTTCGCGCAGCCGCGGGTGCCCGAGGACTCGCTGGCGTTCGCGGTCAACAGCCTGCGCCGCATCACCATCTGCTTCGAGCTGGCCGCCCAGCACTTCAAGCTGATGGAGACGATGCGGACCCAGGACTACCTGAAGTTCCGCGACAAGCTGAACCCGGCCAGCGGCTTCCAGTCGGCGCAGATGCGCGAGATCGAGATCCTGCTCGGCCTGCCCGACCAGGACCGCATCCCGTTCGGCAACGAGGGCAGCTACCTCGACGCGCTGAAGAGCCACGACGGCTCGCCGTCGCCGGCGCTGGCGCGGGTGCAGCGGCGCCTCGCCGACGGCCCGACCCTGAAGGCGGCGGTCGATGCGTGGCTGCAGCGCACACCGATCCAGGGCAGCTCGCCCGGCGACCCCGGCGACGAGGCGGTCGTGCATGCGTATGGCGAGCAGTACCTGCGCGGCCACGAGCAGCTCTACCAACGCGCGCTGCAGCACGCGGTCAAGGTGCAGGCGTTGACCCCGACCGACCACGAACGGCTGCAGGCCCGCTACCGCGGCCAGCTGCAGGGCGCCCGCCGCCACCTCGAGGCCGACGACGCCCCCGCCGACCGGCGCGCGTTCGTGCGGCGGCTGCGCACCGCGATCCTGTTCGTCGACAGCAACCGCACGCTGCCGCTGCTGAGCTGGCCGGGCCAGATCATCGACGGCCTGATCGAGTGCGAGCAGGCGATGCTCGCGTTCCGCCAACGGCACGCGCGCATGGTCGAACGGGTGATCGGCCGCCGCGTCGGCACCGGCGGCAGCGACGGCGTCGCCTACCTCGACCAGACCGCGCTGAAGTACCGCGTGTTCACCGAGATCTGGGCCGCGCGCACGCTGCTGCTGCCGCCGGACCTGTGCCCGCCGATCGACGACCGCGGCTTCTACGACCTCGCGCACGCGTGAACGGCGCCGCGCCCGCGCTCACAGGGTCCGGTTCTCCGGTCGCGAACGACGCCGCGTGAACGCGAGCTGGGCGCCGCGCGGCCGTTCACGGCGGTAGCCGAGCAGGTGGAACACCTCGACCACGAACCAGCGCGCCACCGCCCGATCGACGAGCAGCGTGTCCGCGTCGTCCGGGTCGCGGCGCACCCCCGGCAGGAACCGCAGCAGGCCACCGAGACGCGCGGCCCGCAGCCACTGCGCCAGGTGCAGCCAGAACCGGCGAACCGGCCGGGCCAGGAAGTAGCCGTCGTCGCCGAGCGCCTGGTAGAGCGGCAGCAGCACGAGGCTCGGCCCGGTGGCGCGGATCTCGCCGCGCACGTCGTGCGCGAGCAGCGCGCCCTTGGCGACCGGCGCGAAGTTCACGAAGCCCGGCGCCATCCGGAACGCGTCGGCGGCGACGATCGCGTGGCGGTGCGTGATCTCGACGATCGGCGGCGCAGCGCCGATGGCGCGGGCCAGGTGCGCACGATGCGGCGCCGGGTCGACCCGGGCGGCGGGCACGAGGCCGATCCGCACCAACAGCAGCCACAGCAGCGCCTCGTGGTTGCCGCGGGTGTCGGGATGCAGGTGACGCCCGCCTTCGACGGCGAGCGCGCAGACGCCGCGCGCCCCGAACCACTCGAGCGCGGCGCCGTCGATGAGTTCCTCGATGCCGAGGATGATCGGCACGCCGGTGGCGAGGCCGAGCCGGCGGTTGTCGATGGTGTCGGCCAGGCACAGGAACGGCGGCCCGTCGGCGCTGCTGGTGTGCAGATCGACGAACACGACCGGCCCGGTGGCGCTGCGCAACACCGCCTCGAAGCGGTCCAACAGCGCCGTCTGCTCGTCGTCCTCCGGCAGCCGCTCGGCCCCGAGCCGCTGCTGCATCGCCGCGATCGAGGCGGCCCCCCAGCCACGGTTCAGGTCGCGACCGAGGAACCGCTTGCCCTGCGCCAGCGCGCCGAGGTTGCCGGCCAGCGCCACGACCCGGCCGCGCTCCGGCAGCGCCAGTTCGCGCAGCCGCGCGAGCACCCGCACCACCGCCTCGACGCCGGCCGGCTCGTTGCCGTGGATCCCGGCCAGCACCAGCACCGTGGGGCCCGGCCGACCGCTGTCGAGGATCCCGAGCTCGCGCTGCCAGCTCTGGGCTGGTGCCGCGGCGTCGACCGGTGCAGACGGCGGGGGCCGACGTTCGTCCGGCCCGGCGATCTCACTCGGCATTGGTCTCACTCGGCGTTGGTCTCACTCGGCGTTGGTCTCACTCGGCGTTGATCTCACTCGGCGTTGGTCTCGCGCAGGTGCTTCTCGAACAGCATCGCGGCGACGCGGATCAGGTCGCGCTCGGTGATGATGCCGACCAGGCGGTGCCCTTCCTCGACGACCGGCAGGCTGCCGATCTTGTTGCGGCGCATCAGGTCGATCGCCTCGAGGGTCGGCGTGTGCGGCGACACCGTCACCGGATCGGCGATCATGATGTCCTTGACCGCGACCGGCGTGCGCTCGGCGCCGCGCATGCCCTGGCCGACCAGGCGCAGCAGCGTGCGGTGCGACACCAGGCCGACCAGCTTGCCCTCGTTGTCCTCGACCGGCACGTGGCGGATGTGGCGCCAGTCCATCAGGCTCGCCGCCAGATCGACGACGTCCTCGGGATGCACCGTGAACAGGTCGGTGGTCATGAACTGACCGACCTGCACATAGCTCTCCTTCCAGCCCTCGAACTCACCGGTGTCGGCGAGCTCCCAGTTGTGCACCGGCTCGCCGCCTTCCTGGCGCGACTGCATCGCCCGCACCAGGGCTCCCATGCGCTGGTCCTTGGTGCCCTTCTCGCCCATCGCCGTCAACGAATCGAGCACCCAGCGCGCCCCGGTGCGGCCGCGCTTGCAGCGCTCGGCGATGATGCCGAGGTAACGTTCGATGTCATCGCCGTCGACCTTGGCGCTCTCGAGCCCGGCGCGCGCCATCGGCAGCAGCACGTCCTGGATCAGCGTCTGCGCCGAGTACTCGCGGCCGTGGAACCAGGTCAGGTTGGCCTGCAGGCCCAGGCGCGCCGCGGCGACGAAGTTGCCCTTCGCGTCGTCGAACGACATCGCCTTGCTGACGTCGTCGAACTCGTGCGACACCGCGGCCATCAGGCCGAAGAAGAACGCACCGTTGGCCATCTCGTCGACCACGGTCGGGCCGGCCGGGAACGCGCGCGCCTCGATGCGCAGGTGCGGCTTGCCCTCGCTGATGCCGTAGCAGGCGCGGTTCCAGCGGTAGACGGTGCCGTTGTGCAGACGCAGCGCGGTCAGCGCCGGCACGCCGTCGCGATCGAGCACCGCTTCCGGGTCCTCGTCGATGTCGGTGGCCAGCACGACGCGGAAGCGGGCGATGTCCTCGCGGAAGATCTCGAGCACCGAGTCGCGCACCCAGCCGTCGCCGAAGTTGACCCGCGGCCGCCGACCGCGCAGCTGGTGCGCCGCCGAACGCGCATCGACCGACTGCTGGAACAACGCGACGCGGGTCTCGCGCCACAACCGGCGACCGAGCAGCACCGGCGAGTTGGTGGCCGCCGACAGCACCGGCGCGGTGATCGCCTGGGCGCAGTTGTAGAGCTTCGCGAACTCCTTCGGACCGACCTGGAAGTGCACCTGGAAGCTCGTGTTGCACGACTCGAGCATCACGTTGTCGTGCGTCATCTCGAACTCGTCGACGCCCTTGATGCGGAACTGGAACTCGCCGCCGCGCAGCTGCGAGATCGCGTTGTTCAGCGCCAGGAAGCGCGGGTTCTGCACCATCGACGCCAGCGTCAGATCGCTGCGGCGCAGCGTCGGCAGGATGCCGGACAGCACGATGCCGCCGCCCATCTCGCGCGCCGTCGTGCGCGCGATCTGCAGCAGGTCCTGCAGCTCGGCCTCCATCGTCGACAGGCACTTGCCGCCGAACACCTGCGGCTTCAGGTTGCACTCGAGGTTGAACTGCGCGAGTTCGTAGGTGAACTGCGGGTGGCTCAACTTCTTCATCATCGCGTCGGCGCCGCACCACGCGCGGCCGGCGCGGTCGAGCAGGAACATCTCCTGCTCGGCACCGATGCGCCGGATGCCGGTCTCGAACCGGTCCTCGTCGAGCATGCGCTCGAGGGCGTGCACATCGGCCAGGATGGCCTTCATGAACGCGCGCAGTTGATCTTCGGTGAAGCCGCTAGGCAGGTCGTGTCGGCCCATGCTGATGGTGCAAGAGGAGGGGGCGCGAACCATACCAGGGGCATGCGTGCGGCGCTCGCACCAGCCGCAACACCGAGCGCGACTCGCGCAGCTCGCCTCGCCGCCCGCCCGTGGCCCCGGCCCCCCCTCAACGACCGCGGCCGTCACGTGGACGGCCGCCGAGATCTGCTGCCACTCCGTCGGACCGCACTCCCCGCCGCACGGCGAGCAGCGGGCCCGGCCGGCGGCTCACCGCACGAACCCGTTGAACATGATCCGCTTGTCCTTGACCAGCGGGTGGTTCAGCTCGACCACCAGGTCGCCCTTCAGCATGCCGGTCGGGGCCTGATCCGAGATCTGCAGTTCGACCACCAGCTTGTTGCCGTCCTTGCGCGACGTCGCGGTCACGAATTCGCCGGCCATCGACAGCTTCTCGAAGCGCAGCGCGGTCGCCTCCAGCGCGAAGCCGTCATTGGGTTCGAACACGACCTCCTTCTTCATGCCCGCCCCCTTGCGGACCAGGCCCAGCGGCAGGAAGCCACCCGGCTTGACCTCGAGCGGGCCCTGCACCAGCGCCATCACGCGCACCGTGAACGACGCCTCGCCCTGCACGTCGGTGTAGAACTTCAGCAGGCCACCGCCGGCGGTCTCGCCGTCGACCGGGCCGTACTTGCCCTTGATGGTCCAGCTGACCGCACCGGCGTTCTCGACCTTCTCGTAGCTGACGGCGAAGCCCTTGCCGGCGTCGTCCATGCGCTTGATGTTCCAGTCCTTGTGCATCGGCGACGTCACCGTCACCGTGAAGTCGCGGCTCTCGCTCCAGGTCATCTTGTTCAGGTTGACCTCGGCCGGCGACACCATGAACAGCTGGGCGCCGGTGGCGTTGAAGTTCAGCCGCAGCTGGGCCTGCTTCTCGTCGGTGGTGTGGATGTCGAGGCTGGCCTGCTTGCCGCCGGTGATGCCGGTCATGTCCAGGTGCACCTCGACCTCGCCGCTCGCCCCCGGCTCGATGGTGATCTGCGTCACCTTCTCGACCTGATCGGGCTGGCCCGGCACCTTGGTGATGCGGGTCAGCTGGTTGGGGGTCGGCTTCGACGACAGCTCGTAGGTGCGGCCGCTGACCCGGATCACCGCCTTGGTGCACTGGCAGCTGCCGGTCAGCTGGCGCCACTCGATCGGCTTGTCGTTCGGGTTCTTGAACGGGAAGATCCCGCTCGCCTCGCCGGTGCCGAAGAAGGTGCCGAGGTCCTTGCTGGTCGCCGGGAACCAGCTGTTGCCGCCGGCCGGCGGCGTGGTCGGCGCGCGCGGATCGAGCTTGACCGGCCCGGCGGCCGTGGCTGGCTGCGTTTCCGGGGCCTGCTTGTGCTCCTGGGCGGTGGCGAGACTGGACAGGACCGACAGGGCGAGAAGGCCGAGCAAGCGACGAGATCGGATCATGGCAGGAAAGTTGGTCAGGGGAACTCCGGGCTCCCCTTGCGGGGCGGGCACTATAGCCGTCGGCCGCCCCAAAAACTCCCGCCCCGGCGAACCAGCGCGACCGACCGGCGCGACCGGGGCAGCGGGGCCGCGGCGGTTCCCGCGCCAGAGCATTGCATCGCCGCCGGCGCCCCGCACCATGGGCCGATGCGCGCTGCGTCGCTCGCCGTGTTGCTCCTGGTGCCGCTGTCGGGCTGCTGCTCGTTCGCGCGGTTCTTCTGCGGCCCCGATCGCACGCCGTGGATCTCGGTCGACTACACGACGCCAGAAGCGGCCGCCCGCACGCTGTTCGAGGCGCTGCGCCGCGACGAGCCGGAGGTCGTCTACCTGAGCCTGTCCAACGACTACCGCAGCCGCCTCGAACTCAACAGCATGACGATGCAGCTGGCCTGGCCCCGCATCCTCGCGCAGAACCCCGGCCTGCACGTGGCGGGCTACGCGAACGTGCCGACGGCACAGCGGCACGGCCCCGACCGCGCCTCGCTGCGGCTCGACGTCGAGGGGCATGCGGTCGAACTGCAGCTCGTGCGCCAGGCCAAGTGGGAAGTCCGCTGGCGGCGCGCCGACGGCTCGCTGGCCGAGCCCGGTGCCCCGGTGCAGTCGCTGGCCGGCTTCGTGACCAGCAACCTCGACCCCGACGACGACACCAGGAACCGCCTCACGTTCGCGCCGCTGTCGATCGATGCCGCGCTCCAGCCCGACGACAGCTACCGGCCGGTGCCCCTCGAGGCGATCGAATCCGCCGGCTTCGCCTGCACTTGGAAGGTCGCCGATGTGCGCCTGGTGCGGTAGACCGCTCGCAGCTGCGGGCGCGGTCGGCCGGGGCGCGGCGCGGGCGACAGCAGTTCGCTGACCGACACGAACCGATAGCCCTCCTGCTGCAACGCCAGCACCGCTTCCAGCTTGGCCAGCACCCCGGCCCCGGCATCGCCGACCTCGCGATCGAAGTCGTGCAGCAGCACCACCCCACCACCGCTCGCCCGCAGCTCGGCGGCCAGCTCCGCCGGCGACTTGTCGGCGCCGGTGCGGGTGTCGAAGCCGTCGTGGGTCCAGCCGACCACCGGGGTGCGCCGCCACCAGCAATCGAGCCACGACAGCAGGTTCAGTTTGCCGTACGGCGGCCGGAACGGGCAGCCGCGCGGCGCCCGGCCGGTGACGGCCTGCAGGCCGCGCCAGCCGGCGCGGGTGTCCAACCAACCGACCCAGGGCCACGACCACATGTGGTGCACGTGGGCGCAGCCGTGCGAGCCGAGCTCGTGGCCGGCGCGCATCAGCTCGTGCACGATGTCCTCGTTGCCGCGCACGTTCGCCGCCAGCAGGAAGAACGTCGCCCGGATGCGCGCGCGCTGCAGGCTCGCGCCGACCATCGGCGTCAGCTGCCGCCCCGGCCCGTCGTCGAACGTGATCGCGATCGCTCGCCGCCGGCGGCAGGCGGCGGCGAGGCGCGCGCGCGAGCGGCGCAGCCACAGCTGCGGCAGCACCCAATGCGCGGCCAGCAGTGTGACTCCGGCAGTGACGGCGAGCGCGAGCGACATGATGCACCGTTCTTTTCGAACGATCGCACCCGCGGCCACAGCGACGCGTCTCGGAACGAGGCCGGGCGCTCGCCGCGGCCCGGCCGCCGGTTCAGGGCAGCGACCTTCAGCGCAGCGACTCGGTCGCGCGCACGATCACCTTCGCGCCGCGCGGCAGGATCTTGAACAGCTCGGCGATGTCGGCGTCGTACATCCGGATGCAGCCCATCGATGACATCGTGCCGATCGTGTCCGGCAGCGTCGTGCCGTGCGCGCCGAAGCCGGTGTAGGACTCGTGCAGGAACTTGATGAAGTATTCGCCGAGGATGTTCTTCGGGTGGCCATAGCCGTAGACCTCGCCCTCCGGCGAGGTCCAGGCCGGCTGCGGCTGCTTGTCGCCGACCTTGAACTCGGTGACCGGCGTGCGGTCGTTGGCACCGTGGCCGACCCAGTAGAGGCGCAGGATCTGGTCGCCGGAGTAGACCGCGAAGCCGAAACTGCGCTTCTCGAGCACGGCGGTGATCGGCGCGACCGGGACCTTGATCTTCTGACCGACCTGGATCGAGTTCGGGTTGCTGATCCGGTTCAGCACCGCCAGCGTGCCCTCCTCGACCGCCAGCCCTTCCTTGCGGAACCGCTGGGCGATGCGCGCCAGCGAGTCGCCCTTGGCGATCGTGTAGCTGCGGGCGCCGGCGACGTTGGTCGGATCACACAGCCAGCGATCGACGCGGATGCGATGCTGGCGGTAGGTCTCGTCGACGAACAGCCGCGCCTGCTGGTCCTGCTTCTGGATCCGACCGCGCAGCATGCGCTCGAGCAACGCCGTGCCGGCCACCACGGCCTGCGGGTCGGGCAGCGCCATCGCCGCCGTGACCGCCTTGTCGGCGAGGCCGCGCCCTTCGGCGCTGTGCAGGAACGCGTTGTCCGGGCCGAGGCCCTCGATCAACGCGACCAGGTCGTCGCCCGCGGGCTTGAGCGCCGGCAGCACGCGGTCGCGATCGGCGGGCACGCCGGCGGCGGCGACCGCCCAGCCAGCGGCGATCGCAGCCGGCTCGCGGCGCTGCAGCCGCGGCAGCAACTCGTCGAGCGCGGCCCCCGACGCGGCCGCCGGCGGCGGTTCGGCGGGTGCCGGAGCGGGCGTGCCGGCGCCGGCGGTCAGCGGCTCACTGGCGACCGGCTGGTTGCCGGCTGCGGTCGGTGCCGCGGCCGGCCGCGGCAGCAGCGATGCCATCTCCGCGGCACCGGCGGCCGGTGTCGACGGCGCTCCCGGCGGCACCGCGCCGCCGGCCGCCGCCGAATCGCGGGCCGAAGCACCGGACCACCACCAGACCAACGCCGCCACCAGCAGACCGAGAACGAATGCGCGCATCACCACCTCCCGCGCGCAGGACGCGCGCGAATGCCGACCGACATCGCTCCGACCGCGAGCGGCGCCATGACCGTGGGCGCCGCCGCCCGGACAGCGACGGAGCGCGACGGTAACAAAGGACAGGGGGAAATCGAGAGGCTCCGCTCCACTTGTGCCGTCGACGGAGGCCGGTTGAACCCTCTGGTTCAGGTGGGCTCCCCCCGGGGCATTTGGGAAATGGCCGGCGATGCCGCGAACGACACCGTCTCCGGATCCCGCCTGGCCCCTGAGGTCGGAGCCCGGGGAATGGTCATCGGTTCAACTTTTTGGCCCGCGTGCAGCTCGAACACAGCAGAAACGGAGCCCGCTCGAAAGATCGCGGGCGCAGTCTAGCCCGTCGATGCACCGGTCCCCAGCGGCATTCCATGCATACCGGCGCCGGCCCGCGGCATCGCGATCGGACCGCCGGCTCACTGCCAGCGATTGCGCGCGATCGCGGCCAGCACGCGTTCGGCGGCGGCCACCGCCGCGGTGCCATCGCGGCCGCTGACGATCGGCGTGCCGCGGTCGCGCACACAGCGCAGGAAGTCGGCGAGCTCCTCCTGCAGCGGATTGCCGCTGTCGAGCTGGATGTTCTCGACCTGCAGCAGGCCGTCGAACACGAACTTCCACAGGTCGCCCATCTGCGCGCGGTCGAGCCGCTCGAGGTCGAGCTGGCCGAAGTCCCAGCCCGGTGCCTTCTTGACCACCATGCCCTGCGCGGTCTGGAAGTCGAGGCTCGCATAGCCGGCCTGGCTGAACACGCGCATCTTGCGCATCGGCTTCAGCGCGACGCGGTTGGCGGTCAGGTGCGCGACGGCGCCGTTCTGGAACTTGATGATCGCCGACGCCATGTCCTCGGCCGGCGTGAACACCGCGCCGCCGAACGCGTCGACCGAGACGATCTCGCTCTTCACCAGCGCCAGCACCAGATCGAGGTCGTGGATCATCAGGTCGAGCACGACGCCGATGTCCGTGCTGCGGAAGCTGAACGGCGCCAGCCGGTGCGACTCGATGTAGCGCGCCTGCGCGCCGATCGAGGCGATGCCGCGCAGCGTCGGGTTGAAGCGTTCGACGTGGCCGACCTGCAGCACGCGGCCGTGCCGCTCGGCCAGTTCGACCAACGCCTGGCCGTCGGCGCTGGTGCGCGCGATCGGCTTCTCGACCAGCACGTCGACGCCGTGCTCGAGGAACACGCTGGCGACCTCGCGGTGCAACTTGGTCGGCACCACCACCGACACCGCGTCGACCTTGCCGAGCAGTTCGCGGTAGTCGGCGTAGGCGGCGACGTTCCAGGTGCTGCGCGCGTAGTCGCGCGCCGCTTCGCTCGGATCGGCGACGCCGACCAGCTCGCAGTCGAGGCCCTGCAGCAACCGGGCGTGGTGCTTGCCGAGGTGGCCGACCCCGACCACCCCCACGCGCGGCCGGGCGCCGCGGGCCAGCGGAGTGGTGCTCATCAGGCGTCGACCAGCGTGAACTTCAGTTCGGCCTCGGCGACCAGCTTGCCGGCGACCTTGGTGCGGGCCCGCACGTGGCCGACCTGGGGCTTGGCGCGGATCGTCTCGACCTCGATGCGCAGCTGGTCGCCGGGCACCACCGCGCCGCGCATCTTGACCTTGTCGATGCTCCACAGCACCGCCAGCTTGCCGGTGTTCTCGAGCTTGCGCAGCAGCAGCACGCCGGCCAGCTGCGCCATCGCCTCGAGCTGCAGCACGCCCGGCATGATCGGCTGCTCGGGCCAGTGGCCCTGGAAGAACGGCTCGTTGATGGTGACGTTCTTGATCGCCACCGCGCGCTGGAAGCCGTCGAGCTCGACCACGCGGTCGATCAGCAGGAACGGATAGCGGTGCGGCAGCAGCTTGAGGATCTGCCGGATGTCGAGCCCGGTGTCGAGCGGCGCCTCGCCCTGCTCCTGCTCGCGTTCGCGCGCCTCGAGGATGCGCTGCACCAGCGCCATGTTGAGGCCGTGGCCCGAACGGGTGGCGATGATGTGCGCATCGAGGTCGACGCCGGCGTTGGCGATGTCGCCGATCAGGTCGAGGATCTTGTGCCGCGCCAGCTCGTCGTCCCAGCGCAGCGTGTTCTGCTGCGGACCGTTCGGCCCCATCACCAGCGTGTTCTGCGGCGTGGCGCCCTTGCCGAGTCCGGCCGCGCGCAGCGCGTCGACCTCGTGCTCCATGACGAACGTGCGCGCCGGTGCGATCTCGCGCTCGAAGTTGTCGGGCGTCAGCTCGAACTGCACCAGCTGCTTCTGGCCCGGCGAGGTGCCGTTCTTCGGCGCGTAGTCGAGGTGGTACTCGACCGTCAGCTTGCCGCTGCCGGGCAGCGCCACGATCGACGCCGCGCCCTCGCGCACGTAGATCGGTTGCTTGACCGCCCACACCGGCCGCGGCGCCTTGGTCTCGACCGAGCCGGCGTCGCGCAGCGCGCGGAAGAAGTCGAGCGCGGCGCCGTCGAGGCCCGGCACCTCCTCGCCGTCGATCTCGACCAGCGCGTTGTCGATGCCGAGCGCGTACATCGCCGCCAGCAGGTGCTCGCAGGTGTAGACCTCGGCGCGGCCGTCCTGGATGCAGGTGCGGCGCTGGCGCGCCTTCATGTTCGAGCCGTAGGCGCGCACCACCGGGTGCTCGTCGAGGTCGATGCGCACGAACGAGACGCCGGTGCCGGCCTCGGCCGGCCGCACGACGATCTTGATCTCCTTGCCGGAGTGCAGGCCGGTGCCGCGGTACTCGACCGGGCTCTTGATCGTGCGCTGCATGCGCGCGGGAGCCGGAGCTGGGGCGTTGGCGACCACTCGCTCAGTTCCCTCCCCGATTGCCTTCCGCGGCGGGCTTCGGATCGGCGGCCGGCTTCGCCGCCGACACCGGCACCATCAGCTGCTTGATCAGGTCGTCGGTGAGATCGATCTCGGCGGCCGCGAACCAGACCTGCTTGCGCTCGAAGGCCATCAGCCGGCTGTCGATGTCCTTGGCGGCGAGCGTCGCGATGTCGCCCGGGGCAGGCCCCAGGTCGTGCACCCGCTGCACCATCGTCACGCCGCGGCTGCGCGCCACCACGGCGATCGCCGCCTCGACGTCCTCGTAGACCGACAGCAGCGCCTTGGCCTCCTCGGCGCGTGCCTTGTCGCGCAGCGTCTTGGCCAACCACTGCCGCTGCTGCAGCCCCATCTCGAGATCGAACTCGGCGCGCTTGCGTTCGTCGGACTCGGGCGCGGTGGCGCTGATCGTCGCCTTGATCTCCTCGAGGCGCTTGTTGATCTGCTTGATCTGGTCCTCGAACTGGTCGCTCATCTTGCCGAGCTCGCCCTTGAGCCGGATCCACTTCGGGTACTGGTCGAAGGCCTTGACCAGATCGACGGTGCCGATCGTCAAGCCGGTCGGGGCGGCGCGCCGAGCCCCCGCGTCGACCGGCGCCGGCGACCGCACCGCCGGCGCCTGGGCGCTGCCGGCGGGGTCCTGCGCGGCGAGCCGCGGGCTGGCGAACGCCGCGCCGGCGCTGAGCAGCGCGACAAGGGCCAGGGAGGGACGGGCCGTGGAACGGGATGGCTTCATGGCGGGTTCGGCGCGCGGGGATCGCGGCGCGGCAACCTAGCAGGAGCAACCGGGAAAGGCCACGGCGCAACGTCCGCTACCGCCGCAGCGCCGCCCGCAGGTCGGCCAGCAACACCTCGACGCCCTCGAGCCCGACCGACACCCGCAGCAAGCCGTCGGCGATGCCGGCTCGCTGTCGCTGTGCGGGCGACAGCGCGGCATGGGTCGTGAATGCGGGCAGCGTCGCCAGCGACTCGACGCCGCCGTGGCTCGGCGCGCGGGCGATGCGCTGCAAGCGGTCGAACACCGCGCGCGCGCCGGGCAGGCCGCCGGGCAGCGTCAGCGACACCACGCAACCACCGCCCTGCATCTGCGCGCGCGCCAGCGCATGGTCGGGATGATCGACCAGCCACGGATAGCTGATCTGCTGCAGGCTGCCCGCGCGCAGGTCGTGGTGCAGTTCCTGTGCGATCGCCAGCGCCGCCGCCTGCTGCGCCTGCACGCGCAGCGCCAGCGTCGGCCAGGACCGCAACAGCAGCCAGGCCGGGTCCGGCGCCAGCACCGCCCCGCTGCGGCGGCGGTAGGCCTCGATCGGGCCGAGCAGTTCGTGGCGGCCGGCGACCACACCGGCGAGCACGTCGGAGTGACCGCCGAAGAACTTGGTCGCCGAGTGCACGACCAGATCGACGCCGAGGTCGAGCGCGCGCTGGATCGGCGGCGGCGCGAAGGTGCCGTCGAACACGGTGCGGGCGCCGGCCGCGCGCGCGAGCGCCACCACCGCGCGCACGTCGACCACGCGCAGCGTCGGATTGATCGGCGACTCGAACACCACCAGCCGCGCCGGCTGCTGCAGCGCGGCGCGCAGACCACCGAGATCGAGCGCCGAGAAGCGATCGACGGTGACGCCGAAGCGGACCAGGTCGTGCAGCGCGAACGCCGAGGTGCCGCCGTAGATCTCCTCGGCGAGCAGCACCCGATCGCCGGCGCGCAGGTGCGCCGCCAACGCCGCACTCATCGCCGCCATGCCGCTGGCGAACGCGACCGCACCGTCGGCGCCCTCGAGTTCGGCGACCAGGCTCTCGAACGCGCGGCCGTTGCCGTGGCCGAGCCGCTGGTAGAACTCGCCGCTGCGCTCGCCGGCCCCGAACGCGCGCAGCGCCTCGGCGTCGGGCTGGCCGGCGGTGGTGCTGCGCAGCAGCGGCGGCGACAGCGGCCCGAGCAGCGGACCGTGCGGGTGCGGGGTGCCGTAGAGCGGTTCGGTCATGGCGCGATCATCGCAGAGCTTGCCCGCGGCGGCGAGCGACGTAGCGTGACGCGCATGTCGCTGCTGCCCCCGGCCCGGGTCGAGTTGCCAGCCGAGCTGCAGCAGGACCTGCTGCGCGCGGCCCGCGCCGCGCTGCCGCGCGAGTTCGTGGCCGCACTCGGTGGCCACCGCGGCGCCGACGGTTGGCGCCTCGAGGCGATGCTGCCGCTGCCGAACGTGGCGATCGCCGCCGACCGCTTCGAGGTGCCGCCCGCCGCGTTCGCCGCCGCCGAGGCGGAACTGCGGCGGCGCCAACTGACCTGGCTCGGCTTCGTGCACAGCCATCCGGATGGCAGCGCGACGCCGTCCGGCGTCGACCACGCGCAGCTGTGGTGGCACTGTCTGCAGTGCATCGTCAGTGTGCCGCGCGGCGTCGGCGGGCGCCTGCTGTGCCACTGGCGGGATGCGGCTGGCTTCCACGCGCTGCCGCTCGTGCAGCCGTCGGCGGTGGCGCCATGATCCGCGCCATCGGCACCGATGCCTGCGACATCGCCCGCATCGCCGGCCTGTGGCAGCGCGCCGGCGACCGCTTGCTGCTGCGGATCTGTACGCCCGCCGAAGCCGACTACTGCCGCGGCAAGCACCCTGGTGCCGCAGCCGCCTCGCTGGCGGCGCGATTTGCCGCCAAGGAAGCGGCGATGAAGTGCCTCGGCACCGGCTGGGCGGACGGCATCGGCTTCCGGCAGCTCGAGGTGGTGCGGGCAGCGAGCGGCGCCGTGCAATTGCAGCTGCACGGCGCGGCGGCAACGCGCGCGCGGCAGCTCGGCATCGAACGTTGGCACCTGAGCCTGTCGCACAGCGAGCAGCTGGCGATCGCGTTCGTGGTCGCCGAGGGCTGACGGGCCGCGGGCTACCGCCGCACCGATCGGCAGTGGCGCCGATCGACAGCGGCGCCGATGCCAAGGCCACCGGTCCCGGAACGGGACGCCGGCGCCGGGCGTTGACTCCAGGACCCGGGCGCGCGGGCCGAACTTCGCCGTGTGCCGCGTTCCCATCCTCGCTCCGCGCTGGTCGTGCTGTCGTTGCTCGCCGGCTGTGCGAGCCCGCCCTCGACCGAGCCGCTGCGCGCGTTCGCGGCGAACGTGGCGCTGCCGGCCCCGGTCGCGGCCGCGGTGGTGGCCGGGGCGATGCGGCAGGCACTGCCGTTCGCCGATCCGCGGCCGCAAGCGGCGCCGATCGTCGGACGGAGCGATGGTGGTGCGTTGGTGGTCGCCTACGGGCGCTGCCGCGACGGTGGCTGGTGGCCACTCGGCGACCAGCGGCTCGGCCTCCAGCTCGGTGCCGTCGACCCGGCCGGAGTGCCGACCATCGACTGCACGTTCGCGGCGCGCGAGAACGGGCCGGTGCCGGGCGGTGCGACCATCCCCTTGGTGTCGCTGTCGATCACCGCGACCGCGGCCGGCAGCGCGGTCGCGGGCCGCCTGTCGCCGCACCAGTGGCAAGCAGTGCAGCAGGCGCTGCAGCTGGCCGTTCGGCCCGAGCAGGCCGGCGCCGGGCTCGGCGAACACAATCTGCAGTGCCTCGTCGTGCAGCAACTGTGCGCACTCGCCGCCACCACCACCGATCCGGATCGCGCCCGCGCGCTGCGGCTGCGGGCGGCGAGCACCGGTTGTGCCCCGGCCGATCTGCAGCGCCGGCTCGGCGAGGCCGAAGGTCTCGCCGGCGACCATGCCGCGGCCGCGGATCGCTACTGGCACGCGATCGCGATCACCGACCGCCCGACGCAGCGCGCGGCGCTGGTGCAGCAGCTGGCGGCGCAGCAGGCCGAGGCCGATCACCCGGCGTACTGGCGCATCGAGGCGCGGCAGCGGCTGTCGGCCGACGACCTGATCGGCGCCGCGCGCTGCCTGCACCTGGCCCGCCGCGACCGCCCGGACGCGGTCGCCGACTATCGCCTGGCGAGCCTCGTGCACCACCGCGCCGGCGAACCGATGGCGGCGCTGGCCAGCGCGCTGCTGGCGCGCGAGCACGCCGGCAACGACGGCGAGCTGGTCGCGTTCGCCGACCGGCTGTGGCGCGACGAGACGCAGCGGCTGCACGGCGCGCGGCGGGCCAGCGATCCGATCGCCGGCGACTGGTGGAGCATGGCGCTGGTGTCGCAGCCGGCGGCGGCCGCCCCGCTGCGCTGAGCGGCTCGGCGCCTCGCCGGGCCGGTCGGAGTCACAGCCCCACGGCCCGCATCACCACCTTCGCCACCGCCAGGTCCTGCCGCGGATACAGCGTGAACACCGGCGCCTTCTCCGGATCGAACAAGCGCGTCTCGTTCGCCACCTCGATCCCCTCGAACGCGATCCGGGTGCGCGCGCCGCGGCGCCCCGCCGTCATCTCCAGCTCGACCGTCAACCGGTGCAGCGCGCCCGGCACCGCCCGCACCTTCGGTTCCTGCAACACCCCGGCGTAGGCGCGTTCGGCGGCGCGGCGGGCCAGCTCCTCGCGCAGCGGATCGCCGTCGACGAACGCGACCTGCACGCTGTCGTTGGTGCCGAGTGCGAGCACGAACGCGACGCCGCAGCAGTCGAACAGCCACGAGCGGGGATCGACGGTGTTCGGCGGCACCACCAGATCGATGCGCAGCGACAGCCGCGGTGTCGACTGCACGAAGCCCGGCCGCACCTGCAGCTGCTGCAGCGCCAGCTCCGACCAGGGCCGGCCGCCGGCCGCGAACTCGAGCTGGTCCGCGCGCGGTTGCCACCCTTCCTGGGCGCAGGCGAACAGCGCCTCGCCGGCCAGCGTCACCTCCCCGACCAGCTGCGCGTCGTCGATGCGCACGTCGACCTGCGCCAGGCGCGGGGCCAACTGGCCGAGCTCGCTGGCGACGTCGCGGCGGCGGCGGCCGAGCCGCAGCCATACCGAGATCTGACGCAGTTCGTTCGCCTCCGCGGGCGAGCGCTGCGCCTCGGACACCATGTGCGTCACCGCCTGCACCGCGCGCTCGAGTTCGCTGAGGCTGCCGCCGTTCTGCGCCGCGGTGAACGCCTCGCGCAAGCGGGTGAACAGCGCCTGGCGGTCGAGCGGCTGATCGGGTCGTTCCTGGCGCACCCGCAGGATGCGCGGCCACAGGCTGTCGACGAGGAAGCGCTCGTCGTCGCGCGCCAGCGTGCCCACCAGCTCGCCGAGGCCCTCGAGGTCGTCGCCGAGCAGGCGCGCCACCGTGACCCCGAGCGACCACTCCGTCGCCGGCAGGCCGGCGAACGGATCCCGTTCCTTCTGCAGCCGCTGCAGCAGGTCGCTGAAGCGCAGTTCGTGCAGCCGCAGCGGCCGGGCCGGCCGACCGATGGCGGAACCGACCAGCCGCTGGCGGTCGCCGTCGCGCTCGACCCGCAGCTCGAGCGCCTCGTTCGGGGCACTGCGCAGGAAGCCGACCGGCGGTGGGGCCGCCCTGCCGATCGCCGCCAGCAGCGCCCGGTCGACGGCCTGCAGCGCCAGCAGCGCCTGCCGGTGCGCGGCGAGCCGTTCCCGCTGTTCGGTGCTCTCGGCCCGGTCGGTGGTCAGCAACTGCAGCGCGTCGGCAGCACCGCCGTGGCACGCCGCGCGCCAGGCCAGATCGCAGCGCTGCTCGAACAACCCTTCGGCCTCGAGCTCCCGGGCCAGCGCCACCGACTGTTGCAGGACCCCGAGCTGCCGCTCGAGATCGGGCCACGGATCGGTGCCGGGCCGGAACCGGTCCGACGCCGGCCATACCACACCGAGGTCCTTGCGGAACCGCACCAACGCCGCCTCCACCTGCGCCGGCGCCAGCCCTTCGGCGAGACGTTTGCCGAGGTCCTCGACCACCCCGACCACCTCGCCGCGCATCGCCGCGATCACCTCGGCTTCGGCGGCGGCGAGCGCCGGGCGCGCCTCGGCCTCGGCCCGGGCGTGCTTCTCGCGCATCGTGCGGCCCAGTGCATCGGACAACCGTTCGACCGGCGGCGCCTGCACGCCGTTGCACCAGCTGGACAACGCTTCGTCCCAGGTCTTCTTGGCGACGGCGAAGCGGCCGGCGCGCAGGTGCTCGTCGACCGCGCGCGGCACCCTGACCGCCAGCTGCTGCTCGAAGCGGGTCAGCAGTTCGCTGTCGCGGTCGACGATCGCACGTTCGATCGCCCGCGACAGGTCCTCGAGGCGCGACAGCCGCACCGTGGTCGGCAGCTGGCCGGGCGCCAACCCGGCGGCGCTGACGAGCCGCGGCTGCACCCGCTCGCGCTCGACCCGGCTGCGGTCCGGCCACACCGCCGGATCGCGGATCCACGCGTGCAGCTCCGCCCAAGCGGGCCCGCCGAGATCGTCCACCACCCGATCGACGCTGCGCTGCAGTTCGGCGACCACCGCGCGCTGGCGTTGCTCGAGTTCGAACGCGCTGCCCTCCGGCGCACTGCTGACGGTGCGCAACCGCTGCAGCTTCTGGCCCGGCAAAGGCAGGCGTTCGAGGTCCTGGTCGAGCGCGGCGAGGAAGTCGCCGGGGGTGGCGATCACCGCTTCGGGGGTCCGGCTGTGCATGCCGAGGTACCACGCACCGCCGAGCATCGCCGTCACCACCGCCGCGAGCCCGAGCCGCGGCCACCAGCGGCGCGCCTCGCCGGCATCGGCGCGCAGCCGCGCGGTGTCGACCTGCGGCGGCAGCGCGCGTTCGATGCGATCGAGATCGTCGAGCAGTTCGCGCGGCGTCTGGTAGCGGATCTGCAGGTCCTTGGCCAGCAGCTTGCGGATCACCAGCGCCAGGCCCTCGGACAGCGCCGGATTGATCTCGTTCGGGTTGACCGGCGTGTCGCTGAGCACGCTGGTGATCAGCTCGGCCATGGTGTCGCCGCGGAACGGCGGCACGCCGGTCGCCATGTGGTACAGCGTCGCGCCGAGCGAGTAGAGGTCGCTGCGCACGTCGACGTCGTGCGGGTTGCGGGCCTGCTCCGGCGAGATGTACTGCGGCGTGCCGACGGTGGCGCCGTCGCGGGTCAGCGTCAGGTCGGTCGGCCCCTTGGCGAGGCCCATGTCGGTCAGCTTCACGTTGCCGGCTTCGTCGATCAGGATGTTGCCGGGCTTGATGTCGCGGTGGATGACGCCGCGCTGGTAGGCGTGATCGAGCGCCTGCGCCACCTGCGCCGCGACCCGGCGCACGTATTCCTCGGCGAACATCCCCCACTCGGTGAGCAGCGCGCGCAGCGACTTGCCCTCGACGAACTCCATCACGAAGAAGTGGTAGCCGCCTTCCTCGCCGAGGTCGTAGCCGGTGACGATGAACGGGTGGCTCAGCGACGCGACGATGCGCGCCTCGCGGCGCAGCCGGTCGACGTAGCGGGTGTCGCGCGCCAGCGACGGCTTCAGCACCTTCAGCGCCACGATGCGGTTGAGGCGCTTGTGCCGCGCCTTGAACACCGTGCCCATCGCCCCGGCCCCGACCCGGTCGAGGATCTCGTAGTCGGAGAACGGCTGGGCGAAGGTCATCGGGCGCTCACGCGGTGTCGTCGGCGGCCGGCGGCAGGCCGGTCGGGCGCCCGTTCTGGTCGAGCGCGTATTTCTCCAGCTTGCGCTGCAAGGCGAACCGCGACAAGCCGAGCAGTTCGGCGGCGCGGCTCTTGTTGGCCTGGGCGCGGTCGAACGCCTTCTGGATCTCGCGGATCTCGAGCTCGCGGACCATGTCGGGCAGCGTGGTGCCGCGTTCGGACGGCACCGTGCCGTCGTCGGCGAACGGCGTGCCCGGCCCGCGGCGCCCCTCGCGCACGTGCTGGCTCAGGTGCGTCTCGAGGATGATGCCGTCGCACAGGATCGCGGCGCGGCGGATCTCGTTCTGCAGCTCGCGCACGTTGCCGGGCCAACCGTAGGCGACGATGCGTTCCATCGCGTCGGGGCTGATGCGGACCTTGGTCTGGGTCTCGCGCTGCAGGTCGCCGAGGAAGCGCTTGACCAGCGGCGGGATGTCCTCCTTGCGATCGCGCAGCGGCGGCAGGTGGATCGGCAGCACCGCCAGCCGGTAGTAGAGGTCCTCGCGGAACTCGCCGTCGCGCACCATCTGCTCGAGGTTGCGGTTGGTGGCGCAGATCAGCCGCACGTCGACCTTGACCGTGTCGCGGCTGCCGAGCGGCCGCACCTCGCCCTCCTGCAGCACGCGCAACAGCTTCTTCTGCAGGTCGGTCGGCATGTCGCCGATCTCGTCGAGGAACAGCATGCCACCGGTCGCCGACTCGAGCAGGCCCTTCTTGTTGGCGGTGGCGCCGGTGAAGGCGCCGCGCACGTAACCGAACAGTTCGCTCTCGAGCAGCGCCTCCGGCAGCGCGGCGCAGTTCTCGCTGACGAACGGGTGGTCCTTGCGGCGGCTGTGGGCGTGGATCGCGCGCGCGACCAGCTCCTTGCCGGTGCCGGAGTCGCCGGTGATCAGCACCGGGTCGTCGGCCTCGATGTACTTGTCGAGCAGCGCGAACACCGAGCGCATCGCCCGGCCCTGGCCGACGATCTGCTTGTAGTCGTATTTGCTGCGCAGGCCGAGGCTCTGGGCGCTGATCTCCTCGCGGATCTGCGACAGCTCGCTGGTCTTCTCCTGCAGCTGGCCCTTCAGCGCCGCATTGAGCTGGTCGACGCGGTCGAGCGCCTGCTGCAGTTCGACCTGCTTGCCGCGCAGCTGCTCGACGCTGCGCGCGGTCAGGATCGCGGTGCCGGCGTGGTCGGCGAGCGACAGCATCAGCGCCTTCTCGCGCTCCTGGAACACCTGCTGCTGGAGCCGGTTGTCGACGTAGAGCACGCCGCCGACCTCGTTCTGCACGCGGATCGGGATGCACAGCACCGAACGCAGCCGCAGGTCGGCGACCGACTGCAGGTCGCGGAAGCGATCGTCCTCCTGCGCGTTGGTGGTCAGCTCCGGCACGCCGGTCGCCATCACCCGGTTGGCGATCGTGCGCGAGATCTTGAACTCCGGCGACAGCACCTCCTCCTGGGCGAAGTTGCGCGCCACCTCGACCGAGTGCTCGCCGCTCTTGCCGAGGATCAGGAAGCCGCGCTCGGCGCCGCACAGGTGGATGCCGGCGTCGACGATCTGGGTCAGCAGGCGGGTCAGGTCGAGCTCTTCGTTGAGCGCGCGCGCGATCTGCAGGAACGTGACCAGGTCCTGGCTGCTGCGCGGGTGGTCGCCGGGCCGCGTCTCCTCGACCGAACCACCTTCGTTGGCCGGGATGCCGAGCGCCACTTCGTAGCTGCCGACCTCGAACGACTCACCGACCTTCAGCTCGGCGCGCATCACCGGTCGACCGCGCAGCTTGGCCGGGTTCTGGGCGCCGGCGTCGGCGAGCACGAACAGGCCCTCCTGCCGCTCGACCCGGCAGTGCAAGCGCGAGATCAGCCGGTCGGGCAGGAACAGATCGCAGTCGCGCGAGCGCCCGATCGTCACCACTCCCTGGTGGAACGCGTGCGTCTCCGACTTGCCGTCGCGGCTGACGATCAGCAGGAATGGGCCGTTGGACATTGGGTGGGGCTGGACGCGACTGATAGCGCGGCGGCGCGCCTTCGTAACCGTCGGTCGCGACGGGAGCAGGGATGGTAGCAGCGCGCGGCGCCAGCGCCCTCAGGGGATCGCCGCGGTCGGGCTGCGCTGCAGCAGGCCCTGGCCGGCCGCGAACACCTCGTCGACGGTGATGTCGCGCATGCAGCGATGATGGCCGAGCGGGCAGACCTTGCGCTGGCACGGCGAACAGGGCAGGTCCTTGCGGATCAGCACCGTGTGCTCCATGCAGTAGTTCGTGTAGTTCGGGTCGTTCGGCCCCATCAGGCACACCACCGGCCGGTCGTAGGCGACCGCCAGATGCCGCGGCCCGGTGTCGCCGGTGATCATCAGCGCGCCGCGCGCGACCAGGGCCTTCAGCTGACCGAGATCCAGCACCGGCTGCGACAGGCAGATGGCGCCCCCCTCGGCAGCGATGCGTTCGCCGAGTTCGACCTCGGCCGGGCCCACCAGCACCAGCGCCCGCAGGCCGAGTTCGCGCTGGAAGCGCTGCGCCACCGCCGCGAACCGTTCCGGCGGCCACAGCTTGCTGGCGCCGAAGTTGGCGCCGACCACCAGCAACAACAGCCGCGTGCCCGGCGCGATGCCGCGCGACTGCAGATGCGCGTCGACCCACGCGACATCGGCCGGTCGCACCGGCAGCACCGGATGCAGGCCACCGGGCGGCAACCCGAGCGTGTCGAGCAGGTCGTGGTAGTAGTTCGGCATCGGGCTCGGCCAGCGCCGCGGTCCTTGCCGGGGCTGCCACCAGCGCCGGCGCACCTGGGCGGCCGGGCCGAGGTTCATCAACAGGCCGCGGCCCTGGCGATAGCCCAGGCGCAGCGGCACGCGGGCCAGGAACGGCACCAGCCCGGTCGCCAGTGAGTTCGGCAGCACGATCGCCAGGTCGTAGTCGGCCGCGCGCATCGCCTTCACCTGGGCCCGCAGACCACCGAGCCCACCCGCCTTCGGGGTCGGCACCACCGTGTCGAAGAACTCGGTGCCGGCCAGCAGCCCGGTCAGGTAGGGCCGCATGCCACCGGTGATGTGCGCCGCCGGGAACGCGCGCCGCACCCGTTCGAAGGTGGCGGTGGCCATCACGAAGTCGCCGAGCCAATTGGGCGTCCGCAGCCAGATGCGGCGGACGCGGGACAGGTCGACGGGAGGCTTCATCGGGGCCACCGGATCTTGCGCCACCCGCTCGTTGCGCACAACGACGCAGACGCGCCATCCCCGACCCGCCGGGCAGCGGCCACCCGGAACGCTGGCAGGCCGGCGCGGCCGTGTTATGGTGCGCGACCCACCTCCACGCCTCACTGGCGTCCACCAACATGGCATCCCCAGCCACTCTCGATCGTCTCTGCGCCGAATTCGACAGCCCGCCCGAACACATCCAGGCGGCCATCGCCTTGCTCGAGGAGCGCGCCACGCCGGCCTACCTGGCCCGCTACCGGCGCCATGCCTTCGGCAGCCTCAACGAAGACCGGCTGCACGGCATCGAGGAACGGCTGCACCTGCTGAACGAGCTCGAGCAGCGCAAGCTGGCGATCCTGCAGCAGGCCGACGAACGCAACCGCCGCACGCCCGAACTCGAGGCGCTGCTGGCCTCGACCGTCGACCAGGACCTGATCGACGACCTCTACCAGTCGATGCGCCCGCGCCGCCGCGGCATCGCGATGCAGATGGAGGAGAAGGGCCTGCTGCCGCTGGCGATGGCGATCCAGCACCGCCAGCTCGGCGACCAGTCGCTGCAGGACATCGCCAGCACCTACCTGGCGCCGCAGCACGGCCTGGTCGCCCCCGAGCAGGCGCTCGAGGGCGCCCTGCTGATCCTGTCGGATCGCATCGTGCACGACCCGGTGACCCGGTCGCGGTTCCGCAGCGAGCTCAAGCACGGCATCCTGCGCGCGCGCGCCGTCAACCCCGACCGCAGCGGTGCGGGTCGCTACCAGGACCTGTTCGACTTCGCCGAGCCGATCGGCCGCATCCCCGCCAACCGCATGCTGGCGCTGCGCCGCGCCGAGCGCGAGGGCATCGTGACGCTGCAGCTGACGCTGCCCGACGGTCGCCATCGCGAACTGCTGCGCGAACTGCACGCTGCCGACGTCGCCGCCGAGTCGCCGCTGGCCGAGTTCTACCAACTGGTGTTCGACCACGCCGCGCAGCAGCTGCAGGACAGCTGCGGCAAGGAAGTCCGCCGCCGCCTCAAGGAGAAGGCCGACCGCGAAGCGGTGCGCACCTACGCGCGCAATCTGCGGTCGCAGCTGCTGGCGCCGCCGCTCGGGCACAAGAAGGTGCTGGCGCTGCGCACCAGCAGCAAGGGCATCTGGGCGGTGCTGCTCGCCGAGGATGGCTCGGTCGCCCAGCACAAGACGCTGCCATGTGACAACGAGGAACAGCAGCAGGGCGCGATGACGTGGCTCTGCGAGCTGATCCGCACCGAACAGCCGGCGGCGATCGCGCTGCCGCACGGACGCCGCCAGGCCGGCAGCGAACGCGCCGTCGCCGACCTGCGCAAGGCGCTCGGTGAGACCAAGCTGCCGATGGTGGTGCCGGTCGACGAAGCCGCGTCGACGATCTTCGCCACCAGCACGCCCGGCAAGCGCGCGATCCCCGGGGTCGAGGTCGGCATCCGCACCGCGATCTCGCTCGGCCGCCGACTGCAGGATCCGCTGCTCGAACTCGCGCGCATGGACGCGCGCACGCTCGGGCTCGGCCAGACCCTCGACGACGTGCACCAAGGCATGCTGCAGCGCGAGCTCGGGGCGGTCACCTCGTCCTGCCTGGCGCAGGTCGGTTGCGACCTCAACACGGTCGGCCTCGAACTGCTCGAGCAGCTGCCGGGCCTCGACCACGAGTCGGCCAAGGCGATCCTCGACCACCGGCGCAAGATCGGCGGGTTCCCGAACCGCGCCGCGCTGGCCGAAGTGCCGGGCCTGAGCCCGGCCACGGTGCGCAACATCCAGGGCTTCGTGCGCATCCAGGGCGGCACCGAGCCGCTCGATGCGTCGCCGCTGCACCCCGAGGACTACCCGCTGGTGGCGGCGATCGCCGCCCAGAAGGGAGTCGCACCGACCGCGCTGCTCGGCCAGAACCTGCGCGACGTCAATGCCGACGCGTTGGTCGACGCCAACTCGACCCGCGCCCGCGTGATCGGCGTGCTGCAGCAGCTGCAGCGCGGCAACGAGGAGTCGCGCGGCGAGCTGGTCGCGACCCAGAACGACGGCATCAACACGATCGCCGACCTGCACGCGGATCGCGAACTGCGCGGCCGCGTCGCCAGCCTGACCGAGTTCGGCGCGTTCATCGACCTCGGCATCGGCCAGGACGGTCTCGTGCACATCTCGCAGATCCCCGGCCACCGGCTGCGCGATCCGCAGCAGATGCTGCGCGTCGGCGAAGTGGTCGTGGTCTGGGTGCTCAACGTCGACAAGGAGCACCAGAAGATCTCGCTGTCGATGCACAAGCCGCGCCACCTGCAGGAAGGCCGGCCGGTCACGCTTGGCGAGCGCATGGACCAGCAGCAGGGCCGGCGCCAGCGTGGACCGGGCGGACCGGGTGGTCCCGACCGCCAGGGCGGCGGTGAACGGCAAGGTGGCGGTGAACGGCAAGGTGGCGGTGAACGGCAGGGCGGACCGGGTCGTCCGGGTCGGCGCGAAGGCGTCGGGGCCGGGCGCGGTGACGGACCACCGCGCGGCCAGGGCCGCTTCGCCGGCGCCAGCCGCGTCGGCGAGCGGCGCCCGCCGGGCGAGCCGGGTCGCGACAGCGAACGCCGCCCGTTCGGCGGCGGCGATCGCGGCGATCGGGGCGATCGCGGCTTCGGGGATCGCGACCGTGGCCGCGGCGGCTCGCGCGAGCAGCGCGTCTACACGGTCGAGCCAGCGCTCGAAGCCGAGGCAACCCGCACCCACAAGGGTGAGTTCAAGTCGCTGGCGAACCTGCGCGCGCTGCTGGGCGGCAAGGCCAGTCAGCCGAAGGCCCAGCCACCCGCCGAGGGTGCTGGCGACGGCACGCCGGCCTCGTGAGCGAGGCCGCGCCGTGACCGAGATCCACGTCGTCGATCGGGCCGCGTTCTTCGGCGGCGACTGGCCGCAGGGCTTCACCCCGATCGGCGCCGATGCCGCCGAGGCGTTCCTCGAGCGGGCGGCCGGCAGCGGCCGGTTCGTCGACCGGCCGACCGCCGAGCGCACGCCGGCGTGGAAGCAGTGGATCCCCTACTGCGTGCTGCGCTGCGGCGGCCCCGACTGGCCGAGTCTGCCCGCAGCGGCCCGCGGCGTGTTCGTCGTGCAGCGCACCAGCGGTCAGAGCGAGGCGCGGCTGCATGGCGCCTGGTCGATCGGCCTCGGGGGCCACATCGAGCCGCTGGACCGACGCACCGGCCCCGGCGCCGCGTTCTTCGCCGCCGCGCTGCACCGGGAACTCACCGAAGAACTGGACCTCGGGGGCATCGAGCTGCCCGCGCCTCGCCTGCTGGGACTGATCAACGATGATTCGACCGAGGTCGGCCAGGTCCACGCCGGGCTGGCCTACGCGGTCGACCTGCCGCTGGCACTGGCAGACGCCGCGTCGAGAGTTGGAATCGGTGAAATCTCGAAGATGCGCGGCGGGTTCACCCACCTTGCCGGATTTGCCGACCTGTGGCAGAATCCGGCCCAGTTCGAGACTTGGTCACAGTTGTTGGTTCGTGCTGGCGTCCTCGGGCATGTCGCCCGTGGCACGGCCCCTTCGGATGCATCGATGCTCCGCGGGTGATGGGCGGTTACCCGACGATCCCCAACTTCCGCGACCAAGCTTTGACGACCCTGCCGGCTTCCATGTTCCGAACGGAACCGGCCCTGAACCAGACGCCAGCCTTGCCCCAGCATTGCGCTGCGCAGGAGACCAAACCCATGGCCGAACGGCACACCACACGCCTCACCCGCGACGAAGTCTACGACCTGCTGATGAACGCTCGGCAAGCTGACTGGGTCGAGCTGTCCCTCGAGGACGGCCGCGCCCTGTCCGGAGCCATCATCTTCAACGAGTTCAAGGGCACCGGCCGCTTGATCAACGTCGACGAAGAGTTCAGCTACGACTTCAACGTCAACCAGGTTCTCGACGTCAAGATTTGACGCCGAGTGAGCCGGCGCGCCCCCGTGGCCCCGGCTCCCCGCGGCCCCGGCTTCCCACCGCCCCGGCTCCAGGTATCACCGAGCGCGGCACGAGGCGGACCAACACCACCGCGCTCCCCGCTGCGTCGCCCACCGAGTGGCTGACGCGGGCTTCTCTTCCGGAGGATGCGCCCCGGAGCAGACTCACGCCGGAGCCATGGTGAGATCCCGGCGGCGCGCCCCGGAGCACGACCGCGCGCGCCCTGCGGCGAAGATCGCCGCTGCAGTGACCCGGTGTGCGTCAGCCGCCTTGCGCCCGAGCTGCAGCCCAGACGGTTGCTCTGGCGCGGGCGGTCGAACGATGGGCGGTCGAACCATGGGCCGTCGCACGATGGAGCGTCGCACGATGGACCGTCGGGCGACAGCGGGCCAGAGAGAGTCGGGCCGCCCAGATGCCTAGTCCGGGCGGCCCGTGCCGTCGGTCCCTCCCTTGGCGACCGCCCAACACCGCCTGGAAGCTACGCAGCAGACCGTCCGGTGCCAAGGACTTTTTGACGTCGACCACTAGCAGTAGCCCCGGCCGCTCCGCGACCGAACCACCGCTAGGTGTGTCAGGACGGCGGAACGAGATGCACCGGCAGCACTACGCGGAACGTCGTGCCTCGCCCGAGCTCACTCTCGACCTCGATCCTGCCCTGATGCCGCTCGACGATGCCATGGCTGATGGCGAGGCCGAGCCCGGTGCCCTTGTCGACGTCCTTGGTGGTGAAGAACGGGTCGAACACCTTGGCCAGATGCTCGGCGGCGATGCCGGTGCCGTGATCAGTGATCCGCAACACCATCTCACGATCGACCAGCTCCGCTACCAGCTGCACCAGCCCGCCGCGCGAGGACGCATCCTTGGCGTTCAGCAGCATGTTGATCAGCACCTGCAGCAGGTGGTTCGCCGAGCCGAGCACCTGCTGGTCGTCCGGCAACGGCCGCACCTCGGTCGCCAACTCGACCTCGGCGGCGCGGAACGGCACCCGCACCAGGTCCGCGGCCTCGCGCACCAGATTGCCGAGGTCCAGCGGTCGCAGTTCGAACGGCGTCTCGCGCGAGAACTGCAGCAGGCCCGCCGTGATCTGGGCGATGCGCTTGCTGTGCTTGTCGATCACATCGAGTTCGGCCAACAACTTGTCGGCGCTGTCGCCGTCCTGCAACCGGTAGCGGAGGATCTGCACCTTGTTGGCGATGACGCCGATCGGGTTGTTGATCTCGTGGCTGACGCCGGCCGCTAGCGTGCCGACCGAGGCCAGCTTCTCGCTGAGCGCCAGGTGCGTGCCGAGCCGCACCAGCTGCTGCTCGTTCTGCTTGAGTCGGCCCAGCACGGTGGCAACGAAGTAGATCGAGAACCCCATCGTCGACGCGAACGCGAGCACCAACAAGCCGAAGCCGAGTGGCTGCACCTGCATCAGATCGGCCAGCCCCAGCTGCAACGGGTGGTGCGCGAGCCAGCCGAGGCGTTCGGCGAAGCCGAGCGAGAGCAGCAGCACCAGGCTGGCCACCGCCACCACGACCGCTGCGCGCACCGAGAGCACCAGGGCGGCGATGAAGGCGTGGAACAGATAGAACAGCGACAGCGGGTTGGTGATGCCGCCCGACCAGTGCAGCAGACCGGTCAGGATCAGCAGGTCCACGGCGATCTGCAGGTAGACGTGACGCCGCACCACGGCGACGCTGCGGCGCTGCAGGCGGGAGAACATCAGCAGGTAGAGGCCGTCGACGACGGCGATCGCGCCGCCGAGTCCGTACAGCGGCCACGGATCGGCGATGATGCCCAGCGCGTGGGACGCCATCGCGCACAACCAGATCACGCCGGCGGCGACCATCAACCGCAGCCGGTTGAACCAGGCCACCTGCGACAGCAGCGCCGAGAGTTCGCGGACGTCGTCGGGCAGCAACGTCGTGCGATCGCTTGCTACGGGTAGAGCCACCTCGGCAGCGTAGAGCGCTTCGCGGCGGCGGGGCAACGCGGAAGGCTGCACCGATGGCGCGGTGGCCAGCCTCTCAGTCGCGGCTGCGGGCGTCGTACTCGCTGCGCTGGTAGGCGATGGCTGCCAGCAGCAGGCAGACGCCGGTGAACCACGCGAGTTCGGTCAACGGTGAGCCGATCAGTTCGGTGCGGAACTCGGATTCGGCCGGCCACAGGCTCTTGGCCAGGCGTGGATCCGGCTCGACCCCGTCGAGGATCAGCCGGCGCAACGGATCGGTGATGGTGAGCTGGCGCAGACCGGCGGAGATCGGCAAGTTGGCGGTCAGCTGCTGCAGACCGACGACGAAGAATGCGGCCCAGACCAGTGGCCGCCGGAACCAGCTGCTGAACAGCATCGCGGCGGCGGCATAGGCGATGGCGGCCACCGCGTAGCTGCGGGCGAACACGCCGACGAGTTCCCACTGCACACCGTCCGGCCACAACCCGGGGTGTGCGGCGATGCCGACGAACGCGGCTAACGAGCCGATCGCGCCGATCACGGCACCGAGCGCCGACACCGCGAGCCAGTTGCCGAGCAGCAGCGCCGGGCGCGCGACCGGCCGCAGGAACAGGTACTGGAAGGTGCGATCCTCGATGCCGCCGTGCAGGCTCTGCACGCCGAGGTAGAGCACCAACCACGGCAGCACGACGGTGCCGTGCAGCCACCAAGCCACCACGCAGAACAGCGAGCGACCGTCGACGCGTTCGTGGGCGCGACTCGCCAGCAGCCACGAGGCGGCGGCGAGAATCAACGCCCCCACGCCGACCCACCACCAGACGCGGTGGCCACGCAGGCGCAACGTGGTCTGGCGTGCCGATTCGAGCACGGTGCCGAGCAGGCCGAGCGGTCGAGGTTGGTTCATCCGACCAGATATCCGAACACGGAAGCGAGGTCGTCGTCGAGCGGCACGATCTCGTGGAGGCCCCCGGGCCATTCGGCCCCGAGGCGGGTCAGCTCCGCATAGAAGTCCGCGCCGGCGACCGCCACCTCGAGCGAGTCGTCGTGCACCCGAACCGACTGCACTTGTGGCCAGGACAACAGGCGAGCGGCCAGCTCACGTGGGCGGGCGCCGACCAGCCGCAGCCGATGCGGTTGCGCCGGCAGCTGCGCGCGCAGTTCGTGGACCTTGCCCTGAGCCAACAGGCGGCCTTGGTGCACCAGCACGACGCGATCGACCACCGTCTCGAGTTCGTGCAGCACATGGCTGGACACCAGCACGCCGGTGCCCTGCTGCGGCAAGGCGCGGATCCGTTGCGCCAGCTCGGCCCGAGCGACCGGATCGAGCCCGGTCATCGGCTCGTCGAGCAACAGGAAGCGCGGTCGATGCGCGAGCGCCTGCGCCAGCCGCACGCGCTGGCGCATGCCCTTGCTGTACTCTCGGATCCGCCGGTGCATGTGCTCGCCGAGGCCGAGCTCGACCAACACGTCGGCCGCTCGCTGCCGGGCCGCGGCAGCACCGTAGCCGTGGTAGCGCAGCATCCACGCGACGAACGTGACCCCGGACAGTTCGTCGTAGAGCCGTTCGACATCCGGGCTGAAGCCGAGATTGCTGCGGGCGCGCACCGAGCCGGCCGGGTCGGGACCGACTCGGACCTCACCCTGGCTGGGGCGCAACAGGCCGGCCGCGAGCTTCATCAGGGTCGACTTGCCGACGCCGTTCTTGCCGACCAGCCCGACGACCTCGCAACCGACCGCGAACGAGACGTCCAGCAGCGCGGCGATTCTGCCATACCACTTGGTGACGTGGTCGAACTGCAGCGTAGGGCCGCTGCCGCGATCGGGCGACGTCGCCACGACCTCCGGTCGGGACCCAGGAGCCGGTGCGGAGGTCGGCGCAGACGGAGGCAACGCGCTCATCCGATCGCCTCCCCGAGGCGCAGCCGCCGGCGCGCCCGCCACCAGGTGAACAGCAGCAGGCCACCGAGCACGCAGCCCGCACCGGCGACCGACACGCCGCCGCGCGGTTGCGCGAGGCCCGCCAAGGCCCGCACGATCACCCCCCCTGCGTCCCAGACCGACAAGCAGGACCGCAACCATGGCTCACGCAACACGACGGCGAGCACCACCGCGAGCGCACCGCTGCCCACCAGCAACGAGATCCAGGCGACCATGGCCCCGTTCGGGGAGTTTGCCGCGGCAGAGAGCAGGATGCCAAGGGCACTCCAGACGGCGGTGACCAGCATCAGTGCCGACAGCGCGATCAGCATCGGCAGCCAGCTGTCGAGGAACAGCGACCAGTCCTCGGCCAGGAACACGGCGGTGGTCCACAGGGCCAACGGCGCGATCACGGTCAGCAGGCTCAGCAGCATGAGCCCACCGAACCACTTGGCCAGCAGGTAGGTCCACGGCGTGATGCCCCGGGTCCAATAGAGCTCGAGCGCGTTGGTGCTGCGGTCGCGAGCCACGGAGCGCGCGATCACGAGCGATGACAGCAGCAGCACGAACACCATGCCCGGCATCACCTGCAGCACCGGCTCGACATAGAACTCGACCCGCCTAGGGTCGATGCTCGCCAGTTCCCCGGTGGCGCGGGAAGTCAGACGATTGCGCAGCGAGGGCGGGCCGAAGTTGACCACGCCGAACATGATCAGCAGCATCGCCAGTCGGATCAGCACCGGCAGCAAGCAGACACAGAACAGCACCACGCCCCAGATGCTGCGGAACAACGAAGACGCCTCGGCCCAGGCCAGCGGCCACCAGCGGCGCCAGGCAGGGACTGGTTCGAAGTGGCTGGTGCGGTAGGTCAGCCGCTGGCTCATGCGCTCGCTCCGTCGGCGGCGGCGCCGGCTGTCGGCGAGGGCTGCGGCGATGCGGTGTCAGCACCGTTCGTCGGTGGCATCGAGATCGCCTGCAGGAACACGTCCTCGAGCGAGCGCCGATGTGGCACGAAGCTGCGAACGGCCGCGCCGCAGCTGGCCACCACGGCGAACACTTCGCCGACGTTGGCGGCCGCCGGCAGCCACAGCGAGTAGCGGCCGTTGGCGTCGACCTGCACGCGCCCCAAGCGCGCCAGAGCCGCCGCGACCGCCGGCGTCGCGGGTTCGACCCCGAGCGTGTGCTGACGTTCCCCGCCGCGCGTCAGATCCTGCAGCGACCCCTGCGCCACGACCCGACCTCGCTCGAGCACGACGGCGGCATCGCAGACGACTTCGACGTCTTGCAGGATGTGGGTCGAGAACAGCACCGACTTGCCGAGTTCGCGGCTGAGCTGGCGGATGAGTTGCAACATGTCGCTGCGGCCGGCTGGATCGAGGCCGTTGGTCGGCTCGTCGAGGAACAGCACCTGCGGGTCGTGCACCAGCGCAGCCGCCAGCTTGACCTTCTGTTTCATGCCGGTGCTGTAGCCGGCCACCGGGCGGTAGCGCTGTTCGTCGAGGCCGACCAGGTAGAGCACTTCGTGCGCACGCCGCCACGCATCGCGCTTGGGCATGCCACTGAGCATGCCGAGCAGGGACACCATGTCGAAGCCGGTGGCCTGCGGCAGATGGGCGTCCCGCTCGGGCATGTAGCCGACGTGGGCGCGAATGGCGGCCGGCGAAGCGTCGGCGGGCAGGTCGAGGAAGCGCATGACACCCTGCTGGGGCCGAACCAGCCCGAGCAGCGCCTTCAGCACCGAGCTCTTGCCGGCCCCGTTGCGCCCCAACAGCCCGATCGCACCGCGTTCGAAGGTCACCGAGAGGTCCTCGACCGCAGTGTGGGTGCCGTAGCGGATGGTGACCCGTTCGAGGCTGACGGTCATGAGTTGGTTGGCTCGGACGAGCTCGAGGCGGGATCTGTATCCGACCTGGCAGCGAGCGGCCCCGAGGCTCGCTGCCAAGGTGCAAGTGCCGCGGGCGAACGAGTCGCCACGCAGAGCCGGACCTCGAGCGTGCGTTCGAGGAAATGGGTGCGGCGCTGGGTGCAAACGGTGGCGAACTCGGTGGCCAGCCAGTTCACGAACGGGGTCGCCTCCCGCCGCAAAGGATCGGCATGGAGCACGACCCCATCGGCGTCGAGAACCGCCGCCACATGGCGTTTCAATGCATGGTGATGCAGCGGCCGGTAGCTCACGTCGGAGAGCAGGAGCAGGTCGAAGGTGCCGGGCACGACCTCCCGACTCCAGTCGATCTGGTGCAACGACGCAGCCGCTGCCGAAGGCTGCCGCGCCGCATTCCAACCGGCGAAGGCGAGCGCTTCCGGTTGGCGGTCGGCAAAGGTCACCGCGGCTCCTGCCCTGGCGGCAGCGATTCCGGGCACCCCGAGACCGCATCCCAGATCGAGAGTTCGCTTGCCGAGCAGCGTGCCGACCCGCGTCAACAGGCGGGCCGTCGCCACGGCCGCTGGCCAGATCTGGATCCAATACGGCGGCTCGGCCCCGCGCAGCGTCGCGTCGGCCCATTCTCCCTGTCGGATCCAACCCTCAGCGTCCGGCACCACCAGATCCATGGTTCCCGCGCCGAGCGGGAGACGCAGACGGCGCAGTGGGAAGCGACGCAGAACCGGATCGGTTCGGGCCTCTGGTACTGTCAACGGGCTGGCAGACACGACCAAGACGTTCCACGCGACACCGCATGGTTGCAACTGTCGCGAGCGGAAACACCATGGTGTCGGTGCCGTTCGCAGTCAGGCACGGCTCCTTCCGCATCGCCGCGGCATCACCGCTGCGGGCAGTAGTGCTCCAGCGGGACGCCAAGATCCGCTGCGGGGCTCCGAGCAAAGCTCGACAGACCGCAGCGCTCCGATCCGAAACCAGCCCCCGCAAAATGAAACGCGGTCCCACTCCGTGA
>JALORC010000189.1 GCA_025459175.1 Planctomycetota bacterium | reverse complement strand
ACCTGCGCCGACCGCCGTCAGGAACGATCCGACCCGGGCCACGCAGCGCGAGGCGATGCGTCTGATCGGCGCCGCCAGCCGCCAACCGCGCCGGGTCGAAGCGACCGACCGCCCCACGCCGCGACTCAGAGACGTCCGCGTCGATACCGATGCACCGACTCTGCCGGAGCGGCTGCTCGACCAGGAAGGCGACGAGCCGGCCGCGCTGCTCTACCGCGATGCGGCGCGCCTCGGTGCCGTCGGCGCCGAGCTGGTGCTCGCCCACGTGACCGCAACGGATCGCCACGACGATGCACTGCGCGCTGCGCGCGATGCACGGCCTGCTCCGCGCCGGTCAAGAACGAGTCATCCCGACCGAACGCGCGCGCGCGCTGGTGCTCGGCCTGATCGACCATCCTGACGACGATGTCGCCGCCATCGCCTGCGTGTTGTTGGCGCTGCAGATCCGCGCCGGCGACACCACGTCGCTGCCCCTCCTGCGCGATCGTGCGCTCGCTGCCTGGCCGGAGCATCCGACCGAACTGGTGCCTGCCGCCGGCCTGGCACCGGCCCCGGGCATGGCGGAATACTCATGGGGCAGCGACCGCGCCTCGCGCCTCGTGCTGCTCGCCATGCACGGCGGCGAACGCGAGCTGCTGCTGCGGGTCGCCGAACCGCTGCCGGACGGAGCCGTTCCGGCGGCGGTGCGCCGCCACGCCCACTTCACGCTGTTGGCCGCGAGCATCGCCGCCCCCTACGTCGACGCCGCCACCGCCCGCCAACTGCACAGCTGGTACATGCCCCACGTGCAAGCCTGGGACCTCGAGACCAAGGCGCTCACCACCTGGCACTGCGGCGTGCTCGCGGTGCTGACCCGCATCCACCCACTGCTGCCCGCCGAGCTGCAGCAAACCTACGGCCGACTGCGGGAATGGCCGCTGCTGCGCGATCACGTCGACCAGCACCTCGGCGGCCTGCAGCGCACACCCTGAACGCTGGCGCCGACCGGCCGACGGGGCTACGACGCGACCATGACCGCCGTGCTCGACTCCCTCCGCGCCCGCGCCCGCGCCCGCAGAGCCCGCATCGTGCTGCCCGAGACCGCCGATCCGCGCACGGTGCAGGCTCGCGCCCTGCTCGAAGCCGACCGCCTGTGCGACGTGGTATGGGTCGAGGACCCGACCCGCGACCCGCGGCTGCCCGAGGTCGCCCGTCTGCTGCACGAACGGCGGCGCCACAAGGGGCTCGGCGAAGCGGAGGCGCTCGCACTCGCGGCGCAACCGGTGATGTTCGGCGCCGGCCTCGTCGCGCTGGGCCACGCCGATGCCGGCGTCACCGGTGCCGCGCACGCGACCGCCGACGTGATCCGCGCCGGCCTGTTCTGCCTCGGCACCGCGCCGGCGATCCCGCTGGTGTCGTCGATGTTCCTGATGACGCGCGGCGACCAGGTGCTGTCGTTCGCCGACTGCGGGGTGGTGCCGGATCCGGATGCGGACCAGCTGGTGCACATCGCCGCCGCCACCGCCGACAATCACCGCCGCTTCACCGGCGAGGCACCGCGGGTCGCGTTCCTGAGCTTCAGCACGCGCGGCAGTGCGGAGCACGCGAAGGTCACCAAGATGCGCACCGCGGCGGCGAAGTTCCGCGCCGCGTTCCCCGAGCTCGCCAGCGACGGCGAGCTGCAGTTCGACGCCGCGTTCGTGCCGGCGGTGGCGGCGCGCAAGTGCCCGGACAGCCCGCTGCAGGGCCGTGCCAACGTGCTGGTGTTCCCGGACCTCGATGCCGGCAACATCGCCTACAAGCTGACCGAACGGCTCGCCGGCTTCGCCGCGTTCGGGCCGCTGCTGCAGGGGCTGCGCAAGCCGTATCTCGACCTGTCGCGCGGCTGCAAGGCCGAGGACATCGCCGGCGTCGCGGTGCTGGCCAGTGCGATGCTCGATTGATCGCGAGGTTCGATCAGTTGATCTCGACGGCGTCGATGTTGGAGGCGAACAGCGGCGATCCCGAAACCGGCGCGATCACGCCCTGGCCGAACACGCGCAGACCGATCAGGCTCGGCAGGTTGGGGATGTTGATCTCGGTGCGGAAGTCACCGCCGGCATTGGTGAGCCCGGCCGCCAGCGCCACCGTGGTCGCCGGATCGAGCAACACCGCGATCGGGCCGACCGGCACCAGGAACGACGTGCCCAGCGCGGCGAGATTGAGCGCCAGCGTGCCCGGCGCGGTCTTGGTCGTGAAGCGCATCGTGTCGCCGATCGACGGATTGCCGCCCATCGAGAACGTCTGCGTGGTCGCCTGCACCGCGTTCACCTGCAGCGCGGTGCCGTTCCAGACGCCGTCGATGACGACCTTCTGGCCGAGGAATGCGTTCAGGTTGACGGTCGAGCTCTGCACCGTCGTGCCGGTGTACTTCAGCACGAACGGTGCACCCGTGCACCAGTAGCAGCCGGAGCCCCCGCCGGTGCCCTGGTTGATCTCACCGCGGACCTGGATCGGCGTCTGGGCGACGGCGACCGCGGCGAGGGCGAGAGAAGAGGCGACGAGCGAGAGCGAGCGGATGATGGCGTTCATGCCGCGACGGATGCACCGACCGTGCCAACGGCTCCAGGACACCGAACCGAACGGAATGCGCACAATGCGCGACCACATCGCGGATGAAGAATCGATCGCGGTCAGTCGCGATGCAGCCGGTAGACCGCGGCCTCGTAGCCGTTGACGAACACGAGCGTGCGCCCGTCGGCGGACAGCTGGAACCGGTAGCACGGAGCACCGAGGTCTAGGGTCTGCACCGCGGTGAGCGTGCCGACGTCCCAGACCTGCAGCGCACCGCCGACACAAGCGAGCGCCCGCTGGCCATCGAGGAAGCGCCAGCAGGTCATGTCCACCGTGACGTCGCGCACGACCGAGAAGTCGCGCACATCCCACACAGTGAGCCCGACCAGTCCCGGCCACTTCGGGCGGAAGGCACGGCCGCCGCGCACCCGGTAGAGCCGGGACCCGTCCGGCGAGAACTCGACCGCGTCGACGTCCTGACTGGACTCCTGGAAACGCAGCTTGCCGTGCGCATCCGTGACCAGCAGCGTGCCGCAGCCGTTATCTTGGGTCCCGATCACCCAGGTGCCGTCGGTGGCCTGATCGACCAGAGGCTCGCCGAGCAGGATGACGCCGTCCGGCAGCGCCAGCGCCTTCTTCGTCGCCGGATCGATGACCTGGTCGGAGTCCCCACACCACCAGCGGCCACCCGGCCCCATCACGGCAGCGCTGCGAAAGAGGCCGGCTTGCGAATCGACCGCGGCGAGATCCCGCCCCGTGGCGCCGTCGAACAGGGTCACGCGCGTCTCGCTGCGCAGCAGGAACTCGCTGCCGCGCCATCCGGCCGACACGCCGAACACCCCAGGCAGGGCCCGCGGCGCGCCACCGAACACCGGCTGCATGGTCCACCGCCGTGAGTCCATCGCGAGCATGCTGCCATCGGCACTCAGTTCACAGTCGTACATCGGGGCGGCATGGCCCGGCAACTCGACGATCGCGCCATCGGCACCGTGCAACGCTTGCGTGCCCTCGGCGGTCGCCACGAACAGCTGCTGCCCCGTGGGATGGAACGCGAGCGCGGTGACGTTGCCGTCGACCCGCAGGTCCCGGCTCTCGGCCCCCGCTGCCGACCACCAGCGCACGCGCGGCGAGTCCCCGCTGCCGACGGCGAACATGCGGGCATCGGCGGTGGCGGCAAACGTGTGGCAGCGTCCTGGAATCGCGAAGACGTCGTCCCCGCGCCGCAGCGGGCCATTGGATGCGAGCACGAATCGTTCTCCCCCGGCGACGAACACGTCGATCGTCGTCGTCAGCTTGTTCTCACCAGAACGGCGGCCCACCACGACCACCGGTTCCCGCGCCGCGGGTGCGATGCGCCACAGCCGACCGACGTTGTCCGCGGCGTGGATCGTGCCGTCCGCCTCGATGCTCGTGGTCCTGACCGGGTACTCGAACGCGAACTCCGCCACCGTGGTATCCGTGCCGACGTCCTGCACGCAGAGTCGTTTGCCGCGGCACCAGACGAACCTCGCGCCGTCGGGGGCCCAGGCGAACCCGTGCGGCCCGGCCCCCTCGATGCGATCGAGCTCGCGCCCGGTGGCGGCGTCGTGGCACGTCAGGTCCCGTCCGCAGCACACGAGTCGCTTGCCATCGGGCGAGAACGCCAGCACACCGACCCAGTGGTCGCTCGGTCGCGCCACCCACCGTTGTCGGCGGCTCGGCAGCTCGAGCACGAACAGGTCGCCGCGTTCGCCGGCCATCGCCAGGGCGTTGCCGCCCGGCGAGAACGCCGCAGCCGTTGTCGCCCCTCCGGGTGCAGTCAACGTGGCGATGCGTTCGAGCCGCACCCCGGCCTGCGCAAGCAGCACCACGCCGAGGCACGGAGTGCAGAAGAAACCGAGCAGATGCCGCATCGCACACCGTGGTGACGTCATCCTAGAAGCTACCGATAGTCGCCGTCAGGCGATTGGTGGTGACCTGCACGAAGTTGCCCGCAGCGTCGAGGTGCAGTGCCATGAACCGTTGGGCAGCTGGCGCAAGGGCGATCAGTCTAGCCGCCCGTAGTCGAGCACGAGCTCGCCGAACGAATGGACCGAATTGGCGACCAGGTCAGACTGCCGACCACTGCGCGTCGGTGGCCCGGCACCATGGCCGCGGTCGAGATTGTCCCGACTTCACCGGGGCTTGCCTCCTCGGCGTGGTCCAGTAGACAAGTGGTGGCGATGCTGCAAGACCGGATTCAGCTCACTGCGCTGCCGAACATCAACAACGACACCTACGTGGTCTTGGCGAGCCGGGTGGCGCGGCAGTGGACTGGGATCGACCCTCCGATCGACCGCGTTGTGACCGCGACGTTTCGGTGGAATCCGGACCAGAGTCTGCCGGCATCCGACTACGACGCAGCGTGTGATGCCGCTCATCAACCGGGCATCAGCAGAATGAGCTTCTTGGACTCGATTGGTTTCGTCGTCTCCCCGGGTTGCTTCATGGTCGGTGGCTCCTCTGCTCGCGGGAAAGAGCTCTTGTTCGTGGAGTCTCATTGCTTCGATCAGGCCCCCTCGGTCGGCGACCTGATGCATGAAGGAAGGGACGAAGTGATCTGCGATCTTCCGGCTTGGGATTGGGACGTGGTGGTTGCCACCGCGGTGAGCAACCTCGGATTCGATCTGGAGCGGGAGCTTCTCTGGCGATCAGCAATGAGCGGACGAGGGGCAGTGATTCGTTCGTGGCATTCCCGCTTGGACTACGGCGATTTTCATTGCTGCAAGATCGAGCAGTCCAGTTAGGACTGCCAGCAAAGCCTCCAGGTTGCTCTGACCCCTCGTCATGATCGGACCCGTCGATTCGGTAGTCGCGTGGACATCCTCACTTCGACGAGCCTTTGGCACGCCTGTGCATGCACAAATGGTCTTTCGCCGTAGCCCATGTCACAAGCCATCGGTGACCAGGGTCACGAGCCGGCGCAGGAACGCCGGCGTCGCCGCGGCGCGCTCGACGAATCGGCGGTGATGGATCGCCCCCGCGAACACCGTCAGCGCCATCGCCACGTCGGCGTCCGCGGCGAGTTCGCCGCGCGCCTGGGCGCGCCGGAACAGCGCGAGCGGACCGGTCGTCCGGCGGCGCAGCGTGCCGCCGAGCAGTTCGCGCATCGCCGCGTCGTCGAGCCCTTCGGCCTGCAGCGTGCGCAGCACGGCCATGCCGAGCGGGGACTCCGCCCAGGCCGCGGCGGCCGCCACGAACGCGAGCAGGTCCGTGCGCAGCGCCCCGGTGTCGGGCAGCGGCGCGTCGTGGCCGAGGGCGCCGGCGAGCGAAGCGCCGATCAGTGCCGCCTTGGTCGGCCAGCGGCGGTAGACGCTGGTCTTGTTCAGGCCGGCGCGGGCAGCAACCGCCGGGATCGAGAAGCGCGCATGGCCGACGGCGGCGAGCTCTTCGAGGGCCTCGGTCAGCACGCGTTCGATCACCGGTGCGCCGCGGCGCTGGCGGGGGCGTTTGGTCATGGGGCTTCGCTGCTTCCTGGCGCGGCGGCGTCGCCGCGGGCGCGGAAGACGCGTTCGTACTCGGGCAGCTCGGTGCCGAACAGCCGGTCCCACACGCGCGAGTGCAGCCCGTAATTGCCGCGGGAGCAGGTGTGATGAAGGCTGTGGAAGGTCGCGGTGTTGGTCCACCGCAGCACCGGTACCGCCAGCAGCCAGCGCGGCAGGAACTCGTGGCCGAGGTGCGACATCACGTTGTTCGCGAGGCCGATGACCTGCAGCACGCCGAGCGCGGCCATCGGCATCGGCAGCCACAGCGCCGCCGGCACGATCCACAGCCCGAGCAACACCGCCTCGGCGACGTGGAACGAGTACGAAGTGAACGGGTTGACGTCGATGCTGCGGTGGTGAACGGCGTGCACGTGGCGGAACAGCCAGGGCCGGTGCAGGGTGCGATGGCAGGCGTAGAACCACAGGTCGTTCCACACGAGGCCGCCGGCGACCCACGCCAGCACCAGCCACGGCGAGGTCGGTGCATCGTGGAGAGCCGTCTTGCCGGCCGCGTGCAACGCCAGCACCGTGCCCGCGGTCGCCATGCCGGCCACCAGGGTCGCCAGCGTGTGCACGATCTCGCGGCGGATCTGCGCGCCATCGACGCGGCGAGGCGACGGGATCCGGGCGGCGCGGAAGCGTTGGCGGCCCCACCGCCACACGAGCTGGTACACCGCGGCGACCACGGCGAAGTAGCCGAGTGCCTGGGTGGCGAACTGGGTCAGCAGCAGCGGGAGCAGGGACGTGTCGGCGAGCATCGGCGGACAGCGAGGATACCACATTGCAACTCTCAGTTGCAATCGAGCGGGGCCGATGGGCCGCTGTTCGCTCGATGCCATGACGGCCCTGGGCTACGCCGCGCATCCCGAGCGTGGCAATGACCCTGCTTGGTGCCATGTTCGGTGCCGTGATATGGTGCGATCCGTGCGGCAAGTGGACGCAGCGCGGGCTGATGGTGTTCGCGATCGGCGTGGCGATCCGACCTTCGTTCGCGACGCTCGCGGGGCTGGATCGCGCGCCTGCCTCGGACCGCAGGATGGTCGGATGCGTGACATGCGAAGCAGCAGAATCGTCTTCGGTCTATCCGTGATCGCGATCGGCCTTTGCCTCCCCTGGCTGTTCGGGCTCGGGACTTCGCCGAAGCTGGGCAGTGACCACGGGCCCCAGCATCGGCCAGAACCCGCCGCAGCGCCGCCGCGGCCCCACGTGTCGAACGCCGACAGCTCGGGGCCGCGCGAAAGGCCGGATGCTCTCGTCGGCACAAGTGCCGGCGTCCGGGTCGCGCCCGCCGTCGAGATCGTCGGCCGCGTCCTGGACACGCGCGAACGCCCGGTCGCCGGCGTGCGGTTGTTCTGCCGCAATGAGGCCCAGGTGGATGCGGCGCCGCTGGTCGCCGATGCCGATCCGAATGGCCATTTCCGCTTCGAGGTTCCCGCCGGGGTCTATCAGGTGTACGCGCGAGCTCCGGGTCACTGCATGCTCCCCGTGAAGACTCGCACGGTCGCTGCCGGCGGCGAGCCGGTGCGCATCTACATGGGCACCATGGCGCGCCTGACACTGCAGGTGCTGGATCGCTTCAGCCGCAGCGAGATCGCGTTGCCCTACGAGAGCAAGGCGGTGGTGCTCGTCGACGGCCAGGAGGTTCCCGCCGACTCGGGCGTCGACGTGGCTACGGAGGTTTGGTCCGATCAGCCGGTCGACACGTCGCGCTCGGTCGGGCGCCAGCTCGTTCGCGTGCTCGGCAGGGAGATCGCCGATGCGGTTCGCGAGGACAGCCTCGTCGAGGTGCGCATGTCGAGCCCAGGCCTGCAGATCGAACCCGGGCGGATCACGATCGCCGAAGCGACGTCCGGTGCGGGGACGCTCACGCTACTTGCCAACGCGCTGGATGGATGGCGCCTCGGCAGACTGACGGCGGCATACGATTCGGGTGATCCGCTCGAAGCTCCGCTGATCGCGACGGCGCGACTGGCGACCGGTGAGAAGCTGCATTACTGGGGGCTCGAGAACTCCCGTGCGGCGCTGCTGGCGCTGCGCCCCGGCGACGCGGCTCTCGAGGTGGGTCTGATCTCGATCGCGATGCAGACGGTATCGCTGAAGATCCCCGACGAGCCGTATCCCGCCGTTGTCCTGACCCTGGTGCGGGGCGGCGATCTGAGCATCTCGATGCAGAACCCCGAGACGGGACGGCGGTGCGGTTTCGGCGACGTGGAGATCGATGCCGAGCGC
>JALORC010000089.1 GCA_025459175.1 Planctomycetota bacterium | reverse complement strand
CGGCATCGGCCGCACCGCCCGTCACCGTCCCAGCAACCGTAGCCTCCTGCCCGCCGCCCCGACCAGCGCCACCACCAACCGGCGCGCCCATCCGACATTCCAGCCTCCCACCTATCCCCATGCGTCCCAACGACCGAAAGTTCCTGAAGAGCCACGAGTGGTGCAAGATCGAGAACGGTGTCGCCACGATCGGCATCACCGACTACGCCGTCTCGCACCTCAGCGACCTGGTGTTCCTCGACCTGCCGAAGAAGGGCGCGTCGGTGACCATCGGCGAGAGCTTCGGCGAGATCGAGTCGGTCAAGGCGGTCAGCAGCCTCTACTCGCCGGTCAGCGGCGAGGTCGTCGACGTCAACACCAAGCTGCCCGACAGCCTCGAGTGGCTGGCGCAGGAGCCGTTCGGCAAGGCCTGGATGCTGAAGGTCAAGGTCACCGCCTCGTCGCCCGAGCTGCTCGACGCCGCCGGCTACGAAGCGCACTGCCAGGCCGAAGGCTGAGGCATCGTCGGATCGCCCGGTCGATCCGCTTGCGTCCGTGATGCTGCGCGTGCTGATCGACCCGCCGGGTGACGCCGCCTGGAACATGGGCGTCGACGAGGCCCTGTTGCAGGTCGGTGGTCCGCCAACCCTGCGGCTGTACGGCTGGTCGCCGCATGCCGTCTCGCTGGGCTGGTTCCAGCGGCTCGCCGACTTCGCCGACCTGCCCCAAGGCACCGCGGTGGTCCGACGACTCACCGGCGGCGGCGCCATCCACCACGGCGACGAGCTGACGTTTGCGCTCGTGCTCGACGCGGACCACCTGCCGCGCGACGTCGCGGCGAGCTACGCCCTCGTGCACGACGCGTTGATCGCGGCCCTGGCCGCGGTCGGCGTCGACAGCCGGCGCCTCGCGGCCGGCAAGGCTCCGGCGGCCCGGCCGGAGGATCGCTGGTGCTTCGCGATTCCCGGCCGCGACGACCTCGTCACGGCCGCGGGCAAACTGCTCGGTTCGGCGCAGCGACGCGTGTCGCGACCGCGACCGCGCGTGTTGCACCACGGCTCCCTGGTCCTGCAGCGCCCGGCGCTCACGCCGTTCGTCGCCGCCGTCGACGACCACGGCACCCTCGATGCCGATCGCCGGCAGCGATTGCAGTCGGCGGTGATCGCCGAACTCGCGGCCGTTCTCGAATTGACACCGCACCCCGGCAGTCTCGATGCCGACGAACGGGCGCTGGCAGCGCAGCTCGCGACGCAGCGCTACGGCAACCCGAGCTTCACCGGCCAGCGCTGACGGATCCTCGTCAAGTCGGCGTGACGGGCGCGACGAAAGGTCGCTCACCCAGGTCTGCCGCCAATGATCAGCACCACTGCCGAGCTCGAAGAGCTCATCGATGGCACGGTCAACATCCCGACGATTCCGACGGTGTTGACGGAGATAACCGCCATCTTCAACTCACCGGACGGCTCGGCGAAGGACGCCGCCAAGGTCATCGAGAAGGACCCCGCGATCGCGACCCGGGTGCTGCGGCTGGTCAACAGCTCGTTCTACGGCCTGAAGAACCCGGTCTCGAACATCAACCTCGCCTGCTCGATCCTCGGGCTCAAGGTGATCAAGAACCTGGTGATCCAGGCGACCGTGATCCAGACCTTCGGCAGCACGCCGGCGGTCGCCGGCTTCGACGCGGCGTGGCTGTGGGACCACAGCTTCAAGACCGCGATCGCCTGCCGGATGCTCGCCGAGCGCTCGCCGGTCGGCCAGGGCATGCCGAAGGACGACGCCTACACGTGCGGCCTGATCCACGACATCGGCAAGCTGATCCTGATCGACTCGCAGGCGGATCGCTTCGGCGAGGCGCTGTCGCTGTCGCACAAGGCGAAGGTGCCGCTCGCCAAGGCCGAGGGCGAAGTGCTCGGCTTCAACCACGCGCACGTCGGTGGCCTGCTGGCCAATCGCTGGAAGCTCGCGCCCACGGTGCAGGCGGCGGTGATGTACCACCACAGCCCGGCCACCTCGGCCGAGGACTGGGCGCGCGGGTTCCTGGTCAAGGCCGCCAACACGTTCGCGCACCGCGCCGCCGCCACCCCCGGCAGCTACCTGGGTGACCTGTGCGACGACGACACGCTGCAGGCGCTGTCGCTGACCGCCGAGCAGTACCAGGAGATCCTCGCGCAGACCAAGGAAGCGCGGATGACGAACTGACGGGCCGGTCGGCGCCGGTAGCCTCTGCGCCATGTCGATCGACGAACTGCTGGCGCGGGACGGCCTGCCCGCCGCCGACCGTTTGCTGGTGCTCGCCGCGGTCGCGATCTGGCGCGGCGACTGGCCGCAGCTGCAGCGGATCGTCGCGGCCGCGCGAACGCTCGCTCGCCCGCGCGCGGATCTCGAGGAGACGCTGCTGCAGGCGGTGCTGTTCTGCGGCTTCCCGCGCGTCGTCACCGCGTTCGAGCAGCTCGCCGCCGGCTGGCCGGTGCCGACCCCGCCGCGCGGTGGATCAATGCCGGCGGCCGAGCAAGCCGCGGCCGGGGCGCAGCTGTTCGCCGGCATCTACGGCCGCAATGAAGAGGCCGTGCGGGCGATGCTGCGCGGTTGCCACGAGGAGTTCCACGACTTCGTGCTGCAGGCCGCCTACGGCCGGATCCTGACCCGGCCGCACCTGGATCCACGTCGCCGCGAACTGATCGCGGTGGCGGTGCTGGCGGCCCAGAACCAGGGGCGCCAGTTCGCCGGGCACGCGCGCGGGGCGTTGCACTTCGGCGCCACCATCGACGAGCTGCGCGAGGTGCTGGTCAGCACGTTCGACGCCGCCGACGCGGTACAGGCCGATGCGGTCGAGACCTGGCTCCGGCACGTGCGCCCCACCAAGTGACGTCGCCAGCGCCAGAGGAGCCAGCGCCAGAGGAGCCAGCGCCAGAGGAGCCAGCGCCAGAGGAGCCAGCGCCAGAGGAGCAGCAGAGGAGAACAAGACTCTCCACCTCGCCCCCGGAGGACCGAGCGACATGCCCGTTCCTCCTCGGTGGAGAGTCTTGTTGGCGTCCGCGCTGCGGATCACACCGCCTCGCGAACGGCACTTCCTAGACAGACGCCCCTTGGCGGTTTCGCATCGGTCGCGAGAATTTCGCGGCACGGCGGTGACGGCCGGTCGCCGTAGCATCCGCGGCATGCCAGCGTGCTCGATGCGTCTGCTCGCACTCCTCGCCCTGCTGTGGTCCACGATCGGCGCGAAGGCGCAGCAACCGCCGGTCGGAGCACCTCGTTTCGACCTGGTGCTGCGAGGCGGCCGCCTGCTCGACGGTTCCGGCACCCCACCACGCGCCGCAGACCTGGCGATGAAGGACGGACGGATCGCGGCCATCGGCGCGATCGACGCCGCGATCGGCACACCGGTGCTGTGGCTCGACGGCCTCGTGGTCGCCCCCGGCTTCGTCGACGTGCACACGCACGTCGACAGCGACGTGGTGCGCGAACCCGGTTGCGCGAACTTCCTGCGCATGGGCGTCACCACGATCGTCACCGGCAACTGCGGCGGTTCGGTGACGGATCTCGCGGCGCACTTCGAGCGCATCGAACGCGGCGGCATCGGCGTCAACTACGGCAGCCTGGTCGGCCACGGCACGGTGCGCACAGCCGTAATCGGCACCGCGCGCCGGGCTCCGGATGCCGACGAGCTGCAGCGCATGGGCGAACTGGTCGACGCCGGCATGCGCGCCGGCGCGTTCGGCCTGTCGACCGGCCTGATCTACGTGCCCGGCATCTACGCCGAGACCACGGAGCTGATCGCGCTGGCCAAGGTCGTGGCCCGCAGCGGCGGCATCTATGCGAGCCACATCCGCTCCGAGAACGACCAGGTGCTCGACGCCACAGCCGAAGCGCTGCGCATCGGCGCCGAGGCCGGGGTGCCGGTGCAGATCAGCCACGTCAAGTGCACCGGCAAACCCAACCACGGCCGCGCCGCGGAAGTCCTCGCCGCGATCGCCGCGGCCCGCGACCGCGGCCAGCAGGTCGGCGTCGACCAGTACGCCTACGACGCCAGCTCGACCGGGCTCGACGTGCTGTTCCCCGCGGCAGAGCTCGAGGTCGGCCGCGAACGCTTCGCCGCGCGCCTGCGCGACGACACCGCGTTCCGCGCCACCATCCAGCGCGCGCTGCTGGCGAAGATGGACCAGGTCGGCTTCGGCGATTTCCGGTATGCGCGCATCGCCGCCGCCAAGGGCAACGAGGCGCTCAACGGCATGCTGCTGCCCGCGGCGGCCGCGCAGCGCCTGGGCCGCGCGGATCGCGAGGCGCAGGCCGAACTGGCGATCGAACTGTTCGCGGCCGCGGCCCCCGCGCGCGTCAGCATGATCTACCACACCCTGGCCGAGGCCGACGTCGAGCACTTCCTGCGGCAGGACTGGATCGCGATCGCCAGTGACGCAGGGCTGCGCGCCGAAGGCGGCGCGGCCAAGCCGCACCCGCGCGGTGCCGGCAACAACCCCAGAGTGCTCGGCCGCTACGTGCGCGAACGCGCCGTGCTCACGCTCGAGGCCGCGGTGCGCAAGATGACGTCGGTGCCGGCCCGGGCGTTCGGCATCGCCGAGCGAGGCGAACTGCGCCCGGGCTTCTGGGCCGACCTGGTCGTCTTCGATCCGACGACGATCGCCGACTGCGCCACCTACGAGGAGCCGCTGCGGCCGCCGCTAGGGATCCGCGCCGTGTTCGTCAACGGCCAGTTGGCCGTGGACCGCAATCAGGCCACCGACGTGCGCGCCGGCGCGGTGCTGCGCGCCGGCGGCCGGCGCGGCCGCTGACGCGCCGCGGGCGGCGGCAACCCTCCAGGCCGTATGCGGGTATCATGCCGGACCGCCGATGTCCTCTCCCGACGAATGCACCGCCGCGCAACCACACCGGGATCCGACCGAGTGGGGCCGCCTCGTCGAGAGCCTGGACATCGCCAGTATCTTCGTCGTCATCGGCAGTTGGCTCGGCCAGAAGGTGCGCGGCGAAGTGGCGGTCGAGGACATCTGGCAGGAGACGCTGTGGTGCAGCTGGCGCGACCGCGAACAGCATGACTGGCGCAACCTGTCGGCCTGGCGCACCTGGCTGCTGTCGATCGCGAAGAACCGCGTGCGCGACGCCGGGCGTTCGGCCGGTCGCACCAAGCGCGGTGGCGACCACAGCATCGCACCGTTCTCGACGCTGGCCGAACGCGAATCGGTGTCGGCGATGCTGCCGCCGGGCTCCACCACCCCGAGCCGGGTCGCCGGCTTCCGCGAACGCGCCCGGGCGATGGAGATCGCCCTCGAAAGTCTCGATCCGGAGCTGCGGACCGTGGTCCATCTGCGCCTGTTCGAGGAGGTGCCGATGCGCACCGTCGCCGAACAGCTCGGCCTGCCGCTGTCGACCGCCAAGGAACGGCTGCTGCGCGGCGTGACCCGCTATCGCTTCCGGTTGCGCCAACTGCTCGGCAGCGACGACGAGCGGGAGAGCAGTCCGTGAACGGCCCTTCCTCCGGCGGCGACACCCACACCCAGGACGAGGAACTGCTCGCCGACCTGTTCGACTCGCTGCTGCAGGAGATCCTGGACGGCCGCACGCCCGACCTGTCGAGCCTGCATCCCGACCGTCCCGACCTGCGCGACCGCATCACCAAGACCTGGGCGCTGGCGTGCTCGGTCGCCGGTCGCCGCGAACCGAGCCGACCGGTGCTCGGCGGCTACGAGATCGTGCGCGAACTCGGCCACGGCGGCATGGGCACGGTCTACCTCGCCCGCCATCTGACGCTGCAGCGCGACGTGGCGATCAAGGTGCTGCCGCACTCGCTGGCGATGTCGCCGCGGGCCAAACAGCGCTTCGTCGAGGAAGCGCGCGCGCTGGCCCAGCTCCGCCACGAGCACATCGTGCACATCCATCGCATCGTCGACCACGCCGAGATGCTGGCGTTCGAGATGGAGTACATCGACGGGCCGAGCCTGCAGTCGCTGATCCAGTCGCTGCGGCAGCAGCAGAAGCCGCACGCGCTGCAGAGCCTCGCCGCCACGCTCGGCATCGAGCCGCAGGCGCTGGGCACCCGCAGCACGGTCGAGTGGTTCGTGCGCACGACGATCCGGATCGCCCGCGCGCTGGCGCACGTGCACCGCCACGGCCTCGTGCACCGCGACATCAAGCCGTCGAACGTGCTGCTGCGCGCCTGCGGCACCCCGGTGCTCGCCGACTTCGGTCTGGCGCTGACCGGCGACCTCGATGCCACCAGCAGCCGCTTCGCCGGCACCCCGGTCTATGCCGCGCCCGAACGACTGCGCGGCGGCGAGGATCGCACCGACGCGCGCACCGACATCTATTCGCTCGGCGTCACGCTGTTCGAGGCGCTGAGCCTGAGCCCGCCGTTCCCGGGCAACACCACGCACGAAGTGCTGCGGCGCATCGAGAGCGGGCGCACGCCGACGCTGCGCCAGCTGGCCCCGCACGTGTCGCGCGACCTCGCCACGGTGGTGCAGAAGGCGATGGAGTCCGATCCGCGGCATCGCTACGGCAGCGCCGACGAGTTCGCCGACGACCTCGAGCGGCTGCTGAGCCTGCAACCGATCCAGGCCCGACCGGCGGGCCCACTGCGTCGCAGCTGGCAGTTCGTGCGCCGCAACCAGCGCCTGATCGGCGCCGCCATCGCCGGCGCGCTGCTCGTCACCGGCATGCTGTGGCCGCTGGCGGCCCACGCCGCCGCGGCCAGCGCGGCGACGGCGCGCGCGGCCGCGGCGTGGCACGCGGCGCGCAGCGAGCTGCTGGTGCCGGAATGCCTGCCGTCGTCGTGGACGGCGGAGCCCGTCGACGGTCGCACCATGCGACAGAGCCGCGAGCTGGAGGCCCGCGGGGCCGCCTGCCGCCGCGCGCTCGCCAGCTACGACGTGGCGCTGGCGGCGACGCCGGCGGATCCGGCGTTGTGCAGCGAACGCGCCGTGGTCGCAGCCGCGCTGGCGCTGCTCGACGGCGACCCTCCGGCGGCCACCGCGGCCCCGTCGCTGCCACCGCTGTGCCGGCAGCTGCTCGACGACGCCAGAGAACACCGCCCCCTCGGCACCACGGCCACGGCCGCACTGGCGCAAGCGACCGACGACGATCGCTACGCCGCCGGTCTGTTCGCGTTCTTGTGGGGCGACCACGCCAGCAACGCAGCCTGCTGGCAGTCGCTGCCGGCGCACCGCCAGGACGCGCTGGTCGACGCCTGCACCGCGCTGCGGCTCGCCGAGTCGGGCCAGGGCGAGCACGCCTACCCGCGGCTGTTCCACGCCGCGCGCGCGTTCCCCCGCGCCAGCGCGCTGGCGCTCGCCCTCGCCGATGCGGCGCTGGCCTCCGGCGACGGGCCGCTCGCCGAACACTGGATCGCCCAACTGCCGCCGGCGGACCACGACGCCGCCCGCGCCCGGCGCGCGCTGCTGGACGCCGACCTGCTCGCGGTCTCCGGCCAGGTCGACGAAGCCCGTCGCCGCTACCGGCAACTGGCGGCGCAGGAGTCGACCGACCCGCGTCCGCTGCAGCGCCTGGTCGAGCTCGCCCTGCACGACGGCAACCACGACGGGGCCCAGCGCATGCTGCAGAACCTGCTGCAGCGCTGGCCGGACCTCGGCCGCGTGCGCTACCAGCTGGCGCGGGTGGCACTGCAACGGCGCGCCACCGCAGAGTATCTGGCCCACGCGCGCCACGCGCTGGGCCTGCTGCGCCGGCAGCAGCCGAACGCGGCCGGGGAAGTCGGACGCCTGTTGCGGGCCGGCGGCCTGCAGGAGCTGCTGCAGGCGGTTGCGCTCGCCGAACCGCGTTCTGCCCGCAGCGACGACTCGATCCCGTTGTCCGGCTGGTTGCCGCGCGATCCGGTGCGCGGCGTGCAGCACCTGCTGCACCTGCTCGCCGAGTTCGACGATGCCGCGCTGGCGACGTCCCGCAGCGACCGGCGCCCGCTCGGGGTCATGTTGCAGGCCGCATGGCACACGCTGCTGCTCGCGCCGTCGGCGACCAGGGTGCTGCCAGGGTCGTGGCGCCTGTGTAGCCTGGTCGGCATCCCGCTGCTGATCGGGCGACCGACGACGATCGCCGGCGAACTGCTGCTGCCGTTCCAGCGCAGCCTCGGGGATCGACTGCGGGTGATCGAGGACCACCGCCTGTTCCACAGCGACCAGCACGGGGACGACACCTACTACGGCTTCCAGGTGCTCCGCGTCGGCGACCCCGACGGCGACACCCTCGAGGAACTCTGCGTCACCGCGCCCCCGAACGGCACCGCGGTCGGCAACGGCTTCGTGCAGTTCCGCAGTCGGCAGGACGGCAGCCTGCTGCGCGAGTGGCGCGGCGACACCGAAGCAGGTCTGTACGGCCGCGCCGTGGTCGCCCTCGGCGACCTCGACGGCGACCTGTGCCCGGACCTCGCGGTGTCGAGCCCGATCGGCAGCACCGGCACCACCGACCGCGCGCAGGTCGAACTGCGCTCCGGCCGCACCGGCCAACGCCTGTGGCTGGTCGAGAACCCGCGCGAGAGCTTCGGCGTCGCGATGGTGAAGCTCGGCGACCTCGACGACGACGGCCATGCGGACCTGCTGGTCGGGGCGCCGCCGCTGCAGCTCGGCGACCGCGGCTGGGCGCAGATCCTGTCGGGACGCACCGGCGCAGCGTTGCGCGATCTGACGTGCGAACGCACTGGTGTCTGGTTCGGGGCCGAGCTCGCGGTGGCCGGCGACCTGACCGGCGACGGCATCGACGAGGTCGCGATCGGTGGCAACTACGGCGGCGCGCCCGGCTTCGTCGCCGTGCTCGACACCCGCTCCGGTCAGGTGCTGACGACCTACAGCGAAGCCGCCACCGACAGCTGGTTCGGTGCCGCCATGCTCGGCTGCGACGACGTCGACGGCGATGGTCGCGCCGAGCTCGCCATCGGGGCGCCGGGCGGCAGCCGCGCGAGCCACTCGGCCGGCCGCGTCGTGGTGCTGAGCAGCCGCACCGGCAAGGCGCTCTACGAACTGCAGGGCGAACGGGCCCACGAACGGTTCGGCATCCTGTTGTGCCGACTGCCCGACTGGCGCAACGACGGTCGCCCGGTGCTGGCGGTGGCAGCCAGCGGCGGCGGGCCCAGCGGCGGCGGCTACATCCGCGTGTTCGACCTCGGCTCCGGCCGCCCGCTGCAGACGTTCGCCGGGCACGCTGGCACCAGCCGCTTCGGTTACGGACTGGTCGACCTCGGCTATCGGGCGGGCGACGGCCTGCGCACCCTCGGGGCGATGTCGCACTCCGGCGGTGGCCAGGTGAGTTTCTGGGAGCTCACCTACGCCGACGCCTTCGGGGCCGAGATGGTCCCTGGTCTGCTGCGCCCCGGCATCAGGGCGAGCAAGGCGAACCAGGCGATCCAACCCGGCAAGGCGATCAAGCCGATCAAGCCGAACTGAGGCGCGGCGCCGCGAGGCCGCGCCGGCGCAAGGCCTGCCGCAGGCGAACGGTGAGCTGCCGCCAGTGCGCGTGCCGTTCGCCGCGTTCGGCGAAGAACGCGCGCAGGAACCGCATCGCCTCCGCCGCCGACGGGCGCGCCGGCAACCGTTCGTGATGGCGCACCAGATAGCGCGCCATGCGCACCAGCATCGTGTCGCGCTGTCGCGCCGACAATGGTGGCCGCAGCCGCGCGCGATCGAGATCGACCAGCACCACCTGCACCACGCCGTCGACGAGCCGGCACAGCACGTTGTCGAGGTGCAGATCCGGATGCTGCAACCCGGCCGCGAACGCGCGCTGCACGACGTCGCCGACCGCCGCCGCACACTGCCGCCGCCGCGCCGGCTCGGCGGCGAGGAACGCCGGCACCGGCAGCGCCGCGGGCAACCACTCGGTGCACAACCGCAACCGCCAGAACACACCGTGCCGCCGGGCCACGGCCGCGATCGGTGCCACCACCGGCACGCCGGCTCGCTGCAGCGCCGCCAGCAGCAGCAGTTCGTCGCGCGCGCGCCCGGGGCCCGGATAGCGATCGCCGAGCAACGCCGCCAACGCCCCACCGCGACGGTACGGCCGCACCACCAGCTGGCGACCGCCGAGGTCCAACCGTCCGACGCCGCCGCGCCCCTTCGCGCCGGGCAGCGGCTGCAGCGGCGCCCACCACGCAGCGAGACCTTCGGCAGCGAGCTCGGGCACCACCCAGCCCCGGCTTCGTGGGGCGCGCAGTTCGACGAACGAGGCGGGCATCGACACGGTCGCATGATAGGGCCTTCGGCGCCCACTGGAACTGCGCGCGCCGTTCGCCATGCTGCGAACGATGGCAGCCACCCAGCCACCATCCTTGCCGGGCGAACGCCTGCTGCCGCGCGGCGGCAGCGTGCTGGTGGTGCGGCTGTCGGCGCTCGGCGACATCGTGTTCGCGCTCGAGACGGTCGCCGCACTCGCGCGCGAACGCCCCGACGTCGCCGTCGACTTCCTGGTCGAGGACCGGTTCCGATCGTTGCTCGACGCGCATCCGCAGCTGCGCGCGGTGCACGTATATCCGCGCAAACGCCACCGTGCGATCCCCGGCAGCCTGTGGGCGCTGCGCCGGCACCGCTACGACGTCGTGCTCGACGTGCACGGCATCCAGAAGAGTGCGCTGCACGTGCGCTGCGCGCGCGCCACCACCAAGGTCGGCCCGGCCGCGCCGGGCTCGCGCGAACGCGCCGAACGCGCCTACCACCTGCGCGTGCCGATGCCCGAGCCGCTGCCGCACCGCGCCGACATCGGCCATCTGCTGCTGGCGGCGATCGGCCTGTCGGGACGCCCGGCGGCTCCGGTGCTGGCCGTTCGCGAACCGCCTCCGGCACTGCTGGCGGGCCTCGGTCGGCCGCGTGTGTTCCTGCACCCGGGCACCTCGGCGTTCGCGGCGTTCAAGCGCTGGCCGGTCGCCCACTTCGCCGCGCTCGCGCGCGATCTCGTCGACCGCGGCATCGCGGTGCTGGTCGGCTATGGCCCCGGCGAACGCGACCTCGCGGCGCCGGTGCTCGCCGCCGCCCCTGGCGCGCGCGCCGTCGACGGCGGTGCACTCGGTCTGCTCGGGCTCGCCGGCGTGATGCAGCAGTGCGACGTCGTGGTCGCCGCCGACACCGGTCCGCTGCACCTCGGCGCCACGGTCGGGGCCCGCTGCGTGGCGCTGTTCGGGCCGAAGGACCACCGCCGCTACGGGCCGCGTGCGCACACCACGCCGCCGCACGAAGTGCTGTTCCATCCGGTGCCGTGCCGACCGTGCCGGCGCCGCGACTGCGTCACGCCGCAGTGTGTGCTCGGCATCCCGGTCGGGGCCGCCGTGGCGGCCGTGCAGCGCCAACTGGCCGCGGCGGTGCGCGCATGACGCCGGTCCGGACCACGGTGATCCGTCACCCGAAGGAACGCATCGCGAAGTGCTCGCTGCGCTTCCTGCACGAGCGGCCGGAGATGACGTTCTTGCGGGCGAACCAAGGCTTCCTGTTCGACGCGACCGGCTTCGTGCTGCTCGCGGTCGATGCACCGCCGCTGTCGCCGGCCGACGCGGACCACCCGCTGCTGCTGCTCGACTCGACGTGGCGCTGGCTGCCGCAGCTGCTCGCATGTGTGCGCGGCGAACCGATCCGGCGCTCGATCCCGGGCAACCTGCGCACCGCGTATCCGCGGGTCAGCAAGGTGTTCGAGGACCCGGCCGCCGGCCTCGCGTCGATCGAAGCGCTCTACGTGGCGCGGCGCCTGCTCGGCGACGACGACCCGACGCTGCTCGACGGCTATCACTGGCGCGAGCAGTTCCTGGCCCAGCTCGGCACCACACCGTGAGCGGCGGCGCGGCTACGGCCGCGCGGTCGCCAGCGCCAACCGCAGCGGGCCACCGTCGGTCGCGACCGACACCATCACGGTGCGGGCCTCGCCGAGCCGTGCGGCCGGCACCTCGACGCGGTGCGTCGTGATCGCCTGCGTGACGATGGCATCCGCCGCCGGCCGCTGGTGCGCGAAGCGCAGTTCGACCGCGTACGGCCCCATCACGACCTCACCGAGCGCGAACGTGTGGCCGCCGGTCGGGGCGACCAGCTCGACATCGAGACCTCGGTCGCCGCGGTGACGAGCGTGCACCGCGGGGCCGTTCCAATCGGGATAAGGCAGCATGTTCTGGTTCGGGGAGCCCTGGCAGGCAGCGACAACGAGCGCGAGACAGACGACGGCTCGCATCAGCGCAGCCTCCGGAAGGTGCGCCGACCGGTGCCGTCGCCGACCGATTGCACGGTCTGCAGGTCCTGCATACTGAAGTCGAGGTTCTGGCGGTTGGCGCCGCCGGTCACCGTGATCGACAGCGGGTCGTCGAGGTCCGGCCAGGCGCCGAAGATCTCGCCGTCGTCGCCGAGGAAGTCGTCGTTGTCGCGGTCGGTGCCGGCGACCAGGATGTATTCGCCGGCCGGCACCTGCGCGAACGAGAAGTTGAACGAGCTGCCGACCGCGGTGTCGGTCTGGAACCGCGACTCGAGCGTCAGCGGATCGACCAGCAGCACGAAGATCGTGTCGGTGACGACGGTCGACGCACCGACCTGCATGCGCACGGGTATGTCGAGCTCCACCGGCGTGGTGCCATCGAGGTAACCCAGCGTGATCACGGTCTGGTAAACGCCGTTGGCGAGCCCACTGCGACTGACGGTCAGCTCGAAGCGATCGACATCAAGCCCGTTGTTCGGAGTGGCATCGCTTCTGGATTCGGCGAGCCACGCGGCCACGGGCGAAAGCGTCAAGGTGTTCAGCACCAGATTGCCGGTGCCCCGGTTCTCGATCGTGACCACCAGCGTCGACGTCGCATTGCCGAAGTCCACCGATGCCGGCGTCGCCACCAGCAGCGGCACGGTGGCCGAACCACCGCCCTGCGACTGCGCCAGCTGCACCGCGGCGAGCGCATCCATGATGCGGCCGCTGTTCGGCAGGTTGACGCCCGCCTTCGTGGTGCCGGTCAGGATCGTGCGCAGCTCGGCCGCAGTCAGCGCCGGATTGGCGGCCTTCAGCAGCGCGGCGACGCCGGCCACGTGCGGGCACGCCATCGAGGTGCCGTTCTCGAACGAGTAGAAGAACGCGCCCTGGTCGTCGGCCATGCACGACAGCACGCCGTCGGCGAAGCCATCGCCGTTGCGATCGGTGGTCATGTCGCCACCCGGCGCCCAGATGTCGACCGTGTTGCTGAAGTTCGAGTACGGCGCGCGCGCCCCCTGCAGGTCGACGGCGCCGACCGACAGCACCGAGTTGAACGCGGCCGGCGAACCGGGCTGGCTGCTGTTGTCGTTGCCGGCGGCGGCGACCAGCAGCACGCCGGCGGCGGCAGCCTGGTTGCACGCCTGCTCGAGCACCGAGTTGAGGCCCGGACCACCGAGACTCATGTTGATGATGTCGGCGCGCTGCGCCGGCAGCACCCCGCTGGCGTTCGGCAACCGCGCCGCATACAGGATGCCGGCGGCGATGTCGTCGATGCTGCCGCCGCCCTTGCCGAGCACACGCAAGTGCATCAGCTTGCAGTTCCAGTCGACGCCGGCGACACCGATCCCGTTGTTGCTGTTGGCGCCGATGGTGCCGGCGACGTGGGTGCCGTGGAAGCTGCTGCCCTGCGGCGTCGCCTGGTCACCGACGTCCTCCGGGTTGTTGTCGCGACCGCCGCCGTCGCGCGCGACGGCCGGGCTGCTGATCATGTCGTAGCCGTCGACGAACCGGCCCTGATCGAAGTCGGGGTGCGCCGCGACGATGCCGGTATCGAGGATCGCGACGATGACGTTGCTCGAGCCGGTGGTCAGGTTCCACGCCTGCGGCAGGTTGATCTTCGGGTAGTGCCACTGCTTGCCGAAGTGCGTGTCGTTCGGCTCGATCAACGGCTGCAGCATGTAGTTCGGGCTCGCGGCCTTCACGCCGGTGCGGTCCTTCATCACCACCGCGGCGTCGCAGGTCGCCTGCTCGGCGCTGGCGATCGTCGCCGCACCGTCGCGCAGCGAGGCGCGGCCATCGGCGGCCTGGGCCCGGAACACCGCGACCGGCCCGCTGCCGCCGCGCACCAGTTCGAAGCCATCGACCGCCAGGCTCGCCGGATCGGTGCCCGGCTCGAGCCAGACGACGACCTCACCCGGCTGCATCGGCTGGTCGACCAGGAAGGCCTCCGCCAGCGTGGCCGGCGCGACCTCGGGCGTGCGCACGCGCCCGGAGAGATTGGCAGTGCTGGAACCACCACCACCGCCGCCGCCGCAGGAGGCGACGAGTGCGACCACGGCGGCGAGCAGCCCACAAGAACGGAGTTCGGCAGGTTTCATGTTCGGCATGGCGAGACAGAACGAAGGTAGCGGGTCGGCGTGGCGATTGCTCGCGCCCGGATCGGGTCGCAGGCCGCCGGCCCGGCCCACCAGCAGCGGCATCCGGCGACCACCAACACGCGGAAACCCGATCGACCCGCTGGATACTGCGGGCCGCACCGGGCCACACCGAGGCGGGCCTGGCCCCCGTTCACTCCGAACGGTCGAGCTGCCGCACGTGCTCGAGCAGGATCACCACCTGTTCGGGTGCGCCCCACAACCCGACCGCGGCGGGGCCGACCGGGTTGATGGTCAGGCCGCGCACGGCACTGCCGAGGTTGTGGAGCACGCCGACCAACGACCGCGCGACCTCGGCGGCGCCGAGGTGCCGGAGCCGGACGATGCACATGATGCGCCGGCACTGGCCGATCTTGCTGCGCACGTGCTCGGGTTCGACGGTCAGCGGCATCAGGTCCTCGCTATGCACCAGGTCATCGTCGGTCTGCGGGGCGCCATCGGGACCCGGGCTGCGCACCACGAGCCGGTCGCCGAACGGGTGCGGGATCAACAGATTGCCCCACGGATCGACGGTGTCCGCCGCGTCGAACGGCGCCAGGTCCGCGGTCGCAGGCTCCCGCAGGTTGACCTCCTGCGCCATCGCGATCAGCCGCCCCGCCCGCTGCGCGAACAGCTCGGCCATTCGCTTCTGGGTCTCGACGGTGAACATGCGATCGTGCACCTCCAGGTCGTCGGCGCCACCGCGGCGCCGATCGGGCCCGTCGGAGCACACGGCCCAATCGCCCCGGTTGCCGCGCGGCTCGAGCCGATAGCGACCGCCCCACGGATCGAGCGGCGGCATCGACAAACCGCTGAGCACGGGGGCGCCATCCACCTGCTTGCCGAACACGTCCGCGAGGCTCGGCACCTTGGCCTGCTCGAACGACCGCGCGGTCCAGAACGCGGCCTGGTCGATCGCCATCATCTGCATGCGCGCCAGCTGCTGCTGCGATGTCGCCGCCAGCTGGCGCGCGTCGTCGCGCGCGACGCGCGCCGCGAACAGCATGTGCAGGCTGACGGCGACACCGGCGATCACGGTCGCCAGCACCAGCGCGGCGGCGGCGACCGGCACCCGGTGCTTGCGCACGAACTTGGCCAGCCGGTACTGCAGCGTCGGTGGCCGCGCCGCCACCGGCTCGTTGCGCAGATGCCGGCCGAGGTCGTCGGCGAACGCCAACGCGGTCTGGTAACGGCGCTCCGGGTCCTTCTCCAGCGCGCGCAACACGATCCAATCGATGTCGCCGCGCAGCGGCTGCCGCCACCGCAGCCGGTCCGGGGCGCCGGCGACCCGGCCCGCGGTCGGATCGGCGGCCTCGAGCATGCCGAGGCGCGAACTCGGCCGCGGCGGCTCGACCTCGCGGATCATGCGCTGGATCTCGAGCAGACCGCCGCGCCGCAGCCGTTCGCGCGGCACCGGCAGGTCGCCGACCAGCAGTTCGAACAGCACGACACCGAGCGAGTAGACGTCGGTGCGGGTGTCGATGTCCTGGTTGCCGGTACAAGCCTGCTCGGGCGACATGTACTCGGGCGTGCCGAGGACCTGGCCCTGCTCGGTGTACATCGACGCCTCGACCAGCCGATGGTCGATCGCGCGGGCGAGGCCGAAGTCGATGATCTTCGGCACCGCGCGCCCTTCGTGCCGGGTCACCAGGATGTTCGCCGGCTTCAGATCGCGGTGGATGATGCCCTTCTGGTGCGCGTGCTGCACGCCGGCGCAGACGTGCCGGAACAGCTCCAGCCGCTCGGCGAGGCCGAGGCCGTGCGCATCGCAGAAGTCGGTGATCGGCTGGCCCGGCACGTATTCCATCGCGAACCACGGGCGGCCGTTGTCGGCGAGGCCGACCTCGAGCACCTTGGCGATGTTCTCGTGCTCCATCATCGCCAGCGCCTGACGTTCGCCCTCGAAGCGCACCAGCACGGACCGGCTGTCCATGCCGAGTTTGATGACCTTCAGCGCGACGCGCCGGCGGATCGGCTGCTCCTGTTCGGCGAGGTAGACCACGCCCATGCCGCCCTGGCCGAGCACCTCGAGGATTTTGAACGGGCCGATGGACGCGGGCAGTGGTGCCATCGGCACGTCCGCGCCGGCCGGCGTGGCGGCCGGGCTGAGCTCGGCGGCGAGCCAGTCAGGAGGGCCTGGCACGGTGGGGTCGTTCATCGGCAGACGGGGATGGTAGCCGCGCGCCGCGTGAAGTACGCGCCGTGCCTCACTTCGCCGGCAGCGTCGACAGCCCCGAACGCGCCAGCGTGGCCACGTAGGAGTTCCGGTCCCTTCGCGCCTGCTGCAGCGCGGCGAGGGCCGCGGCGTCGTCGAAGCCGTTCGCCTTCAGCACCTGCGACAACGCCCAGGCCGCGTAGCCGCGGCCGGGGAAGTGCTCGTCGGCGATCGCGGTGATCAGCGGTGCGATGGCCGGCCGGCCGAGCTGCTCCAGGCGTCTGACCACGAGGTTGTTGGCGGGCACATGCTCGTTGCCGTCGCGCAGCCGCGCCACCAGCAGCATCGGGCTGCGCATGGCGCCAACGTCCGCCGGTTCGTCGGAACGCGCGGTGTCGGGGACATCGTCCAGTGGAGCCACCGCCACGGCGGGCTTGCGGGCCGTGAAGTCGCCGCGTTCGAACGCCGGCAACAACGACCGGTACGTCTGTATGGCCCGGTCGACGGCCGCCACGATGTGCTGCGTGCCGATGTTGCCGACCTCGGGCTTCCAGTCGCCGAGTTCGGAGTTGGGGTAGGGCATGCCGAACGCCGCGGCCGCGATGCGCGCGCGCATGTAGAGGCGATCCTCGGGCATGTGGTCGACGATCCAGCACCAGTGGAACAGAGCCCAGTCCGGATCCTCGGCGAACCAGCAGGCACGCCCGGCGGCGAAGTGCGCCTCGGCCAGCCGCGACGATGGGTTGGCGCGCCTGGTCAGCGGCTGCAGCAGCACGCGGGCTCTCGCCCACTCCTTCTGCGCGAGCAACCGGTAGCCCTGTTCGACGTCCGCATCGACGAGCCGCGCCATGTCCCCGGCGGCGCCCGCACGCAGCCGCTGTTCGGCCGCCTCGTGGGCGGCCCAGTCACCGCGATAACGAGCGATGCGCAGCAAGCCCGACAGCGCCGCCGCCTGCGCCGCAGCATCCGTGCCCGCCAGTAGCGCGTCGTAGCGCCGCACCGCGTCATCGTAGTGGGCGAGCTCCTCGCTGAGCCGCGCTGCCGCGAGCCCACCCTGCGCCAGCACCGCGGTCTCGTTCGCCGAGGCACCGGCATACTTCGGGTGGTCGGCGAGCAGCTGCACGAGCCACGCCATCACCGCTTCCTTGTCGGCGTAGAGATCGGACTCGCCGACGATCTTGCCGTCCGGCGTGAACGCGGCGAAGTAGGCGTACGGGTTCTTGGTCTGCTTGCCGACGAAGTCGGACGCGGCCCGGTCGAACCCTTCCCCGACACCGCTGCGGTTGAAGAAGAACGCCACGAAGCGGCGGTCGATCAGCTGGATCACACGGTCTTCTGCGAAGCACCCGGCTCGCATGGGTTCGGCGCCGGGTCACCACTTGCCCTTGGTGGCGCAGGTGGCGCCGGCCTCGTCGACGCCGAACGAGATGCCCTTGATCAGCAGCAGGCGCTGCTCGGCGGTCGCGCGGGCGACCGCGGTGTCGAAGTGGCCCGGCAGCACCCAGTCGATGGTGTCGGTCTGGCACGGCGGAGTGACCGGAGCCGGCGTCTGCTGCGCCCGCATCGGCAGCGCGGAGATCGTGGCGGCGAGGGCCACGTGCAACGAGCGGAGGAACGAACGCGTGAGGTGGAGCAATGGCATGTCTCTCTCTCCAGGTCGAGAAGCTGCAGCTGACGCCGGTCGGGCATGCTACCTTCCCGGCGGGTGGCGCGGCGGCTTCAAGCGCCTCGAACTCGCGAAGACGACGTTCGCGAGCAACGCGCGCCGGTTACCTTCGTATCGATGGCGATGATCCGAACGACCCTGCCGCTGCTGCTGTTGTCACTGCTGACCGCTTGTGGCACCGGCGACCGGGCGCAGCGCCGCAGTTCTGCGGTGCGAGCCATGGCCAGTGCGCCGATCGCGTCGCCCGACCGAGCAACCCAGCCGATGCCCACCGATACCGCCGACGACGTCCCCGCGCCGCAACCGACGCCACCGACCGCGCTGCAAACCGCGACCTTCGCCCTCGGTTGATTCTGGGGGCCGGACGCCCAGTTCGGGCGTCTACCGGGCGTCGTGCGCACCCGCGTCGGTTACGCCGGCGGCACCACCGCCGACCCGACCTATCACGACATCGGCGACCACACCGAGGCGCTGCAGATCGACTTCGATCCGACCCGCATCGACTACGAACAGCTGCTGGCGATGTTCTGGCAGGAACACGAGCCGTGTGGGGCGTCCTGGTCGCGGCAGTATCAGGCGATCCTGTTCCACTCCGACGAGCGGCAGGCCGAGATCGCGCAGCGGAGCGCCGCCGCGGTGCACGAGGTCGAGGGCCGCCAGCTGACCACCGAGGTGCGAAGGCTCGATCGCTTCTACCCGGCCGAGGACTACCACCAGAAGTACGCGCTGCGCCGCGATGGGCGCCTGGTCGCACAGCTGCGCCGGTTCTTCGCCGACGACGCGGCGCTGCGCGACGCGCCGGTGTGCGCGAAGCTGAACGCGTACTGCTACGGCGTGATGCCGTTCGCCGAGCTGCAGACCGCGCTGCGCGAGCTCGGCTTCGAGGCGCTCGGCGAGCACTCGCTGGCCGGCATCCGCAAACTCTGAGGTGGTTCGGGCGCCGCACCGGATCACGCTGCGAAATAGGCGGGGCCAACGATGGCACGCCCGCCAGGGATCGAACCTGGGACCGTCGCTTTAGAAAAGCGATGCTCTATCCAACTGAGCTACGGGCGCGTTCGCGGCGCACCATACCGCGACACCGCGCCGGAGGCACGTTCGCGCCCCACCGCGACCTCAGCCGTCCTCACCACCATCCAGGTCCCCGCCCCCGTCCGCATCCGCGTCCCCACCACCCGGCGCCGCCACCCCCGCCACCGGCTGCGTGCGGTAGCGATCGTGGATCCACAGATACTGCTCCGGCGCCTTGCGAACGAGCTCCTCGACCGCCGCGTTGATCCGTTCGACCGCCCGCTGCAGATCGGCATCCTTGTCGCCCGTCGGGTGCAGCGTGAACGGCGTCGCCGACACCAGCTCGAAGCGGAAACCGCGCCCGCGCCGCAGCGCCGCGCCGACCAGGATCGGATAGCCGTGTCGGAGCGCCAGGCTCGCGGCGGCGCGTTCGCACGAGGCGAGCCGGCCGAAGAACGGCGCGAACACCCCGCGCAAACGCTGGTTCTGGTCCACCACCATCAGCCCGACGCGGCCGGCCGCGAGCGCCTTGCTGAGATCGCGCACGCCGCCGCGGCGCGGATTGACGACCAACCCGCCGCGTTCGCGGTTGGCCACGATCCAGCGGTTCAGCAGCGGATTGCGGGCGATGCGGGCGATGCTCGACGCGCCCTTCGCCCATTGCGCGACGCCGGCGGCCGCGATCTCCCAGTTGCCGAGGTGCGCGGTCAGGCCGAGATACGGCGGCGTCAACGACGCGAGGTGCGCCGCGGTGCCGCCGAAGTCGAGCACCTCGCGGACGTCGCCGCCGCGCGCCAGCAGCCGCGTCAGGCGCGCCATGTCGAGCGGCACCTTGAACAGGTTGCCGGTCGCCCGCGACGCGATCTTCAGCAGCTCGGCATCGGGGCGGCCCGGGTAGGCCTGGCGCAGGAACACCAAGCCGTAGCCGCGGCGGCGCTGGTCGAAGCGGAACCACAGCCGGCCCAGCAGATCGGCGCAGGTGTAGCCGAGCCACTGCGGCACGAACGCGGCGGTGCCGATCGCCACGCGTGCGATCACGTAGACGAGCCGGTCGACGAAACGGACCTTCACAGCAATACCTCCGCCGGTGACGGCGGTGCCTCGAGGAAACGCAGCGACACCTGCAGCACATGGCGAACGAACTCGACCGCGCCGAGCCGCGCATCGTCCTTCTCGGTCGTGAGCAGCCAGGCGTCAGCGGCCGCGGCGGCGCGCCGGGCCTGCTCGAGTTCGGCGGCGGTGAACCGGTGATGGTCGCGATGCCGGAACTCGGCGGTGATCTCGGCGCCGAGTTCGGCCACCGTGGTGCGAAAGCTGTCCGGCTTGGCGATCGCCGACAGCAGCACGACCCGCTGCCCCGCCAGCGCCGACAGCGGCAGCTCGGCTCCGTCCGGCTGCCGGCGCAGGCCGCTCGGCGCGTGTTCGGTCGCGTAGACCGGCAGCGCCGCACCGGCGAGCTGGTGCACGCGGCGGATGCGCGCCACCAGCGCATCGGCCGGCAGCCCGCCCGCGCGCGTCAGCAGCACGAGGCCGGCCCGGCGCAGCCCACCGCGGAACTCGCGCAGGTCGCCGGCGGGCAGGCAATGGCCGTTGCCGAACGGCAGCGCCGCATCGAGGCAGACCAGATCGCGGTCGCGATGCAGGCGCCGGTGCTGCAGCCCGTCGTCGAGCACGACGAAGTCAGCGCCGCGCTCGACCAGCCGCCGGCCCGCGGCGACCCGATCGGGATCCTGTTCCTGCAGCAGCCACGGCAGCCGGCGCTGCAGCATCAGGCCTTCGTCGTTGAGCTCGGCACCGGGCGCGCGCCCGTAGCCGCGCGCCAACACGCCGGGCCGCCGTCCGCGCGACCGCGCCAGTTCGCACAGCCAGGCCGTGGTCGGCGTCTTGCCGGTGCCGCCGACGGTCAGGTTGCCGACCGACAGCACCGGCACCGGCAGCTTGTGCACTGCGCGCAGCCCGGCCGCGAAGGTCCAGTTGCGCACGGCAGCGACGGAACCGTAGAGCAGGCCGAGCGGCCACAGCGCCTGGCGCAGCGGATTGCCGGCGGAGGTCAACGCGATCACTTCGCCGCGAGCGCCTGGATCTCGTCGGCGGTGGTCGCCGCGACCGTCTCGACGCCGTCGATGCCCTTCGCCAACGCGATGCGCTTCACCATGTTGACCAGCGTGGGCTTGGGCCCGCACTCGACGAAGTGGCGCACACCACGAGCGAACATGCCCTCGATGGTCTGCTGCCACAGCACCGAGCCGGCGAACTGCCGCTGCAGTGCTCCGCGCGCGGCCGGAGCCGTCGTCACCGGGGCGGCGTCGACGTTGCACCACACCGGGAACGCCGGATCGCGCATCGTCGTGCGCTCGAGCACCGTCGCGAACGCGGTCGCCGCCGCGCGCAGCAACGAGCAGTGGAACGGCACGCTGACGTTCAGCTTCAGCGCCTTGCGCGGCGGCGCCAGGCCGACGATCTGGTCCATCGCCGCGATCGCGCCCGAGACCACGATCTGCTCCGGCTCGTTGACGTTGGCGATCTCGCAGGTGCCGGCCGTGACCTGCGCCACCAGCGCCTTGACCTCGTCGAGCCCCATCTTGCGCAGCACGACCATGCCGCCGACGCCGACCGGCACCGCGCTCTGCATGCGCTTGCCGCGCTCGCGCACCAGCCGCACCGCATCGGCGAAGTCGAGCGTACCGGCGGCGACGTGCGCCGCATACTCGCCGAGGCTGTGGCCGGCGGCGAGATCGGGCCGCTGACCGAGCGCGCGGAACGCGGCGATCGCGACCGTCAACGTCGCCGGCTGGGTGTTCTCGGTCAGGCCGAGCCGATCCTCGGGCCCGTTCCAGCACAGCTCGGAGAGCGGCTCACCGAGCGCCTGGTCGGCGGCCTCGAAGGTGGCGCGGGCGGCCGGGAACCGCTCGGCGAGGTCCCGCCCCATGCCGACGAACTGGGAACCCTGACCGGTGAACAGGAAGGCGCGCTGCATGGCCGACAGCTTTCCCTGCCGGGGCCCGGCGGATCAAGCGGCCGGCGCGGAATCGCCGGCGCGACCGGCTACTTGCGGCGCTTGCTCGACTTGCTGCCGTTGCCCTCGGCGCCGTCGTTGGCGGGCTGGCCGCCGGCGCCGGCGGGCTTGTCGGCACCGATGGCGAAGTGCTTGCAGGCCTTCTCCCACTCGGCGAACTGGTCGACGAACGCCTGTTCGAGCTCGTTCGGCTTGCTGCCGACCACCACCAGGCGGCGCGCGATCTCGTCGCGGCGCGCCTTGTTCCAGCCGTCGTCGGGCGAGTAGGTGTTGACCAGCGCGAACCACTTGCGCTGCTGGGCCTGCGCCTCGGTCTCGGGCGCCGGCTTGGCCGGGTCGCCGCCGGCCGGCGCCGGCTTGCCGGCCCCACCCGCCGCCGGCTCCTGGCCCGGCGCCGGCGACTCGTCGCTCGGCAATGCCGAGCCGCTCGCCTGCGCCTTGGCGCGCTCGGCGAGCGCGGCGGCGCGTTCGGCCGCGCGCCGTTCCTCCATCTGCATCTCGCCCTCGATGTCGGCGATCTGCTTGTTCGACAACCGCTGCAGCACCTCGTACTCGGCGAAGTCGGCGAACGGCACGAACACGTAGTTGCGGGCGCCGCTCGAGTACCAGAGCCGCACGCCGGCACCGCGCTCCTGGGCTTGCGCCTCGACGAAGCGCAGGCCGTCGACCCGTTCGACCAGCTTGCCGTCCTTCACGACACCGCTCAGCTTGTTGCCGTTCTTCAGCCGCACGCTGACGCGCACGTGGCTGTCGATGTGCCGGCCGGAGCCGATCTGGTCGCGCATCGACTGCGCGCGCTGCTCGACGCGCGGGCTCTCCTTCGGGGCCTGCGGCGCCGGAGCCGGCGGAGGGGTGACCGCGGACTGGGCCACGAGAGAGACACTGGCCGCGACCAGGGCGGCGACGGAGAGCCACTTCATGTCCGGTCCTATCGGCCGCCCGGGTGCTCCGACTTGGACCGCCGGTCCAGGAACGGGACGGCGGGTGCAGTCCACCACCAGGAGCGCCGATACAGAACGTGCGCCGGAAGACCTCCTGCGCCTGGAGGCAACCATGTGTCCCGAAGCTAGAGCTCATCCCGAGGACCGCAGCGGCGAACGCGGCGTGGCCCTGATCCTGGCGATCCTGTTCACCATCATCGTGGTCGGCATCACGACCACCGGTGCGCTGGTGCTGCGATCGCACCAGGTGAAGACGGAGACCAACTTCATCTCGCACGGTCAGTCGATGCAGTTCAGTCGCTCCGGCCTGATCGAGGCCCTCGGCTGGATGCGCAAGCAGACCAGCCAGCCGATCCTCGACTTCGAGCCGCGACTGCTGACGATGACGTCGCCGCCGGTGCTCGACACCATCGACCCCGAGATCGGCATCGTGCGCGAGTTCCAGATCACCAACTCGATCTGGGGCCGCTACGAGGTCTGGAAGGAATGGAACGCCGATCCGGACGAAAAGCGTCTGGCCTGGCGCCAGCAGATGCAGACCACCGACGTGTCGTCGATGCGCGGCAACCTGAGTGCGGGCTCGGTGTGGCGCGTGCGCAGCCTCGGCTACGTGTTCCGCCGCGTCGACGAGGACGTGCCGTTCAACCAACCGCCCAACCAGATCCTCGGCCAGGACATGACCGAGGTCGAGGCGCGGCGGCTGGCGCTGCAGCCACCCGGCCAGGCAGCGCTGTGCGCGCGCAACGGCGGCTCGGTGCAGGTGCTGACCCGTGGCCGCATCGTCGGCGGCACGCTCGGGGCCGGCATCTACTACCTGATCGGCGGCGGCACGCCGACCATCAGCGGCACCGGCTCCAGCGTCGGCGGCACACCGAGCCAGTCGGCGGCGTCCACCTACCAGGACAACTTCGAAGCGGTGTTCGGCGTCGGCCAGAGCGAACTGACGGCGATGGCGGACTACGTGGTCGGCAACGCGAACGACTTCCCGAGCCCGGTGCCGATGAACACGGTGGTGTTGAGCACCGTCGGCATGACGTTCACCGCCGCGCGGCCACTCAGCGGCACCGGCGTGGTCGCGATCGTCGGCAACACCACGGTCGGCCAGGGCAGCTACTCGAGCTTCTCGGGCCTGCTCTACGTGCAGGGCAACCTGGTCGTGCGCGAGCCGTGCGAGATCCAGGGCGCGGTCGTGGTCACCGGCTCGGTGCGCGTCGAAGGAGCCTCGGACTTCGTGACGCTGACCTACGACGACGCGATCCTGTCGAGCCTGCGCCAGGCGATCGGCACCTACCGGCTGTCGAGCGCGGTCTCGCGCCCGATGGCGACCGATCGCTGAGCGCGGCGCCGGCGGCGCTCAGCGCGCCGCGACCGGCGGCCCGCGGCGGGCCGCGAGCAGCTGCAGCGCGAACTCCCGCCCGCCGTCCTCGGGATGGCGGGCGGTGGCACCGAGCAGGCTGCCGCCGAGGGCGAACGGCGGCCACGGCTCGCCGACCACCAGTTCGGTGAGCAACACCGGCCGGTCGTTGACCAGCAGCGTCATCGGCACCTGCCACGCCCGCGCCGCTCCAGGCGCCGCGCCGGCGGGGACCTCGACGGCGGCATGGAAGCGCGGCCGCAGCACCACGCGCGCGCCGAAGTGGCTCAGCACCGACCACAGCGACGGCCGCTGCACGACCTCCCACAACAGCGGCGACAGCACCGCGTCGTCCTGCACCACCTGCAACAACGCGACCGCGCAGACGGTCGCGCGGGCCAGCGGCGCCAGGTCGAGGTCCTGGTAGAAGCCGTCGGTACCGACCAGGTGCGGCCGCCGCCGCTGCTGCCGGACCACCAGTTCACAGGCCGCGGCGAAGCCGTTCGCCAGCAGGTCGCGCGGCACCAGCGGTTCACTGCGACCGACCACGACCCCGTGCTGGTCGTGCACGGTCGCCTGCACCCGGCACAGCCGCGAATGGAACTGCTCCGGCGCGCCGTTGATGTTCAACGTCCAGTCGATCGCCGGCAATGGCGCGCGCTCGACGCCGTCGGCGTCCGCCGCCTGCGGTTCGAGCACCTGCAGGTGCAGCAGCCAGTGCCGCAGCTGGTCGCCGGTGCGCAGCCGCAGCCCGAACAGCACCTGGTCGCCGGCCCGCCAGTCGAGATCGGTCGCGCTGCCGGCGTCGAAGCCGTGCAGGATCGCGGCGGCGGCCGGGAAGTCGGCGGCCGTGGCCGGGGCCGGGGCGACGTCCAGGCGCAGATCGGGCGCTGCGGCACCGTGGCAGGCGCTGAACACGAGCGGCAGCAGGGCAAGGCGGAGCATGACCGGGAAGCAGGGACGATACCGTCGCCCGGCCGCGAACTTCACCCCCCTTCGGTATCTCGGGCGGCTCAGCGCACGTTCGCCCGGGCGATCTTCTCGAGCACCTTGGCCACCACCGCTGGCTCGGCACACAGGCCTCGGATCACGAACCAGCTCATGACCCGGGATGCATGCTCGGCCACCAGGAACTTGACGTGGTCGTAGTAGGCCTCGGTCACTGGCAACGGCGGGAAGTCGACAGCGAGATACACGACTCCGTCGTGCCGGATGTGGTTGCCGGGAGGAGACGACTCGGCTGCCGCCAATAGCTTGCGCGCTTCGATCTTCGCGTCTGCCTCTGACAAGCCACGGTCACTCATCAGGGCGCGCGCATGAGCGTCCACCGTTTCGCCCGTCAGGCGGGTTTCGGACCAGGGCCTGACCTTGCCTGCTTCGATCAACGTAATGCGTTCGCGGGCTTTGATCTCTCGGTACGATGTCAGCAGCGGGCCGATCGCAGCATTGAAGGCGGAGACGACTGCTTCCAGGTCCTGGACCTGATCCCTGCACAACGGTGTGTCCGCGGCATTGAGTTCGACGTGCCGCATCAGATCGATCGCTCGAACCCGGCCGAACAAGAATGCGGCATGCAGACTCTGCGAAGTTCGCCTGACATCCGCCGGCCAACTGCATCCATTCGCCTGCGCAAGGGGCATCCGAGACTCGCCGGTCTGGTGGCTGTTCTCCAGGATCTCGAGGGCAGATTGGATGCGGCTGTTGCCATCCGCAACGGCACTCCGAATGCCCTCGTCGAAAGTGGACAACTCGCTCGAGTGCGCCACCCCAACCCTGCCGCCGCCCGGTCGAGCAAGGAGATCCGCCGAGGACCTGCCACCGATCCAGAGCAGCACGAGGGCGAGCACCGCGGTCGTGATCAAGCCGGCGACGAGGCCGCGGGAGAGCCCAGGCTTTCGAGCCTCTCGCGAACGTGATGGTGGAACGGTCACGCCAGAACGGGTTGCTGCCATGGGTCGCAGTGCGCGCACACAGCCAGACCATCGGCTGGTTCGCCTCCGGGACGATAGGGACGAGCATCCCGGTGGCGATGGAACAACCGAGACGCATGGGGCTGGCACTGACCCTCAGCAGATCCATGGAGTTGCGACTCGGGCACCGGAAGAGGCCCGGTGATCCGGTCGAACTCACGCGCCGGCTCTTGCGCCGCACACCCGGTGCACTATCATTGCGGAATCAACATGGCGACCGGGGTGAGAGCACGACGAAAGAAGCAGGCCAAAGGCGCGAGCGTCCAGCTGCTGCCATTCCGCGCCACCCACGGCGGCCGCCGCGCCGGTGCCGGCCGCAAGCCGAACGGCGATCGTGCCGGGGTGCCGCACGACACCCGCAGCGCACTCGCCGCCCGCTTCCCGGTGCACGTGACCGTCAAGCTGCGCGAGCACCTGCCGCCGCTGCGCCGGCGCGATGCGTATGC
>JALORC010000188.1 GCA_025459175.1 Planctomycetota bacterium | reverse complement strand
GTGAAGATGGCGTCGCGTACCCACCAGCAGATCGCCGCCGTGGATCGTCAACGCGAAAGCCTCATGCCCGAGACGCGGACTGCGGGCCACCCGGCGCAGCTGCTGTCGCGGTCCTGAGTCCACCACGAACTTGGTGACGAAGCCATCGGCACTGCCCACGTAGAGCGCTCCGCCATGGATGAGCATCGCCTCGCGTCGGCCCGGCTCGGCTCCTGCCGAGTCAAACTGCACGCTATCGAAGAAGGCGTCATCCCGGCGCAGAGCAGTCTGCAGCGGTGGCATCGCATCGCCGACCCGGCCCAGCACCCATTCGTGGGGATCATCGACTCCGGCCACCTGCCCCGTCGGCCGCACCTCATGCACCAGGTTGCCCGCCGGCGGTGTGATGCCCGCATTGATCAGGTTTTGCTTGTGTAGCACACATCGCCGGAACAGTTCAGTCGCCAGGTCCTGGACCCAGAACACGTTGTTGGTGCCGGTGTAGGGATCCGTGACCGGCACCGCCTGCGTCTGGTGGCAGGCGTTCTGAGCCACTGCCCACGCCATCTCCATCTGGCTCGCGCCCGCGGCACCAGCAGGCGTCTGGCCGGGTTGGATCGAAGAGGGCCGCCAAATCGCACCGTCGAGCACCCGGACCCAATCCGTTCCCGTCGATGTGATGTCTTCGTCGCCGACTCCGAAGAACGTCGGCTTGTAGGTGCGGCCGGCCAGGAAGCGCCGCAGCAGGCTCATGTCGTGCATCTCGAGCCCCTGCGTCCAGACGTATTGATTCCAGTGCAGGAAGTCGATCTCCCTCACTGTGGCGCCGAACATCGTAGTACCGCTCAACCGCGCCACAGCGTGGCCGAGGTCATGCTCGCCGTACAGGCGCTGGTAGCTCGGGTTGATGACTTCTGCGTAGGCACCATCGACGAGCTGAGGGTAGCGCTGGCTGGTCATCGACGTCTGCATGCCGCCGTTGCTGCCGCCGATCAGCACAACCACTACCTGAGAGTCGATCTGAGGGTCAGTCAGGGCTGCCGCAGGCCACAACGGGTTGCGCGGCGACGGCTCCTTCAGCAGGAGCTTCACGGCCTTGATCATCTGCATGTCGCGCTGTTCGTTCAGCGTCGTCGGCCGGGCACTGGCTGTTGGCACGGCGTACGCAACGATGGGCCAGTAGGCGTTGGTGTGTGTCGACTGACTCCAGGTCGGAATCACACTGAGGAACGGCGGGCGGAACACTTTCTTGCCGTCGTCCGAACCGTCGTGAAAACCTCGGGGCGAATCAAGCCATCGCGACTGAAGAATCCCATGTAGATCTGGCGCCAATCTTGACGCACAACTGCGAAGTCCTCGGGGAACTGCGTTGTCTGCCACGTCATGACCGCCACCACGATCTTGGCACTGGTCGGGCGCGGCGTCGTCGGCTTGAACAACTCGAATGCGCCCTGATCGACGTAGCTACCGATGTTGGCGGTGCCGAACAACGGATGTTGGGTCTCCAGGGGCGGCATGTTGCCCGCGGCATCTACCGGCCGCAGAAATCCCTCGAGCCGCAGCATCGGAGCACCGGGCGGTTGCCCCGCCGGATGCAGGCCAACTGGATCCTCCCAAGAGAACGGCACCCAGTTCGGGCCGGTGCCATTCGGCTGCGGCAGGTGATGGATGTCAACTGCCATGAGGCCCGAGCCATCGTCGGGGCCGTGCCAACCGCCCCTGTCTGCATCGCCACCCGGGCCAGCAACAAAGCCCTCGCCATGATTCCACTTGCCGTCGGGAACCGCGAAGAGGGGCGCCGCCTTGCCGGCCAGTGTGGGCAGCAGCGCGGCTGAGGGTGGCGCGATGCCCGGGTGCGGCGTGCGGCTCGGATTCGGCACTTGCGCCGATGCATTCACCGACGGGATGGCGGCAGCGAGCAACAGAAAGAGAGACCGCATGGGCGCTTCCTCCGGTGAGAGGCCGATGCTACTCAGGGGAGGCAAGCCAGCAAGCCCCTGGATTCGGTCGTTCGCGACCTATGCGTTACGAGTCCGAGGTGCAAGCCGCGCCCGATCGGCTTGCCAGGTGCGCGTGTAGGCCCGGCCGGCGGCCATCCGGCCCAATGTCAGGCAACATGACGACCGCGATCACGACCCGCTCGGGCTGCTCGGCATCGACCCGGGCACCGCCCGGTTCGCGCACCTGGCACAACTGCCGGGGACCAACGGATTCCTCGGCGAGACCTTCTTCTGCCCGCTAGCGGTCCTAGCGGCTGCGTTCTCTGCCTGCACAGCCTCGTGCTCGGAGTGTGCGATTCAAACCGAGGTTCGTGCTGCTGTGCAGCCACGACCAGATGTTCCTGTGCCTCGAAGGAACGCCCTGACGGCGTCGCTCAGCGGCGCCCCTCGGTGAGCGCGCGCGCGAACGACTTCGGCACCGGTGCCGCCAGCACCAACACACGGCCATCGCGCGGATGCGACAGCTCGAGCCGCGCTGCATGCAGGAACAACCGCTCGTCGGCCGCGCCGTAGCGATCGTCGCCGAGCACCGGCCAGCCGCGCGCCTGCAGGTGCACGCGGATCTGGTGCTTCCTGCCGGTGTCGAGCTCGACCTCGAGAAGGGCCCGACCACCCGCCGTGCGCACGGTGCGATAGTGCGTGCGCGCCGGCTTGCTGTCCGGATGCACACCGGTGCGCACGCGCAGGTTCTGGTCCTCCCACAGCGGCACGTCGATGGTGCCATCGGCCGGGTCCGGCACGCCGTCAGTGACCGCGAGATATACCTTGCGGGTCCGCTCCCACGCCGCCTGCACGCTGTCGCGCGCCGTTCGCGAACGGGCGAACAGCAGCACGCCCGAGGTCTCGCGATCGAGCCGGTGCACCGGCCACAGGTCGCTGCCGTCCGGCAGCTGGCCGCGCGCCTGCGCCAGCGCCGTGCGCCGGTGTTCGTCGTCGGTCGACACCGACAGCAGGCCCTCCGGCTTGTCGATCGCCAGCAGGTCGTCGTCGAGGTGCAGCACCGGCAAGCTCGGCCCGGCGGGGCGGCGCACCGCGGCCTTGGCCTCCCCCAGACCGCGCACGATGATCTCGGCGCCGGCGGCCACCGGCTGGTCGGCCCGCTGCACGATGGCGCCGTCGACGTCGACGCAGCCACGCCGCAAGCGCTCGCGCAGGGTGTTGCGACTCCAGTCGGCGAATCGAGTCGTCAGCAACTCGAACAAGGGCGCCGCGCGCGGCGCTCGGAAGTGGTCCACCATCGGCAGGCAGGTCGGCGACGGAGCGCCGGGCCGCGAGATCCTAACGGCACGAAGGTGCTGACCGGAACGACACGAGCCCGAGGACCACCAGGGTCCTCGGGCTCGTTGCGTGTCGCTGCGGCGTCCCGGCAAGCTCTGAACCGGGTCGCCTCCGGGCGAGCCGGCCCAAAGTTGACGACGCAGCGGGGCTGGCTGCGTCGATCGCGCGGTTGGTAGGTCCCGCGCTGCGGCGTCCCGGCAAGCTCTGAACCGGGTCGCCTCCGGGCGAGCCGGTTCAGAACGGCTGGATCAGGCTGTTGATGCCGTTGCTGGTCGCGAGGCCGCCCGTGGCGAGCAGCGAGGCGGCCTGCACGAAGATCTGCGTGCCGGCCGGGATACCCGCCGGCAGCACGAACGACGTCGACTGGTTCGGCGACGTGCCGACGACGGTCTGCGTGAAGTCGAGCGACTGCACCAACCCGACGCAGCCCGGCGCGCCGAGGAAGGTCAGGTCGAGGCCCGGCGCCGGGATCTGGCCGAGGCTGAACACGTTCAGCGCCACGTAGAGGCCGCTACCCGGAGCGAACACGGGGATGTTGCTGATCGCGTAGACCACCGTCGTACCGCTGGTCGCGGTCGAGATCGGGGCCGGCGACGCCGACAGCGACATGCCGCTGCAACCTGCGCCGTAGGCGGTGTGGCTGGCCGCGCCGCAGGTGCGAACCACCGTGTAACCGGCCCCGGCCGGGATGAACGTGGTGGTGCTGCCGACGATGTCGGCGACGCCGACCGGGGTCGGGAAGCCAATGAAATCCTCGTAGAGCGCCGCCACCGTCGAGGTCGGGCCAGCCGACAGGTCCGAGCTGCTGGCGATCACACCGTTGCCTGCCGAGATGCCGATCGTCAGGTCAAGGCTGACGACCGCGGCACCTGCGGCGCTGGTGAGATCGACGATCCCGCTGCTGTAGAGGACCGCCTGGAACGAGAACTGCCCGAGCTCGGCGAACTCGTTGACGTTGATCCAGTTGATCTTGAACGCGCCGGGCACCGAGGTGTCGACGCTGATCTGCCAGGCCGTGCCGGCATTCAAACCTTCGAGATCGGTCCAGAACGCAGCGATGCGCGGCGAATCGCCGGCGACGCCGATCATGTCCGCGAAACCGAACTGCGTGGCGCCGACGGCAGGGCCACCGTTGGTCAGGTAGGCGACGCCGTTCGACTCGACGACGACGTGGGTGAAGGTGCCGCCACCGATCGGGAACGCGAATCCGAGTGGCAGCGGCGCCGACAGGCCTTCGTCGTCGGCGGGGTATACGATGCCGGTCGGCGTCAGCGTGATGGCCGTGCCGCCCGAGGTGTTCAGGCACTGGGCCTGCGAAACGGCCGCCAACATCGTGATGGCGCCGAGGAGGGAGAGGATCTTGCGGGACATGGTGGAGGTGACGTTGCTCGCTGGGGAAACGCGAGGATGCGCTGGCGGACCGAGCTTCGTGGGGCACAAGCTTAGCACCGGCGGCCGGGGCGGTCATCGGCCGAGCTCCTCCGGCCACCGGCGAGTGCGCATCGCGAACCGATCCTCCGCCGCAGCGCAACCGCATCGCGACGATGCCATCGCGGAACCGCGACCGCAGCGATCAGTACGGCTGCACGAGGCTGGCGATGCCGTTGCTGGTGACGATGCCGGATGCGTTCTGACCGTTCGGCAGCGAGTTCGGGGTCACCAGTGCCGCCGCCTGCACATAGATCACCGTGCCGGCCGGCACGCCGGCGGGCAGGTTCAACGTCGTCGTCAGGCTCGGCGTGAAGCCGACCACCGACTGCGTGAAGTCGATCGACTGCACCAACGCGGAACAACCCGGCGCACCGAGGAACGTCAGGTCCAGGCCGGGCGCCGGCAACTGACCGAGGCTGAACACGTTGAGCGCGACGTAGAGACTGCTGCCAGGAGCGAACTCGGGGATGGTGTCGATCGCGTAGACCACCGCCGTGCCCGTGGTCGAGGTCGAGATCGGCGCCGGCGACGCCGACAGCGAGATCCCTTCCGAATCGACCGGAGCGACCACGAACGTGCCCGGCAGCGCGGCCGAGATGTCGAGCGCGCTGTCGGCGCGGCTGCCGCCCGGCGAGAAGCCGAACAGGTAGGTCAGGGTGCCGGCCAGGTTCGGCCACAGCATGTGCACCGCGCCGCTCGCGGTATCGAACTGCATCTGGAACGTGTTCTGGGTCGTCGAGCCGAATTCGTGCACACCGTCCCAGGTGATGTAGGCGATCGAACCGATCTGCTCGAACTTGACCTGGCCACTGCCCGGGCTGGTCACGTCGTAGTCGTACCAGGCGCGCCAGCAGGCGTCCGTGGAGTTCAGATGTTCGAACACATCCGGGAAGGAGCCGGTGCCATTGTTGGGGCCGGCGGAGATGAAGCCGTTCGAGCACACCGTCAGCGTGCTGGTGCTGCCACCCGGGTAGTTCAAGGTGCCGGTCAGGGTGACCGGGGTGTCGGTGTCGTTGCCGAGGGCCAGCACCGTCGCGCCGGCGGACGGCGGCAGATAGCTGACGAGCGCTGGCAGGGCAGTGTAGGCAGCACCGGTGAACAACAGCGTCATGCCCGAGCCCGACAGGTCCGGGACCACGAAATCGAAGGCCTCGTAGAACGACGCGCGCAGCGTGTAGCAACCCGCGCCGTAGGCCGTGTGCTTGGCGGAACTGCAGGTGCCCGCAGCCACATAGCCGGTGCCGGCCGGGAACAGCGAGGTGGTGCCACCGACGAGGTCCGGAGCGCCGACCGGGAACTCCTCGTAGAGAGCCGCCACCGTCGAGGTCGGACCGGTCGACAGGTCGGAGCTGGTGGTGGGCAGACCATTGGCCGCCGAGATGCCGATCGCGGCGTTGTAGGCCTGCGTGGCGATCCCCGCATCGCTGCTGAGTCCGACGATGCCAGAACTGTTCAGCACGGCTTGCACCGTGAACTGGCCCGGCTCCTGGTACTCGTTGACGTTCTCCCAGTTGATCTTGAACGTGCCGGGCACCGAGCTGTCGACGGACACCCGCCATGCCGTGCCGGCGTTGGCGCCCTCGAGATCGGTCCAGAACGCCGCGATGCGCGGCGAGTCGCCGGAGAAGCCGGGGAAGTCGATGAAGCCGAAGCCGGTCGCGCCGACGGCAGGGCCGCCGTTGGTCAAGTAGGCGACGCCGTTCGACTCGATGACGACGTGCGTGTAGGTCGCCGCCCCCATCGGGAACGCGAAGCCGAGCGGCAGCGGCGCCGACAGGCCTTCGTCGTCCGCCGGATAGAAGGTGCCGGTCGGCGTCAGCGTGACGGGCGTCGCACCTGCGGTGACGAGGCACTGGGCCTGGGAGACGGCCGCCATGGACACGAAGGCGGCAAGCACGGAGGGAAACTTGCGAGGCATGGAGGAGGTGGCGAAGCCCGAGCTGGAGCGCACCAGCGCGCTGGCGAGACGAGCGCCGCGAGCGTAGAGGGTAGCCTGATCCGCGCACGCGGCCACCGGGCCAGCCGCCGTAGCCGAACCAAGTTTGCAAGGATCGGGCCGCGAGGCGCCACCGCGAGACCGGCATGATCGGCACGCGAGCGGCCGCCGCGGCGGTCGGCTAGCGAACCCGCCGCCTCGGTTTGCCGCGGCTCCCGGCACTCGCGAGGAGCGGGGCCGTGAGATCCGACGACCGATCCCCCGGCACGTGGTACTGCTCGAGGATCCGCGGCATCGCCGCCTTCGCCGCCTTGCTGTCGAGCAGCACCGTCGCGCCACTGGTCAGCTTCAGCACCACCTCTCCGACCGCAGCGTCCATGCGGGCGATGAAATCGCGCATGTCGACCGGCCGCACGCCGTTCACCTCGGCGACGACGTCGTTCATGAACGGCTCGTAACCGACGTTGACGCGGTCGGCGAGCACCTGCGCCAGCACCACGACCTCCTGCTGCTCGGGCCGCCGCAGACCGGAGTAGTAGAGGTGCAGCAGCTCCTTCGGCGCCTTGTCCCACCAGTGCTCGCCCCAGATGCGCAGGAACTCGGCGGTCAGGCGCTGGAACACCAGGCCGCCGTACAGGAACCACATCGGCCGGCGGTCGAACTCGGTGCGCGGCACCAGCCACGCCATCGGCTGCATCGTCATGCGCACCGAGCGCACGGTGCCGCCGCGCAGCACCCGCGCCTGCACCACCGAACCGCAGTGGTGGTCGCCGATCACGGCGTCGAACTGGCAGCGATGGCGGCCGCGGTAGCGCACGGTGCCGTTGTCGGCGATGCGCAGCCCGTCCAGCTCCATCAGCACGTCGCCCTTCTGCAGCTGCCCCCACGCACTGGAGCCGTACTGCACCGCCGTGATCAACACGCCGCTGTGCGCCGGCTTCATGCCGAGATGCGCGCGCAGGGCCGGGTTCTCGAGCGGTTGCGTCGAGATGCCGATGCCCGGCACCTGCGGGTCCTTGCCCGACTTCACGCCGGCGAGGAAGCGCTCGATGATCGGCGCCGGCACCATCTCGCCGATGTTCTCGGCATCGGGCAGCGCCTGGAACGCGATGCCGACCACCTTGCCGCGCGCGAATACCGGCCCGCCGCTGTTGCCCTCGTTGATCGCCGCGTCGACGGTGACCGCGAGCAGGTGGCGCTGGCTGTGCTCGTAGCGCTGCACCTCGATACGCGACACCACGCCCTCGGTGATCGACACCTCTTCGCCGCCGATCGGGTAGCCCACCACCTGCACCGCCTCGCGCAGCCGCGGCAGTTCGCCGATGCGGGCCGGCTTGATGCCGCGCGTGAAGGCCGGGTCGTCGATCTCGAGCAGCGCCAGGTCGCAGTCGTGGCTGATCGCCAGCACCCGCGCCGGCACCTTGCTCGGGTCGTCCTGCTTCTGCACCTGCACGAAGGTCGCATTGGCGACCACGTGGGCGCCGGTCAGCACCCGCCCAGGCCCGACGATGACCCCCGAGCCGGTGCTGCCGCGTGGTGCCACGCTCTGCCACGGGCACTCGTAGTCGGGATCCTGGTAGGTGCTGTAGACGCGGACGACTTGGGGATGGGTCATGGGCGAACCCCGCTCGCGCGGCCGGGAACGGGGCGGAGCAGGGTAGCCAGCTGCGGTCCGGAAGCGACCACGCAGCCGCCGACCCCTGGCGCCCGGGCAAAGTCCCCCGGATGCGGGGAACCAGGAGACATCTTCGTTGCGTCCAAGCGGAGCCCCAGAACAGGTCCCCTCGTCTCCTCATGCATTCCATCGCCTTGGCCGCATTCGCGGCAGTGGCTGTCCTCGGCAGCGTGGCAGCCCAGATTCCCGATCCCATCGGTCGCATCCACCCGGCCGCGCAACCGCTGAGCAGCATCGCCGCGCTGACCGTGGCCGGCCTCGACCGGTTCGCGATCAACACCGAAGACCAGCAGCGCCGCCGCGACGGCCAGCCGGCCCGCTACGCGATTCCGTATGCGGTGACCGCGACCACGGCGACGCACGGCACCTGGGAACAGCTCGACGGCACCTGGTCGCTGTGGCGCCTGCGGGTGCAGGCCCCCGACGCCAGCCACGTCAACCTCGGCTTCCGCAAGTTCCAGCTGCCCGCCGGCGCCCGCCTGCAGATCTACAGCAGCAACTACCAGGACGTCGTGCGCCCGTTCGACGCCGCCGACCACCAGCCGACCGGCGACCTGTGGACGCCGGTGTGCGCGACCGACGAGATCGTGGTCGAGATCTACGTGATGACGGCGCTGAAGCCGCTGCTGCAGGTCGAACTGCAGCAGGTCGGCAGCGGCTACCGCTTCTTCGGTGCCGGACCCGACGCGCTCGGCCAGGACGGTAGCGGCAGCTGCAACCTCGACGTCGCCTGCGCGCAGGGCGCGCCGTGGGTGCAGCAGATCCCGGCGATCGCCGCGATCTCGAGCGCCGGCTCGATCTTCTGCAGCGGCTCGATGGTGAACAACACCGCGCAGGACGGCCGCAACTTCTTCCTGACCGCCAACCACTGCGGCGTCACCGCGGGCGTCGCCAGCTCGCTGGTCTGCTACTGGAACTACCGCAACACCACCTGCGGCGGCATCGGCGCCAACCTGAACCAGTTCACCACCGGCGCCACGTTCCGGTCGACGGCGACCGCGTCGGACTTCACGTTGGTCGAACTCAACCAGACGCCGAACCCGGCCTGGGGCGTCACCTACCTCGGTTGGAACCGCGGCACCGGCGACGCCACCGCCGCCACCGCGATCCACCACCCGAGCGGGGACGCGAAGAAGATCTCGTTCGAGTACCAGGCGACGACGACGACCAGCTACGGCAGCAACGCGGTGCCCGGCAACGGCAGCCACATCCGCGTCATCGACTGGGACGACGGCACCACCGAGGGCGGCTCGTCCGGCTCGCCGCTGTTCGACCAGAACAAGCGCGTGATCGGCCAGCTGCACGGCGGCGGCGCCGCGTGCGGCAACAACCTGTCCGACTGGTACGGCCGCTTCTCGGTGTCGTGGACCGGCGGTGGCACCAACGCGACGCGGCTGTCGAACTGGCTCGACCCGCTGAACACCGGTGCCACGACGCTCGACACCTTCGTGCCCGGCAGCGGCGGTGGCACGGTCGCGGCGGCGACGCCGTACGGCGCCGGCTGCTACGGCAGCCAGGGCGCGTTCGCGCAGACGTTCGCGGCCGGCACCTTCGATCTGTCCGGCACCGCTTCGGTGACGGTCGGCCGCAGCTTCGTGCCGATCGCCAACGGCTACACCGTGCAGAACGGGCCGAACGCGTGGTTCACGCCGACCAGCGCCAACCTCGGCCTCGGCGAC
>JALORC010000014.1 GCA_025459175.1 Planctomycetota bacterium | reverse complement strand
CGCGGCGAAGTCCTCGCGCGCCAGCAGGGACAGCAGCGCGCGCGCCAGCCGTTCGTCCTCGCCGTGTACCAGCGGCGTGTCGAGCGAACGCAGCCGATCGCCGATCGACGTCAAGATCCTGGCCTGGCCGTCGGCGTCGAGGTGGCGGCTGCGCGCGAGGTGCTTCAGCAGATCGGCGGTGTGGGCGATCGCGTGCAGCCAGCCGAGCCGGGGGTCGTAGCCGCGAACGTCCTGTTCGTCGCGCAGGTACTCGATCGCCGCGGTCAGCAGCGCCGCGAACTCGGCGCGGTCGAGGAACGGCGCTTCGTTGTCGAGGGCGGCGAGGATCGACAGCGACAGCGCGGCGAACGAGCGGCGGGCGGTGTCGTCGGTGCCGGGGCGATCGATGCCATGCCGCAGGCTGCGCGTCCACTCGGCCAGCAGCTCGCGGCGCAGTTCGACCGGCACGATGCGGTCGCGATACAGCCACTTGACGAGCACGGCGAAGCCGAGGTCGTCGCGCTGCACCGGGTCCGGAGCGGCGAGCAGCGTGTCGAGTTCGCGCAGCCGCTGCGGCAGTTCGGCAGCGGGTGGTGGGGTGGCGCCCTCGGCGAGGCAGGCGCTCCAGAACTTCAGGTCGGGGGCCGGGGCGGCCGGCGTCTGTGCGGCGGCGAACGTGGGCACGAGTGCGAGCATGAGCAGTGCGCGCAGCGAACGAGGGGGTGGCATGGCCGTGTGCTACGCGGCTGCAGTCGGCGCGGCGAGTCCGGCCGAAGTCGGCGTTCCGGTTCGTTCCGGGCAGAATGTTGCCACCGTTCCGCGGCGCGCGGGACGGATGCGCACGAGCCGATGACCCGTCCCCACGACTTCGAAGCCACGCTGCAGCAACACGGCTCCGGTCTGCATCGGCTGGCGGCCGCCATGCTCGGCACGGCGGAGGCCGACGATGCCCTGCAGGAGGTCTGGCTCGAGGCGCTGCAGGCGCCGCCTGTGCGTCCCGGCCCGCTCGGCGGCTGGCTGCGCACCGTGTTGCAGCACCGGATCTGGAAGGGCCGCCGCGAACGTCGCCGTCGACAGCGGCGCGAGGAGTTGGCGGCGGCGTCGCGCGATCGTGCGGCGCCCGACCATGCCGAGGCCATCGCGCGCGAAGAGCTGCTGCATCGCCTGGTCGCGGCCGTGCATGCGCTCGAACCGGACTGTCGCGCGGCGATCTGGCAGCGCTACTTCGAAGGTCGTCCGCCGCGAGCGATCGCGGCGGCGACCGGCGTGCCGCTGGCGACCGTGAAGAGCCGGCTGCACCGCGGGCTCGAGCAGCTGCGAACGCGGCTCGGTGATGGTGGGCGAGTGGACTGGCGCAACGGGCTCGTGGTCGCGTTCGGCAACCCAGGATTCGGCAGCACGTCAGTGGCCCTGTGGTGGGCAGGAGTGTTCGGCATGGCAGCAGGCATGAAGGTCGCGGCCGTCGGGCTCGCGGCAGCGGTGGCGCTCGGTCTCTGCTGGTGGTGGATCGATCATGGTACGCCGCTCGGTCTGCCGCCGGTGGCGACTGCGCCGCAGGGGGCGACCTCGGTCGCGTCGGCGGTGGAACCGATGCTGCGAACGGAAGCGACCGCGCCGCCGCCATCGACCGCAGCACCGCTCGCAGCGTCGTCGGCGGTCGCGCCGGGGCCGTCGCGAATCGCGCAGGTGCGTGGACGCTTGGTGGATGTCGAGACCCGGTTGCCGCTGATCGGCGATCGCGTCAGCTGGAACCTCGGTTCGCAGCTCACCGGCGGTGCCGACGATCCGTTCGCCATCACCGATGCCGACGGTCGCTTCGTGCTCGAGGTGCCGGCGGGGAAGGAAGTGTTGGTCGTGACCAGGCCGCCGCGGCACGTCGGTCGCTGGACCCACACACGACTGCAGCCGGGCCAGGTCGACGAACTCGGCGACTGGCTGCTGCGACCCGGCCGCGAGTTCCCGGTCCGCGTCGTCGATGCCGATCGTGGCACCGCGGTCGCGGACGTGGTGATCGAGTTCGTGTTCGCTCACGACCGCGGACCGAGCGGCCTCGAGACGATGACGATGGCGAGCTCCGGTGCCGATGGCGTGTGCACGTTCCACGATCGGGTGCCGTTGGTGCCGTGCCGCCTGCAGTTGCGCGGCGGCGCGCACGAACTGGTCGCGCCGACCGCGGTGGTGGTGACCGCCGACACGCCGAGCGACCTGACGGTGACGGTGCGTCGCCGGCCGGTGATCCGCGGGGTCGTCGTCGACGAACGCGGGCAGCCGTTGGCCGGCATCGGGCTGTCGACGCAGGGCACGTTCGCCGCCGAGGCCACGACCGGCGCCGACGGCGCGTTCACGCTGGTTAGGAACGGCGCGGTCCACGACGCCGCGGCCACGTTGACGTTCGCCGACACCGGCCTGCATGCACCGCGGGCGCCGCTGGCGGGCGTCGCGTGGGGCACCATCGATCTGCGGCTCGAGCTGCAGCGACTGCCCCCGTTCCCGATCGAGGTCGTCGATGACGCGGGGGCACCCGTGGAGCAGTTCGGTGTGTCGCTCGGCCGCGCCGGTCTCGCGTTCGGCAACGCGAACCTGGTGCGGCAGCGCGGGGACCATCCGGGCGGCCGGCTGCTCGTCGACGGCGTGGTGCGCGGTGCGACGTCGATCCGGGTCGTGCCGATGTCCGTCGAACTGGCGCCCAGCGAGCCGGTCGCCTGCGGCGACGAGCCGACGGTGCGCGTCGTCGTCGCCCGCCGCCTGCCGTGCCGCGTGCAGGTCGTGAGAGGGGAACTGCCGGTCGAGGGAGCGCTGGTCGAGGCCGTGCACGAGCGCGCGCCGCTCAGCGAAGTGCACGACAGCACGCTGAACGACCCGCGCGATCTGGTCGCGCCGATCCACAACGGGTGGCCCGAGCTGATCGCTGCGGACCGCACCGGCGCCGACGGACTGGCCGACCTGTGGCGCGATCGCTCGTTGCAGCGGTTCGCGCTGCGGGTGCGGGTCGGCGACGAGCCGTTCGTGGTCCGGCGGGGACTCGAGTTCCCCGCCGACGGCAGCCCGTTGCGGGTCGAGCTGCAGCGCAGCGGGCGCATCGAGGGCCGCGTCGCGCTGCGCGGGCGCGACCGGCGGCAGGTCTCGGTGCGAGTGAGCACCGGCAACCAGCATCGCGGACTCGAGCTGCAACCCGACGGTTCGTTCGCGTCGCCGGCGTTGTCGCCCGGCCCGTGGCGGGTCGATCTGCTGCTGCAGCACGGGATCGGCAAGGTCCCGGTCGAGTCGTTCGCACGTGAGGTCGCGGTGGTCGGCGATGCCGTGGCGCGGGTCGAGTTCGACCTCGGCCTGCTGCAGCGGGCCGCAGTGCGCGGTCGCGTGACGGCGAGCGGGGGCGTGCCGGCCGGTCTGGTGGTCGATCTCGTGCGGTTCGGTGCCGAGCACGCGGCGACGCACGCCAGCGCGGCGGTCGATGCGGATGGTCGCTACGCGTTGCCGGGGCTCTGGCCCGGCACGTACCGCTTCGCGTTCCGGCTCGCTGCGGGTGCGCCCCCGTTCGTGCCGGCGCTGCAGACGGAGCTGCTGGTGCTGGTCGGCGGCGAGAACCTCGAGCACGATCTGCACTTCGTGCGGCGTGCGCTGACGGTGCGCTTCGTGCGCGCCGATGGTGCGCCGGCGCGCAGTCATCGCACGGTGGCTCGTTGTGGCGGTGCTCGTTGGCCGGCGGTGGTACTGTTCGCGCCGCCGCCGCTCGGGGACACGCTGCTGCTCGACCCGGCGCCGGCGCTGCCGATCGAGTTCGGGGGATGGGCCGGGGTGCCGTGGAGCGCGCCGGTCGTCATGCCGGAGAACCTCACGGCGGCCGAGGTGACGGTCGTGGTGCCCGGATCGTGAGCTGCGCGGCGGCCGGTCTCGATGCCGTGACCACGGCGGCGCTGCAGACGATGGTGCTGACCCTCGCGAACCGCACCAACCCGGTGCGCTGACCGGGCGCCTACGCAGAACGGCAGGGTGTTCGACGTGCGGCGGCGGTCTATCCTCGGCTCACCGATGAGCAACGACGACACGATCCGGGCCTACGTGCAGAAGAAGTACGGCGAAGCCGCGCTGCGCGTCGGCGTCACCGATGCGGGCGGCTGCTGCGGTGGCACGGCGCTGCCGATCGGCGCGGTCGACCCGATCACGCGCGACCTCTACGACGCCGAGCAAGGGGCCGAGGTGCCGGCGGCGGCGCTGCAGGCGTCGCTCGGCTGCGGCAACCCGACCATGCTGGCGGCGCTGGCGCCGGGTGAGGTCGTGCTCGACCTCGGTTCGGGTGGTGGGCTCGACGTGCTGCTGTCGGCGCGCCGCGTCGGGCCGACCGGCAAGGCCTATGGCCTCGACATGACGCCGGAGATGCTCGCGCTCGCGCGTGAGAACCAGCGCCGGGCCGGGGTCGCCAACTGCGAGTTCCTGCACGGCACCATCGAGCAGATCCCGTTGCCCGACCGCAGCGTCGACGTGGTGATCTCCAACTGTGTGATCAACCTGTCGACCGACAAGGCGCGCGTGCTCGCCGAGACGTTCCGTGTGCTGCGGCCCGGTGGCCGCGTCGCGGTGTCCGACATCGTGCTGGCGCGGCCGCTGCCCGCCGAGGCCGAACGTTCGTTGCGGTTGTGGACCGGTTGCGTGTCCGGCGCGCTGGTCGAGGCGGAGTACCGGCGGTTGCTCGCGGCGGCCGGCTTCGTCGACATCACGTTCGAACCGACCCGCGTCTATCGCGAAGCGGACATCGCCGAACTGCTCGGCGGCGGCGGCTCGTGCTGCGGGGTATCGGTGCCGGTGCACGGCATCGACCCGCAGCAGTATGCGGGCGTCGTCTACAGCGCGTTCGTGCGCGCGCGCAAGCCGGCCTGAGTGCCCGCGCTCACGCCGCTGCTGCCGCTGGCCCGGTGAACAGGATCTCGCCGAAACCGCTCTCGGCGCAGGTCGCCGCCCAGACCGCGACGTCGAGCTTGCCCTCGACCAGGGCCCGACCGAGCGCGTGTGGTTCGAGCCGCGCCGCACCGCGCACGACGAACGCCGGTTCGCCGAGGCCGGTCTGCAGCGTCCAGCCGTGCCGGGTCAGCGTGTGACCCAGCAGCGTCGCCAGCATCCAGGCGCCGGCCGCCGCCTGCTCGTCGCCCGGGATCTGCGGGTTCACCTTCCTGGCGTGTTCCGCCAGCAGCGGCACCTGCGCCGCGAACTCGGCGATGCGCAGCGGCGGCAGCTTGCCGGCGTGTTCGCGCGCGACCTGGGCCCATGACGCGGCCAGCGTCGGCACACAGACGTGGTCCCAGTCGCCGCCGGGCAGCTGCGCCACGTCGTCCTTGCCGGTCAGGAACTGCAGCAGCTTCGTCTCGGTCGCGTCGACCTGCTGCAGCAGCGTGATCGCCAGCGGCCCGGCCGCGCGCATCGCGCCGGCCCCTTCGACCTCGGCCGCGGCGGCGAGACGCTGCGGCAGCGGCGGGTGCGAGTCGTAGCGATTGCCCTTGGCCTGCATCGCCTGTTCGCCGGCTTCGATCGACAGCTTCTGCATCGCCGGCGAGCCGAGGAACTGCTGGAACCCGGCCGCCATCGGTGGCCGCACCTTGCTGTTCAGCACCGGCAGGAACTCGCTCTGCAGGTAGTGGTCGAACAACGCCCCGACCTCGTTGACGCGGCGCAGCGCGGTCTGCACCGGCTCGAGCCCGCACAGTCGCACCGACAGCGCATCGGCCGCATACTCCTGCGCGCGCGAGATCGCGAACGTCACCCGCAGGAACAGCTTGCCGTACCACTCGAACGGCTTCTGCAGCAGCGACTCGGCCTCGGCGAGGCTGGTCACCGTGCGGCCGATCGCGTCGCGGGTGCGGTAGAGGAACGGGCCGAGCCGCGTGTCGCCGCCGTGGAAGTGGCCGAACTCGTGGGCGATGACGCTGCGCAGCTGCGGCACCGTCAGCACCTGCAGCAGCGGCAACCCGAGGCCCATCAGGCGCGAGCCGCCGAAACCCATCCGGCTGCCGCGTTCGGCGACGAACGCGTTGACGTCGCCGACCAGGAACAGGTCCTTCGGCGGCGCCTGCCCGGCCGCCTGCGCGACCTCGCGCACCAGCTGCCACAGCTGCGGCTGCTCCGTCTCGCGCAGCGGGACACCCGGGTCCGGGAACTGCAGCGCGCGCGGCCAGATGCTCCACAGCACGATGCCGCAGGTCGCGAGCGCCAGCAGCCAGAGCTTCGGGTGGATGTTCTTGTTCTGCAGGTCCAGCCAGACCAGGCCACCCAGCGCGGCGCAGATGCCGAGCGCCAGCAGGTAGAAGCCGACCATCAGGCAGAGGGCGAGGATCGATCGCCCGAGCAGCGAAGGGTTCTTCCGCATGCGCGGAGCCTATTGCGGCGCGGGGCCGGTTGTCACCGGGGTCGCGCGGCGGCGCTGCTGGCGAAGGTGCTGCGCGCCACCGGTCGAGAGCTCATTGCACGGTCGCGGTGATCGTGTTGGTCAGCCGCGCCGACATGGTCACCGGCCAGGCAAGGCCCTGCAGCCACAGCGGCAGGCCGATCAGCTGCGCCTGGTTCGGGATGACCCATGGCACCGTCGCGCGCGGGTCGTGACCGTTGGTGGTGGCCACGGTGCCGATGATTCCCCCTTGTGACAAGTCGATCGAGAGGGTCCCGAACGGCGTCGGCGTGCTCACGGCGGGCTGCGTCGCTGCTCCGACGAACACGATCGAGTTCTCCGGCGCATACACGTCCAGCGACCACGTCGAGCCGATGGTCGGTACTCCGGTGGCGCGAAGATGGGGCAGCGTCAGGACGACCGGGGCCGGGGCGGCCAAGGTGCCCTGCACGAGCGGCGCGCTGCCCCACGCATCGATTCGCACTTCGCCACCGTTCGCCGCAGTACCACCGGGCTCTGGCGCCGCCAACACCTGCGCTGTCGGTCGGATCGTCGTGCCGCCGAGGCCGCGCAGCAGCACGGATCCGGCGGATCCGGAGCGACCGTAAATTCCGGTTCTACCTCCATTCGCGTTGATCACCCCGCCCACGTCAATCACACCGCCGGCGATGACGACCAATGTGCCACCACCGCCGCCGCCATAGAAGTAACCAGCGTTGATGCTGCAACATGAGCCCGGTCCGACTGGGGAGGACCACAGTCTGAGGGAGCCGCCTTCGCTTCCTCCCATGAGGCTGAAGGGAACCGAGCCTCCGTAGACTCCATAGTGGGTGCCCGGGCTCGCCGGATTGCTGTATCCATTGCAGGGGCAGAATCCAAAAGGTATGCAGGGGGAGCAAGCGCTCCCCGATACCCCATTGCCGTTGCTCACGGCTCCGGGGCCGTTGCTTGTCGTCAGATTGCCTGCCACGGAAAGCGTGCCATGCACGATGCAATCGCCATCGCAACGCACCACGGCGGCCGCCGTGCCGGCGAACGTCACGGTGACACCGGCGGGAATCAGGATCGAGCTGTAGTGCAGCGTTGACCCCGTCGAGATGGTGATGTTGCTGGTCGGTGCGAGAGGCTGAGGTTGCGCGGGCAGCGCCGACACAACGGACAGCAACGTGGTGGCCAAGGAGACGAGTCGCATTGTTCCTCCGGTCATGGTTGCAATGACCATATTCGTGCAGGGTGCTGCCCACAAGGCTCGCTCGTCACCAGGGTCGCGCGGCGAGGTCCACGCGGACCGGGCCTCGGGATCGGGCAGGCCCGAACGGTGCTGCCGCAATTGTCGCAGCAGGGCGGGCGCGAGTCGGAAGGGCACATGCCAAGGCAAGCGCGGCATCCCCGCATGGTGGGTCGGCGCTGCATTGCCGTCCACGGTGTGGAGGCCCGGCTGGCGCAGATTCCCGCGATCGTGCCGTCCTCCGCATTGCGTTCGACGCCAATGGCCGTGTGATCGCATCCGTCATGGGCTCGTTCCTACCCGTCGCCGTCCCCGCGCGTGCTGTCGCGGCGCTCTGCCTCGCCACGCTCGCCGGCGGTTCCTACGCCACCGCCCAATGGCAGCAGCAAGCGCCCCTGCTGGCGCCGAGCGCCCGGCGCGGCATGGCGATGTGCGAGGCACCGTCCGGCGCCGGCGCCCTGCTGTTCGGCGGCACCGGCAATCCCCTGCCGAGCAATCAGACCTGGCTCTACAGCGGCGGCGACTGGACGCAGCTGTCGCCGCCGGCGCAGCCGACCGGCCGCATCGAGGTCGAGATGGTGCTCGACCTCGCGCGCAACGTGGTCGTGCTCTACGGCGGCACCGGTGCGGGCGGCAGCGAGACGTGGGAGTTCGACGGCGGCAACTGGACGCTGATCACCACGGCCACCAGCCCCGGGCCGCGTTCCCGCTACGGCCTCAGTTACGACATCGCGCGCGGTCGCGTGGTGATGTACGGCGGCGTCGGCGGCGGCGGGCTCGGCTTTCCCAACAACCAGACCTGGGAATACAACGGCGTGAACTGGACGCAGGTCGTCACCGCCAACAACCCGGGGGCGCTCGATCGCCCGGCGATGTGCTACCACGCCGCGCTGGGCCGCACCGTGCTGTTCGGCGGCGCGCTCAGTTCGACACTGTTCGACACCACGTGGACCTACGACGGCGTCAACTGGACGCAGGTGCCGGTGACCGGGCTGCGCCCGCCCGTGCGCAACGCCGCGAAGATGGTCTACGACAGCGCCCGCGCCGTCTGTGTGCTGAACGGCGGCCAGACCTCGGCCATGATCTACGACGACACCTGGGAGTGGAACGGGGCTGGATGGACCCAGCAGGCGAGCCAGACGCTGGCGGCGCGCGACCACGGTCTCGCGTTCCTGCCCGGTCCGCGCCAGGTGGTGCGCTTCGGCGGGTTCACCGCGCTGCCGAACGGGATCACCGACGAGACCTGGGAGTTCGGCGCCCGCTGGACGCCGTACGGCAGTGGTTGTGTCGGCTCCAACGGCGTGCCGGTGTTGACGATGCCCGGCGCCGGCCGCATCGGCGGCAACTTCACGCTCAACCTCACCAACCTGAATGTGCAGCCGCTGCTCGCGGTGCTGGTGTTCGGTTTGACCTCGACGCCGGGACTGCCGTTGGACGGCATCGGCATGACCGGTTGCCTCGGCTTCGTGTCGCCGGATGTGACGGTCGGCATCACGACGGCCGCTGGGCAGGCGACGTTCACGTGGAGTCCGCTGCCAGGCAACCTCGGCGATCGGCTCTACGCGCAGGCCGTTGGTCTGGACCCGGGCATCAACCCGGCCTGGTTGACGGCGTCGAACGCGATCGACGCGACGCTCGGCTTCTGAGGGGCGCGCTGATGGCGCTGCGACCCCGGTCGCAGAGGAGCAGCCCATTCTCCGCAGGGTAAGCGTGGCGTAGCCTCCCGTGCGATGTTGAAGCGTCTCCATGTCGACAACTTCCGCTCCCTGGTGAACACCACCTTGGAGCCTGGCAGTCTGAGTCTGCTGATCGGAGACAACGGCTCGGGCAAGACCTCGCTGTTCGAGGTGCTCGACCTGATTCGACAGCTGGTGGTGGAGGGTGCCAAGGTCGGCGAGCTGTTTCCTGCCGGCACTTTGACGCGATGGCAGCCGGAATCGACCCAGCGGTTCCAGCTCTGCATCGAGATCGCGGGCGAGTCCTTCGAATATGGGGTCGCGGTGGAGCACACGCCGGAGCAAGGCAAGGTCCGGATCAGCGAAGAGCGCCTCACCACGGAGGGGAAGCCACTGTTCGTCGCCGAACGCGGCCGAGCCCGCCTCTACCGTGACGATCATTCCGAAGGTCCGCCTCTGCTGATGGACTGGTCGCGCTCGGGAATCGCCGCCTTGGAGCCGAATCCGCACAACACCAAGTTGGTTCGCTTTCGCGAGGCTTGCGGCCGCATTCTCCTCGCTCGCATCTCGCCCACGACGATGATCGGTCGGGCCGATGGTGAGGCCGGGCAACCGCTGCCGGACTTCTCGAACTTCGCGGCGTGGTACCGTCACCTGTCCCAGGAGCAGCCTGAGCGGATGCGGGATCTGTTCGATGATCTCAAGCAGGTCATTCCCGGTTTCGAGAAGCTGCGCCTGGTCGCGTTCCCCGACAACGTGCGCGACTTGCGAGCGGAAATCGACGGCTCCGGCCAGCGCTGCGAGTATCGATTCACCGAGTTGTCGGATGGCCAGCGATCCCTGGTGGCGCTCTACACGATCTTGCACTGTGCCGTCCATACAAGCGGCCTCGTGCTGCTCGACGAGCCCGACAATTTCGTGGCACTTGCCGAACTGCAGCCGTGGTTGGTGGGTTTCGCGGACCGGGTCCGGTCGAGGAACTGCCAGGCGATCGTGATCTCCCACCATCCCGAGTGCATCGACTACCTCGCCGGGAGCGAGATCCTGCGCGCGCAGCGAGTCGGCGGTGGATCGACGGTGGTCGGCACCTGGCGTTTGGATGCTACGAAGGCGCTCACGCCGAGTGAGGCCATCGCGCGTGGGTGGATGGATGACTAGGCGCGTGCGGTTGGTCGTGGTCGCCGAGGACGTGCAGTCGGAGATGTTCGTCCGGCGAGCGCTGTATCGCCTCGGCTTCACGCCTCGCGACCTGACGTTCAAGACGGCGCCGAGAGCGGCTAATCCGCCGACAGCTGGGTGCTGCAGATGCACGGCGTGGAGGCGAAGAAACTGCGGGCCAACGAACATGCGCAGCCGAACACGGGTCTGGTTACCTGTCTCGACGCGGATCACCATGCGGTGGTCGACCGCCACGCCCAGCTCGACGCGGCGATGGAGGGCGAACGCGGACCGAACGAACGCATGGCGTGGCTGGTTCCCAAGCGGAACATCGAGACCTGGATTCGTGCATTGAACGGCGAGCCGACCGAGGAAGCGACCGACTACAAGCGGCGTGGGCGTGAGCCGCTGCCCTGCGATGCGCCGGCGGCGGCCTTCGCGAAGGTCGATCGCGCGGACGCGTCCGTCCTGCCGTCGATCCGGATCGCACGAGTGGAGATCGAGCGGGTCCGACCGAACCGCTGAGACGTCAGCAAGACGTCGGGGCACGCGTGGCGCTGCTACGCTGCGTCCCTGGCGCCGGCGGCCGCGATCATCGAGGCCGCACACAGGCGCGCGTCGCGTCCGCGTTCCCCACGAGGAGGTTCCCCATGCTCGTCAAAGGTCTCGTCTGCACCGTCCTGTTCGCTTCCGCCCCGATCACCTGGATCGCAACGCAGGAGCCGCGGCCAGCGGCGCCCGCGACGACGCCGGCGGATGCCATGGCCGCGCAGTCGCGGCTGCAGGCGACGCAGCGTCAGGTCGAGCGTGACCTCGAGGCGGCCCGGCAGGAAGTGGCCAAGGCGCGCGCCGAAGCAGCGCGGTTGCAGCAGCAGCTCGGTCGTGCACTCGATGCACTCGAGGCGGCGCAGGAACCCCAACGCGAACGCAACTGCGCGCCGTCGCGGTCGCGGCAGCTGATGACACACTATCGCTGGCTGCGCGACGAGGGCCACGCCGATCGCGCCGAGGCGACGTTGGCGAAGGTCGTCGAGCAGGTCGGTGACGATCGCGGCCGACTGCATCGCACCGCCCATGCGCTGCTGACCGAGGTCGAGACCGGCGGCAAGTTCGACGACGTCGCGCTGGCGCTGGTCGAGAAGCTCGAGCAGTCGGGCAGCAAGGAGCCGCACCATCTCGACACGATGGCGTGCGCGCAGTTCCTCAACGGCCGCATCGAGCGCGCGATCGAACTGCAGCGGCGGGCAATCGCCGCGGGTGGGCGCGACGAGGAGTTCCGGCTGCGTCTGCGCACCTACGAGGCGGCGCGCAATGCGATCGGCAGGCCGGCGCGTGACGCCGCGAGCGACCCGGTGACGGCGACCGGCGAGACGCTGGTCGCCAGAAGCGACGACGACTGAGCGCGTCAGCTCTCCGCGGCGCCGGCGCGCTTCTTCTGCCGCGCCTCGCGCAGCAGCTCCTGCGCCTGGTCGTAGTAGAGGTCGCGCGGGTCGATGCCCATCGCGACCAGTTGCTTCGCCTGCTTCGGCGTGCACAGCCCGACCGCCTTGCGTTCGAGCAGCTGCTCGCGCAGCGCCTCCGCCTGCCGCTGCGACAGGCCCTGCACCTCGTCGACCGGCAGCCCCGCGCGGCGGAAGAACTCGAGCTGCTCGGCGGTGGCGCGGTCGCCGTCGTTCGGGCGGCCGCGGTACTTGTCGAGGTTGATGCCGACCGCCGCGAACGGATCGCGCTGGCGCAGCTGGTAGACGACCGAGGCCTGCTGCGCCTCCTGTTCCTGTTGCGCGAGCTCCATCGCCAGCTCCAGCGCGATCGCCTCGCCGTTCGCACTCGCGGTCGCGGCGATGCGGCGCGCGATCGCTGCCAGCTCCTCGTCACCGCGGGCGAAGATGTCGACCGCCTGCGCCAGCGAGTGACGACAGTTGCTCGGCACGAAGTCGAGCACCAGCAGGTCCTGCTTGCCCTTCGCCGGGCGCGTGCCGCGGCCGACCATCTGCGCGTAGAACGAGCGCGACAGCACCGGCCGCGCGATCGCCACCAGCGCGATGTCGGGCACGTCGAAGCCCTCGGTGAACAGCGAGCAGTTGACCAGCACCTGGATGTCACGGCGGCGGAAGTGCTGCAGCACCGGCGCGCGCAGCTCGAACGCGGTGTCGCCGTCGAGTGCGGCGGCGAAGTTCGGCGAACCGGCCTGTTCGTTCATGACCCGGCACAGCGCGTGCGCGTGCGCGACCGACGCCGCGAACACGATGGTCGGGCGATCGCCGCGCTCGCGCAGGATCGGGGTCGCGATCTCGGCCAGGTGCAGGTCCTGGTTGAGCACCGCCTCGACGTCGCGCGTCGACAGTTCGCCGGCGAGCTTGCGCACGTGCGAGAAGTCGGCCTTGGTCTGCACCAGGAAGGACCGGATCGGGCACAGCCAGCCGTCCTGGATCGCGGTGCGCATGTCGTACTCGAACGCCACCGTCGAGAACACTTCGCCGAGCGGCACGCGGTCGCTGCGGTCGGGGGTCGCGGTGACACCGAGCAGCCAGGCGCCGAAGTGGCCGAGCACGGCGCGATACGAATCGGCGGTGGCGTGGTGCGCCTCGTCGACGATGACGATCTTGAACGCGTCCTTCGGCACGTCGTGCAGGCGCTTCTGCAGCGTCTGGATGCTGGCGACGGTGATCTTCGGGCGCGTGCCGTCGGGCCGCGTGAAGTCGCGGCGGTGCGCCATCTCGACCGCGACCACGTCGTTGCACCACGCGGCGATCTTCTCGCGCGCCTGTTCGACCAGTTCTTGCCGGTGGGCGAGCACCAGCACCGGGCCCTTCGCGAGCTTGGCGATCTCGGCGAACAGCACCGTCTTGCCGGTGCCGGTCGGCATCACCACCAGCACCGCGCGGTGGCCCTGGCGGTAGGCCTCGCGCACGGCGGCGATCGCGGTTTGTTGGTACGGGCGGAGTTGCACGGGCCGCGCAGTGTGCAGGCACGGAGCGGGAGTGCAACCCGCGGCTTTCCCCGGCTACGCTGCGACCTCGTTGGCGGCCTCCCGGGTCGTGGTCGGCGACGCGCCGATCAGGCGGATCGGCGCAGCAGCACGACGGCGACGATCAGCACCACCATCAGCAGCAGCAAGACCGTGAGTCGCCGGCGCGGCGGTCGAGCAAACGCGGCATCGCCGAGTGCCCAGTGCCAGAACGAGAGCAGCAGGGCCAGCGCCGCCCCGGCCTTGGCGCCCTGCCACCAACCCTGGCCTTGCGTCAGTCCGGCGATGGCGGTGCACGCGATCGACACCACGAGGCTGCCGCCGACCACCCCGGCGCACCAACGTTCGCCGCGCGTCAGCACCGCGCGTGCACTCGGGCTCGACCACAGCGCCAGGTTGGCGAGTTCGGCCGGCAGCAGCAGCGCCGCGACCAGGACGATGCGCACGACCTCGTAGACATGGTGGCCGGCGGCAAACGCGATCGCGATCAGCACGACCGCCGCCAGGGCTAGGAATCGGCCCGGTCCGACGCGCAACGCGAGGCCGAACAGTCCCTGCCGCATCCACGACACGACCCGGTAGCCACGGTGCTGCGCGCGCAGCGCTGCCAACAGGCCTCGGCGCGCACGTTCCTGCTCCGGGTGTCGACCCAACACATGGCGGAACGCCTCGGCAGCGGTCGCCACATCCCCTCGGCGCAACGCCACTTCCCCGCGCAACAGGTGCAGCCCCGGCGCCGACGGATCCGCGCGCAGACCGGCCGCAACCGCCGCCTCGCACGCAGCGAGGCGACCCTGGAGGAACAGTCCGCGGCCGCGCACTTCGTGGTGGTCCGGTTCCTCGGGCGCCTGCGTCAAAGCCACGTCGATCGCGGCGATCCCCTCATCGACCCGCCCGAGCCGGATCAGGATCTCGGCCTGCAGCGCGTGGGCCTCCGGCGTCGTCGGCTCGAGCTCGAGCGTCTGCCGGCAACGCGCCAAGGCCGCGGCAGGCTGGTCGTTGCGCAGCAGCAACCCCGCCAGCACGAGCTGGGCGGGAACCGATTCCGGGTCCAGGGCGATGGCACGCTCGGCGCTGGCCACGGCCGGACCGGGCTCACCGAGGGCGTCTTGCGCTAGGGCCAGCAGCTGCCACGCGGCGGCGCAGTCGGGATGTTGGCCGAGCAGGCCGGTGAGGATCTCCGCCGCTGCGGCCGGCCGGGCCAAGGCCAGCAGGTGCCACGCTCGTTCCAGTTCCTCGGCCGCGCGCATCGCCGGGATCTTGCCCGGCTGCTGCAGTCAACACACGCCGGCGTCGACCATGTATCTTCGCAACCAGCGCGGGAGCAGCGGGTCGGCCATGCCCTAGCGCTCGTTGGCACTCGAGTTCGGAGTTCGGATCCCGACGCTCCGTCCGCTCGCCGGCCCATTTCGTGACTCCCATGCGCGACATCGCACTCATTGTTCTCGCCGTCAGTTGCTCTCCTTGGCTGGCGGCCCAAGCGCCGCGCGAGGTGCCCCTGCTCACGGTCGACGATTACCGACTCAGCGGCGCCTTGGGCGACATCAACGGCGACGGCCGGATCGATCTGGTGCTCGGCAAGAACGGTCCATTCGCGCTGCGGCTGGGGCTCGAGCCGCTGGCGGATGGCGCGCTGCGGTTCGATGCCGAGCAGACCCTCGGCCAGGGCATCGAGGTCGGCGTCAGCTGTGAGAACGCCGGCCAACCGCGCCTGCTCGACGTCGATGGCGACGGCGACCTCGACCTGGTGGCGCTGGACACGCCATTGTGGGGGCGCGTCGGGCCGACCGGCGTCGTCTGGTTCGCGAACGAAGGCGGCGGTCGGTTCGGGCCGCGGACCATGTTGCACCAGCTGCAGGCTCCGGTGCCGCGCGAACCGGCGCAGATCGAGCTGGTCGACTGGAACGGCGACGGCACGCGCGACCTGCTGGTGGTTGGTCAGGGCGGCGCCTTCCTGCTGCCCGGCACTGCCGCCGGCTTCCAGGCAGCCGAGCCGATCGATGGCCCTCGGCCCGCGTACGGCATGGCGGCGCTCGATTGGGACGGTGATGGCACCATCGATCTGGTGGCGGCGGAGCAGGACGGAGTGCACGTGTATGGGCGGATCGATGGCAAGCTGCAGCGCATCGACAGCCTCCGCGGCATCGCGAGCGACCAGTGCCAGCTGGCCGCGGCCGATCACGATGGTGATGGCCGGCTCGAGCTGTTGCTCGGGGAGAAGATCGAGCGCAAGGCCGATCCGCTGCCGGAGCCGGAGGTCGCCAGCATGCGGCGGCACCTGCGGTCCGCGCAGGAGCTCGTGCGCACGATCGAAGCTGCCGTGGCGGCGGAGAACGAGAAGCGGCCGCCGTTCGACGATGCGGCCGCGATGGCGCGCCGCAAGCTCCGCCTCGACGAGCTGCACGCATGGGCCGAGCAACCGCGGCAGGCGATCGCTCGGATGCAGGCGGAGCTCGTCAGTCGCCCACGGGTGCAGAGCAGCCTGCGCGTGCTGCTGCGTTGACGACGCTGCGCTCGGCAAGTGATCGTGCGGCACCACGGCTGCCGCGAAGCTATGGTGGAACACGTGAGCGCAACGAAGTGGCAACCCGTCGGAGTCCTGGCCACGTTGGCTGCGGTGGCCGCGGTTCTGCTGTGGTGGCTGTGGCGCGCCGACGATGCGCCGCCGGTGGTCGTCGGCGACCGGACCCGGTCAACGACGCCGCCTGCCGGCGGCAGCGCATCGGCCCCCGACGACGCGACCGGGCCGAGCGGGACGGCGGCGTCGAACTCGTCGGCCACGTCGTCCGGCAACCTCGCGCGCGAGCGGGTGCTGGCCGGCCAGCAGCAGCCGCGCGGTCGGCTGATGCAAGGACCGGAGCCGCTCGCCGATCACATGGTCGAACTGTGGACCGGCGAGTACGGCAAGTTCCGGCCGGCAGGGATCGAAGTCGTCACCGATCGCCTGGGTCGCTTCGTGTTGCCGCCGGCAGCACTGCCGTCGGTGGTGCTGGAACGGACCTGGATCCGCGTGCGCGGACCGCGGGCGCCGGAGCTGTGGTTCCATGGTTACTGGCAGCCGGCCATCGGCGACGTCGCGGTGCCGGCACCGACCACGCTGCGCGGACGCGTCGTCGACGAACAGGCGGTGGCGCTGGCGGCGGTGAACGTGTGGCTGGCGAGCCCGTTCGAGGCGCTCTTCGAGTTCGATCTACCGGCGGACAGCGTGCGTCGACCGCGGGCCGCGGTCACCGACGTCGACGGTCGCTTCGTCTTCGAACGCGCGCACCACGACAGCCTGCGAGTGCTGGCGAAGCAGCCGGGCCTGCTGGCGGCGAGTGCGTCGCTGGATCTGCCGCCCGGCGGGACTGGTGAGTGCGAGCTGGTGTTGCGCCGCGGGCAGGTCTGCAGCGGCGTCGTCCACGACCACGCGGGGCGACCGGTCGCGGGCGCCGAGGTGCTGAGCTACGGCCGGTGCGCCGAGGTCGTGAAGACCGACGTCGACGGCCGCTTCGTGTATCCGACGCTCGGCCCCAGCGCCGCGCTCCAGGTCCGCGCCGGCGACGCGGGCGGCATCGACGGGGTGAAGGTCGATGGCTCCGGGCCGGTGCGCATCGATCTGCCGCGCACCGCGGTGCTGCGGGTGCGCGTCGAGGGAACTGGTGGTGCGGCGACCACCGTGCAGTTGCAGCACGCGATCGCGCGGCCAGGAGAACCGTCGCGGCAGATGATGCCGATGTGGATGCGCGAACGTTGTCGCGCGCCGCTGCCGACCGGTGCCGACGGAGTGCTCGAGCTGCGTGGTGTCGCGTTGGCCGACTATGCGCTGCAGGCCGTCACCGAGGGCGTCGGACGTTCGGAGTGGCAGTACGCCGAGGTGCGCAGCGATCACGAGGTCGTGCTGAAGCTGGTGCCCGAGCGCCGCTGTCGGATCCAGGTCCGCAGCGAGACCGGGGCCCCGATCGCCGGCGCGAGCGTGCGTTGGCCGACGAACGCGGAGCGCTACGCCGAGATGTTCGCCAAGGATGGGCCGCGCGGTGTGCTGGCCTGGGTCAACGGTGGTTCCTACGGCAACCACCGGGCATTGACCGGGCCCGACGGCACGGTCGAGGTGTCATGGCATCCGCCGCACGTGCTCGCGTTCTGGATCGAGGCCGATGGCTTCCTGTCGCAGGGGCGCGTGTTCGGCCCCGGTGCCGGACCCGAGTCGTGCGAGATCGGGTTGCAGCAGCTCGACGTCGTGCACGGCACGGTCGCCGTGTGGCGGCCCGGCACGAATCGTCCGGCGGTCGTTGCATGGCGCCCGGCCGATGAGGACGCAGTGCAACGAGGCACGGCCGGGTGGTTGCGGATGCCGGTCGGTGACGAAGGGGAGTTCACGCTCCGGCTGCTGCCCGGCACCTGGCGCATCGGCATCAGCTACGAGAATGAGCTGAGCATCGGTGTGCCCGAAGGACACGACGGCGTGCGGCTGCCGCTGCTCGGCGGTGGCGTCGACGTGCGCACGGCGACGACGATCGAAGTCGCCACCGGAGCGGTCACCGAGGTGCAACTCGCTGCGCAAGCCCTCGGCGAGCTGACCGGCCGCGTGCTGCTCGGCGAGCAGCCGGTCGCCGGGGTGCGGGTCGTGGCGCGTCCGCTGCGGGCCGCGGATCCGCTGCGCGCCGACCAGGACCCGGTCGAGGACTACGCGACAGGGGTCGTCACCGGGGCCGACGGCCGCTTCCAGTTCCTCGTGCTCGGCGCGCGGGAGTGCGAGCTGCTGGTCGAACATCCGCGCGCAGCGACCCGGGTGGCGCAGCGGGTCGGCTTGCCTGACCCCGGCGCCAGGATCGAGCACGATGTCGTGCTGCCCGGTGCGTCGGTGCGCGGCCGATTCCGGCTCGATGCGCTCGGCGCCGACGATCGGGCCCTCGCGCGCGCCATTCTGTGCCCGGCCGCGAAGGCCGGCGAGGACCCGTATCAGGACTCGTACAGCTCGTCCGATGACTCACTGCCGTTGTTCGAGGTGCTGCCTTCGTGCGAGCTGGCCGCCACGGATGGTGCCTTCGGGTTCGAGTTCGTGCGGCCCGGGACCTACCTGCTGCGGATCCACCTGGTCGAACGTCGCCGCGGCCGATTGCTCGTGGATCGCGAGATCGTGGTCGGTGCCGGCGACGTCGTGCTGCCGGATCTCGAGGTCGCGCCGCGCCACGATGCTCGCGTCGAGCTGACCGCCGAACTCGCCGAGCTGCTGCCGAGCGTCGTCGTCGTGCACCGGTCCAGCGCCGACGGCTCGAGCTCCATGTGGGTCGCGACGGCGGTGTGCGAGGTCGATTGGCGGCAGCGGCGCGCCCGGGTCACGTTGCCCGCGCTGCCGCCCGGTCGCTACACGGTGGCGCCGCGGGAGGATGGCTTCGTGCGCGAAGGAATGGTGAGCGCCGCGCCGTTCGCGATCGAGGTGCGCGCCGATGGCGTCTGCGAACCGGCAGCGGTGGTGCTGAAGCCGCAAGCTCCGCGCTGACCCGCGGCCCCGGGTGGGATGGCGAGGCCGAGTTCGCGAACGGTGCTCCCGGAGCCTCCACGAAAAAGGCCGACTGAAGATAAGATTTTCATGGTAGGCTGTGGGCGTGAAGGTCTCCCGGTCCGAGCACGTTCGCACGATCCGCGCGTTGCTGCGCGACAATCCGGTCGTCGCGATCCTGGGGGCTCGACAGGTCGGTAAGACCACTCTCGCCCGGCAGGTGCTGACGGCCTGGCGCGGCAAGAAGGTCCTGTTCGATCTCGAGGACCCGGTGGATCGGCGCAAGCTCGAGGATCCGGGGCTGGTCCTGCGCGAGGCCCAGGGGTTGGTGGTGCTCGACGAGGTCCAGCGACTCCCCGAGGTCTTTCGCTTGTTGCGGGTCCTTGCCGACCGACGGCCGGTGACCGCGCGATTCCTGGTGCTCGGCAGTGCCTCGCCGGAGCTGTTGCGACAATCATCCGAGTCGCTGGCGGGCCGCATTGCGTTCCACGATCTCGACGGCCTGCACCAGGGAGAGGTGGCCAATCTCCGAGGCTACTCCGTGGATCGGCTGTGGTTGCGTGGCGGATTCCCGGCCTCCTACCTGGCTCGCAACGACGACGTCAGCTTGCGTTGGCGGCAGGACTTCGTGCGCACGTTCCTGCAGCAGGATCTGCCGGCTCTGCAACCGGGTGTGCCCACCGCCCAGATCGAGCGATTCTGGCTGATGCTCGCGCATTGGCACGGCAACCTGTGGAACGCGGCCGAGTTGGCTCGCTCGCTGGGCACCGGCGAGGCGGTTGCGCGGCGACACCTCGATCTGCTGGCACAGACCTTCGTACTGCGGGTGTTGCCGCCGTGGCACGAGAACCTGGCCAAGCGACAGGTGAAATCACCGAAGGTCTACATCGCCGACAGCGGCATCGCGCACGCGCTGCTGGGCATTCGCACCCACGACGAGCTGATCGGACACCCCAAGGGCGGGGCCACCTGGGAAGGGTTCCTGCTCACGCAGGTGACGCAGCGACTCGGAGCGCGTCGCGAGGAGTGCTTCTTCTGGTCGACCCACCAGGGTGCTGAACTCGATCTGCTGGTCGTGCGAGGCAAGCGGCGAATCGGGTTCGAGATGAAGCGTTCCGAGGCGCCCGAGGTGACCAAGTCCATGCGCATCGCCATGCAGGACCTCGGTCTGGACGAGCTGGTGGTCCTGCACGGCGGCAAGGACAGCTGGGCGATGGGGGAGCGGATGCGCGCGGTCGCTGCGGTTGCCCTCCCCGACGAGATCGTGCCCTTCCGGTAGTGGTGGCGGCGGCGCTGGTTCGATCACTCCCCTCGCGCTGTCACCGACGCAGCTGTCGGCGGCGAACGGCGCGAGCGACGCGGGGTCTGCTGCGCGTTCGCGAACGGGTTGCGATCGCGGCACGCGAAGATGAGGGCCGGTATCAACACGAAGCGAGCTGGGCGTCAGCCTTCGGGGCGTGGCGCCGGCCTCGTCGGCAGCACGAGCTCCGTCGCACACGGCAGCACGAAGACGTGCAGGTGCCGTGCGCGCTGTCGGTGGTAGTGCAAGGAAGTCGGGGAGTCGAACACCCGTGGCCCGGGCGCGAGCCACAGGCGCAGCAGTTCACCGTCGCACGCGGTGGTCTCGATGACGAACCGGCCGTCGACATCGGTGCTGCACTCGCTCTTGCCGGCATGCGCTGCGTACAGGATCACGGACACCGCGCCGATGCCGCGACCGTCGCCATCGACCACCCGGCCCCGCACCGTCCGGGTCGGTCGTTGACGCAACACGAACGGCATGTCGATGCAGCCTTCGCGTGGATCCGGCGCCAGTCTTGCCTCCGGCGGATCCGTTCGCATGCCGGGCACGGACACGCGCAGGAAAAGCGTCGCGTCGGTAGGCAGCCCGCTGCGCTCGAACACCCCGTGCGCGTCCGGCTTGCCGTGCAGGCTCGACAGGCGGATCGGAACGTGCTCGCGATCGAACTGCACCTCGACGCTGCACTCTGCGTCCTGCACCAGGGTCGGGTCGGCGCCGCTGACGTGGAACCGGATCGTGCGCCCGCTCGCTGGTTGCAGCTGCAGATCGACCGTGGTCGGAGCGGCGACCACCACGAGGCGGCGTTCCAACCGACAGCCCTTGCCATAGGCGATCACGGTGTAGGTGCCCGGTTCCACCATCTCCACTTCCGGCATGGCATCGGTCCAGAACTGCCAGCCCTTGCCGTTGTCGCCACGCACGAGGACTTCGACGTGCGACGGTATCGCACCGTCGGCGTCATGCACCTGCACCAGCAACGGCATGCCGGGCCGCAGTTGGAAGGTGCGGGCTTCCGGGCTGCCATCGCCGAGGTCGAACATCCGGGTCGCGCAACCCGGCGCGCGGATCTCCAGGACGTACACGGGAGCCGTGCTGATCGACGGGACGACGAAGGTGCCGTCCGCGGCGGTGACGAGTTCGAGGTATGGCTGTCGCTGCGGATACGCGCGCACGCAGGCGCCGGCGATCGGTTGTCCTGCGGCATCGACGACCTGGCCTCGGATCATGGTGTGTGCTGGCAAGGCCGCGCCGAGCCGCTGCCGTTCGGGGCCGCATGCTACGCCGGCAAGTGAAGCTTCGTATCCGCGGCGCGGCAGACCCTGACCGCCGCCGCGGTTACCCTGTGCCGATGCGGAGACTCACCATCTTGGGATGCTTGCTGGCCACGTTGTCGGCGCAGGAACCGCCGCGCGAGGGAATCTTCGGCGAGGTGCGCACCGTCGACGGCAAGCCGTGGGTCGGGGCCGCGATCACGTTGCTGCACGTGGCACACCCTGCACTGATCGACGAGCGGTTCGTCGATCGCGTCACCACGACCACCGACGAACGCGGGCGCTTCCGCGCGCAGCTGCTCACCGGCATGACCTACGTCGTCTGGGCGCACGGTCCGGTCGTGGACGGGATGTGGCGCAGTTCGGCGCTGGTGCGCGACGTCGCGGCCGGAGTGCCCGTGCTGCTGCAGGAGGCGGATCCGCAGCAGCCGCGCCGCGTTCGGTTGCAGCTCGATCCCGGTTGGCGGGGGACCGCCGCGGTGGTCGCGCTGCCCCATTTCGGGCCGTTCACGCTGCGCGAGGAGCTGCGGCTCGAACAGGGTGAGGCGGTGCTGCCGCTGTCGCCGGAGTCGTCCGTCACGGTGCAGGTCGAGCTCGACGGGGTGCCGGTGTATCGCAGCTTCGTCTCGACCAGGTTCGCGGCGTTCGTCACCAGGCGCAAGCGGGTCGCGAGCGAGAACGGCCAGCCCGAACCGGACGAGACCGAGCTGCGGCGCGAGTTCGAGCGTCCGCAGGTGCTCGCGGTCGCGGCACCGGTGGAGCACAGGATCCGGCTCGTCGACAGCAAACAGCGTCCGTTGCCCGGGGCGCGCGTCGTCGAGGACGGCCGCGAGCCGCGGCGACTGCTCGGCATCGCCGATCAGGATGGCGTCGTGCGTTGGGTGCATGCGCCGGAGGCCAGGCTGCCGAACCGGGCGCTGGCCTTCGCCGTCGACTGTGCCGAGACGGAGATCGGTAACTCGGACTGGGTCGAAGCCACGCTCGGCGAGCCGAAGGACAAGGCGATGGCCGTGGGCACGGCGGTGCGCGGCCGGCTGCTGGTCGGCGATGGGGTGCCGGCGGCGGCGCAGCCACTTCTGCTCGAGGGCTCGATTGCCCTTGCCTCGGGCGGGACCTTCTTCGGCGTCGATGCACGCCTGTTCACCACCTCTGCCGACGGCACGTTCGAGGTGCCGGGGCGGATCGCGTCGCACTCGTACTACCTGACCACCGTGCTGACCCCGCCACAGCGGGCGCTGTTGGCGGGGCCGAGCAAGGCGCCGGTCGCTGCGGTGGCGCTGCTGGTGCCGCCGAGCGGCGAGGCGCCGGCGGACCTGGGCGAACTCCGGCTCGATCGCCTGCGTCCACTCGACCTGCAAGTCGTCGGCGTCGATGGCGGCATCTCCGGACCGGTGGCGATCGTCGTGATCCCGCACCCACGCGCCGGGCTTGGGGACGCGCCGCACGAGCCGCTGGCCGCGCGCACCGATCGTCACGGCCGCCTGCGCTTGCTGGCCACGGCCGGCGCGGAGTGCGCGGTGTGGGCGATGGGCCAGAACGGGGCGGCATGGGCGATCGTGAAGCCTGGTGACAAGGAGCGGCGGTTGCAGCTCGATGCGGCGCACGCACTCGCGCTGCAGGTCGTCGACCCGGATGGCAAACCCCTGACCGGCATCACCGTCCATGTCGTGACCCCCGCGGGATCACCGGTGGGGGATGAAGGCAAGGCGCTGCTCCCGCGCGTGCGCGATGCGTTCATGGTGCACGGCTTCCCGGGCAAGCAGGTGGTCACCGACGCGCAGGGGCTCGGGCAGCTGGTGATGCCGTTCGCCGGGGTCGGCATCGATGTCGTCTTCTACCGTGGCCGGGAGTCGATGCGGATCACGCTGTCGGGGGCCGCGTTCACGCCGGGCCAGCCGACGCGGGTCGAGTTCGTGCCCAACGGCGGTTGATCACGCGCTGCCGGGGGAGTGGTGGCGCGGCGACAACGGCGGCGGGTTCGCGGTCGGCGAACGGCGCGAGCGATTCGGGGTCGGCGGTGCGCTCGCGAACGGGCTGCGATCGCAGCAGGCGAGGATCATGGCCGGAATCAGCACGAACATCGCGAGGTCGATCGAACCGTGGCCGAGCCAGGCCAGCAGCGACCAGATCATGGCCGCTACCATCGACAGCGCGCCGAGCACGCGGAACCACGGCCACCTCGGCGAGGTCGCGGCGCACCACGCCAGCACGAGGCCGATGCAGAGCCAGGTCGGGTTCCACACCACACCAGCGAAGCGGATGCGCACCTGGACCAGCACGGTCATCAGGATCAGGGCGCTGATGAAGTGGATCTGGCTGCGCATGCCGGGCTCGCGCCGCCGGTGCCACAGCACCGCGAAGACCACGGCAACCAATGGCCCGTACCAGTGCAGCCGCTGCCGCAGCAACCAGTCGACGATGCGGTCCGGTGCGGGCTGGGCGTCGACCACGGCCGCGAGCTGCGTCGGCAGCGCGAAGCCCCGTTCGGCGGCGCCGCGCCGCAGAGTGGACGCGATCGCCGGGGTCCACGCCGTGGCGTCGAACTGCACCAGTTGCTGCAGCAGCGCTTCGCGGCGGCCGGCATCGTGCACGGCCAACGCGGCATGGACCGGGTGCACCGCGAGCGGCACGCGGTAGCCGAGTCGCAGCAAGGTGCCCGGCGCGACCGGGGCGCCCGCGAGTTGGCACGCGACGCGCGGCAGCACCGCGTCGGTGGCAGAAGCCAACGCGACCAATTCGGCCTGCACCTCGGGCAAGGCCCAGATGGCCGGCATCACCCAGTCCATGGCGCTTCGTCGCCAGCTCTCGGGCGGCGCTGCGGCCGCACTCTGGACCAAGTGCACGGCGCGCTCGCGCCAGCGTGGCAGGTCGAGTGGTTCGAGGTCGGTGTCGGCGGTCAGGTGAACCAGCAGCAGCAACGTGGTCACGCGCCGGCGCGCATCCCAGAGCAGGGTGCGATGTCGGAAGCAGGCGGCGCCGTCGAGACCCACCAGGGCAGTGCCACCATGACTGAAGCGTTCGGTGGTCTCCTGGAAGGCGGCATCGAGCCCGGCTTCGCCGCGCAACCGGATGCCGTCGCCGTCGAGCAGCAGGTTGCCGCGCAGGGCCGCGCGGCAGCGTCCGATCGGAGGTCGTTGCTGCAGTGGTCGCAGATCTCGCGACGAGACCCAGTCCGCGTGGTCATCGCCGTCGTCCTCGTACTCGCGGCGCAGCGAGAACCAGCCGATGCTGCCGTGCTCGACGTCCAGTTCGACTTCGACCGGCGCGCCGATCGTCGCGCGATGCGCGACCTGGCCGACCAGTCGTGGCTCCGGATCCCCGTCGTCGAACCGCAGCACCGCCAGGTGCACGGTGAACGGGCGCGAATCCGCGGCCGCCGCCGCCTGCAGGCACGCGTTGCGCCAGCGCCAGCCACCGTCGCCGGTACGCGGCAGACAGGTCAGCAACGGCGCGCCGTCGGCGGCCTGCAGCCATGCGAGCTGCCGCCACAGCATCGCCGTCTCCTTCGGCTCGAGGCTCGACGAGTCGAGGGCCGCGGCGACATCGATCGGAGTGTCCGCGGCGAGGCCGAGCCCGTCGCGCAGCAGCTCGGCGAACGGCTGCGCCTGCAGCGCGCGCCACCACGCCGACAGGTCCTGCGCCGGCGGCATGCGTCCCGTCCATTCGCGGAGGATCGTGGGCAAGCGGTCTTCGGTGCTTGGCAACACCGTTCCGGGCTGCTCGATCGCTTCGATGAGCAGTTCGATCCGAGCGACCAAAGCCGCTGCGCGAGGCAGACGCTGCCATCGTTGCCAGGCCGCCACAACCCGGTTGGCAGCGAACGTGAGAACGGCATCGTCAGGGGCAACCACAGTGCCGGTTGCATTCCACACCGGCATGCCGATCAGCTGGCAGAAGCCGCGGAATGCGACCGCGCGGTCCGCCGGCCGCGACGCGCGGACCGCGAGTTCGGCGAGCTTGCCCTCGACGGCGGGGCTCCACGCGGCATCGAGGTCGGCACCGGTGACGTGGAACGGGAACAGCTCGGCCGCGCCCGCTTCGCCGCTGGCGAGCAGCCGCCCGGTCGCCGCGACCGTCGCTTCGATCCAGCGCAGCCGGGTGACGTCGTCGAGGTCGGTCGGGGCCAGCGCGAAGCGGACGCCGACCAGCGCCGCCAGTTCGGCGTTGGCCGGGCTGGCGCTGCGCAGCTCCGCATCGAGTCGCGCCTGCAGCACCGCTCGGCTGTCGGGTTGTGGCAGGCGGCCGCCTGCTTCGACGACGGCGCGGGCGCGCGCCCATTCCCAGCGCCACGCACCGTGCTGATCGAGCTCGCTGCGCAAGTGGATGCCGCCCTGGTGGACGCGGTCGGTGGCGAGCGCCAGCGCCTCGTTGGCGGCGGCTTTGGCGGCCGGCAGCGCGCCAGCGCGCAGATGCACCGCGGCGCGATCGTTGTGGGCGCGGGCGAGCAACAGCTGCAGTTGCTCGCTGCGCTCGGCGTCGCCGCGCGCGGTCGCCAGCTGCACCCGCAGCGAATCGACCGCGGCGTCGGGGTGACCACCATCGAGCAATCGCTCGGCCTCGGCGATCAGCGCCGTCTGCCGCACCGACGGCAACCAGAACGCCGCCGCGGCCGCGGTCGCGAGCACCGCCGCGCCGACCAGCAACAGCGTGCGCCGCTGCCGCTGCAGCGCGCGACCGACTCCGGCCCAGCGACTCGGCGCCTTCGCCAGCACGCCGCGGCCATCGGCGAAGCGCTCGATGTCCTCGGCGAACGCGAGCGCGGTCGCATAGCGGTCCTCCGGTCGCTTGCGCAGCGCCTGCAGGCACACCGCCTCGAGCTCGGCCGGCACCCGCGGCTCGAGCTTGCGCGGCGGCACCGGTTCGTCCTCGAGGATCGCGCGGATCGTCTCGTGCAGCGGCTTGCCGGCGAACGGCGAGCGGCCGGTCAGCAGTTCGTACAGCAGCGCACCGAGCGCCCACACGTCGCTGGCCTCGCCGATGCGCGCGCTGTCGCCGCGCGCCTGCTCCGGGCTCATGTAGGCCGGGGTGCCGAGCAGTTCGCCGGTCAGCGTGCGGGCGCCGGCCGCCGAGGCGTCGCGGGCGAGGCCGAAGTCGACGACGAACGCGTCGCCGTGCCGATCGATCAGCACGTTCTGCGGCTTCAGGTCGCGGTGCACGATGCCGAGGCCGTGCGCGTGCACGACCGCGGCGGCGATCTGCCGCACGATGCGCACCGCGCGCGACGGCAGCAGCCGGCGGTGGCGGCGCAGTTCGTCGGCGAGCGTGCCGCCGTCGATCAGGTCCATCGCGAACCACAGCGTGCCGTCCGGGCTCTCGCCGAGGTCGTGCACCGAGACGATGTGGCGATGGCGCAGCCGCGCCAGGTTCTTCGCCTCGGCGCGGAAGCGCCGCATCGCGTCGCCGAACACCAGGTCGCCGGGGCGCAGCACCTTGATCGCGACCTCGCGGTCGAGCGAGCGCTGGTGGGCGCGGTAGACGACGCCCATGCCACCGCGGCCGAGTTCGCCGCGCAGCTCGTAGTCGGCGGGCAGCTTCGGCGCCGGCAGCTCGGGATGGCCTTCGTCGAGCTCTTCACCGAGACCGGTGTCGAGCGCGCGCAGGGCACGCAGCACCGCTTCGACGTCGGCGGTCTCGACCACGAAGCGTTCGGCCCAGGCCGCGGGTGCGATCGCCTCGCCCGCAGCGAGCGCCACGGCCAGTTCTTCGGCGAGTCGGCCGAGCCCTTCGTCGCGGTCGCCGGTCATGGTTGCACCTCGGCGCCCAGCTGCTTGCCGAGTTGCACGGTGGCGCGGCCGATCGCGCGGCGCACCGACGACGGGCTCTGGCCGATGCGGTCGGCGATGGCGTCGACCGGCAGGCCTTCGAAGAAGCGCAGCAGCAGCACTTCGCGGTCGGGATCCTGCAGCGCTTCGATCGCACCGCTGAGCCGATCGCGTTCTTCGCGCCGGACCATGCTGGTGGCCGGGCCGTGGCCGCTGCGCTGCAGGTCGCGCAGCACGACGGTCACGTCGCGCGCCTCGCGGGCCGGGTCGCGGCGCTTGGCGCGGTGGAACGCGGCGAGGTCGCGGATCCGGTTCTCGGCCAGCGCGCACAGCCAGTGCACGAAGCTGCGGTCCGGGTCGCTGCTGGCGGCGGGGTCGAAGCGACCGAAGTCGCGGTGGGCGTGCGCGAACACTTCCTGCACCACGTCGTTCGGCTCGAGCCGCGGGCGCAGCGCCGGGCCCAGCCGCAACCGGATGAACAGCAGCAGGCGGTCGGCGGCGCGGGCGAACAGGCGGTCGCGGGCGTCGCGGTCGCCGCTGCGGGCGCGGCGGAACAGGTCAGGGAGATCGGTGGTGGCGGCCATCACACTGCGGAGAGGCAGTGTGGCGCGGTTCCGCCAGGAAATCCGCGCTGGTGATTGGTCGGGGGTCGACTCGGCCCAGTGGTGGTGACCGCGCCGGCCGGGTGTGCTACTTCGCACACCATGGCCAGGCTCCGGGTCGTAGCGTTGCTGTTGTGGGTGGCGTCGGCGCCAGCCCAGACGCCGGCCCAGTCGCCGGCGGGGCCGGTCTTCGAGGCCGGCGACCCGGCTGCGTTGACCTGCCGCATCGTGGCGCAGAAGCCCGGTGAGGACGGCAAGTTGCTGTTGACCGTCGAGGTCAACAACCGCGGCGCGCTGGCCGCCGAGCCGCTGGTGTTCGAGCTCGAACAGCCGCAGGGCAAGGGCCAGCCGCCGCGGGTCGAGACGTTCGCGCGGGCGCAGCTGCCGCACGCGGCTCGCCACGGCCGGCCGGCGCCGGCGGGTGGCAAGCAGTCCTACCTGGTGCCGCTGGTGGCGGCGAAGAAGGGGGCCTGGTCGGCGCGGGTGACGGCGGCGTCGTTCGGCCGCGACCTCGCGGTCGCCGAGCCGGCGTTCCGCTTCGGCAAGCCGGAGCAGGTGCAGCGCACGTCGTTGGCCGGCACCTTTCCGGTGACCCAGGTCGCGATCGGCAACCCGCTCGCCAGCGACGTCGACGTGTTGATGCAGGTGACGTTCCAGCAGCCGAAGGACTGCGTCGAACTGGTCGGGGTGCGGCTGCCGGCCGGCTCCACCCTGGCGGTGGTGATCGCGACGCGGCCGGGGCGCGAGGTGTTCCTCGATCCGCTGATGGCGTCGCCGGGCTGCGCGATCCGCGCCACCGCGTTCGAAGTCGTCGACTGGTGCTTGTGCGGCACCGTCGCGGCGGACGCCGGCATCACGCTGCTGCGTGATGCCTACGAAGCCTGGTATCGCTGGCCCGGCGCGCCGGGCGCAGTGGCCGGGGACTTCGCCTACCGCGTGCGGATGAAGCAGTCCGGCAACGCCGACGGCTACGACGACCTCGTGGTCCGCGGGCGCTTCACGCTGGCGGCCGATGGCGATGTCGACGTCGAGATCCTGGACGGCAAGGGGGCGAACGCGTCGTTCCTGCTGCGCGAGGCGCTGTCGCACGTGCGCCGCCCCGACTTCGCCGAGTTGACGGCGCAGAACCGGCTGGTGCCGGTCGCCGCGAATCGGGTCGCGCTGATCGGGCCCGGGTGGCACCTGATCCGCTCCGGTCACGGCGGCCATCGCACCGGTGGGGTCGACAAGTCCGAGGAGCACCCGGACCTGGAAGTGCGCGACGGCCGCATCGTCGGCGACGGCCTTGGCACCACGTCGCGCACTTCGTGGGAGAGCAAGGTCCTGCACGGCGCGCTGGTGGTCACGCGCCGCGTCAGCGCCGACCGCGACCTTCGCTTCCACTACGCGATGGTCGACGGCCGCATCGTGCCGAGCGCCGCGTCCGAGGTGGTCACCGCCGGCGGCAAGCTGTTCCAGGCCGGTGAGCTCGAACTCAGCAACTGGAAGTTCGGCGACGTGCTGCCGATCGCCGCCCGCGTGCCGAGCGGTGCCGGCGCCGAGGCGCTGCGGGCGATCTGGGACAGTGCCTACCGGCTGCCGACCGGACCGATCGAGGTCACCGCGAAGTTCGACGTCGCGACCGGCAACGACGGGGTCTGGCGCGGCCGCAAGAAGTTCGGCGGCAACATCACGATGCGCGGCATCGGCCGCAACCTGCGCGCCTCGGACATCCGGCTCGAAGGCACCTTCGCGCGCGAAGACGAGGTGCAGCTCGGCGCCATGCTGCGCGATCGGTTGCTGATGTGGTACGGCGTCGACTTCAACGACCGGCAGTCGTTCGACGAACAGTTCGCCGGCGCCACGATCCACGCCGCCGACGCCGAAGGCGTGTTCCCGGTCGACGGCGGTGCCTGGGACCGGGTGCTCACCAGCGGCGGCAAGGTGCGCGGCATGCGCGGTCGGGGCGGCAGTTCCGTGATGCGCTACACGTACGGCAAGGTCGGTGCGCGCGAGGTCGTCGTGCGCATCGACATCGACCACGGCGGCGAGCGCACGCCGGCGGCACAGCGATGGTCGGCGGCGACGGTTCTGACGATGGTGGCGGTCGGCGACCACGTGTTGCCGGGCAAGATCGTGTTCGAACGCGCGTTCGGGCGCGATTGGGAACCGGAGACGATCACGTTCCGCGAGCTCGCGGTGCGTCGGTGAGGTCCGGAACGCGGTCGCGTGGTCTCGTTGCGTGCTACGCGGTTCGCCACGATGATCCGGGCATGACGATTGCCGGGCCGGCGCTGCCGTTCGTGTTGACCATGCTCGGGCCGGCGGTGGCCATCGCAACCTGCCAGGCGTCGCCCGGTGCCGCCGACCAGCGCACCGCGCGCATCTACGATGTGCAGAGGGTGCTGGACCGGATCGGTCCCGGCTTCGTGACGCCCGGGCCGGCCGAGAGCCGCGGCGTGGCGAAGGTTGACCCGTTGGCGACGCAGAAGCCGGTGCTCGAGTCGGTGGCGGCGATGGTGCGTGCCTTCGTGCGGCCCGAGCTCGCGGCCGACGAAGAGGTGCGAGCGCTGGGCGAACGATGGCTGGCAGTGGTCGCCCGCGGTGAGCAGCATGCGTGGATCGAGCAATGCGTGGCGACGACGCTCGCGGCGCAACCGCCCCTCGGTCGGTTGCAGGTGGAGGTGCTGACGATGCCGGAGCCGGCGTTCGCGCGGGATGTGGCAGCCGCCTTGACACCGGTGGGCAAAGTCGCCGCGGAAGTCACGGTGCTGCCAGCAGGGCCGGCGGCCAGCTTCTTCGTCGAGCGGTTGCGCGCGCATCCGGAGGCCTCCGTGTTGCCGGTGCCGATGCCGGAGGCGGGCGTCGTGTTGCAGAAGCTGGTGCCGTGTTCGATCGCGGCGGTCCAGCAGACGGCCTACGTGCGTGACTTCGAGGTCGAGGTCGCGACCACCTCGTTCACCTGCGAGCCGATCGTCGACGTGGTCCAGGACGGGTTCACGCTGCGCGCGACAGCGGCGCCCGGCACGGCGGGACTCGGCCTCGCGTTGCATGCGGAGTGGGCCGAACTCATGCGCCCGATCCCGACCTCCACGACGACGTTGGAGGGCAGCATCGCACCGGTCACCGTGCAGCTACCGCAAGTGCGCAAGGTGCAGGTCGAAGCCACGGTCGAACTACCGGCCGACAGCACCGTGGTCGTGTTGCTGCCGGCCTTGCTGGGCAAGCGTTGCATCGCCGTGCTGCGCATGGCGCCGGCGGCTGCGGACCGGGAGAAGGTGCTGGGCCGTTGATGGGCGGCGCCCAGCGGGCTCGCGGCCAGTCTTGCTCGACGAGGGTGGTTGACTCGTTGGCTACCCGAGTCGACAACCAGGACATGGAGCACGACGTTCACGAGGTCAAGGCGCAGTGGTCCAAGCTGATCGCCAAGGTCCGGACGGGAGAGCACATCGTGATCACCGGAGCCGGCGTGCCGATCGCCCGGCTCGTGCCGATCCACTCGCGTCGGCGGCGATCGCCGGGCACCGAGCGCGGCACGATGTGGATTGCTGCGGACTTCGATGCGCCACTCGCCGACGAAGTCCTCGGTGGTCAGGAGGCGCGCCGGTCGCACCTGCCAAGCTCGAAGACGTTCCGTCCTGGTTCGACCACCAACCATTGCAGGCCGAGGAAGTAGCGCCAATCGAGGTCGTAGCTGCGCCTGCGCACCTTGGCATCACTTCGGCGGTTGCCACGGCGTGACAACGATGCGCAGCGGGTCTTCGTCGTCCGGCGAACTGCCGTACACCTCGGACCACAGAATCCCATCGCCGGCCTGCCGCGTGGCGCGCAGGTCGAACGGCGCGTCGGCGAGCGGCAGCACGAGTTCGAACGCACCATCGCTGCCGGTCGGCGCGCTCCCGGCTCGGTTCTGGAACGCGAGCTCCTGCAGCGCCCGGTCGTTGATCTTCGGCCGGTCCCACTGCCTCACGGTGACTCCGGCCACCGGCTTGCGTTCGGCATCGACGACGGTGCCGCGCACCGTGCGGGTCGCCGACAGCTCGAGCACCAGCGGGTCGAGCGCCGGGTCGCCATCGCCAGCGGGCACCGTCACCACCCGGGTCGCGATGCCGAAGCCAGGGGCATAGGCACCGATCCGCACCATTCCCTCGGGCAACGGGAACTGCAGGCGACCGACGCGATCGCACGCGTAGGCCAGCGGCGAGTGGTACAGCGATTCGGTTGTCACCGACAGCCGCGCACCCGGCACCGGCGCACCGTCGGCGGCGCGCACCTGTACCTGCGCGACGGTCATGCGATCGAGCCGCAGTTCGCCGAGGTCGTGTGGCGTGCCGAATGGCGGCAAGCCGACCGCGAGCCAGAGCATCGGTGCCACGGCGATGCCATCGCGCAGCGGCATGCCGGCCGCGCGCGCCGCCGCGGGATCGAGCACTGCCAGCAATCGGAAGTCGTACTTCGGGTGCAGACCGGAGAAGCGGAACCTGCCATCGGCGTCGACCGGTATGGTCTCCAGCGGCACGCCCATGCCGGTGGTCTCGGCATCGCTTCCCATCGCGTAACAATCGGGCAGCAGCACTAGCCCGGGCACCTGGACTCCGTCCTTGCCGAGCACCCGACCGATCAGATCCGGCCCCGATCGCAACACCACCTCGGCAGTGCCGTCGACGAGCTTGCCGAGGTCGCCGAACAGGATCGTGCGTTGCCGGCCGGGCGCCACCAGCACCAGGGTGAATGCGCCGGTCGCCGGCTTTTGCAGCGGGTTCGAACTCGGCACGAGGCCGCACACGGTGCCATCAGCGCCGGTGGTGCCGAGGCTGGTCTCGATGCCGTGCATGGTGCGGCTGAACGAGTAGCTGACGCGGACCCCGGCGATGGGGGCCGCCGCGTCGTCGACGACGCGCACCCGCAGCGGCGTCGGCGGCGACAACGCGAGAACTGCTTCGGCGGCGGCGGTGGCGCTGCTCAGCGAGGGCAAGTGCATCGTCAGCACCATGCCATCAACGCTGCGGACCTCGAGCCACGTCCAGTCGCCCGGCAACGTCGGCACGGCCGCGGTGAACTCGGCATCGAGCGGCAGTTCGCGCCGGCCGAGGTTGCTGTCGCTGGCAGAGGCGAACAGCCGCAGCGGTCCACGATCGGCCCACGCCGCGGTATCGGTGATGCGCACGCGCCGCAACCTCTGCCGCGGCGCTTCGTCGAGCGCGAGGATCGGTCCCGGCACCAGGCCCTCGCCGACGTGGCTGCGCCGTTCGCCGGTCGCATCCGACCACACCGCCCAGGCGCTGTAGGCGCGGCCGGGCAGCAGGTCGGCGTGGAACATGCCGTCCTTGCCGCTGCGCACCCGCAGCTCGTCGGCGGGGCTGGCCTCGGGACAGCTCGGCAGCAGTCGCGACGCCACGAGGACCTCGGCGCCGACGACCCGCGTGCCGTCGGCGGCGCGCACGAAGCCGTGGCCGCGTTCGCGGGCGGGTGCCTGGGCCGTGAGATGGGGTGCGATCGACAGCAGCGTCGCGAGGAGGAAACGAACGTGAGTTGGCATGGTGCTCACCGTCACTTGGTTGGGTTCGCCGGCAGCGTCAGCGTCACGGCGTGGCTCGACTGCCCGGGCGGAACTTGCACCGGGCCGAGCGCCACGCGCAACGACTCCGGTCGGATGTGCAACGGCACGGCGGGGGCCGGGTCGATGATCAGGCGGCCCTGCGCGTCGGTGGTGGACGGGCGCAGCCGAACCCCTTCGCCGCTGCAACGGCACGTGAGGTTCGTGGCCGGGGTCACGCCATCGGCCTGCAGCAGCGTGATGACCAGGCGGCGGCGCACGAACTGGAAGTCGCGCACCAGCTGCTGGCCTGCGGCGAGCTCGAACGATTCCTCTTGCAGCATCGTGACGCCTTCGTTGGCCATGAAGTCGCCGACGACGAGGCCGATGCGATAGCGACCCGGCAACACACCTTCGGCGGTGAAGCGGCCGTCGTCGGCGACCACGAACTGGCCGTAGTGGTAGCGATCGCTTTGCAGCGACACGCGCGCGGGCGCTGGAGGTCTGTCGTCGAGCAGCACACGGCCGCTGACGCTGGCTGGTACGAGGGCCGTCGCATCGATCTCGACCGTGGTGTCCTGGTCGGGTTGTACGACGACCTCGGTCGGAGCCACGTCCGTGACTGCATCGACCACTGTGCTGCCGCTTTCGGTGCGGAACGGCACGCTGTATTGCAGGCGCAGCTGATACCGCCCGGGCAGCAGACCGCGGATCGCGAAGGTGCCGTCGGCCTGCAACGGAGTCGGCCAGTCGAAGTTGGCAAACTCGCCCGCATCGCCGGCACGGCGGCTGACCTGGATGCGGCGTGTATCGAGGCCTTGCAGGCGCACGACGCCGGTGATGCCCCCCGCAGCCGGCGGCACCACGACGAGATCCTGGCCGATCACGAACACCGGCGGATCGATCACCACCGGCGGATGCTCGCCGGTCACGCGCACGACGAGGCCGTTGCCGCCGGGCGGCGCAAACGCGTTGGCTCGCCCGTCGGCGCCCGAACGGACCTCGCTGATCAGCTCGTGCGGTCGCAGCTTGGGGTTGGACGAATAGCCGCTGTTGCCACGCTCTCGAGCCGAGGCCGTCGCTCTCCACGGATCCTCCCCCTTCTGGATGACTTCGATCTTGGAGCCTTGGATCGGGGCACCGCTTGCGGCCCTCACCACCACGGTTACCGCCACGAGGCGTTCGACTTCGACCCGCTGCGGCGGCACACCGGCGTCGTTCGCCACGAACTCGACCATCGCGCTCGGCAGCAGCGCACGATCGAGTGGCACCACCTGCAGCAGGTTCGGGCCGCGCCACACCCTGTCGATGGTGACGCGGCCTCCGGGATGGTCGCCGGACAGGCGGAGGCCGGCATACCTGCCCGAGTCCGCGCGTGACGCCCGGCAGCTGACTGCGAACCGGGTCACCGGTGCACCGGTCGCGCGTTCGACGACGAGCAACTCGCAGCGCAGCGCGCGGCGCAGTTCGACCCGCACGTCCTTGCTGCCCCATGGCCACAGTCGGTCATCGTCCACAGCCGGCGGCTCGCACGGCCCGGGGTCGTCGATCCGTATCCGGACCGGCTGCGGCTCGGCATCGGGCGCGTAGATCGTGAAGGTGCCATCGGCACCCGAGCGTCCGCCGGCAAGGATGCGGTCCCTGACGCCATGGACATAGGCGCCCTGCACCGGCAGGCCGCGCTCGTCGACGACGACGCCCTGGATGCTCTGCATGCGACGCACGGTCACCAGCAGGGGGTCGGCGCCCCATTGGGCGATGGTGACGTGGGCGGGCGACACGTGCTGCAGGCCCCGGCTCTCCGACTTGATCGACCACGTGCCGACTGGCAGCGGCGTTTGGATCGTGAACTCACCGTCCGCGTCGCTCCAGCCGTAGCGCGCGTTGTTGGCCCCGAGCATGCCATCGATCGGCAGCGGCAGGTTGTTGATGCCGACCCCGACCTTGGCGACTGGCAGGCCGTGCTCGTCGACGACGCGGCCGCGCACCGGGAAGCCGCGCACCAGCGCGATGTCGCCGAGGGCGATGATCTGCGCGGCCGCGATCTGGCCCCAGACTCCGGTGCGCGGCACGCGCCCCGGCGCCGCGGCGTCGAGGAAGAAGTTCATGCCCGATGGCGGCACGAAGCCGAAGTCGAAGCGGCCGTCCACACCGGTGACGATCGGTTCCGGGTCCTGCCAGTCGACCTTGCCCTGCAGCACCATCCGGTTGGTGTCGCCGGGCCGTCCGTCGAGCTTGACGATGCAGGCGGCGAGCGGCGCGCCGGTCTCGTCGACGCAGCGACCGCGCACGTGCGCCAGCTCGGAGTCGCTCGCCGGGGCGACTGCCGGCGGCGTTGGCTCTGGCACCGCGGCGGCTTCATGGCGCTGCGGCGTCGGGGCCGGCTCAGCCTGCGCCGGGGTCGCATTCGCTGCCGGCGATGGCGGTGGCGAGGAGAGATCGTCGACCACCGGGCCATCGCCTTGCATCGCCCAGATGGCGAAGGCGGCGATGGCGATCAGCACCAGCAGCGAGATGGCGAGTGGGCGGCGTCCTTCGTGCATGGCAGTCCCGGTGGAGCGCCGCGCAGTGTAGCGGGGAGGTCGCCAGGCAGCGCGTCGACGAGTCCAGCATGGCGGCCGTGAGAATTTCTGGCGCGGCCGGTGACACTGGTGAGGCCCAAGATCCACATGGCCGTGATCCGAGCCCGCGTCGACCGACTGTTCGCCCGCTATCGCCGGACCGGGGATGCCCGGCTGCTGGCGCAGGTGTTCGACCGGGTCGCACCGGACTTGTGGCGGTTGGGCATTCACCTCGGTCGCGACCCGCACCTGGTCGAGGATGCGCTGCAGAACACGTTCTTGCAGGTGGTCGAGTCGCCGCACGAGTGGGATGCGTCGCGATCGCTGGTGCCGTGGCTGTTGGGCATCATGGCCAACCGCGTGCGCGAGCTGCGGCGGCTGGCCGGGCGCGCCGTCGATCCCGAGCGGCTCCACGAGCGCGCTCAGGTCAGCCCGTTGGACGCCGCGTCCGAACGCGAACTGCGCGAATCGCTCGCGGCGTCGCTGGCGCGGCTCGAGGAGCCCTACCGCACGACGCTGGAACGCCACCTCGTACAAGGCGAGGCGGCTCCCGAGATCGCCGCGGCACTCGGCGTGCCCGCCGGGACCGTGCGCATGCGCTTGCACCGCGGCCTCGATCGATTGCGGGATCTGCTGCCGGCCAGTGGCTTCGCGCTGGCCGGGGGCACCGCCACGATGCCGGCCGCGACCTTGGCCAAGATGCGCGCGACGGTGTTGGCGAACGTGCCGTCGCGCGCGATCGCCGTCGTGGGCGCAGGTCACACGACTGTTGCTGTCCTCGGAGTTCTCGCCATGCACAAGTTGTTGCTGTCGTCGTTGGCGGCGATCGCCGTCGCCGTCCTGTGGCTCGTTTGGCCGAGCGCCGACGGCATCGCCGCGGTCGTGGCGCCGCAGGCCGGCGCGCCGGTGGCCGCGGCGGTGACCCCGGCAGTGCCGATGCCCGTGGGCACGGGGCCGCTGGTGACGCCGGTGCGCCAGGCCGCAGACGCCGCGCCCGCTGCCTCCGGTCCCGGCCGCGTGCAGGTCACGATCCAGGGCGACGGTCGACCGCTGGGTGGCCTCGCACTCGAGATGCATGCGGGCCTCGCACCCGGTCCGTTCGTGTCGCGTGCGGATGGCACCGTCGAGGCGAAGTCCGTGTACCAGGCGAGCCGTGAGACCCATCGGGCGACCACCGACGCGGCGGGGACCGCGCACTTCGAAGCGTCGCCTGGTCTCGCTGCCATCCATTTGCTGGGCGGCCGTGACACCTGGCACATCGAGGTGCTCGCCGGGGGCGAGCAGCAGGTCACGCTCTGGCTCTCCTTCGTGTTCTGGGCCGAGATCCTGGTCGTCGACGCCGACGGGAAACCGGTCGCCGATGCCAGGGTGTCGACCGAGTTCCGGAGCGAGGCGATGGCCTCCCCGTTCGGCGACGTCGAGGTCGGCCGCACCGGCGTCGATGGCCGCTGCCGGGTCCCGAGTGGCCAGATGCGGCTCGCGTTGCGAGCCAGCAAGGATGGCTACGCGACGTCAGAGCAGGTGATCCTGAGCCGGGGCAGGGAGCGCGCCGAATTGCAGCTCGGCGCCGCGGCCGCGGTGGTGGTCGGCTCGGTCACCGGGCTCGATCGCTCGGACGAGCGTGACTGCGGCGTCATGGTGGTGCCGGAAGGGTGGAGTCCGACCGAGGATCGGCCGCTGTTCGCCGCCGTCGATGCCGATGGACGCTACGAGTGTGCTGGTGTACCAGCCGTATCGCTGCACGTGATTGCCTGGCAGCGGCAGCACCACGGGCGCGTGCAGTTCGCTCGCGGTGAGGCGGTTGCGGTCGCCGCCCGGACCGTCGTCGCCAACCTGGCGTTCGGCCGCGGGGCCGTGGTGAAGGTCGAGCTGGTCGCTGCCGACCGCACGCCGCTGGCAGGGCAACGAGTCCAGCTCATGTTGCGCGAATCGCTGTGGCTGCAACTGACCTCGATGGCCAGCCCCAGCGTGACGACGGACGGCGACGGCCGAGCGACCATCGAGGGCTTGATGCCCGGCACCTACGAACTGCTGGTCGACCTGCCGCAGGGCTCGGTGCGCGAGAAGGTCACGCTGGTCGACGGGCAGCTGCATGTATTCGCACCGAAACTCGCACCGAGTTCGGGCTGCGACCTGCTGCTGGTCGACGAGGCCGGCCAGCCGTTGTCGGGTTGGACACTCGAGATCCCGCGGCCGGATGGGCTGCCGGTGCGCGCCGAGAGCGATCGCAAGGGCAGGGCCCGCCTCGAGGGCCCGGCGTCGGGATTCGTCACCGTCCAGGTGTCGGCACCGAACGTGCCGTTCGTGGTGCTGACGCAGGAAGTGCCGGTCGGTGCCGAAACCAAGATCGTCGTGTCGCGATCGGCAATGCCCAGCGCGTCGCTGCGCGGCAGCATCGTGCGCAGCGGTCCCGGGGTCGGCGTTCGAGTCTCGCTCGGGCGGGTCGATGGCATCGGCTTCCAGGATGTCGCGGTCGATGCGCACACCGGTGCGTTCGCCGTGCCGGCGCTGCCACCCGGCAAGTACGAACTGTCGCTGCGCAGCGACGATCGCACCGCGCGCTTCGGCGTGCAGCAGATCACGCTCGCCGTCGATCAGGCCCTCGACCTCGGCGCGATTCCGGTCGGTGCGCCGGGTGTCTTGCGGGTCGATGTGGTGAGCGGTGCCGGGGTGTCGATCGATGAACTGTTCCTGGCCATCAACCGACCCAAGGCCCCTGGCTTGTTCGCGCAGCCACCGATGCAGCAGCGGGTGGCCAACAGCCTGCAGCTGACCGGCATGCCGACTGCGAGCCTGCGCATCCTGGTGTGGGGACCGGATGCGGCGCCGACCTTCCTCGACGCGGAGCTGCGCGAGGGCAACGACACCGTGCTGACCGCGACGGTCGCCGCGGCGACCCGCACCACGCTGCGGATCCGCGACGAGAACGGGGTGGCGGTCGCGGGCACGCTGACGATCCGGCGCGATGGCGAGGAACTGCTGCGCGAGCGGCTGCGTGCGGCCGCCAGCCATGTGCGCGGCCTGATGCCGGGCAGCTATCGGTTGGAGTTCGAGGCCGGCACCAAGCGGGGCAGTGCGGATCTCGTCGTCACGCCGACCGCGGGAGAGCCGGTCGACATCACGGTGCGCTGAGGCGCGCTCAGTTCGCCGACAGCCGCCGCCATTCGCCGGCCGGATCCGCACCCGGCTCGCGCAGGAGCCGCGCGAGCACCTCGGCCCCACGCGCCACGCCGGGGCCCGGCGTCGAGAACTGCCGTTCGCCGTCGAGCACGAACACCTGCCCCGCCGTCACCGCGCGGAGCTTGCTCCATGCCGGTGCCGAGGTCAGCGCCGGCAGTTCGCGTTCGGTGCGGGCCAGCGACATCGAGCACGCGGCGAGCACGAGGACATCCGGATCGGCGGCCAGCAGTTGGTCCCAGGTCACGCGCCGCGACGGTTCGCTGCGCTGCACCAGCACCGGTTCGCCGCCGGCCACTTCGACCATCTCGGCGATCCACTCGCCCGACGCCCACAGCGGCTCGAACCACTCGAGCACGACGACGCGCGGCCGTTGTGCGAGCGGCGGCAGCGACCGCACCGCGTCGAGCCGTCGTTCGAACGCGCGCGCCGCGATCTTGCCGGCGGGTCCACGACCGAGCACTTCGCCGACGGTGCGGATGTCGGCGGCGATGCCGGCCAGTGAGCGCGGCGACAGTTCGACGAGCTTCGCACACGGCTCGGCGGTGCCGTTCGCGAGGGCCGGCGCCACCTGTTCGGGCGTCACCGCACACACCGGACACAGGCCCTGGCTGAACACGTGCGTCGGTCGCAGCGCCGTGATCGCCGCATCGTCGAGCGTGTAGACACGATCGCCGCGCTGCATCGCCTGCCGCAGTTCGTCGTCGATGCGCACCATGCTCCACGCCTCCGAGTCGATCGAGGTGCGCAGCAGCCGCGGCAGCGAAGCACCGTCCGGTTGGCGGCAAAGGTGCGACAGGCCGAACAGCGAACGATCGCCGCCGAGGGCGAGCACGATCTCGGTCGCCGCCGGCAGCAAGGACACGATGCGTGCTTGTCCCGCGGGCGGCAGCGCGCCGGGACCGTAGTGCCAGGTGATCGTCTCGCCGTCGCGGACGCGGTGGCGCGCCGGCAGATCGGGGCCGGGCTTGCCGTCGAGCTGCCAGGACCAGTAGCGATCGAGCCGCGGATCGGGGCCGACGCCATCGATCGCCCAGACGTCGTCGGGCGAGCAGCACAGCCAGTCCTGGTCGACCGCGACCGCCGCGCGCGTGACGTCGACGACGGTCGCGTTCGGCGCGACCTCGACAGTCTGTTCGCGCGCGGGCTTGCTGCCGCCGAAGTCGATGCGCAGCTGGACCTTCACGCGCGGCGGCGGCGATTGCTGGGCGTTCGCCGGCTCACTGATGGCGACGGCCAGCAGCGACAGCAAGGCAAGAGCGGTGGGGTGAGAACGTGGTGCAGCGGCACGCAGGCCGCGACCACACGACGAAGGAACATCGGACACAGAAGTCTCCAGACCACGAGAGACCGAACAGGAGGATCCGGGCCGTCTTCTGACTCGCGCGTCGTCCTCGCACCGCCCTTCCCGGCCGCGGCCAGTGGTATTGCGGTGTTCGTCGGCGCTCACAGCGGCGGGACCGTGCGGGATTTGCACCACGCTTCCGAGACCCGGAACGCAGGCCACGGTAGGTGCTGCCCGGTGGGGGCGCAAGCGAACGGGTTGCCGCCGCCGCGGCGGGAACGCCGCGCCGAGGAAATCGACGGAACCTCGTCACGCCGTGCCAGCGCCGGGGATCTCGACCGTGCGACCCGACCCCAAGGATCTCTGCCATGCTCGACGCTCCCGATCTGCGGCGAGGCCTCGGCCTCGTATTCTGGTGTTGCAGCCTGCTGGCTGCCGCGGTGGGCGCCCAGCAAGCGCCTGCACACCTGCCACGCGCGCTGGCCAGGGCCTGTTGCGTGCAACCACTCGACGGCGAGCTGTGGGCGGCGGGCCCCGACTTCAAGGCGCGGTTCGATGCGCAGGGCATCGAGTTCACGCCAGCGCTCGGTCGGCAGGCGCCGCACAACCTGCCGCTCGCGCTGCAGTTCACGGCGGTCGGCCGCGACCGCGAGCTGCGCGACAGCGGCATGCGCGACGGTGGCATGCGCGACCTCGGTACGGTCGCCGGCGAGCCGGCGGCGCCGCATGCGGACGGGCTGCAGGTCCGCTACCACCGCGCCGCTTGCACCGAACGCTACGACACTTCGCCGCAAGGGGTGGCGCTGTCGTTCGTGTTCGACCGGCTGCCGGCCGGTGCCGGCGACCTGGTGGTCCGAATGCGCCTGCGCACCGAGCTGCCGCTGGTGGCGGCGAACGACGCCGGGCTGCGCTTCGAGCTGGCCGGGGTCGGTGGCGTCGCGATCGGCGGCGTGACCGGCATCGATGCCGCGCAGCAGCGCTGTGCCGGCAGCATCACGTTGCACGGCGACCGGCTCGAGCTGCGGTTGCCGCAGCACTTCGTCGAGCGGGCCTCGCTGCCGCTGGTGCTCGACCCACAGATCGGCACCGTGTTCGCGGTCACCAACTCGAGCGCCGACTACGCGGATCCCGCGGTGTGTGGCCGCGGGCTGATGGGAGCCTCCTACTGCTGCGCGTTCGTGCGTGAGTTCTCGGCGACCGATCACGACATTCGGGCGCTCGTACTCACGTCCACCGGGTCGGTGTTCGGCTCGCTGCTGCTTCTCACCAGCAGTGCCGGCACGGACGACGTCGATCCGGCGATCGGCGCCATCGTCGGCACCGCGACGGTGGGTCGGCGCTACGTCGTCGTCTATCGTCGCGGTGGCAACCTGCACGCGCGCTCGGTGGCCGAGGACGGCACGATCGGCGCCGAAGTGGTCGTCGATGCCTCGGCCGACACCATGCTCGAACCGTCGATCGGCGGCGAGCTCACCGACGCCGACAACGACGTGCTCTGCGTCTACGACAACGTGACCCAGGATCGCATCGAGGCGACGCAGATCCAGGTGTCCGCGGCCGGCTCGCTGAACGTGTTCACCCCGATCACGGTGGCCACCGGCAGCCAGTTCTCGACCGTCGGTTCCCCGCGCATCTCACACCACGGCGGTCGATCCGGTCGTTACCTGATCGCCTACACGAGCACCAACAACGGCAGCACGTCGTCACCGCGTGGTGTCGTCGTCGACCGCAACCTCACGGTGCTGGACAGTGCGACGCTGGACAGCTCCAGCCGCGACGACGACGTCCGCGACGTCGACGGCGACGGCACCAACTGGGTCGTCGCCTACGAGAGCCGGGCCGACAACACGTCGAGCGACCGCGACATCCACGCCGTGCCGGCGTTCTTCGACGTCGCCACGAGCACGCTGGTCCCGGGAACGTCGACGGTGGTCTCGGCGATCGCCAACACCGACGAGCTCGCTCCGGCGATCGGCTTCCTCGGCGGCTCGTACCTGATCGCCTGGCTGCGCCGCGCCGCGCCGGGGTCGAGCAACACCGAGATCTTCGCCAAGTCCATCGACGCCTTCACCTGTGCCCAGTGCGAGCCGACGATCCTGCTCGCCAACAGCGCCGACATCGAGACCTCGGTCGCCATCGCGACCGAACCCTACCGGGCCTTCGGCGTGCTCGAGGGCGAAGGGCTGGTGCTCTGGGAGCGCGAGGAGGTGAGCACCGGCAACGGCGATCTCGAGGGGATCCTCTATGGGTCGGGCGACGGCTCCCTGTCGCTGTCGCAGAACGGCTGCGGGAGCGGCGGCGACATCGCCGCGTCGTGCGCCGTGCGCGGCAACGTGGCATTCCGGATCCGCTTGCGCGGGGCGCGTCCCGCGTCCTCCGCCTGGTTGGTGCTGGCACCGCGCTACGGCTCGATCGGCTGTGGTCCGTGCACCCTGCGCGCCGACCCGTTCGCCGGTCTGATCGCGCCGATGCAGACCGGCGATGCCTACGGCAACGCCGAGGCGTCGTTGCCGATTCCGAACAGTCCCGCCGTCGTCGGCATCGAGTTCTATTCCCAGTGGATCGTCGCGGTGCCGGCTGGCTCGTGCAGCTACCTCGCGAGCGACTTCTCGTCCTGGATGTCGGTCCGGGTCGAGTGACCCGCGAGGTTGCCATGCACATGTCGTCCCTGCGTCGGCTCTGCGCCGTTCTGGTCTCCGTGCTCGCGGTCGCCACCGCCCAACAATCGCCGCCGCCGGGCCTCGACTTCGCGCGCGCGCATGGTGCGATGCTCGACGAGAGTGGCACGCCGTGGTTGCTCGGGCCCGACTACAAGGCCGCCTGCCGCGACGGCGGTCTGGACTTCATGCCGGCACTCGGGCCGCGGGCCGCGACCACGGCGACCTTGTCGTTCCGGTTGCAGTCGATCGGGCGCGCGGAGAGCGCGCCGGTCGCTGTCGCGGCGGTGCCGCCGCGGCTCGCGGGCAATCGCGTGCAGTTCGTGCACGAGGTGGGCGAGTCAAAGGCGATCCTCGAGAACTACGATGCGACGGCCGCCGGCGTCGAGCAGAGCTTCGTGTTCGCCGTCCGACCGGACGGGGCCGGGGACTTGTGCGTGCGCGGCGCGGTGCAAACCGGGCTGCGCCCGCTCCCGCCGCGCGATGGCGCGATCGGCTTCACCGACGGCCGCGTCGGCGGGGTGCGCATCGGCGGCGTCACCGGCATCGATGCGAACGGCCGTCGCTGCGCCGGCAGCTCGAGCTACACCGATGGCGTGCTCGAGCTGCGGCTGCCGGCGGCGTTCGTCGACACCGCGGTCTACCCACTGACCCTGGATCCGCTGTTCGGCACCACGCTGACGGTCGGCGGCACCGCCTTCGACGACGATCGCCCCGTGGCGGCTTACGACGCGAGCAATGGGCTCTACGTGGTGGTCTGGACCCGCACGTTCTCGTCGGGGGATCGCGACGTCCGCGCGCAACGTGTCGACGCCAGCGGCGCGTTGGTCGGTGGGCTGGTTGCGATCACCTCGGGGTCGACCGACGACGGCAACCCGGCGGTTGCCTCGGTGGCGTCGCGCGATCGTTTCGTCGTCTGCTGGCAGACCGGCAGCGGACCGTTCGGTCCGTACGACATCGAGTGTCGCAGCATCGATGCCGCCACCGGCAGTCTCGGCACCACGTTGTCGGTCGGCGTCGGCGCCACCAACGACATCCTGCCCGCCATCTCCGGGGACCGCAGTGCATTCGGGTCGCAGGCGCTGATCGTCTGGGTGTCGATCGGCACCGGGCTGCTGGCGCGCCCGGTGGTCGTGTCGCCAGTGAACACGCTCTCGCTCGGCGCCACCCAGGTGGTCGACCCCACGTTCGGGAACGGGGTCATCGAACCACCGCGGCTCCTGCAGAGCACCCAGCCCGGCGCCATCGGGATCGTGGTGTGGAGCGAGCTGGGATTGAACTTCACCGGCAGCGCCCGCGCCATCGACTACAGCGGCGCTCCGCTCGGCACCCGCCGCAGCCTGTTCTCCTTCGCGTCGGACGGGGACGTGGCCGTCGACGGCAACGGCAACCAGTTCCTGATCGTGCAGGATGGACCCGGCGCTTCGCCCACTTCGGTGGCGCTCGTCCCCGCACAATGGAACGGCACGGACCTGGTGTTGGGGACGGCTTCGACGTTGCCGAACACCGGCAACGCACGCGACTACGCAGTCGGCTTCCTGGGTGATCGATATCTGGTCGCCTTCTGCGGGCCGACGGCCAACCCGTTCGACAGTGAAGTGCGGGCCGTGGCGGTGAAGCCCGATTGCACGGTGTGCAGCCAGATCGTCACCGTGCCGACCGTGGTGCGCGCCAACCAGCAGACTCCGGCCATCGCGACGCACTTCGCGGCGTCGACGTCCGGCCCGTCGGGAGAGGCGCTGCTGCTGTGGAACGAGACCGAGGCGCTGCCGCCGTTCGCCGGCAGCGTCGTCGGTCAGCGCTTCACCGCGATGCAGGGCGCACCGCCGGTGGTGCTCAGCCCGTCGTGTCCGGGCGGCGGCACCGCCGGCACCAATGGTCCGTTCGCGCTCGGCAACGCCGGTTTCCGGTTCACTCTGAGCGGTGGCGATCCGTCGGCGCCGTTGGCGCTGCTGGGGCTGAGCGCCGGGGGCCTCGCGCCGATCCCGTGTGGTTGCACGTTCGTGCAGTCGCTGCAGACGATCGTCGCCACGGCGGTCGCGGGCACGGCCGAATCCGCGTTCGCGGTGCCGTGCGATCCGTTGCTGCTGGGGTTCGTGCTGGAGTACCAGTGGCTGCTGTTCGGCACCGCGGCGAGCCCGTGTCCGCTGTTGGCGAACGTGTCCGGCAGCGATCGCCGGCAGCTCGTGCTGTCGCAGTAGCGGCTGCGGAGCTGCTGCGACGTGCAGGAGCGCCGTATGGTTGCCGGCCATGGAAGGCAGCAACAACGATCCACCCGGCGTCGAGCCGTCCGCGTCATTGACGGCACCGATGCCCGCGGCCCCATGGCCGTTCTGGCAGCGCTTCGCCTTCCGCTTCCTGCTCGTCTACTACGTGCTCTACGCGTTCCCGCGGCCGCTGAGCAACCTGCTGGGCTCGGTCGCCGGCGCGATCCAGAGCATCGGCGCGGAACTCGGCGCCGAGGCCGGCAAGTGGATCCGGCAGGCGCCGCTGAGCTGGCCGGGCCAGTGGGAGTCGGAGCTCTACCAGGTCGAGCGCGCTCGCCGGGGCGTGACCACGTGGCTCGACGAGCGTGGTCTCGCCCCCTACGAGGTCATCCATCAGCCGACCGGCAGCGGGGACACGGGCCACGACATCGTGCTGTGCCTGGTCCACCTGGCCGCTGCTGCGCTGCTGGCCATCCTCTGGTCGGTGGTGCGCCGCCGCCCGTGCGGCTACCCGGGCCTCGGTCGTTGGCTGCACCTCGTGGTGCGCTTCGACCTCGCGTTCTGGATGCTCAGCTACGGCAGCAGCAAGCTGTACGGCAGCCAGTTCGGCGAGCTGAGCCTCACGCGCCTCACCCAGGAGATCGGCGACACGTGGCCGATGTCGATGGTCGGCACCTTCATGCAGGCTTTCCCGCCCTATGAGGTGCTCGGTGGCATCGGCGAAGTGCTCGGCGGTCTGCTGCTGTTCCATCGGCGCACCGCGCTGCTCGGGGCGCTGCTGACGCTGGTGGTGATGGGCAACGTCTGCGCGCTGAACTGGCTGTGTGGTGTGCCGGTCAAGCTGTTCTCGCTGCACTTGTGGCTCTACGCGCTGTTCCTGTTGGCGCCTTGGCGGCACGCGCTGGTCGCGCTGCTGCTGAAGAACCGGGGATCGCAACCGGTGCACCTGCGCGTGCCGGTGTGGCGCTGGCTGCGTTGGCCCGTGGTGCTCGGCGGCTGGACCTGGGTGCTCTCGGCGTTGGTGCTGCTGCACCTGGAGAAGGTCGGGCCCAAGCCGTGGCTGCAGGGCCAGGAGAAGTCGGAGCTCTACGGGGTCTGGCTGGTCGAACGCATGGTGCTCGACGGCGTCGAGGTGCCGGTCAGCGACGCGTCGCGCTGGCGCTTCTTCGCCATCGACCGGGGCACGCGGGCGTGGACGCGCGATGCCGCCGGCAAGCAGCTGGAGTTCGAGTTCACGTGGGATCCGGCGACGTCGGTGGCGAAGGTCAAGAAGAGCAGCCTGCTGGCGTTCGCTTCGCCGTGGACGATCGTGCAGGGCACCAAGACGGTGCCGGTCGATCGGCCGCTGGTGCGCAACCGGGATCGCGGCAAGAAGGTCGATGGCGAGCGGCGTTCGCTGGTGTTGACCGGTTCGTGGGGCGGCAAGCAGCTCGAGCTGCACACCGTCGAGAAGCGCTTCCGGCTGCAGGCCGGCTTCCGGCTGCGGCAGGAGCTGCCGGACTTCTGGTGACGGCGGCTGAGGATCGTCGGTGCGCCCGGCGCGGCGGTGGGCCAGTCGGTCAGACGGCAGGCCGGAGACGCCGGAGAGCGAACGCCCCGAGGCGGAACACGCCGTACGCGATCAGGAACAGGCCGGCCCACGTCGACCACGGCCAGCCCGGGGTCGGGACCGAGAGTCGCGGCACCTCACGATCTGCCGCCGCCAACAGCGCCTGCAGCGCGGCATCGCCGCGCACGTCCTCGCCGCGGGCGATCGCCGCCGCCTCCAGTCGCTGGAACGCCGCGACCCACGCGTCCGCGTTCGCGCGCAGCCGTGCATACAGATCGGCATCCGGAATCGGGTTGGCCACCGGCGTGTGGGCCGCGGACTCCCGCCAGTGCTGCTCGATTCCGACGAGCATCCTTTGCAGCTCCTCGCTCGCCGGATGGCCGCGTTCGATCGCGCGACGCAACGACCACCAGCTCAGGTTGAGGTGCATCTCGCCGAGGAAGAGCTCGCCCAACGAGCGGTAGAGTTCGGCGCCTTCGCGGCCGCCATAACGGATCATGCCGCCGATCGCCTGGTAGCCGGTATCGAAGGCGAGGAACGGTTGTCCCTCCGGGAGCTCATCGTACGGCTCGCTGTTCGTGAGCCGCTGGCCGAGGTCGCTCATCCGGTAGCCGGCATGGCGCAGGAAGCTGCGCTGTCGCCACAGTTCCGGGTCCCGTTGCGCGGCGACCACGTACTCGATCGCCTCGATCTGGAACCGCTCGCGACCGAAGTGCGCATTCGGTTCGAGTTCGATCGCGGCCCGCAACGCCGTCAGCGCCTCTTCGTACTGCCCGGCATGCGCGTGGAACGTGCCGAGGTTGGCCAGGTAGCGGTAGCGGTGCTCATGGTCCGGAGCGAGGGCGAGCCGTTCTGCTTTGCGCGCCATGGCGGCGATCGCCGCATCCTGGTCCCCGAGATGTTCGTGCGCGACCGCGAGGTCGTCCCACTCGGCCAGCGTCAGGTCGTTCCTGCCGCCGAGCCGCGCCAGCCGGTCGCGGTAGTAGGCCTCGCCGTGGCGGTGCCAGCGGCCGACGACGAGATCGAACGCCTCGGGCAGACCGCGCAACTCGGTGTCGAGGGTATCGCTGTCCCAGATGCAGGGCGGCACGACCGCTGCCGCGAGCAGGCTCAAGACGATGGCTTTCATGTCGGTGCTGCGGCGCTACCACTACCGGGCGAGGGCCTCGCCGATCGCCTTCAGCTTCGCCGGCGTCATGCCCTTCACCTCGATCGTCGCGATGGCGGTGGCGTCCTTGGTGCTGAAACTCGCCGCCAACGCCGCGTCGGTCAGCGCCTTCAGCAGCTCGGGGCTCGCCTCGAGCGGCCCGGGCTCCTGCTCGAGCATCGCCTTGGCCAGCGCCAGCAGTTCTTTGCCCTTGGTGACCCAGGCATCAGCGGCATCTTCGTCGCGCGCCTCGATCCTCACGGTGATCACCGCCGGATCGCCGAACGCGATGCGCAGCTCGCCGCCCTCGGCCGGCGGCATCGTCAGGAACGCGAGCATCGGCCACAGCTTGCTGTTGGCCGGCACCACCGCGCGTACCGCCACGCCGTCGTCGCGCAGCAGCTGGTACTTCTCGACGAGCGACGGGCGCGGTTTGCCGGCACTGCCGTCGGTGCTCGCGAACAGGCGGTCCGCATTGATCTGCAGCGTGCCCCCGAGCAGTGGGTTGTTCTCGACCAATTCGGGCGCCGCCTTGGCGTCCTGCCAGCGCTCGGCCTCGAAGGCGCCCGCCGCCTGCCACGTCAACGCCACCGGCAGCTCGGCATCGGCCTTCGCGGAGAGCACGACGCACGAGTGGTCGAGGCGCGCGTTGCCGTGGCGATGGACAACGCCGAACGGCAGTTCGCTGACGAGGTCGCACAGGCACTGCGCGCCGTTGCGCATCTCGGGCGACGTCGTGCCGCCGGCCATGGCGATGTACTTCGCGGTCGTCAGCGCGCCGAGGCGCCGACCGAACGGCGTGAACCAGCTCAGGTCCGGCAGGCGCGCATGGTCGATCATCAGACAACCGTCGAACGCCGCCGGCAGCTGCAGGGTCTCGGCGGACAGGCGCAGGCGTGACAGCGGATCCGCATTGCCGCGCAGCACCGCGATGCCACGTCCCGCGCGTTCGCGCAGTGCCGCGGGCAGCGCCGGCTCGCTCGCCAGTGTGCCGAGCTCGGCGACCGCACCCTTGACGCCGCGGCGCACCAATACTTCGATCGCGAGCAGGCGGTCCAGCAGTTCGGCGCGGCCGCGCGCGCCTTCGAACGAAGGCCGGGGCGTGGCGAGGAACTGTCGCAGGCCGACGTCGGTCGCGTCGATGCCGAGCGCACCGAAGTGGAACTCCGCGTCGGTCATGCCAAGCAGGTCGCCGGCGCCGTGGCAGAGCATCGACACGAAGCCGATCGCGCCGCCGTTGCGGATCCCGCGTTCGAGGTCCTGGCCCAGCAGGGGCACGAACCGATCCTGTCCTTCCGGGATGCTGCCGCCGACGTCGGCGAAGTAGTGCATCTCCAGAGCGCCGTCGTCGCCACGGCGCCACTTCGAAGCCTCGAACCAGCCGCCGCTGCGGATGCGTTCGGCGACCGCGGCGCAGGCTTCGAACCCAGGCTGCGCCTCGGGCTCCTGCGCGCTGGCGGCTTGCGACCCGACGAGCACGGCGACCACGACAGCGGCGAGGCAGGCCTTCATGTCCGGAGCGTACGTGCTCGTGCCGTGGGCCGCGAGACCGTTCGCGACCCGCGCCCCTTGGCCAGGTCGTGGCGCCGGCGATCGGCGCACCCGGCGGCCCAGACCCGAAACGGGACCATCAGCGGTGGCGCGGCGAAGTGGCGTGCACCGTCGACCGATGCCTGCCGCATGGACCGCAGAGCCGTGATCGGTGTGCGCCGTGCGCCCGTCGAGGCCGCCGCGGCGCCGAGTCAGCCGCGCTCGTTCGAGCAGGCGCAGACGATCGCGGGCGGGATCGCGGTGGCGCTGGCCGGGCTGCGCTGGCTGTTCGTCGGCGCACCGACCGTGGAACTGCTGCTGCTGGTGCCGTTCTGGTTCGCGGCGACGCCGGTGCTGGCGTGGGCCGGTGGACTCGGCGTCTCCTACTGGTGCAAGGAGCACAGCGAGTTCCTGGCGATCGATGCCGAGGCGCGGCCGCTGCTGGCCAAGGTCGTGCTGCTCACCGAGATGGTGGCCAGCGTCGGCTTCGCGGTGGGGCTGTTCGCGGTGCGCATCGGCACCGGCGGTGGTTGACGGTGAGCGATGGCGTGGCGCGTGTCGCCACGCAGGAATGCGACGGATCGGCCCGCGACGGCGCCGACGCACTCGTGCCCGGCCGCCTGCTGCGGCTTGACAGAATCCCGGCCGCTTCGTCGCATTCGGGTCGTGCCAATGCCTGACCCGGACACCCGAGCCCTGCTCGTTCGCTGGCACGCCGGCGACGCGGCGGCATTGGCTCTGCTGGTCGAACTGCACCTGCCCTGGCTGCAGCAGCACGTGCGTGGTCGCCTCGGCGAGTTCCTCGCCCGACAAGCCGAGCCGCAGGACTACCTGCAGGACGCCGTGCTCGACTTCCTGCGCGACGCGCCGCGCTTCGTGGTGCGCGACGAGAACCAGTTCCGCGGCCTGCTGGTGCGGGTGGTCGAGAACACCCTGCTCGATCGCAACGAGTGGTTCCGCGCCAAGCGCCGCGACATGGCGCGCAACAACCCGCTGCCGACCGACAGCGTGCTCGCCCTCGATCCGGCCTTCCAGCGCAGCGAGACGCCGAGCCGGGAAGTCGCCGCGCGCGAGCAGCGCGACTGGGTGCGGCTCGGCCTCGAAGTGCTGTCCGCCGAGGATCGCCGGATCCTGGTGCAGCGCGAATGGGAGAATCGTTCGTTCGTCGACATCGGCGCCGAACTCGGCCTCAACGAGGGGGCGGCGCGCATGCGGTGGGTCCGCGCGGTCGGTCGCCTGGCCGACGTGCTGCGCGACCTGCGGCAAGGCATCGTGCCGGCCTCGGGCCGAGGCGATGGCGGCGCGTGACCAGCCGGCTCGAGCGGGCGATCGCGATCCACGAGCAGTGGCTCGCCGAGGCGCGGCGGCGGCCGGTGGCCGCGTTGCTCGCCGAGCATCCCGATCTGCAGGAGATCCTGGCCGCGCTGGTCGTCGATGCCGGCGAGGTCGAACGGACGATCACGTTGCTCGACGGGGCGCAGTGCGAACTCGGCGACTATCGCCTCGTCGCCGAGCTCGGTCGCGGCGGCATGGGCGTCGTCTACCGGGCGCGGCAGTTGTCGCTCGATCGCGACGTGGCGGTCAAGGTGCTGACGAGCCACGTGACCCGGCAACCCGAGGCGGTCGCTCGCTTCCGTCGCGAAGCCACGCTCGCCGCGTCGCTCGAGCACCCGAACATCGTCGGCATCCACGGCATCGGCCAGCAGGGCGACACCCACTACTTCGCGATGGAGCTGGTGGAAGGTGGGCCGTTGACGCGGTTCGACCCGGCGACCGGCGAACCGCGCTCGGTGCGCGGCACCGTCGAACTGTGTGCCCGGATCGCCGATGCGCTGGAGCATGCCCACGGCAACGGCGTGCTGCACCGCGACGTCAAGCCGGGCAACATCCTGCTGCGCAGCGACGGCGAACCGGTGCTGACCGACTTCGGACTGGCGCGCCAGATCGAGGATCCGGGCATCACGCGCAGTGGGGCGTTCGCCGGCACGCCCTGGTATGCGTCGCCCGAACAACTGGTCGACAGCGCTTCGGTCGACGCCCGCAGCGACGTCTGGAGCCTCGGCGCCACCCTCTACGAACTGCTGACCGGGCAGCGGCCGTTCGACGGCGACTCGGCGACGGAGGTCGCGGAACGGATCCGGACCAGCGAGCCGGCGGATCCGTTGCTGCTGGTGCCCGATCTGTCGAGCGACCTCGCGGCGATCGTCGGCAAGGCGCTCGAGAAGGCCCCGGAACGGCGCTACCCGACGGCGGCGGCGTTCGCCGCCGATCTGCGGGCGTTCCTCGAGTTCCGGCCGGTGCTGGCGCGCCGGCTCGGCCGGCTGCAGCGGTCGGCGCGCTGGCTGCGTCGTCATCCTGGCTGGCGGGCGGCGCTCGTGGTGCTGACGGTCGCGATGTTCGTGCTGCCGGTGATCGTCTCGTTGGCGGTCGCGGCGCAGCGCGATCGCGCGGTCGAGGCCGAGCAGCGGGCGCGCGAACGCGCCTATGCCGCGAACGTCGCGGCGGCGGTCACGGCGCTGACCGCGGGCCATGGCGTGCAGGCCGCGCAGCGACTGGCGGCGTGCCCGGAGGATCTGCGCGGTTTCGAGTGGCGACTCGTCCAGCAGAGCCTCGATCGTTCGTTGTGGGCGACGCGGATCGGTGGGCACCGCGTGGTGGCGGTGGCGCTCGCCGCCGATGCGCAGCGCGTGGTGGTCGCCGACGCGGCCGGCCATCTGGTGCTGCTGGACACCGTGACCGGCGCGGTGTGCTGGCGACAGCCGCCATCGGAGGCCCGGTTCGGCGACGTCACCGCGGTCGGCTTCGCACAGGACGGCGGCGGGATCCTGGTCGCCCACGCGACGGGCACCCTGCGGCGGTTGGCCATCGCGTCGGGCGAACCGACGAACGTGGTCGAGGGGGCGGGTTCGGCGGTCGTCGCGATCGATGCTCGCGGTCACCACGTGGTGCGGAGCGTGGCCTCGGGGCAGCTCGAGCAGTTCGACGCGGCGCTCGCGAATCGCCGGCAGTTGCCGTTGCCGGGCGCGTTCGAGCGGCTGCACCTCGGGCTGGTCGGTGACGGCTCCCGCTTCATAGGCTCGCCGCATCTCGGCGGGTTCGTGCTGTGGGACGCGGCGACGGAGCAGATCGTGCGGCGGGCGAGCGGGTCGGCCCCCGAACGCCTGGTCACCGATGACGCCCTGTCGCGCATCGTCGGCTTCGATGTGCTCGCCGGGTTCACGTGGTGGGATCGCCCCTCGGACGCCGTGCACCGCATGCACCACGGGGCCCGCCAGGTCGCGAGTTTCGACGTGGCGCCGGACGGGCGGTGGTTGTGCGTCGGCAGCCGGCGCGGCGAGGTGCTGGTGTTCGATCTCGACCAGACCCGTCTGGTCCGCACCCTGCTCGGCAACGATGCGTCGGTCGATGCGATCGCCGTGGGGGCCGGTGGTTGGATGGCCACGGGAGCCGCGGACGGCACCGTTCGCTTCTGGAACACGTTCGCCGATGCCGGGGTCGGCGAAGTGGCGGGAGTCGGCTACCAGGCCTCGCTGTCGGGGGCGAGCTTCGGCCGCGGACTCGCGGTGGATCGCACCGGCACGCTGTTCACCGGCGGCCTCGACGGCACCGTGCGTTGCCTCGAACCGCGGTCCGGAGCGGTGCGCTGGCAGCGCCAGTTCCCGCACTGGATCAACGCGGTCGCGGTGGCCGGCGACGGCGCCTACGTGCTGGTCACCTGGCACGATCGACTGCAGCGCCTCGCGGCTGCGGACGGTCGACCGATCGGCGAGTTCCTGTCGATCGTCGGCATGACCTACATCCGGCGGATGGTGGTCGCGCCCGACGCGGGCCGTTGCGCGCTGCTCGACGACGCCGGGCGCGTCGCGATCGTCGACCTGCAGAGCGGGGCGATCCAGGGGCCGGACCGCGTGGCCACGCTGACCGACCCGCGCAGCGGCGGCCTCGCGTTCGGGCGCGACGGTTCGTTGTGGGTCGGGGACGACGCTCTCGTCCGCTGTCTCGACGGGGCGACGCTCGCGCCGGGCGCGGCGTTCCGGGCGGACGCGAGCGTCACGGCGCTGGCGTACGACGAGGACGACACGCTGCTGGTCACCAGCTGGGACCTGGCGGCGCGGCGGGGTCGGCTGGTCCGGTTCGCGCCGCAGGGCGAGGTGCTCGCCGCGTCCGAGCTGCCGAGTATCGGCACCGCGATCGCGACCTTCGATCGTCGGGTCGCGGTGTCGCGCTCCGACGGCCGACTGTCCCTGCACGATCGGAACGGGCTGACATCGATCGTCGAGCTGCCGCAGCCGGCCATCGCACTGTGGAACGTGGTGGCGCACGCCGACGGGCCGTGGCTCGCCGTGCAGTGCCACGACGGCGAGCCGCGGGTGCTGGCCGCCGACGAGGGCACGCTCTCGGTGGCCCTGCGCCGGGAGCGCGCGATGCGCTCGGCGGCGGTGCACCTGGCGTCCGAGGCCTTGCTGCCGACCGGGTGGTCGCCCGCCGCGAGGCAGTCGCTGCTCGGTCGCCCCGGGTTGCCCGACGACCTGCGCGCGGCGGCGATCGAGGCCCTGCCGCCGCCGGCGACGTGGCGGCTGCGCGACATCGCGCTGTACGTCGGCTTCGCCGCGAGCCCGGACGACGCGACCCGTCGTCGGCTGGTCGAGGTGCAGGCGTGCCTGCTGGATTCGTTGTCGACCGTCGATGCCGCGCATCGTGAGCCGCACCAGGTGGTGATCGCCCTCGTCGCGATGCGTCTCGGCGAGAGCGAGGCGGCGCTGCAACAGCTCGCTGGTGCGGAGTTCGATGCGCTCGATCCGTGGTTCGCGGTGGTCCGCCAGTTCTGTTGCTGCCTCGCCCACGTGGACCGTGGTGCGCGCGAGCCGGCTCGGGCCGCGTTGGCGGCGATGCGTGCGGCGTTGGCATTGTGCGAGACACCGCCGCCGGCGCATCTGCTGCACGAGGCGGTCGAACGGGTGGACCGGCTCCGGTGAACGGCAGGCGCGGCGAACGCCGGCTGCCGGGTCGTTCAGCTGCCGCCGAACAACCAGTGCGGGCCGTCCGACCAACCCAGCAGCCGCCGCGGCGCACCGGCGGTGGGCGGAGCCGCGAAGCGGTTGCCGGCGGCGATCCACTCGAGCCCGGCCAGCACCGGCTGTAGCAGCGCACGCGCTGCCGGTGGGACCGCGGCTATGGCCGCGCGCACTTCGTCGCAGTGGGTCGCGAACTCCGACCGCGGTCGCAGCGACGCGAAGAAAAGCAGCTGCCGGCAGCCGTAGGCGAGGTCCTTGGCCAGGCGCAGTCGCGCCCGTCGTTCGCCAGGAATCTGGCGCACCAAGCCGATCAGGTGTCGCGTGCAGCCTGCGACCAGTTCGGGCGAGCGGTCGACGAGCTGCTGGCGGTGGGAGCACGCCGACAACAGCACGGCGAGGTTCTGCGTGGTCAGGATCTGCTGTTGCTCGATGACCATGCCGTGGTCGACCACGCCGCGGCCCGGCAGGGGGCCGGCGCGGCGGCGGCACAGCGCGGCGAACGCCGCGTGCGCGCCCTGCGCCGCCGGCTTCGGCAGCGCCAGCACCTCGGCCCAGTCGATGTCGTAGTAGTCCTGGTACGCAGAACCTTGCAGCAGCGTCGCGGCCGTGGCCGCTGCGGCCGCGAACTTGCCGGTGAACGTGCCCTGGAAGATGTCGGCCGCCAGTTCCTCGACCAGCGGCAGCTCGTGACCCGCGGCCCGCGCCAATGCGCCGAGTTCGGTCAGCAGCGCGTTCGGCACCAGCGTGCCCGGGAACGTCTGCAGCGTCGCCACCAGCACGGCGTCGAAGGCGCGCTGCGCGGCGGCGGCCCCGCCGCCATCGCGGCAGTGCTCGGCGATCGCACCGATCCACGGTAGCTCCTCGAAGCGAACCTGGTGCTGCAGGTCCAGCAGCAACAGCGAGCGGCGGCGGCGGAATGCCAGGTAGGTCGCGGCCACCACTCGCTGCAGAACCGGGTCCACGGTTGCCTGCGCCACCGCGCGCGCCGCCAGTTCGGGCGCCAGTTCGGCGAGTACTTCGGCGGACGGCACCAGGCCCGCAGCGAGCAGCGCCTCGAGCGAAGCTTCCTGCAGCGCGCGCACGCGTCGTTGCAGCGCCGGGGGGAACGCCACCGCGGCCGGCACCGTCGGTGACTCGCCGGCGCCGGTCGGCTGCAGCAAGGCTTCGGGGTCGTGCACACCGAGCTCGGGATCGGCCCCGGCCGCGATCTGCGCGCGCAGTCGCTGGGCCAGCAGCAGCGCCAGCTGGGTGTGCTGTGGCGCGCCGGCAACGGCGGCCTGCTGCTGTCGCAGTCGCTGATGCCTCGCTTCGTCCGGACGACCGCGCTTGTCGGCGATCAATGCCAGCGCCAGCCGCACGCGCCCACGTTCGCGTGCGCCGGCCTGTTCGCGGGTGGCGGCAGCGAGCCCGTGCATCAGGATCGCGAGGTTGCTGCCGGCATCGCGCCCGCGCCGGGTCCGCGTGTGCTGCGTCTGCAGCTGCTCGAACTCCTGCACCAGGGCCACGGCTCGTTCGCGGCTTCCGGTCGGCCAGACCAGGAACGGCTCGCCGCCGGTGACGCGGGGCGTGCCGTGACGATTGGTGACGCGGCGACCGGCTGCGTCGACGATGACCTGCGGCCACGGCCCGCTCAGCGTCGCCGCGATGCACTGCACGACGCGGTCCTCGAACGGGGCCCACACGGTCAGCGTCTCGAGTTCGCGCAACAGTGGCTGCGGCGATCGTCGCGTCGTCAGGTCGGCGATGCCCTGGCGCAGGGTGCGCCGCCGCATCGTCGTGCCATCGGGTTGCGCGGTGCTCGTCGGCAGCGGGTGGAAGCGCAGTTGCGCCAGCCAGGGGGCCAGCAGGTCGAGCAGCCGGCGCGCTCGGTCGGCCTCGGCGCGCTGCAGCAGCCAGCAGACGACCAACAGCGCGGCTTCCTCGGCCACACCGACGCGGTAGCAGCCGGACTGCAGTCGCTGTTGCAGCTCGCGCAGACCCACAGGCGCCAGGTAGTGAGCGTGGATCTCGGCGCGGCCACCGCCCGGGATGCCGAGGGCGGCGAGCAACGCGAGTTCGTGGTCGAGCAACGGCCCTCCGGCCGCCAGCGCGCCGGTCGCGAAGCCACCGCGCACCACTTCCGGCGTGGCCCACGCCGGCGCACCAGGGATCGGCTGCCGCGAGCCAGGTTGCAGGCTGCCATCGCGCCAACCGAGCAGCGCCTGCAGGAACTTCGACACGCGGCGCAGCGCGCCCGCCGCGGCGGCCGGATCGGTCGCCGCATCGGCCGTCGCGAGGGCGCGGCCGATCAGGCCCTGCAGATACCCGGGGTCGAGGGGTGTGGGTGGGCCGAGCACGGGGCGGTTGGTGGCGGTAGGTCCAGCGTGGCAGGTTCTGCCCCTGCGCCCTTCGGGTCCAAGCCCGACGCTCTGCTGCTGAGCTACACGCTGGTCGGCCGAGTGTAGCTGGCTCCGGTGCGCGACGGCAACTCGGCTGCAGCGCGCCCCGAGGTGCTGGGGCGGATGGACCTCTGCGGCACCGGCGCGGATCATTCGTCCCGTGATCAGCTTCAACCACGGGCGCCTCGTCGCCCTCGTCGTCGGCAGCGCGATGTGCCTGCCGTCCCCGGCGCAACAGGTCGACTATGTGGTGCTGGCGGCGACCGCGTCCGTCGATCCGTTCGACGCAGCGGCGCAGGCGTTGGTCGAACACCATCGCGCCGAGTTGGTGCGGTTCGATCCGGCCGCGCTCGAGCCGGTGCGCGCCGCGCTGCGGCGCGCGCAGCCACGTCACGTGGCGTTGGTGATGCGGCCCGAACAGATCGAGTTCGGCTTCCAGCGTCGGTTCCTGCAGCTGGCCACCGAGCTCGACGACGATCCGTTCGTCGACTTCGCGTTCGGTTACCTCACCGGTCGCACCGGTGCGGAAGCGCTGGCGCTCGCGCAGCGCGGCATCGCGCGGCGGCCCGAGCCGGTCGACGATGGCGTCGCGGACGTCATCGGCGGCGTCGAACGGTCGCAGGTCGGCAAAGGCGTCTTCCATCTCCGCCGGCAGCGTCTCGACCAGCTGCAGATCCTGAGCGCCGGCGAATCGGTGTTCCCGGCCGCCGGCCGCGACGTCGAGTTCCTGCGCGCGCAGCTGCCGAAGCTGAAGGGGCGCGATGTCGTCACGTTCGTCGGCCACGGCTATCCACGCGAAGTGGTGGGTGGCCCGACGTTCGCCGAGCTGGCGGGGCTGGTGCTGGACGGTGCGGTGGTGCTCAACGTCGCCTGCTACACCGGTGTCACCAACCGCTGGTACGAGGACGACTGGCGCGCCGCGGTGCTGCACGAACGCACCGTGCCGCTCGACGAGAGCTTCTGCCTGTCACTGTTGCGCACCGGCGTGGTTGGCTACACCGCCTATCTGTGTCCGCGCCCGGCCGGCCCCGAACTCGCCACCGACCTCGCGGCGTTGGTGGTCGACGGCATGTCGCTCGGCGAGGCGCGGCGGCGCGATTACGACAAGACGGTGCTCGGCTTCCTCGGCTTCGGCGAGGGCCGCCTGCAGCTCGAGCCGGTCGAGGACGGTGCGAAGTTCGCGCCGCAGCGCGAAGCCGTGCGCGACATCATGCTCGAAGGGGCGACCGGTGGCGTCCTGTTCGGTGATCCCGCCTGCGTGCCGTTCGCGGCGCGCGACGGCGAGGCGCCAGTGACGATCACGACCGGGGCGCAGGACGGTGCGATCGTCGTCAAGGCGCGCGCTGCCGTGCACGGCCTCTACCAGCACTGCTCGGACCCGACCGCGGAGTGGGGGCAGACGATGGCGATGCGCGTGCACGCGCGGCTGCCGCTCGGCGACCGGCACGTCACCGATCTGGTCGTCGACGAACTGCGCGTGGGCGACCAGCCGCAGCCGTCGCGCGTGCTGTGGGCGATCGAGACCGATCGCGGCGAGCGCTTCGTGCAGCTGAAGATCAACTTCCCGCGGCCGACCTCGAGCCTGCCGGTCGGCATGCGCATGACGGCGCGGCTGCTGACGACCGGCGACCCGGCCCTCGGCAAGGCGTTCGGTGGTGAGGTGCGGCGGCGCCGGGCGGCGAGCCAGGACGTGGCGTCGCGCGAGTTGTCGCCGTTGTTGCTCGAACGCGCGACCGCGCGCGAGGTGTCGCGCGAGGTCATGCAGCACGCGCTCGATGCATCGGCCGACCTGCTCGCGGGCCGTGGCGACGAGCGGATCGCCGCGTTCGCCACGCGCGGCAGCGAGGGGTTCCGCGCGGTGTGTGCGCTGCTCGAGGTCGGCCATGCCCATGTGCACACGACGCGACTGTTGCAACTGACCTGGCGGCCCGGCGACGAGCGGCACCTGCTGGCGCTGGCCAGTGGCCCGAACCTGCCGAACTACGCGACGTGGATCGTGCTGCGAGGCCTCGGCACAGCCGACACCGCCGAGGTCCGCGCCTACCTGCAGCAGCGGCTGGCGCAGGAGCCGGACGCCGGCTGCTGCATGTCGATCGCGCAGGCGTTGGCGCAGCTCGGGGTGCGCGAGGCGATCGCGCCGATCGCGGCCCGCGTGCGCGCATTCGAGCCGGGGTGGGCGGGGGTCATGCCATACCTGATCGAGTCGCTGGAGCAGCTGGGTGGCGACGATGCCATCGCGGCACTCGAGGCGATCGGGCTGGATGCGGGATGTGGGGACCCGGCGCCGGTGCTGGCCGCGCTCGCGAGGTTGTCGCCGGCAGTTGCCGAGCGGGTGCGGGCGGCGCGGACTCGCTGATCGCAATCCACGCCAGGGAAGAATCGCTGGTTGCCGCGCGTTCTCGGGTCCGCTGCGAACTTCTGTATGCCGAGCAGACACTGTAGTGGCATGACGAACAGACCATTCGCCCGGTTTGCAGCCCTCGGCGCAGTTCTCGTGTGTGATGCGGTGGCTCAGCCCCCCGGTCCGCAGAGCTACTTCGACGTCGCCACGTTCGGCGCGATACCGGACGACGGAGCCGACGATGCCGCTGCCATTCAACAAGCGCTGGATCTGGCCATGCAGACCAGCGGCGACGTCACTCTGGAGTTTCGCCCCGGGAGCTATCAATTGGCAACGCCGCAGTATGTCGACCTGATGTTGCGGTCGCCGATGGTCCAGAGCGCGTCCACCCTCACCATCATCGGCAACGGGGCTCGCTTGGAAGTGGTGAACGAGACGCGGCGCGGCGTGCTCTACCTGGTCGGAGTCCACGACGTGACGATTCGCGACCTCGACATCGACTACGTCCACCGTGGTCAGGCCGGAATTCCCGATGGCACACCGTCCTTGGTCAGTCAGGGAACGGTCAAGGTGCTCCACCGAGACCCGGTCAACAACAGCCTGTATACAGGAGTGGAAATCGAGCTGCATGCCGGCTTCCGGCCTCCTCTGCCGCCTGCAGCCGGAGAACCGCCGGTGTTCTTCGCTCACTACCACGATCCGGCGACCCACCAGCTGCGGGAACGCACCGTGAATCGCGGGTTCACGTCGGTGGTGGCGTTGGGCCACAACCGATACCTGCTCAATCATGGCTCGTTCTCGGCCGCGAATGACAACGTCCAGATCGGGGACATCGCAGCCATCCCCTTGAACTCGGCCACGATGTTCCAAGGACAGATCCGGCCACGCAATCATGCCATTGTCGTGTCGCGCTCGACCAACGTCACCTTGGAGGGTGTCAACATCTTCTCTGCACCGGCGATGGGGGTCGTGGCGGAAGAGTGCACCGGCACCACGTTCCGCCGCTGCGGGATCGGCCCGCGTCATGTGCTGGCCCTGTCGAATGCCCCGCGGCCCAGCACGGTGGTCGGTAGTCCGCCGGGACCGTCGCTGCGGTTCGCATCGTCGACCCGAGATGGCATTCACATCCGACAGCCGCGCGCGGGGGTGACCGTCGACAGCTGCGCATTCGATTTCACGGGGGATGACGCGATCGCCGTGCGCAGCGTGTTCGCCCGGGTGGACATGGTGGACCCGGCCACGGGGGTCTTCTCGCTGCTGGAGTACTTGCCCCCACTCAGTGCTGGCCCGATCGCGGTAGGGGACACCCTGCGCATCCTGCGCCCGTCGACAGGATACTCGCGCGAAGTCACCGTTCTCCGACAGTCGCCATGGGCGACCCACCTGAACGGCGCGGTCTCTGCCGTTCTCTGCACACCGCCATTCTCCGCCGCCATCGGCGACTACGTCGAGTGCTACGCCAACGCGGGCGAGGGATCACTCCTGCGCAACAACCGAATCTCCAACTCGGCCTCGCGAGGCATCGTGTTCAAGGGTCGAGCCTCCAGAATCGAGAACAACACGATCGGCAACACGCACGGTCCAGGCATCAACCTCTGCTCGGAGCTCTTCGGTGTGCCGAACTTGGCGCCATCGGACCACGAGGCCGGGACGCTCTTCGGCAATGTCATCGTGGGCAACAATCTCACCCGCTGCTGTGTCGGGCAGTCACCGCACTTGTTCTTGAAGGGGGCAATCAACCTGACCAACGAGGCGGTCTTGCCCGGGGTCCTGGATCTCCACCGCGGCAACCAGATCCTCGGCAATGTGATCAAGGAGTCCTACGGCACCAGTCTCTACATCTCCAACGCCACGGGTACGATCGTGACCGGCAACGAGTTCCGACTGCCGCGCAGGCATCTCGATGCCGTCGCGGTCCCATTGTTCGATGTGGAACGTCTGGTGAATCTGCAGCACGCCTCTGGAACCCGGTTCGACTCGAACCGCGTCTACGACTGGTCGCGCACGGCGAATCTGCTGCTGGAGCTCGGCAGCAGCGGGACCGTCCACGTGCCAGCCCCGTTGGGGTTCATCGTACACTGAGCAGGCGTGGCTGGCAGGTCGGCGCCACCTGCTCGGCGCCGGGGCTCCAGGGTTGCGGTCGGTCGGAGCGGCGGATCTCGGAGATCGCCGCGCAGCGTTCGCTTCCGGCCGCCGCACAGCTACCGTCGCCATCCGATGCCCACCCTCACGCGGATCGTGACCCACCCCGGCGGCGCCCACCGCGACGACCTGCTGGCCTGCTGCGTGCTCGCCGCGCTGCACGGCTGCCCGATCGAACGCCGCGACCCGCGCCCCGACGAACTGCAGGACCCGACCGTCGCCATCATCGACATCGGCGGCAGCCATGACGCCGCGCTGCAGAACTTCGACCACCACCACTTCCCGCGCGAGCACCCGCCGACCTGTTCGCTGAGCCTCGTGCTGCAGGCGCTCGGACTCTACGACGACGCGCGCACGTTCTGCGACTGGCTCGAGCCGGCCGAGTGGTTCGACTCGCGCGGCCCCAACCAGACCGCGGCGTGGCTCGGTGTGCCGCGGCAGGCGATCGCCCGGTTGAACTCCCCGATCGACGCCACGCTGCTGCGGCGGTTCGCGGCCGGCAAGGTGCATCGCCCCGGCGAGACCGTCTACGACTACATGCGTCTGGTCGGTCAGGACCTGCTCGATCACCTGCGGTCGGTGCGCGAGGACCTGGCCTACGTCAAGGGCAGCGTCCAGCGCTGGTCGGTGGTGGCGGGGGCGGTCACCATCGAGACGGTGTTCCTGCCGCGCGTCGAGCCGGTGCGCGACGAACCATCGGCGGCGGTGGCCCGCTACGTGCGCAAGCAGGGGCTCGAACGGGTGGTCGGTGCGATGGTCTACCCCGACCGGCGCGGGTCGGGGTATGGCCTGCAGCGCTACGAGGACGATCCGCGGCTCGACTTCGCGCGCGTCCGCGGCGAGCCCGACGTGCACTTCGCGCACCAGGGTGGCTTCGTCTGCAAGACCTCGGCGACCGATCCGGCCCGTTTGCAGGCGCTGATCGCGATGGCCGTGATCGCCTGATCGCGAGCGGCTGGGCGCCTTGGCACCGGCCGCGGGCGCGAGCATGAAGACCGCGGCGCGGTTCTTGGCGCAACCTTAACTTGCCGACGCGGTCGCTCGCTTCCACGCTGCAGCCATGAGCACGCTCGAAGACGTCGTCAACGAGCTCCGCGAGGCCCGACTCGGTGCCGTGGTGTGGCAACACGGCGGCCGCGATGTCGAATTGCAGTTGCTCATGCCGGCGGGTGAGAGCGTGCGGGTGCAGTGCCGCGCGGTGACCGGCCTCGAGGTCGACCTCGAATGGCGTCACAACGCCGGCGGCGCGGCGCGGGCCTGCGGCGCCGAGGTCGATCGCACTCTCGCCGGGCGCTGGTCGCTGCACTGGGCGTTCCCGCCGCACGGGCGCATCGCGCTCGAGTGTGCCGATCTGCAGGTGCACCGCGGGGCGATGGCGCAGTCGGGCTGAGCCGCGGGCGGAGCGCCGATTTCGCCGAAGGGTCACGTGCTCTTCACGGAGCCCTCACATGCGGACCTAGGTTGTTCGGGCGTCACCGAGGGCGCGCCAGCGCCCGACTCTTCCCCCGCAACCACCCCCAGTCCGCATCATGAACCGCAACTCCTTCCTGCAGGGCATCGCCCTCGTGGTCGGCCTCGCCTCGGTCGCCCAGGCCCAGGTCGTCGTCAACGCGAACATCTCCACGTCGACGACGTGGACCGCCAACAACGTCTACCAGCTTCAGGGCGACATCTACGTGCTGCCCGGCGCCTCGCTGACGATCCAGGCCGGCACGGTCATCGCCAGCACCAACAACAGCACGCTCGCGATCTGCCGCGGCGCGCAGATCTTCGCCAACGGCACGGTCGACGCGCCGATCATCTTCACGTCGGACGACGACCGGGCCACCTGGACCGGCGGCAACCCGGAGACCGGCACCTACCGCCAGCTCGCCAACAACGAGTGGGGCAACGTGACGATCATGGGCTCGGGCTTCATCTCCGAGAACCAGGTCGGTACCAACACGCCGGCGCCGAACGCCAGCAACTTCGCCGACATGGAAGGCCTGAGCCCGGCCCTCACGTCGCTGAATGACTACGGCGGCGGCAACGATGCGGACGACAGCGGCAACTTCACCTACGTGTCGCTGCGTTACGGCGGCCGCACCGCGGCGCCGGGCGTCGAGCTGAACGGTCTGTCGCTCGGTGGCATCGGTCGCGGCACCGACATCCACCACATCGAGATCCTCAACAACCTCGACGACGGCATCGAGGTCTGGGGCGGCACCGTCAATCTGAAGTACCTGAGCATCTGGAACATCGGCGACGACAGCCTCGACCTCGACCAGGGTTGGCGCGGCAAGGCCCAGTTCGGCCTGATCGTGCAGGGCTACAGCGGCGTCGGCTCGCAGGGCTCGGGCTTCGGCGACAACGGCCTCGAGATCGACGGCGCCGAGCTGTGCAACTACCAGCCGACCACGACCGCCGCGCTCTACAACTTCACCGTCGTCGGCGCCCCGCCGATCGCGGCCGCCAACGGCACCGCCGGCGACCAGCTGGTCGAGTTCCGCGACAACGCCAACGTCCAGATCCGCAACAGCGTGTTCATGGACGCCGGTGACGAAGTGCTGCGCAACGGTGTGACCGACGGCGAGAACGGCAACACCGGCTACGGCTGCGGCGGCACGCTGACCTGGGCGCAGCGCTGGACCACGGCCTACACGGTCACCTCGGCGATCAACCCGTTCGCCAACCCGGCCGCGGCCTACACGGCCCAGGTCGACGGCAACCTGCTCGACTACCGCGACAACGTGTTCTTCAACAACGTGCGCGCCAACGCCTACAACGAGGCCAACGCCCGCGCCGTGTTCACCGGTGGCGCCGGCACCTCGAACAGCAACAACAGCATCGCGACGCTGTCGCCGATCGTGCAGGTCACCCGCGGTGCTTCGGCGACGCCGAACGGTGTCAACACGACCCTGCCGGTCACCTTCCTCGATCCGACGCCGGCGAACGACGCGCTCAGCGCGGTCGGCTTCGCGCCGAACGACGGCTTCTTCAGCCAGGCTCGCTTCAAGGGCGCCTTCCCGCGCGGCAACAACTGGCTGATCGGTTGGACCGGCACGGCGCGCTTCGGCCTCACCACCAACAGCAAGGCCAACACCTACATCAGCTCGGAGCGTCCGGGCATCGTCGGTGCGCCGGTGCACTACACGACCGGCAACTGGGCCGGCGGTAGCTCGGTGACCTGCTCGGTCGAGAACATCGATCCGAACATCAACGTCGGCATCTTCGTGCTCGGCGCGTTCCGGATCGACTTCCCGCTGTTCGGTGGCATCGTGACCCCGACGGCCGACTTCGTCGACGTGCGCGTCGGCGCCGGCGGCACCGTCTCGGCGACCCCGATCCCGATCCCGCTCGGCCTCGGTGGTTCGGTCTTCTACACGCAGTGGGCCGCCTTCGATCTCGGCGTGCCGAGCGGCGAGTTCGCGTTCTCGAACGCCCAGAAGCACATCCTGCCCTGATCCCACGCGGCAATCCCTGATGCCCGCACCCGCGGCAGGTGGCAGCTGAGTCTGCCACCTGCCTCGGGTCGTTCCCGAACCTGACTCTGCGACTGGCGATGAAGACGACCCTGGTACTTCCCTGGTGGTGCGTTCTCGGTCCCTTGTTGATGGCTTGTTCGTGCCGCGACTCGGAGCCGACGACCAGTGTGGCCCTGGCGGCGGTCGAGCGGGCGAGCGGGACCGCGCCCGAGGCGGGCAAGCCGGCTGCACTGCAGCCGTTCCAACTGGAACTGCTGCGCACCGCGTTCGCGGCGGCGTCGAAGTTCCCGCTCGATCCGCACCACAAGAACCGGTCGCGGGCCCAGGAAGTCGCGGTCGCGGCGGCGTTCGAACTGGACCAGCCCGAGCTGGCGATCGAGCTGGCCGCCGACATCCGCGACTGGCGGCGCGGTTGTGCGCATGCCGACTACGCGTGGGTGATGGCGACGCGCGGTCGGCGCCCCGAGGCCGAGCAGCACCTGAAGCTGGCGCGACAGGTGCAGCAGGGGGCGCGCGACGACCAGAACGGGCAGGAGTGGCGCGGTGACATGATCGCGCTGAAGATGTCGCGCGCGTATGCGGCGCTCGGGGACCGCGAGCAGGCTGCTGCCGCCGCCGCTGCGATCGATGTGGCGACGACGCACGCCGTCGACGCGAGCTGGGCACAGACGGCGGCTGAACGGGTGCGATTGCTGCCGCCGGAGTTGGCGGCCAAGGAACTCGCCGAGCTCGATCTCGGCTTCCCGACCATGACGCTCGGCCAGCAGGGCACGGCGCTGGCGCTGATGGCGCGGCTGCACGAGCGCTTCTTCACCGATGCGCCGCTGCGGGCCGAACTCGAGCAGCGGCTCACGGTGCGCTACGACAAGGTGATGCCGGCGCTGCGGCTCGACGCGCTGGCGACGATGGTGCGCACCTCGGTGGCGCGAGGCGAACGCGACGGGGCCCGAGCATTGGTCGCGGCGGCGCGCGGCATCGTCACCAACCATCGGTGGCGCGCCGAGGACCGCCTGCCGCAGGCGGCGCGGCTGTGCGAGCTGCAGTTCCTGGTCGGTGACGCCGACCGCGCCAAGGTCGAGGCCGAGCAGGCGCTCGGCGAATGGCACCGCGAGCGCGAGCAGATCATCGACATCTTCCGCGCCGAGTCGCTGCGGCCGCTGGCGCTGGCGTGGCACACGATGGGCGAGGCCGACCTCGCGCGCGACCTGCTGGCGCAGGTGCTCGAGGAAGGCATGGAGAACCCGAACTCGCGGCCGCGCTGTGACGACCTCGTCGACACGCTGGTGGCGATGGCGGTGCGGGGCATCGACCCGACCGCTTCGCTGTGGCCGCGGATCCGCGAGATCGTGGCCGGGCTGGGGGAACCGTGGTGAGGCATCGTCCGCTGTTGCTGCTGGCGGTCGCGTGCGCGGTCGCCACTTCGATGCGCGCGCAGCAGGCCGGCTCGTTGCGCGGCAGCACCTACGACCAGGACTTCGACGCGCCGCTCGGTGGCGTCACCGTGCAGGTCGTCGAGACCGGCCAGAAGGTCGAGGCCAATGACCAGGGCGCGTTCGTCGTGCCCCAGTTGCGCCCCGGCAAGTACACCCTCGTGGCCCAGAAGGACGGCTACCTGCGGGCGGTGAAGGCCGATGTCGTGGTCGCGGCCGGGCAGCTCACCGAGGTGCGGATCGACCTGGCCGGCGACTTCACCGACATGGAGGAGTTCGTCGTCGAGGACGCGCTGCAGCTCGGCTCGGGCACCGAACTGGCACTGCTCGACATCCGCGCCGAGAGCCCGGCGATGGTCGACTCGATCAGCACCGACCTGATGAGCAAGGCCGGCGCCAGCGATGCCGCGGCGGGTCTGCGTCTGGTCGCCGGCGCGTCGACCGCGAACGGCAAGTCGGCGGTGATCCGCGGTCTGCCCGATCGCTACGTGAGTTCGCAGATCAACGGCGTGCTGCTGCCGTCGGCCGACAAGGACAAGCGCGCGGTCGAGCTCGACCAGTTCCCGTCCGACGTGATCCAGAGCCTGCAGGTCAGCAAGACCTTCACGCCCGATCAGCAGGGCAACGCATCGGGTGGCGCCGTCAACGTCGTGCTGAAGGGCGTGCCGGACGAGCCGCTGTTCCTGCGCTGGAAGGTCGGCACCGCCTACAACACCAACTACACCGGCCGCAGCGACTTCCTGACCTCGGCCGACGGCGGCGTGCGCGCGTTCGGCAAGCGCGGCCGCGAACGCAACGTGCAGCCGCTCGGCGAGAACTGGGACGGCGCGGTCGGTGTCGATGCCACGCAGGCGCCGCTCGAGTACAAGGGCTCGGTGTCGGGCGGGTTCTCGTTCGACGTCGGTGGCGGCTGGCGCGCCGGTGGCTTCGTCAACGGCTTCTACGACCGCGACAACGCCTACTTCGAAGGGGTCGACGACTCGTACTGGGCGCTGCGCGCCGGCGACCCGCTGACGCCGCAGTACAACCAGGGCAACCCGCAGTCGGGCGAGTTCTACACCGCACTGTTCGACCTGAAGCAGAGCCGGCAGTCGGTGCAGTGGGGCGGGCTGACCACGGTCGGCATCCAGAACGCTGACCACGCGCTGACGCTGGCGTGGCTGTCGACGCGCGCGGCCGAGGACACGACGACGATCGCCGAGGACACGCGTGGCAAGGAGTACTTCTTCCCCGGCCACGACCCGACCGACATCAACTCTCCCGGCATCGACAACCCCCTCGCTGCGCCGTGGCTGCGGCTGCAGACGCTGAACTATGTCGAGCGCACCACCGACACGTTGCAGCTGACCGGGCGGCACCGGGTACCGCTCTATGGCGGCAAGTCGAGTGCGGTCGAGTTCGACTGGGCGTTGGCGAAGAGCCGCGCCGAACGGGACCAGCCCGATCGTCGTCAGTTCGCGTCGGCGTGGATCCCCAGCGGTCGCTACCTGCAGTACAAGCCGGCTGCGCAGTTCTTGCTCGGCAACCTGCAGCGGGTGTTCGAGCGTATCGACGAGGACAGCGAGGAAATGGCAGCCAACCTGAAGCTGCCGTTCGAGCTCTGGGGCAACCGCAAGGCGTCAGTCAAGATCGGCGCGTTCCGCGACGACGTCGAGCGCAACTACGACCAGGACACCTACAGCAACTTCCTCGACCCGAACTTCCTCTACGAGGGTCAGTTCGACCAGCTCGACTGGTCGGACGTTTGGGGCTTCGACGACCACCCGATCACCGCCGGCCTGACCGATGTCGACTACCGCGGCGACCAGAGCATCAAGGCCTGGTACGCGATGCTCGATCTGCCGTTGACAGCGCGTTTGCGTCTGATCGGTGGGGCCCGCATCGAGTCGACCCGGATCCGGATCGTCAACGACCCGGAAGCAGAGGCTGTCTGGGTGCCGCCGGGCCAGTTCGGCACCTCGACGATCCTGCCCGGCGACGGCGACGTCGACTTCGACCAAGACGACGTGCTGCCGTCGCTCGGTCTCGTCTACGACGTGCTCGACGACGTCACGTTCCGCGCTGCCTACAGCGAGACCGTCGCGCGGCAGACGTTCAAGGAGCTCACACCCATCTTCCAGCAGGAGTTCCTCGGCGGCCCGATCTTCGTCGGCAACCCGGGGCTCGAGATGAGCGAGGTGCGCAACTTCGACCTGCGCCTCGACTGGACGCCGTACCAGGGCGGCCTGTTCTCGGCGTCGTGGTTCCAGAAGGACATCAAGGACCCGATCGAGTACGTCGAGAAGCTCGCGCAGTACACGTTCACCACCGCGGTCAACTTCCCGCGCGGCACGCTGAAGGGCATCGAGCTCGAGACCCGCCACGAACTCGGCACGTTCTGGGACCCGCTGCGCGGCATCGGCCTCGGCGCCAACGGCACCTGGCTCGACGGCTCGGTGCGGTTGCCCGACGAGGACATCCTCGCGTTCGAGAACCTGCAGGGCTTCCGCCCGCTGCCGACGCGCGACATGACCAACACGCCGGACTACCTCTACAACCTGTTCGCGACCTACGACGTGCCGCTGACCGGCACCAGCTTCGGGCTGTTCTACACGGTCACCGGCGACACGCTGATCCAGGGCCCGGGGCCGAGCGGCTCGTTCTTCGTGCCGTCGACCTACGACACGCGCTGGGAATCGCTGAACGCGTCGCTGATGCAGCCGCTCGGCAAGGGCATCCGGCTCACGCTCGGCGCCCGCAACCTGACCGACGCGCTGCGGCGCCAGGTCTACCGCTCCGAACTGATCGACGACGACGTCACCCGCCGCACCTTCACCGACGGCGTCGAGTGGACGCTGTCGATCGGTGGCGAGATCACCTTCTGACCCACTGCACTGCCATGATCCATCCTCTCCCGTTGTTCCGGGCCCCGGTGATCCTCGCGATCGCCGCGGTGCTCTCCTCGTCGGCGCCGAAGGCGCAGCAGACGCCGGCCGAGGCGGTCGCCGCCACGCGCACGACCATCGAGAAATACGTCGAGACGCGCGGGCTCGTGTCGAAGGAGACCCGCGACTGGGCGGTCGGCAAGGAAGCCCTGACCGCGCGCATGGACATCGTGCGCCGTGAGATCGAGTCGCTGCAGAAGCGCATCGCCGACGCGGAGAAGACCATCGCCGACGCCGACCGGGATCGCGCCGAGCTGTTGGCGGAGAACGACCGTCGCAAGGCGGTCGCCGACCAGCTGACCGCGCAGGTCGTCACGATGGAGGCCCGCGTGCTGAAGCTGCTGCCGCGGCTGCCGGAGCCGCTGCGCACGCGGGTCAAGCCGCTGAGCCAGCGGTTGCCGGTCGCCGGCGAGGAAAACAAGCAGTCGGTCGGTGAACGGTGGCAGAACGTGATCGGCATCCTGAACGAGGTCGACAAGTGGAACCGTGAGATCACGGTCACCAGCGAGGTCCGCACCCTGACCGACGGCTCGCGCGTCGAGGTCACCGTGCTCTACATCGGCATCGGCCAGGCCTACTACGCGGGCGGCAACGGCAAGGTCGCCGGCATCGGTTCGGCGACCGCGAGCGGCTGGGACTGGCGGCAGGCCAACGAGCTGGCGGGCGACATCGAGCGTGCGATCAAGATCTACAAGAGCGAGGACGTGGCCGCGTTCGTGCGGCTGCCGGTGCAGATCCAATGAGCGAGGGCAAGACCATGAAGACCATCTTCGAACTGTTCCGTCTCGCGCTCGGCGGCCTGCTGCTGGTCGCGTTCGTCCCCGCGCAGGGCGGTGAGGCGCCGCAGCAGCCCGGGTTCGACAACGCCGCCGGCGAGATGCGCCAGCAGCTCGAGCAGAGTCTGGCCGAGCTGGCGCGGCTGCGTGAGAGCATCACCGCCGAGAAGCTGCCGATGAACCAGCAGCTGCGCGAGCTGGAGGTCCAGCTGCAGACCGTGCGCGGCGACTACCAGAAGGTCACGCGGTTGCTCGACAGCCGCACGCTCGACCTCAGCAACCTGCGCACCGAGAACACGCAGCGGCGCGACCAGGCGACCTACCTGCAGAACCTGCTCAGTGAGTACGGCCGCAACTTCGAGTCGCGGCTGCACATCAGCGAACTGCAGCGCTACCGGCAGTCACTCGACACCGCCCGGCTCGCGCTCGACAACAGCAAACTCGGCGAGGCCGAGGTGTTCGCCGCCGAGACGGCGGTCGTCAACACCTCGCTCGACCGCGTCGAGGAGGCGCTGGGCGGCAGCCGGTTCGAGGGCAAGGCGGTCGACGCCAACGGCCTGGTGCAGGCCGGCACGTTCGTGCTGCTCGGCCCGGTCGCGGTGTTCCGTTCGGCCGACGGCTCGCAGATCGGCACCGCCGACACCAAGCTCGGTTCGTTGGAGCCGTCGGTGCAGCCGTTCCCGCAGCCCGAGCAGCGCGAGGCCGCGGCGCAGCTCGCGCTCGGCACCGGCGGCGGGCTGCCGTTCGACCCGACGCTCGGCAACGCGCACAAGGCGGCCGCGATCGAGGAGACCTGGCTCGAGCACGTGAAGAAGGGCGGCCCGATCATGTATCCGATGGCGGTGCTGGCCGGTGCGGCGCTGCTGGTCGTGCTCGGCAAGTGGCTGTCGATGCTGTTCGTGCGGCGGCCGGCGCGGCGTTCGGTCGAGGCCCTGCTGCAGGCGGTCCGCAAGGGCGACCGCAACGACGCGATCGCGCAGGCGGAGACCATCGGTGGTCCGGCCGGCCAGATGCTGCAGGCGGGCGCCGAGCATCTCGGCGAGCCACGCGAGCTGATCGAGGAGGTCATGTACGAGCGCGTGCTGTCGACGCGGCTGCGGCTCAACGGCTGGCTGCCGTTCGTCGCGATCTGTGCCACGTCGGCGCCGTTGCTCGGCCTGCTCGGCACCGTGACCGGCATCATGAACACCTTCAACCAGATGACCGTCTACGGCACCGGCGACCCGAAGACGCTGTCCGGTGGCATCTCGGAGGCGCTGATCACGACCGAATACGGCCTGATCATCGCGATCCCGTCGCTGCTGCTGCACGCGTTCCTGTCGCGGCGCGCGCGCAGCATCGTCGACGAGCTCGAGAAGGTGGCGCTGCGGTTCCTCGCCGAGCTGCGCAAGTCGGAGTCGGCGGCCGCGGCTTCGGCGGCCGCGCGGCAAGCCATCGAGGTGGCCTGACATGTTGCTGCTGGTCGAGAACAGCGAGGCGCTGGCCGCCGCGGAGCCCGGGCTGATGGCCCGGCTCGCCGGCGTCTGGGACCAGGCCTGGTCGATCTGGGTCGCCGGTGGTTGGGCGATGATCCCGATCGCCATCGATGCCGCCGTGATGTTCGCGGTCGGCGCGATGGTGTGGTTGGGTCTGTGGTCGAAGGGCTATCGCTCGGTGCCGGAGAAGGTCTGGCGGCTGTGGCTGCAGCATCCCGATCATCGCGAGGGCCGGATCGGCGAGTTGCTGGGCACGGTGACCGCCGCCGGCACCGTCGAAGGGGCCGCGGCCGTGTTCGAGGGCCTGCGCAAGTCGGAGATCGCGCCGTTCGAACGCGATCTCAAGGTGATGAAGGTCTGCATCGCCGCCGCACCGCTGTTCGGGCTGCTCGGCACGGTCACCGGCATGTTGGGCACGTTCGGCGCGCTGGCCACCGGCTCGGGCGGCGAGAAGACCATGGCCGCGGTCGCGAAAGGCATCTCGGAGGCGCTGATCACAACCGAGACCGGGCTGGTGGTCGCGTTGCCGGGGTTGTTCTTCCAGTACCAGTTGCGTCGGCAGAAGGACCGGTTCGACGCGTTCCTCGCACACCTCGAGTCGGTGTGCACGCAGTTCCTGTACCGCCGCACGGCTGGCAAGTCCGTGGCGGCCTGATCGACATTCGAGACGAGGACTTCACCGATGGCACGATTCCGTGATTCCGGGGCAGACGACGGCGGCGACACCGGCATCGACATGTCGGCGATGATCGACTGTGTCTTCATCCTGCTGATCTTCTTCATCGTCACCACGACCTTCGTCGAGGAGACCGGCATCGAGGTCGACAAGCCGCAGGCCGCCTCGGCGGCGCGGCTCGAGAAGACCAGCATCCTGATCGCGCTCACCGCCAAGGGCGAAGTCGTCTACGGCGGCAAGGAGATCGGGCTGAGCGGTGTGCAGGCCGTGGTGCGCCGCCTGCTGCAGAAGGAGAAGGTGCCGGTGATCGTGCAGGCCGACACCAATGCGCTGGCGGGCCAGCTGGCCCGCATCATCGACGAGTGCAAGCTCGCCGGGGCCGAGAAGGTCAGCATCGCGACGAGGCGATGAACATGCACACCCTGACCGCTCCTTCACCGTGGTCGCGGATCTGGCGCGGCGTGCTCACCGCCACGATCGCCGCCGCGGCGACGCTCGGCTGCTTCCTGGTGCTGCCGCTGTTGCAGGCGATCAGCGCCACGGAACCGAGCGACCTCGACGTGCGTTCGGCCGACACCGCGGCGCTGCCGCCGCCGCCGCCGCCGGTCGAGGAGGAGCAGAAGCCACCCGAGCAGCCCGACGAGCCGCCGCCGCCGGATCTGCAGGAAGCCGCCGAGCCGCTCGATCTCGCGCAGCTCGAGCTGGCGCTGAATCCGGGCCTCGGCGGTGACGGCTTCGGTGGCGACTACGCGATCAAGATCCAGGCGCTCGGCGGGGCCGGTGGGGGCAACGGCGGCGACGAACTGTTCTCGCTCGCCGACCTCGACCAGAAGCCGCGCGCCGTCTACCAGCAGCAGCCGGCGTTGAACGCCGCGCTGCGCAAGAAGACGCCGGCGACGGTCAACATCCTGTTCGTCGTCGACGAGAGCGGTCGGGTCGAGAACCCGATCGTGCAGAGCAGTTCCGATCCCGCGTTCGACGCGCCGGCGCTGGCGGCGATCAAGCAATGGAAGTTCGAGCCGGGCAAGCGCGCCGGCAAGCCGGTGCGGTTCCGCATGCGGCAACCGATGACATTCAAGTGAGGACGATGTGATGAAGTTTTCGATTCCGACGCTGTCGTTGTTGTTGGTCGCCGGTGCGCTGTCGGCGCAGGCGCCGTCCGAGCCGCAAGCCGATCCCGCCACCGAGGCCGCGGTCGGCGCGCTGTTCCGCGATCCGGTGTTCCAGCAGCGCTTCGCCGAGAGCTATCTGGCCGAGACCGAGATCGAGCCGAAGGTCAGCGAGGACGAGCGCGACACGCTGATCGAGGTCAGCGAACTGCTGGCGAAGCCGGTCGAGCAGGGCGGGCCGCAGGCCGAGGCGGCGATCACGCTGCTGCAGGGCGCGATCAGCCGCACCAGCACCGCGGTGTTCGACTTCACGCTCGCCAACCTGCTGGCCCAGCGCGAGCGCATGCCGGAGGCGATCCCGGTCTACCAGCGCGCGGTCGAGAAGGCGCCGAAGTTCCGCCGCGCGTGGAACAACCTCGGTCTGGCGCAGGTCCGCACCGGTGAGTTCCGCGGCGCGGCTCGTTCGCTGGCGCGCGTGGTCGAGCTCGGCGG